>NZ_LQMW01000008.1 GCF_001541925.1 Nitrosopumilus sp. Nsub
TATGTATTTTACATAGAGCGCTTGTACTAGCTGCTGGATTTTCGGTTTATGAATATCATTATCTATGGTTTTAATTACATTCCATTGTAGTAGTGTGGTTGTCATGACCGAGCACCCTTAATTCCTTATTTTGCCCTTGTTGTAATCGCTACATGTATGTGGGTGTCTGTATTGCAAGTTGTATCAACCCCTTACTTAATGGTGGTTGACTAGGACTGATTGTAGCACTGTTTTCATACTCTGTAACCTTCAAGTAATGCAGGTGTTAAGTCTCTATTCCTTTAATATTTATCGACTATGTAGGTTCATAATATTATTGGCAATACTTGTGTATTATGTGAAGTTGTTTTTAATTCCGTGATACAATGCTTGCTTACATAAAGTTTATAATGACACAAACAGGGTTAGAAAATTCAAAACAGAACATCGATCTTTAAATAATATATGTGGTTTTTGTGGTGATCCATTGGTATACTCCCTGATCGTATTAGTGGTGTCTAGTGCCTTGATACCACAATGTCATACTCATCAAAAAGCCAGGTGTGCATATCCAGATTGCCTTGTTTAGTGTATTCATAGTTCATAGAATGCTTAGTTATTGTTCAGGACAGTTTGATCATTCTGTTTTATTGTGTAACCATTACAGAGTTTGTACATATTATAATATTATGTGAAGTTACAATACAGCTAGTGTACAGAACTACAATACTTACATAACAACACAAGTACTTTACCACACACATTCGTTGTTAGCCAGAAAATGACAGTCACCTGGTAGGTGTCAAAGCAGTAATGATATCAGAGGCATACCTGTTAATTAATATGGAGTTAATAAAATATTCTCTCTGTTATGTAACTGTTTGTTGTTCACTCATGTCTAGACTGTACTCTCCAACCACGGTTTGTAGTCTGGTATTTCAACAGAAACTCTGAAGACTAGAGTGTTGTCTTTGAGATGCTGACGGTTAATGCTAGGCTGGTGACCAAGTTGTGTGTGATGTATAAAGTTTGAAAACCCCCATCCTGTGTTTCTAATTCCTGCCGCCGCTTCTCTGCGTGTTGAATAATCTAGGATCACTTTTCTATGGTTTCTGTCTTCCAGTTGGTTAAGTAACTCCACAGTAACTGACCCTCTGAATGGCCAGGTGAGGGAGTCATCGTTTCTCCCCTTCTGTAGATACACAAAGACAGAGATGTTGGTGTCATTGTCATCATCATGAGCATCATCTTCACCGGCAGCGTCAACTCTGATATTGAACCTGTAACCAGTTTGGCTCGAGTAAAATGGTGGGCTAAAAAAAGTTTTTTTCTGCTCTTTGTGTTCGTTAAACCGTTTGAATTTGAAGACAGTAGGTGAGTTGGGTTTCCTAGCTATTTTTGTCAGCTCAAGTACTTTCTCTTTCGTGATCTGAAGATGTAGCTGGTCATCTTCCTCGCGAGCCTTCATATCTTTCCTGATCACTCTCATTTCACACCCAAACTCAGTGAACTTGCATTGGACTTGTTGATATCCACAGACAGAGCGATGAGCAGCAACATCACAACGAAGAATTTTGTCTTTGCACTCAGCGTTTGGACATTGGACCTCGACCTTTAGGCAGTTGTCAAGGTGATTGGTTGTTCGTTCTTGGTATCGACCAATCTCGTCGCAGTGTGGACATTTGTACTGGCGTCTTGGACACTCCGTTATGTGACTGTCAAAATTTTTGCGCAAGAGTTTCTTTATCTCACACTCGTTAGGGCAGGGAACAATAATTGATATAACTCAGTTCGCCCACCCACTCACAGCCATTGATGAGGCTCTCACACCTAACCTTCAGGGCATTTACCTCTTGTGCACCTGTATATAATGTATTGTTTAATATAATTATACACTGTTCAAGATGAATAGTAACGAAACTTACTTTTGCGATCACTGAAGGTTTTCAGGTCCTGTCTACAGTGAGGACATTCACGGCTTGTCTTTCTGTGTTCAGTGATACAACTCAAACAGAACAGCTTCCCACATTCAGTATGCTGTTGAGGTTGCTTGACAACGGAGAGGCAGATTAGACAATTGAGACTATCTGGGGGCTCCTCCACAAATTTGTATTCATACCCCCCTCTAGTCTCTGTATTAGTAGCCATAATAATATTATGGTAGCTAGCTCTTAGTGATCTACTCTTGTTTTTGTTGTAGTCACCTCTTTATAAATATTATGCTGTTTACTGAGAATGATCAGGTTAGGAGGTGTGTCTTGTTTATAATAATAATATTCATAGCCTGGAATATTGGTTACTCAGAATTCAGTGTAGGGTTATGTGAGGTGATTATTCATGAAGTACATGTCCCACACATGTTGATTATGAATATTATTAGTATATCTTTGTAACTTAATCCATGATTACTCTCTGCTGTAAATTGCAGTTGCTGGTTTCCATGGATATCCTCCGAGGCTACAGCTGTGAGGTTTCCATCATCTTACTCACACTGAAGGAATGCCACACCTCCACTCTTGAGGATAATGAACTCTTGGTGAACTTTGTTACTAAGGTTTTATTGACGGCAATAAAGGTCGAGTCAAAGTTTCATTCTGAAATTAAAGCTATCCCCCGTCCAAAAGAGCAGAGATGTTCCAATTTGAAAGAGATACTTGGTAAGTGGAACTACTCAACGTCGATGCAGGTCGATGACTGTTTCCTCCAACCCCTGTATATAGTGTGTAGCTATTTATCATGCATTTTGTTCTGATATGAAATCGTCAGTCAAGAACACCTTCATGATATGCATGTGAAGTTGGAAGTTTTAATTGTGTTTTGTGAGCGTTACGGTGCTTGTTTATTTCATTTCTTTTGAAATAGCTGCCCCACTCATAATCCCAGAGATTTCTGAGCCATGTGACAGTCATGTGACACACAATGAAGACAACAGCGAGCCTGAAAGTGACAAAGTATCCCCCCTCATCCATAGTTTGCTCTCCTTAACTCTCCCGGACAGCAGTGAGTTAATGGAATGGATTCTTCATTTGAATCTTTTATTATGTGCTGCATATTACGCTCTCATACATGCAGCTCTAACGGTAAACGTTAATTGCAAGTCATAAAGATTGCACGACTGTAATGATTTTATATCTATATCTCTATGACAACCTTGCAGGTCCATTGGAGATGAAGTTCACAACCAACTTGATTCGTAAACTTCTACTGGTCTCTAATTCTGATGAGTCAGCAAGTTTTGTTCACCGCCACCTTGGGCCAGTCTTTGAGTCAGAGAGCAACCCAGTACTCGAAAAGAAGAAACAGTCGTTCCTTTCTCTCCTCTCAGGAGGTGTTAAAGGACAAGATAAAAGTTACACATTGGTTGTTGCCAATGAGGTCAAAGGTCGTATTTCAGAGAGGTTTGAAGTTCTCTGTGTTAGTGATGAAGAGTTTCACTGTTCTGTAAGAGCATTGTTGATGTTGCTATGGAGACTGTGGAAGTCTTGTCAGGTATGTAACTAATAGGACTTGATGTATGTATCAACAGTATGTACACAGTTTTTATTACTAGCCGTGTTTGCTGACATCAGCATAATTTCAGGATCCAAGCTCCCTGTAATTAATAGATTGTACCATGAGTATCTGTGTGTGTCCTTTATTTTTCTATTTGCAGGACTCAAGAGTAGGAACTGAGTATGATGTGACGTTCTTGTTTGATTTACTTTTCGAGGCATTAGCAAAAATGGCCACCTCCTCCAAACAATCTTCTTCTGTTGTGCATTCTACTTCGACCACTGAAGTTGAGTATAAGCTTATTTTGTGTGAAATATTTGAGAGTCGGTTAATTAGAGAGGCTTTTCTTCCAGTGAAAGAACCACCTTTTCCCGATGATTTTGATTTGTATTCATCATCTTCACGGAAACACAAACAAAAAAAAGACACCAAAAGCAAATTACCAAAGCAACGACGAAACACTGACTACACACTCCTTTTCAATGAAAAGGTCGGGGAACTCGTAAGGACTGGTGTCCGCCATTTTCCAGAGGTCAAGACATACGACAGTATCAAATTCATTGCTGAACAGTTGCTCCAATACTTATCATTCTTCTTTAAAAATGCTTGTCTTGAAGAGGAGATAATTGGTAATCAACTGTCACTGTGTTTGTGTGTATTCAACAGGGAACACACAGAACCCAATGTCCACTCTATCTTTACCTTGATAGTACATCTTGTCTTTTGTATTTGTGTACCCATAGTGACTGTAGAGTATCCACAGTCTGGTCATTTTCAAACCTTATTTGAGCTTAGGTTGGGTTCCATACCTAGGGTGGGAGAAATGCTTTGGTCGTAAGTGTATATAAGTGGGCCCTCAGGGTGTCTGGGAGCATTTCCAACCCTCTCTGAATTAATATACTGGTATGTCCACCAATATGATGAGTACCGATGATCAAGAACCTGATGGGTGTGGTCACCACGCCTACTGAAGACCTTGCTACTCTACTCTGATTGGTGATAATAGATATCCCCAAGTTAAGGCACACCGTCTCCATAGCAACCACTGCATGTACTGTGCTGTCTTTTTTTTTTCAATTGTGGATTGCAATACATCAACCATTACTAAATGTTCATGTGTACATGCGGTCATTAGTGAATATCTACTACTGTTTCATAGGTGGTCTTCTTGGTGATCATATGCATGACCTCTGTGACTGCATTGACAACCGAATGGCCAATAAGTTCATAGAGACACTTCTCCCAGATATAGTGTCGACTCAAGTCTGCATAGACCTTCTAGCAACCATTCTCGATGTTCTGATAGATCCAGCTCGTGCTAGACAAGCAGAAGATGACGATTATATGGATAGAGAGTGGCCAGTTGTTTGCTCCAACACTGCTAATGAAACTGGATTATGTGTCTCTAGGAAGGCTCTTGAAAATATTGTGGAGTTTGCCGTGAGATCTACAGGTGTTGAGCTGTATTCTGCTATCTACACAGTCTTGAAGGAGAGGCTTGATTCAACAACTGTAACTGGCACACAAGTGGCTGCCATGACTCAGGGCAGTTGTGATGCTGTCAGCACTGTTCGAGAGGAGAAGGATGTTTTTATGTCTAGCTTACACTCACTCTTCTCTACTCAGTTTACTGACTGCCATCAAAACTCATCCTCAAAACTCACACCTCCCCCAAATAACTACTCAGCTGTCGTAAAACCTGACCATCTAGATGCACACTGGTTAGTTAGTCGTCAAACTGTTATAATGTCCTGTTCGTTCATTTCTGACAAACTCAATGAAATTTTTACTCGATTACATGACAGTTGTACTCACAATTCTCGAGCTAAAGCTTTGCTTGAATCTTCACAAATGTCCTCTCAAAGTGCCGACCTTGTCTTCTGCAAGCCAAGCATTGTAACTCCTGCCCTTTCAGACAAATCAATGACTAAGCTTCTCAAACACTGTGTTCAGTTTCCTTCTCCCTTCTCTGCCAAAATAGCAGCTGTCTTGTTTGAAATGTCTACAGTTTCTTTTTTCAAAACCACACTTCTTAGTGAACTTTGCGAACATCTTGACTCCGTTCCAAAGATGAAAGATGAAAGACACCGCTCATTTTTAGAAAGTCAACAGCTGTATCGTCTCAAGGTACTGTCCTCATATCTTGACCATCTGATACGGAGAGGTAAGGACAAACCAGAGGCCATTGAGGAGAAAGAAGCAGTAAAGATATTTGGCAAACGAGTGTGGCCAGTCTGTTCAGAAGTTATCACAGACACAGCTTCGTATTGCCAAGATAATATTGTGAGTCAACCTCTTGTCTATAATAGACCTCATATTTTAAGGTGGATTCTCAGATACCAGCTTACTGTTTTTCTTGATGTTTCAATCTGAGTCTTTGTCGTTATAATTAATCAGAGAATTCCCATTACCTACTCCAGCTTGAAATGTATTTTCATAAAGACCTTGATGGTTGTAGTTGAGTGTACTAATGTACATAATATGTGCTATATAGTCAGCTGTTGTAGTTGAGTGTACTAATGTACTATAATATGTGCTATATAGGCAGCTGTTGTAGTAGTCATTGTCATGTAAACTGTATACTATAATATTTAAATTACAACACACAACTTTCCGTATATCAGGTCGTGTGTTCCACTATCCTGACCTCCCTCACTTCACTACTGCCTAAAGGTATGGGCATGTTCTGGTACGGATGTTAAAATAGTAATTAGCATACATACAGTTCTAATACACAGTGTGCTGTACTAATATGTTCTAATACACAGTGTGCTAAACTAGTATGTTCTAATACAAAGTGTGCTATACTAGTATGTTCTAATACACAGTGTGCTATACTAGTATGTTCTAATACACAGTGTGCTGTACTAGTATGTTCTAATACACAGTGTGCTGTACTAGTATGTTCTAATACACAGTGTGCTAAACTAGTATGTTCTAATACACAGTGTGCTAAACTAGTATGTTCTAATACACAGTGTGCTAAACTAGTATGTTCTAATACACAGTGTGCTGTACTAGTATGTTCTAATACACAGTGTGCTATACTAGTATGCTGTGTTTGTTATATTTGGTATACTGTTGTATTGTACCCTAATTATACATACATCACAACCAGGTGTGAGGAAGTTACAGAAGTTGTTGGGGAAGTGGAATAAGATTCCCACCTGCTGGACGAGGTAATTTGTGTATACACTAGTTAGTATACCAAGCTTGTTCTGTACTGAACGTTGAACTGTTCTTGTCCGATGCTGTTTTAACTTAATATACTCAAAACATAATTGATTAAATTTGCTCAAATGTTAAGTGCAAACTTTCTTGCTATTATTGTCCCAATAAGCACAATTGAGTGCTCAAACCCAAGTATACAGTGTTTCAACTATCTGACTTTTCAGTTTGTGCTGTTACATCTTGTAGGTACCAGCTCTCCTTGGCTCTCTCCTTCCAACAAGACTCCCTCACTGACCATTCTCTCTCCTCCCTTATCTTGAAGAGGATGTTACAGACATTAGAGGCATTGTTTCAAGAGAGCAGATGTGGTGATGAAGAAAAAATGAGCTTTTTGAAGAGTGCGGTCACAAGGAGATGTAACGACGAGAGAAAAAAGCTTTTAGGGAGTGCCATCGGCTTTATGAAGGTTAGTTTTCAATGTTTGCCTATTCTTGGAGATGTTAAGAAACTGTTGTCTGTTGTAGGTATTACAATGGTATTTTTGGTGTCCATGCATGACAGAAAATGATATAATTTAAAAAGCAACTTGTAAATTTCTTGTTTGGTGTTCATTATATAACATTGCTGTACATGTACTACAGAAATTGTAAAAAGTGTGTATAATGTTAGTTGTATAAAACCACACCCACTTGTGTGAATATCATATGTTCCTGACATAGTCATATTCGTTACCCTCACAATCATCTTCCTCACTGTCGGCCATTATTGTCAGAGGGGCCATGTGCATGTACTCATCGACTTCTTCATCATGATTGGACGCTGTATCTTCCCTGGTGGTAAGTTCCACTCCAGTGGTCGTCGCTATATAAGCCGAATTAGTCACTAGCGACTCCTTTTCCGTTGATGGTCTCTCGTGAGAGGTTGGATTCGTAGCTGCTAGTACTCTAACGCTGATGTAAGCTTCGTTGTCTTCCATGTCAACATCCAGTTTGCTTGTGAAATTTTTGCTCTTGTCCTCACGTGTGTCCATGTGTACTTCCTGTATGACATCATAGAGGTCATTATCTACTTCCTGCTCAGACACGTTTTCCTTTAATGATCTTTTCCTAATCGTCTTGCACCAAAGTAGCACGACTATGACTATGGTCACCATGGATATTAGCACAAGTGCACCAATCCCCCCTCCCACGCTAGCCCCTATAATTAACTCTGTGTCAGCTGGTCCTTCTTGGTCTGTTGTGGGTGTGGCAATGGGGGTTGTAGTCGTGGGAGTGGGAATGGCTGTAACGCTAGCCCCTATACTTAACTCCATGTCAACTGGTCCTCCTTGGCCTGTGGTAGGTATGACTGTGGGGATTATAGTTGTGGGAGTGGCTGTGGGTGTGGCTATGGGGATATTGGTCACACAGGATGAGGAGGCTACATAGCAATAACATTGGATATACTTATTAACTACATTACATTGTAATTATTACACCATGGTTTAACTTCAGCAGGATGGCAGAGCTAAATTTAGATGGCAAGGACCTTTGAACTGGTAGAGGATGTTGCTGGCTCCTACTTGGCTAATAAATACCTGTCTATCTGCCCAAACCTGTGCTCAAATAACTATAGTGAATTACTGATTTTTTAAATTCAATAGTATTATTGCTTGACTCACGTTCACAGAACCCAATAGCTATGATAGGTCCGTTAAATAAGGCTGTCCTCAGTGGTAATCCATCTTGGTTGGTGTGATCAATGTTAGGATTTGGACACAGGTTCCCCGTCCACGGACTGCTCAGCGTCGTGAGCCAGACGCTCTCGGTCGTGTACATTTCAGAATATAGGAGACCAACAGGATTAACTAGTGATCCTACTCCGTCATACGTGAGATGATAGCCCACCACATCACCTGGTTGGACTTGAATTTGTTGGTTATCGTTCACAACTTCTTGAAATAGTTCCCCGGACAGTTCTATATTTTGAAATGTATTGTTTCCAACGAGAGTGTAACATTCGTTTAAACCAAGTCTCCAGACTTGGAACTGTATGGAGTAAGTCTCAGACGCACCCCCAGGGCGCACGTATGTTGCCCACATGTTGATACGCCCACTACATTGGAACTGGTAGCTAGTGATCAGTGCTTGGATAGGCTCAATGGATATACGCATTTGGTAGTCATTACTAAAGGGTGGGAGTGGTCTCATACCGTTAGTTGCATTCAGACAGAACATGCTGTCTTGACCTGTATTGAATGTATTACATCTCATATCACACGTAATGATACCAACGCCAGTGTTGTGTTTAGTCGTACATGCGTGTACATTGATAGGTGTAGAAATTGATAGGCACCTTTAGTTGATCATTCTACAATAGAGGTATACTATGACAAAGTTAGTGCTGTCATGTGACATTCAGCCAATCACGTAGCTAGAAAGCGATTACATGTACATTGATAGGCACTTTTAGTTGATCATTCTACACTACAAGTATACTATGACAAAGTTAGAGTACAGGCGTATTCTAAGGAAAATTCTCAAACTGTTATTTGAGCACTGCATGCATGTTTGTAGACACTATGTCAAGGGTATACTTACCGGTAGCAATCAGTGGCACCATCAGAAGAACCAGTATACACAGCCTTTCTCTAATAGTCATCTTGAGTGTCTTACAAGAGTGTCGATCTGGCTTTGAAATATTTTTGCCTCAAAATGATTTTGTGTCAGTGTATTTGTTTTTGTGTTCAATGAAAACCTACATGTGTGTTTATTAAGTTTAAACATGGTGGCAACACACTGAAGTGATTGGTGATAAGTTCGGTTTGACATGCACAGAACCTTGATGTAATTTGTGAAAAGGAAGTTGCAGGCAATAATGATTCTAACATGACTATTTAAAGAAAGTTAAGTTCATTATAGAGCAAGGTTTCTGTGTTTTATGGGAAATTCCTAGCAGTTGTTTACGAAACATTAATCTAGTTAGAGTGCACACTCAGCTTGTTTTTACTGTTTGTCGTCTTGAAAATGTTCAGAAAAATTGACATTCGTTTAATTAGAACAGAAAAGGTGTGTGCATTAACTTTCTTGTAAGCTTAAGCTAAGATGATTTCATCAATTTCTTGTATTAATTCATATATGCAGCATTGCCTCTTGTCATCTGCGGTTGCCATGACATCGGACCTGCTAGCTACCGAGCTGGTGAAATTATTCCATACTGCACTGAAGTACGTTTGCTGGGTGTAAGTGTCGATCTGCCATTACGCAATAACCTTGCTTTGTAATTCAGTCTTAGACTAAGGCATGGCAGATTCATCATTAAAGCTGTTTTGGGGAGGGGTAATTCACAGAGATCAAAGCCTTCTGTACATTCCAGTGACCACATCAAAGGCATATATATATACCAAGGGAGTACCTGAAATCCTACCTCAAGTGTAGGGTACACATTGTTTAATTTTTCTTGTCCTCTATTCTCATAGACACTGCTTCTCTTCTCCGTTGGTTCTACGGTTGCTTGCTCATCTTGTTAAACTTGTTTACACATCTACTAGTGTATCAAGTGGGTGTGGTTTACAAGGATCTGTGACTGATCACACAGAGTTGTTGGAATCCCTGTATGAGAAGGTGTGGTCTCATTCCAAATTCCTTCCTGTCATGTGCTTATCACATGACCATGATGACGACGAATGTGCTGACTCAGATCAAAATGAGTTGAAAGGTACTATTGTTTGTCGTGTAGTAATACGAACTGTTTATTTGTAGTATTTGACATTACGAAGCGAAGTGCTCATGACTACATTGTGCAGTGGAGTCTCGAATGGAATCTCTTTTCAGAGATCCAGTCTGTGTTAGCATTGTAGATCAGTGTTTAGTAGAGGGAAGAGCATCTTTAGTTTGGTTGTAATTGTGTCATTTGTTCACAGTTTCCACTGTACCTAACAATAATATTGTGTGGAGCAAACTACTGCAGTACTGTACGTGTATAGTGTGTCAACTCTTCCTGTAGAATGTCTGATAGAGCTCCTTGTGTCCATGGTTGAACTGAGACCGTCCCTAGGCAACAGTTCTCATGTTCCTGTTCTACTCAATGCCTATTCTGCCACCAGGTGTATATCAGGTAACACTGTAGTCAGTCTTTCACGTTGTCCAGTTTCTTTATCTGTGTATGCAATTGTAGTGAATTTTAAAAAGGTTTTGACAAATTTGTCTTTGTCAGAGCTAACAGTTCAGTAGTCAAGTGTACTTTACCTCTTTTTCACACACACACACACTCGCACGCACGCACGCACACTAGATAGAGGTTTGCTCTATCTGTTATTCAAGTATGAAGTGGGTGGAGTCTCATTGAGAAGATACAGGTTGGGCACAATCTAATTATAACCCTACAACTCGACATCACCTTATCATTCTCTCGTTCTTTGTTACCAGACCATTCCTATGGGGACCAGCAGCAGTAGAACACTATAGACAGAGGCAGGAAGTAGGATGGTTACTATGGAAACAGCCTGGAATGCAAGAAGTGATTAGTCAGCTGAAACGAGACATGCTATTGGAATCAACTAAACACTTTCCTATCAACACTACTCTAAATGTGAGTAACCTCGTTATAACCTTTGCATGTTGGATTATGTGTTTTGTTTGTCGTTTGTTTCAGCCGGAGAATCCATTCTCAGAGGTAGACTCTAGTAGTAGGTGTGGCTCCAATGGAGGGGCGGAACTGTACGACCCTTGCTTCCTTCTCCCACTGCTAACTCAGCAACTTGACCCTAGTAAGTAGATACATGAGGACTGTCCATCACTCCCGGCCTGTAGGCAACATTGATCCTATCAAAAGCCCACTCCTTGACAATTAATGCTCATTTGACGTATACAGGTTGTGTCGTTGACTGTCGGCAGTTTGTTGACTCTGGTTGCCTTGGTTACCTGATTGTATCATTGAGCTCTACTGTAGAGGGGGTACGATCTGCAGGTGGGTGTGGTCTGTCACTCTTCTGCACACACTTGGAAGGAAGTCGATTCAGAGAGAAAGCTCAGGTAGCTAGTATGTGTACTATGGGCTGAGTTCAGGAGGTGTATTTAACTTATCGTTGAGCATGCACACACACACACACACATAGGTATCTCTTCTCCTTGAAGTGTTGAAGAACACAATCAAAGAGAAAGATTGTAGACTTCCGTCCATTTTCACTGCATTTGCTGCTAAAACTGCTTCACTTTTGCTCCATGCTGGTACGTGTTCAACACTACTCCATCATACTGTGTCTTGTGATACATGGATAATTGTCAGCAATGTTTAGCTTACCAAAGGTCCAGGCTGGATTTAATTGTTCCTGTATTTTCATGTGCTTATAGTATCAAAGTTTCTTTAATCTAAGTTGGTTTAAATGATCTGGTTATAATATTAGAGATCAGTTAGCATGTCTATTCATGAACGTATGCTTCTTGTTTTGTAGAGAGTCCACTATATGCTGTAGTCAGTCATTTTCTTGTTTACAAGCCGATGCTGGACCTGGAAGAGATACCTCTATTTGCTACCATGATACATAGCTCTAGTGTTGAGGTGAGTACTTCATGTTCATTGTGATTGCATTGGTCAAACAGTCTTATTGTGTCAAAAGTGTCTGTTGTGGATTGCAATACACACACACACACACACACACACACACACACACACACACACACAGCACAGTAAAGAGCGAGTGTGGATGCTGCAGCTGCTTATAAATGGTCTTCGTTGCAAAGAAGACTACTACCTGTATCGTAGGAAGAGAGTATTCGACCACCTCTTAGCCCTTTGTGAGACTGGGATGATTGGAAAGAGATGTCAGGTGAGTGATTGTTCTTCCATCAATGATGTAATAGCTAATTCCACATGATATGGGAAGTGCAGGATGGAGCTAGCCTGCAAAGCTTGAATGTGTAATTATTTACTGCTCTGTGTTCTCTCCCATGTGCAGTCCCTAATACTTGAGCTGGTCTATAGGGGTGCAACTATACCCGAAGTTGCCGTAGACCTGGTAGTCAACAAGGGGTTAATGACATCATTAGAACATGTGTGCAGTATTGTTAGAACTCGTTAGTTGCTTTGTACTATAACTACATATACATGATTACATTATTATACTTTTCAAGATTTTGATGGTTCAGTTGTTTCATGTTAAAACTCGGAACCTTTTCTTGTTTTATCTCGGCTACATGTATATATGAAAAGTCTAGTCATACATATCAATACGAAGTGCATTATTATTATACACAAGTGTAGAGATCTATGGACCAAATGAAATGGTGTTGTATGGAGCATGACAGATCCCCCCATCCACTGAACGCTTACAGCACCTCCATTAGGTAGACTGTCCCACATCGGATATTGAGCTGAAGACGTATAAGTACCCAGACCACACCAGTACAAAACAACACACCCTCTCATGGAGGGCAGTCATAATGACCAGTGCAACCTGGGTGCCCCAAGAGGACCTGTCACCTGCCACTGAGCACCAGATACTGGTGATAGCGTGGCCGCTGTGGTAACAAGCCTCTAGGAGCGGGTTTCTGTCAGTGAACAGTAGGCATACGCCAGGCTGCACGCTGGACGAAGGAAGCGAAGTAAGCGTCAGTGTGTGGGGGGACCTTGCACAACTGCACACGACACCATCTCTCTTGGCTCCATGGAGTTGTGAGAGAAAGCGCCGGAGACTCGAATGTTGGAACAGATGAGACTGAACTTTCTTACCAAGTCCGCGGTTTTTATAGAGTTCTCAATAATTGTTCTATTTTTAGTCACAATGACCTAATGTTTACGTCAGGATGACCACAGCATTATTGTGCGTATGTGCAGGTCAGCAGAAATGCACTAAATGTACATGTATATTGTGTTAGAGTAGATCTAGTTTATTGAAAATGATGGTACTAACCGTTTTTGATAAACAATCAGCAGTGACTATAATAATTTATACATGTGAAAATAATACAGATTAGTCTGATTTTGTCTTTCCATTGTCTGTTGATTTACATGTAGGACAGGGAATTCCAAGAAACTTTGATATCTCTTCCTCCACCTTCTTATGTTCTGTGTGTGTGTGTGTGGTGTGGGGGGGGGGGGGGGGGGTGAACGAAAATGCTATCAACATAAAGGGTAGTATGTAGTAGACGTACGTCTTGTCTCCTAGGGTGCATTGGGCAGTAAGAGAGAGGGTCAAACCGGACAAGAACAGCAGAAGAACCTAGAACACAAAGGTACATGATGAACATAACAATAACATGCTGCATAAACAACTAGAATAATAACACAATGCACGATAGCGTTAACGCTATTACCATAGATTAGTCCGTGGTACCCCCATAATCACATTATTTTCTGTCTACTGTTATTTAAGTACAACCAAGAGAAGTAGTTATATCATTACACACACACACACACACACACACACACACACACCGTGAATCCTGTTCCTCCTAGTGGCATCTTCTGTTCCTCCACTGATACAGCTACTATTTCACTCAATTCTGATACAACTGCATTAGAAGTATATACATACACTCAGTACTAAAAATAATTGTTAGCTTACAGAGATTGTTGAAATTGGACCTTCCCAACTGAAGTTATGGCTAATCAAAATACTCACTCTTTCTTCTATAGCCTAACAAATGCTTCTCCAGAAACCTTGCATTCATGAGAGACACTGTTCCTTTGTCTTTATCAAATACCACCTCCTAAATAGTTAGAGGTAACATGTCTGTTTAACAAACATGTTGACACACTACCATACCAAATAAAGTCAACAAAGTCAGTTTATTTGGCAAAAACTCATCAAACATAACTCATATAAGGCAGTGTATGTGTGTGTCTATATACTTGGACTCAATAAACACTGTATTAGATTACTGAATAAATTATTAGAATCTTACAATGACAGAGCAATGATCAATATTGAGAATAATCACTACACAATGCATTACTGATATCCAATTATGCCATACCTCCCTACCTCATATTTTTCAGTGGCGATGTAGCAAAAGTAGACTCCTAAAGCATAGCAAATTATCCCTAGATACCAGATCTCTGCATACACATACATGACGGTATAGAACATTAATACACACACACAATTTGTACAACAGTAGCATACAAAATTTAGTGCTATGCTTAGGCCTATGCCATTCGCTATTCACGTCTGTTCGATGTATTATCCGCTGTAATATTAGATGGATCACCTGATACAGGGCCATCGACTTACCAGCTTGTGTTGATATGTAGTGTGTCAGAGCAAAAAGAACTGTAGAACAGAAAAAATATTGAGGTTGCATGACCACAAAGTTTAAATTTTGCATGGCAATCGAGATTCTCACCAGTAAATAGCACTAGAGAACGCCATGTTGGACTCCTCTTATAATGCAGTACTGTAGTGTCGTGTTGAACCTTATGGAGATAGTAGGACGAACGAAACACTCTTGTAAGTATAGCACTCATCGCTCCAGTGTCAAGGTTTGCTGTTTGGTAAAGGTCGTCAGAGCCTAAGCTCGTGGAATACAATAATTCTTTTATTTTTTTACTGTATCGATTAATACCATATGTGAAGCGCATGTTATATTAGGTGCAGCAATAAATATAATACAATTCATGTACATGTTGATACTAGCTCATTGAAATAGGTAGTTCCTTTTCTTCCCTAATTTCAGTTTGTTCAGTCTTGTTAGTTCGGACTAGTAAATGTGATCCATTATCCGTACAGCTGTCTTTGTGCTTGTCCATGTGACGACTAGTGAACCTATGTCCTGTATAATAGCAACAACAAATGATGTAATAGTTTAGAAGTCACATACGGGGTACCCAGGGCTGCACTTCGGGGAAAGGTGGGTAGGGCCGGGACAAAAGTTACCCTCTTGATGACCTCTCATCCCCTGACAATATAGAATGTTTTTGATCCACTTGGAAGTTTGTGTGTACAGCAATGGTTCCCTTCATTAACGAAACCAATTTCGTAGATGATATCAAGTGATAAACATTTTCTGTGGTGATTGTAATTAAGCCTATAAGTACACATGTACAATGAATCACAATCATACCTGCGCAGTCCAATCTTTCTGTTCTACACTTCACTCTGCAGCATACTTTACACATAGCATGAACGCACTTCATACCCTGCAAGAATACAAATAACAACGACAATAATAACAACAATAATAACAACAACAACAACAATCACTAGTAATGCTTGCTCTTATGAACAAGGAGAGAAAGGGTTTACCTTTGGGTTGGCTTTGCATGCAGCACATGTGATCCATTGCCTCTCTGTGTTAATGCATACAAGAGGAACAACAGGCTAGGTGCAATAACTCTATAATATAATTCATGTTACGGTGACTAGGACACCCAGTGCTTCTGACATAGGCGCACAAATGATAATAATTGGCCAGAGCAACAAGCTTGATTTCCAAGGAAAGAGGTACATAGAAAAGAACTAAGGCAGATGGTCAGCCTTCAAAGAATTTTGGCCATGCTCATATTGTATCACATCAAACTGTATGTACAGCAAAAGGCAGGCGGATAGTACTTGGATCTTTGTAAGATATGGTGATTAAATGCTTTGGCGTACTTTTTGGCAGGCTTACAACAGTCTCTTCTTTTATTGCCTTTTTTAAATCTTCTCCTTTTTGTTTCTGTCTCTTAGCAACCAGATCAGCCAGCTCAGCAGAATCCACACTATCCTCTGTATCAGATGCGACCCTTGACCTCTTGTGACTACCTGGTGGTGTCTCCTTGACCTGAGTAGAGCTGATAAGAACAACAAAGGTTAGTTGGACACAAATCACTTAAATTGGTACTAATGCCGGTACTGGACAGGCAATGCTTATACATGTACCAGTGCATGGATATAGTGTCACATGCAATAACGGGGATTGGTCTCATAACACTAGTCTTCACTTGATAGTGTAGAGAACCAGAGCACAGGGGAGCATTAATTAACTCCACCCCTTGCCTCCCTCCCTCCTGCGTGAAACCTTCTTGCCTCAATACATTCTAAAATGATAGTGTACCTTGGTCTCACGTAAGGCTGGCATCTCCAGAATGGTATACTGTCTAATGAGAACTCTGCTGTTAGTTCATCGGGAGACAATCTAGTCTATATAACGTGACAGTCACAAACAGAGGTGAACAATGAAGAACAAACATAACAAAGGATGGACAAAGATGAACCAAGATAGACAATAATGGACATACATTGACACAGATGGACAATACAATTGACAAAATGTAAAATGTTATCAATCATTCACTTCTCCATCCACCCACCCACCCACACACCCACACACACACACTCCACAATCATTCACCTCTCCACCCCCCACTCCACTAACTCTATGACTAACTTACCAACAGCAATGATTTGAGTTCTGCTGTGAGTCGAACCATCGTATCCATAGACCTAGCTACACCAAATTGCTCTCTGTAGCACTGATACTCTGGTTGTTTGAGACTGGATGAACATATAATTGTCAGTTCTAATAGACAAAATATTTGTACACACACACACATTAGGAATGGAATATACGTATAGCAAAGTTTTTCACGGGATCCAAATTTCGCAATCTCTTTCACGGAATCTAATTTCACAATTGGCTGGCAACTATACAATATCTTCCTATCGTTCCTTTTTCGTGAAATTTGTGAAATATTAACTCCGTATTGTACAGTAGTAGAAATGTTACATGTTGGATTGAACTCTGTACCTTCACTATGAGTATGTCCCTGTTAACTAGCTGTACCTTCATTATGAGCATGACCCTATTAATTAGCTGTACCTTCATTATGAGTATGACCCTGTTAATTAGCTGTACCTTCATTATGAGTATGACCCTGTTAATTAGCTGTAGGTCATTCACAACACATGTCTAGACTTACACATGGAACCAAATCTTAAAGAGATGACCTCTGATGTAAGAGAGAGGGCAAGGGTAAGATTTGACTAGCTCCAGATACTCTTCACTCACTCTCCAACATAATATCTGCCAGTTTGACTCATTTGAGCAACGTCGTCGTCATGATCATACATGACATTAGTATTATCTTTCCATAAACTTTGGTGAGTGTGCATAGCTGATGCATTATCACCAAAAATCGGTTTTGGCATAAAAGTTGCTACTTTATTTTTTCTTTTAGCTTTGACTTTAACTAAATTTTTTACTGCAATAACATTATCTGCCATTCCAATCATTTCATCATAAACTAAATTAATTTCACATTGACCTGAAGTAGCAACTTCATGATGCTCAGCTTCAATTTTTATTCCAAAATAATTATACAAATCATCACATACATCTTTTCTAAATCCTTCAAGTGTATCTTTTGGTTGTGATGGGTAATATCCTTCTTTGATATCAATTGCTGTACTAACATTACCTTTTGCCCATGGTGATTCTTTAGATTCAATTGAATAACCTGAACCACCACCTGAATGAGTTGCAGCATATGGTGAAGGGTAAACACTAATTGAATCAAAAACAAAGAATTCTATTTCAGGACCCCAATTTGTATGAGTAAATCCAAATTCTTCAAGTTTCTGAGATGCTTTATGTGCGATTCCTCTAGAATCTCTATTGTAGCGTGATTCCTTATTTGTACTACCATCATATAGATCACAAAATATTCTTGCATTTTTTCTATGTCCAGGATCATAATCACTTGGTAAAATTTTGAATGAATTTGGATCAGGCATTAAAATCATGTCAGAACTATTTACAGATTTAAATCCAACAATTGAACTAGCATCAAGTTTTTCAAGGCCATTTACAAAACTATTTTCGTCAATTGCATAACTTGGCATCCCAACATTATGGAGTTCACCAAAAATATCAACAAACCAAAAATCAATAAAAGATATTTTTTCATCCTCAATAATTTGTAGAACTTGTTTAGAATCCAATTACTAAATCTTATAAATTATTTTACTAATCTTATCTAGTAAGATAGAATTGTCAATAAAGTCAGGTAAAGTTTAGGATAAAATTCTCAATTCATTTTATTTTTTTTTTTGGAATTCTAGCATTTCTTCCTCAAAGAAGAATTTTTCATCAGATATGGGTTTTAAATCATCTAACCAAATTGCTTTTTCGTCATATTTTGCAAAAAATGGTATATCTACCCAATTAGGATTTCGACCTTGAATGAATCTCAAAACCATTGCTTTTTGATTATTTACGTTTGTAGTTCCCATAACATGGACTTTTCCAGGTGTGGCAGACATACTTGGTCCTCTAACAGTTCTTGCAATTCCACTAACTGAAGAATAAGCTTTCCTAAAAATTTCATGTGCTTTAACTAAAGAAATTCCAAAGTAGTGTTGAGCACCTGTATCTCTAACTACAAACATGTAATATGGAATACAACCTAATTCAACCTGTTTTGTCCACATTTTTGCCCACATTTCAGCATCATCATTAATGTGTGTTAAAAGAGGTGATTGGGTTCTGATTTGTGCACCTGTTTTTCTAACTTCCTTAATTGCATCTTTTACTGCAGATGTAGATAATTCATTTAGATGATTAAAATGAGCCATGAATGCAAGATGTAAACCGCTATCAGTGATTTTTTTAAAAACTTCTAACATTTCTTGAGAATCTGAATCTGTCAAAAATTTGTAAGGCCAGTATGCAAGTGCTTTTGTTCCAATTCTGATAGTTTTAAGATTTGGAAGATTTGCATCAATTATTGCATCAATGTATTTTGAAAATATTTTTGCTTTCATGATCATTGGATCGCCACCAGTAAACAAAACATCTGTAATTTCTGGATGTTCTCTAACATATTGAACTAGTTGTTCACCTTCTTGCATTGCAAATTTCATTTCATCCATTCCAACAAATTGAGGCCATCTAAAACAAAAGCTGCAATATGCATGACAAGTTTGACTTTGACTAGGGAAAAACAAACAAGTTTCTTTGTATTTGTGTTGCATTCCATATAATTTAGTTCCATCTTGTAATGTTGGAACATTGAGTTCCATTTGACCTGCTGGATGTGGATTTAGTTGTAAACGAATTTCATTTGCAATATTTGCAATTTCTTTTTTATCAGCATTATTTTTCAATGCTGTAGCCATTTGATCATAATGCTGAGGTTTTAACATTCCTTTTTGAGGAAATGTCAAAACAAAAATTGGATCATTTGGAATATTGTTCCAATCAATTAATTGTTCAACGACATAATTATTTGCTTTAAATGGTAATACATTTCCTACGACCTCCATCTCAAATTGTTTTTCTTCAGAAAGTTGTTGAATTTGTGGAAGCTGTCTAAAATTTGATAATGTGTATGATTTCATAGAAGGGACATCATCCCATACTGATTTTTGATAGGTCATTTAGTAATTCGTACGGTTACCCTTGTTAAATGTTGCAGGGATTTCAGGCACAAAATATTGAATAAATATTAATTTTCTATAAAATTTAGACAGCTTAACATTTAATTCCAGAAAATTATACATAGTAAGAAGATAAATTATGAGCGAAGGAGATATTTCACAAATTTCAGTTGGAGAATTTGAAACTGTTTCTCAATTATTATCTTCATCAGAATCACTTCAACTAGCTTTCACCATTATGATAGTTGGGATTATTGCAATATCTGCAGCATATAGAAAATTTTCATCACTAATTAAATCAAAAAAAATATTTTACACTAGACCACATTTATCAAGATTTGTACAAAATGCGGTATTGCCATTTTTTGCAATTGCCTTAATTTCATCAACTAATGCATATATTCAAACTTCGGAATTATTTGAAAATGATTCAAATTCAATTACAATGGAACTTAGTCCTGAAGAAACCTTTGCAAAAATTCTTAATACTTTTAATATTTTAGTTGTAGGGTATACAATTTCTCATTTGATTCCAATAATGCTTACAAAACGAGATAAATCAATTCTTGAAAAACAAGATTTTGATTCTTGGTATGACATGCAAGGGTTTTCTGATGATGATAATCTATTTCATAAATTATACAAATGGATTCCACCAACAATTATACCTGAGGAATTTACTGAAGAAGAATTCAAGAACTTATGTAAAACTAAAGAGGGGACAATTCAATTAGAACAATATCGTAATTCAAAAGGTAATCCAATTGGAAGTTATGAAAAACTAGTTAGCAATCCTTTTGAACAATGGAAAGAATCTGAAAGGGCAAAATATTTGAAATATTTCAATAATTGTATTACGGGTAATAATCAATCAGGAAGAAAATTAAAACCAGGATCAAAACCGGATGAAATTTTTCCAATAGATATTTGGAGAGAAGAAAAAAGAATTAACGGTTTTGAACCATTAATTCCTAGTTCTAGGCCACCAGGTTATGCACGCAAAAAAAGAGAAGGTATTCCTAAATCATTCAAACAAATTTTACCTGTAGGAATTTTTGTTGCAACAATTTTAGGAGTTGTATCATGGTGGGGAGTTGATTTATTTGTATTAGCAACAGCAACAGGTGGTCTTGCAATTGGTATTGGTTTAGCTTTACAAGAAACTATGCAAAATTACTTTGCTTATTTGATGATTAGAAAAGACAATATTTTCAAAGAAGGGGAAAGAGTTCAATTAGAGTCTGGCTATAACGGAATTGTTCATAAAATAACACCTAGAGTAACATACGTCAGAGATGCATTACACGAATCAGTTGCAATAATTCCTACAAGACAATTGGTTACAGCACAAATCATTAACTATACAAAAGAAAACAAGCTTGTTCCAGCAGTAGTTATGGTAGGTGTTTCATATCTTAATGACCCAAAACAGGTTGCAGCAATCTTAGTAAAAATTGGAAAACGTGGTATGGTAGAAATTCGAGATACTAAAGGAAAACACCTTGTTAGACAAAATAGATGTCCATATTTGGATGAAAATAAATCAAGTTGTGGTTGTGATAAGGACTTACATGTAGATATATCTCAACCAGTTGTACGATTTAATCAATTCAATGATTCTGCATTGGATTTTTCAATGTGGTTATACGTAAAGGACTATGGATCACAATTTAAGACAAAAACGGATCTACGAATGATTATGTATGAAGAGTTTAAGAAATACGATATTAGAATTCCATGGCCAATTAGAACTGTATATCAAGGAGATGAGAAAAAAGAGCAAATAGAAATTGATGAAAAAGATGAATTTAGAAATAAAGTAATTGATGAATATGGATTAGGCGATTTAGGTCGTGGTGAAGGAGACGAATAAGAAAAATTTCTCAAAACTTAAGAATCCCTTCAAATCATATTTTCTTATTGAGTCAAATATCAGTAATTTCAGGAACAACTTCCGAAGATTTAGCAAAAAAAATTGCAAATAAAATAAAGGCAAATTTGGTTAAATCTGAAATTAGAATATTTCCTGACGGAGAAAGTAAAATTACATTAATTGGAAAAATTTCAAAAAAGAGATCAATTGTCATACAATCAATTTTTCCACCAGTAGATACCAATTTAGTTCAAACATTATCATTAATTACAAAAGCAAAAGAAAATTCATCTCAAGTTGATGTAGTAATACCATATATGGGATATGCAAGACAAGATAGAGAATTTTTACCAGGTGAGATTGTAACAATGAAAGTACTTGGAAAATTATTCAAAGGAGCAGGAGCGTCTAAAATAACAGTAGTAGATATTCACAGTTTAATCGGATTGAAATATTTTAGTACTAAAACAGAAAATGTAACTGCAATTCCAGATCTTGTTAAATATTTTAAAAAATTGAGGCTAAAAAATCCATTAATTATATCACCAGATCAAGGTGGAAAAGAAAGAGCAAAAGAATTTGCAGTAGAATTAGATTCTGATTACATAGCATTAGAAAAAGCAAGGGATAGAAAAACAGGTAAAGTAAAAATTAAGACCAAAGATTTGTCAGAAGTTAAAAATAGAGATTTAATTTTAGTAGATGATATGATTAGTACTGGAGGTAGTCTAATCAAAGCTACACAATTTCTTAAGAAACAAAAGTGTAAAAGAATCTATGTTGCATGTACACATGCATTATTAATGAATGATGCAGAAAAGAAAATAAAAAAAGCAGGAGTAACAAGTATCATTAGTACAAATACAATTCCAGGTAAAACATCAAAAGTAGATATTTCAAATACTATTGCAAAGGCAATAATGTAATGCCAGAAAGTTTTTTTATTTTATCAAAAGATAATTTAGAAATTGCAATTGATGAAATAGTTACAATAGCAAAATTGTTTGATAGGTTTACTAAAATAAAAATTATTTCGAATTTAGTAATTATTCAATCAAAAACTAATTGGAAAAAAATTTCTGAACGTGCAACATTTGTAAAAACATCTGGACAGATATTAAGAAAGATGTCAGGGCTTTTTTTAGATGAAGAAAATTTTCAGGTATTAAAAAATACACAAAGTTTTGTATGTAGAGTAATTAATCTATCAACAAATCAATTAGATATTTTAGAATTAGAAAAATCTATGGGAGATATGATTTCAAAATTCACACAAGCAAAAGTTGATTTAAAAAATCCAGAAATAACTGTATATTTAATTTTCACAAATACCAAAAGTTTTTTTGGTTTTTCAGAAAAAAATGATAATAAAATACGACCTAAAAAATTAAAAAAATATCCCCATGAATTAGATTGGAAATTAACAAGAGCTATGGTAAATTTAACAGGGCTAAAAAAAGGCCAAACTCTATGTGATCCATTTTGTGGTACAGGAACAACATTGCTAGAATCTGAATCTATGGGCATCAATGCTATAGGAATTGATTTTGATGAAAAAATGTGTAATATGACAAAAGAAAATCTGAAATTAAATAATTTTAAATCAAAAGTTCTGAAATCTGATTTTCAGGAATTAGTAAAAATTTCAAATAATTTTGATGCAATTGTTACTGATTTACCATATGGAAAATCATCAAAAACATCAGAAAAACCTGAAGAAATTCTTAAAAGATTTATCTCAATTGTGCCTAAAAATAAAAAAATTGCAATAATGTTCAAAAAAGAATTAGATCCTAAAATGAAATTAAAAGGATTAAAAAAATATCAAATCTATAGGCATAAAAGTCTGACAAGAACTATTTTGATTAAATGAAACTTGTTTTTTTAGGAACATCAGCTGCACAACCTACTGAAAAAAGAGGGTTATCTTGTATATGTCTAGAAAAAGAAGGTGAAATTCTAATGTTTGATGCAGGTGAAGCTGCACAAATTGCATATATGAAATCAGGTTTAGGATGGAATAAAAAAATGAAATTATTTGTTACGCATTTACATGGAGATCATTGTGTCGGAATTTTAGGATTATTACAAACAATGTCAATGCAAAATAGAACGGAATCTTTAGAAATTTTTGGTCCTAAAGGAATTGATGAATTTCTTGGAGCAAATATTAAAGTATTAAATTTTGGATTACCGTTTTCTATTTTAATTAATATTATTAATGAAGGAAAAATATACGAAAATAAAAAATATTTAATTCATGCGACAAAAGCCAATCATTCCATAACAGCATTTTCATATTTGTTTGAAGAAAAAGATAAACCAGGTAGATTTAATGTTGAAAAAGCAAAAGAATTAGGCATACCTGAAGGTGAATTATGGAATAAATTACAAAATGGAGAAGAAATAACAAATAATAATGAAATAATGAAACCTGAACAAGTTTTAGGTGAAAAACGTCCAGGTAAAAAAATAGGAATATCAGGAGACACAATGCCTACAAAAAAATTAGAAGAATTTTTTCAAGGATGTGATTATTTAGTTTTTGATTCTACATTTATTGATGAAGAGAAACAAAGGGCTTTAGATACATGTCATTCAACTGCAAAACAAGCTGCTGAGTTAGGTAAAAACGCAAAAGTAAAAAATCTAATTTTAACACATTTTTCTGCAAGATATAGAGATGAAATTCAACACAAAAATGAGGCTGAAAAAATTCATGGTTCAGTAATTACAGCAAAAGATCTTTTAGAAGTAGAAATTAATTAGTTTTAAATAAATTCTTAATGAAATTAAAAGGATCAAATTCAGATACTTCATTTACTAAATCTGTTGTAGATGAAGTAGATGATTCTAAAATTTCATTTTTAATATTATCTCCAGTGTCTGTAATTCCTTCAGAGATTTTTTCATTAACATTTTCAACTAATTTATCTCCAGTGTCTGTAATTCCTTCATACACACTATCACTAACACTTTGAATTGTTTTATCCAATGAAGAATCTAATCTATTTTCAGCAGAATCAGTTACTTTTGCATTTAATGAATTAATATCATCTTTTAAAGAATCAGCTAATAATGCAGAAGTATTAGGAAATAGTGAAGTAATTTCTGCAGAAAACATCATTCCTCCTAAAACCAAAACAGATGCAATTATGCCTAATTTTATTAACATTTCATTATAATCTTAAAAAAATGATTTTAAATTCAAACTAAAAAAAATAATCAAAAATAGGTTGATTTTCTTAACAAATTTTATTTAATCAAATACTATCCAATCAATAATTCTATCAATATTTGAAGATGTCAGCGTAACTTTGATTGGTCCTAAAGGTGATTCATCAAATTCTTCACAAATTGCAATTTGTTCAACAAATGCAGCTTGTTTATTTAGATAAAACCACGTAGAATCATTTTTTAAATTATCATCTAAAGAACGTAAAAAATTTTTTTGTAATTTATTATTATGTATTAATTGATAAATTTTTTCAAAAGATCTTAATTCTTTAGAAGTTGCACTTATTGAAAAATTATTATTAGTTATTACTGAGTATGGAAAAATATTTGAAATTGTTTGTTCGAGTTTTTCTATAGATTCAGATGGATTTATTGTGCAAAACATTTCTATTTTGCAACTAAGATTAGGAAAATTCATTCAACCCATCTTTGAATAATATCATATGATTTTTTTATTAATTCTTCTTTTGTTAAACCAATATTCGATATTGCAAAATCAGATAGTGCAATAGAATTACTAACACCGACACCTAATTCACGATTATCTCTTTCATTGAAATGTTCTTTAGTTTGTGGATCATCAGAACGTCCTCTTTTTTGTAAGAAACTAAATCGGGTATCAGTTGAAGCATGAATAGCTAATAATTTTACAGTCCCTAATTTTGTTAGTACTTCTATTTCATCATTGGATCTTACTCCATCTATTAACAAAACATTTGCAATTGAAGATTCTATTTTTGGTTTAACAAGTTCAGCTATTGCGCCAGCTCCATTCTTTTTTCTTAGTTCTAACATTAGTTTTCCAAGATTTTCTCTAGTCGGATCTAAATTTCTTTTTTTTGCTTCTTCTCTTACAGCATTTCCTAAATTAATTATCTCATAACCTTTAGGTTTCAAACCTTCAGCAATTGTGGATTTTCCTGCACCAGGCATGCCTGTTAAACATACAAGTAATTTTGTCAACACATATCAAAAAAAATACTCGTCTATGAAGTTAACGGAAATTATTATAAACATTATTGAAAAAATCCTATAATGCGTGTTTTTGTATCTGTAGATATATCAAATAACGAAATAATTAATTCAGTTAAGAATTTTCAAAGTTTAATTGAAGTTGATGCAAAAGCAATAGAATCAAAAAATCTTCATTTTACGCTACAATTTTTAGGTGAAATTTCAGAAAAAAAAATAGAATTAATCATTCAAGAATTAAAAAAAATAGAATTTTTAAAATTTGAAATCTATTTAAAGGGAATTGGGGTTTTTCCAAATATTAAATCTCCAAAAATTATTTGGATAGGAACTGATCAAAATAGTTCAAAAAAAATGATTAATTTATTCAAAAAAATACAAAATTCTTTAAAACCATTAGGATTCACATCAGATAAATCATTTAAACCTCATATCACAGTATTTAGAATTAAAAAGAAGATTGGAGATATTACAGAAGAGATGAAAACTCATGAAAATATTAATTTTGGAAAACAAGAAGTTTCTAGTTTTAAATTAAAAAAAAGTGAATTAACTGCAAATGGTCCAATTTATTCTGATTTAATGGAGTTTAACTAAAGTATGAAACAAATTATTTCTAAAATTTCTAAGGAGTCAAGTCCATCAAATATTATTCAAAAATCAAAACAAGAAATTGCAAATATAATTTATGAATTAGTTGAAAAAGAAATTCAAAAATATTCAGAAGTAACAAAAATAGAATTTGGTGGTTCTTATGCTAAAGGAACCTGGTTATCAAAAAATGCAGATATTGACATTTTTATCAAATTTAAAAAAAATATTTCTGAAGAAAAATTAGAAAGTATTTCAAAGAAAATAGGATTTGCATCATTGAAAAAATATTCTCCATATGTAAGATATTCTCAACACCCTTATGTTGAGGCTAGAATTAAAGATACAAAAATCAACATAGTACCATGTTATGATGTAAAAATGGGTGAATGGAAAAGTGCAGCAGATAGATCACCTTACCATACTGAATATATGAAAAAATCATTAACGCCAAAAATGAGAAATGAAGTTAGAATTCTGAAAACATTTTTACAATCAAATGGAATTTATGGTGCAGAAATAGCAAAACAAGGTTTCAGCGGATATATTTCAGAAGTTTTAATTTTGGAATATGGAAGTTTTGAAAAATTAATTAAATCAATATCAAAAATTAAAGAAAATTATGTAATAGGTAAAACATCAAATCAATTTGATACTGCAATTGTTATTATTGATCCAATTGATTATAACAGGAATTTAGCAGCCGCAATTTCAAATAAAAATATTGTAAAATTCATTCTAATTTGTAGATCATTTAAAGAAAAACCAAGTAATGAATTTTTTAAAATTAAAAAATTAAAAAAATCAAATAAATTTTGGAAAAATTTGTTAATTATAAAATTTGAATTTAAGGCAAGAAGTCCAGATATAATTTGGGGACAAATTAAAAGAGCTACAACATCACTAGCAAAGCAATTAGAATTAGAAGGATTTACTGTATTAAGAAGTAAATCCTATACTGATGAACAAAAAGAAGCATATCTTATGTTCTTTTTAGAATCTACTCAAATTAATCAAATATATCAAAAAAAAGGACCAAAAATTTTTAGAGAAGATAGCACAAAAAGTTTTGTCTCAAAAAATCTGAAAAATGCGGAATTAATCTGGATTGGTAATGAACTAAAAATAATTGCGTTAGAAAAGAGAAAACATACTGAAGCTATTTCATTTATGAATGAATTTTTGAAAAAGAATCTCAATTCAGGCATACCAAAAGGTCTTCAAAGGGATTTCAAACAAGGATTCAAAATTTTTGTTGGAAACAAGAATCTAAGGAAATCAATTAAAGAGGAAGCTAGTGAATTAATTTCAGTAGATGACACACTCATTCATTTCAATTAAAAAATTTTCAGAAGAACCTTATTCAAAAATTCTAGGATACCCTAATGCTACTAATCATCAAATAAAGGCAAGAATAAAAGAATTGGAAAAATTAAAAGTTAAATCAATTTGTTTAACAGGTCCGACTTTAATTGGAAATTTAGAAATTTTAGGAAAAGGTTACGTTGGTGTTGTTGTACTTGTAAAAAGAGGAAACAAAGAAGTTGCATTAAAAATTAGGAGAACAGATTCTCAAAGAGAAAATATGAAAAAAGAATCAGTTCTTTTAAAATTAGTCAATTCAGTAAATGTAGGACCTAAAATAATTGATGTTAGTAAAAATTTTTTAGTTATGGAATACATTGAAGGAGAAAAATTTAGTGATTGGATTGAAATGTTAAATGGAAAAGGAAGTGCAAAAAAATTGAAAACTACAATAAAGAATATTTTAGAAGATTGTTATAGATTAGATCAAATTGGATTTGATCATGGTGAATTAAGTAATATTTCAAAACATGTCATTGTTGGGAATAATAAAACAACTTTAATTGATTTTGAAAGTGGAAGTAAAGAAAGAAGACCTTCTAATGTAACATCAATTACTCAAGCATTTTTTATTGGTTCAGGTATTGCAAAGCAAGCTCAAAAAATTTACAAAAATTCTTCGAAAGAAAAAATTATTCTAGCATTAAAAAACTACAAACAAGATAAAACACGAGAAAATTTTGAAAAATTACTCAAAGTTTTGAAATTATAATGGGATCGGCAGGATTTGAACCTGCAACCACTAGCCCCCCAGGCTAGTATCATACCAAGTTAGACTACGATCCCTTAGTTCACAGGCACAAAATGAAATTATTAAATCGTCCTATCTAGAATTTACAATAGTGAAAATTTGTAATATTTGTCATAAAATTTCTGCTACAGGAAAGGATCATACAGATTGTATTCAAAAAAGAAGTATAGAGGTTGAGGATGAAAATTTCAAAAATAGTATAGCTGAAAAATTAAACTTGTCCAAAGATAATCAAGATTTAGGTATTGAGGTTAAAGCAATTCTTGAGCATTTATCTAGAGAAAAAGAACATAATGAAAACTCATAACCATTTTGACAATCTCTCTTTTTCAAAGTTTATTTTTTTAGAAAGATTTTCTGATGTTGATTCTGTTAATTTAGTTGACGGTTTTTGATTTGTAAACATATCAACTTCAATTATTGATGCAGTATCTCTGCCAGATTCTAAAAAGCATCCGCCCTTTCCATCAAACAAAAGTGATTTTTCATTTAATTCAATTTTGGATATAATGTTTTTTGCAACTGTAATTCCTTCCCCCTCTGCAAAAATTCCAGCTTTAGGAACTGCTATTGAATCACTAACAGCTAAACTTGTAACATCACCTATAGCAAAAATATTTTCAAATGGTGTTTTACAATCTCTGTCAATTGGAATGAATCCAGGTTCTTTTGCTAAATTAGCATAATAGATTACTTTTGGTGCAATATGTGGTGGAATTGCTAATAAAATATCAAAATCGTATTCATTATTTTCAAAAATTAATTTTTTTGGTTTTACTTGTTTTATTTTTTCTGAATTATGAAAAGTTATTTTTTCTGAATTAATTAAATCAAGAATTTGTTTACTAACTTCTGGTCCTGCTGCAGGTAGTGTAATTGGTGCAGGACTAAAAAAATCAATTTGGACAGAATCCCGTATTCCTCGTTTTCTAAGCATAGAATCAACTAGTAAACTAGCCTCAAAAGGTGCAGGTGGACATTTGTAAGGCATTCCCATTATAACAATAGCAATTTTTCCTGATTGTATTTGATTTAATTTTTGATTAATTTGATTTAATTGGTCATGATCATACAAATTAAATCCATTATCTGTTAAACCAGGAATTTTTTCTGGTGCTAATACAGCCCCCATTGATATTATTAGAAAATCAAACGAAATGTTTTCAGATTTTGTTTTTACAAAATTATTTTTTGTATTAATTTCAATAATTTCATCTTTAATAAAATTAATTTGTTTTTTTGGTAATTCATTTAATGAACCAATTGAATTTTCAAAAGTTCTGCTTCCATTCATGATCCATAATTTTGCAAATCCGACCATGAACCAATCTTTTTTATCTATAATTGTAATATTGACTTTAGAGGAATCTAATGAATTTCTTATTTCATTAGCTGCAGAAAGACCTCCAAATCCTCCACCTAAAATTACTACATGGGGAATTTTAGACAAAATTATTTTTCTTGTGTTGTAGGTCTAATCAAAACTTCATTGACATTTACATGTGATGGAGAATCTACAGCGTACAAAATTGCATTTGCAATATCTTGTGCTTGGAGAGTTTCCATTTTTTTTCCATTTTCTACAAATTGTTGAAGAGATTCGTCTGTAATTGTGTCAGTTAATTCAGTTGCAACTATTCCAGGTTCAATACTAGTTACTCGAATATTAGATCTAACACTGAATTCTTGTCTTAATCCTTCAGTAAATGCAGCAACAGCAAATTTTGTTGCACAATAAACACTACCAGCTGGAAATACAACTCTTCCAGCTACAGATGAAAGGTTAACTATATGTCCGGATTTTTTTTCTTTCATATGTGAAATTACTGAGCCTGTGCAATATAACACGCCCTTGATATTGACATCAACCATTCTATCCCATTCATCAACTTTGAGATTTTTGAAAAAACTTAATGGCATTAAACCAGCATTATTTACTAAAATATCAATTGAACCCCATTTGTCTAAAACTGCTTTAGCAAAATTATCACATTCTTCATGTTTTGTTACATCTAATTTTTGAAAGTGAACTTCTCCACCTGCTGCAATAATTTTTTTAGATAATTCTTCCAATCTATCAACTCTTCTAGCACCAATTGCAACTTTAACACCAGCCTTTGCAAGTGTAATAGCAGTAGCTTCACCAATTCCACTACTTGCTCCAGTAATTATTGCAACCTTACCATCAATCATTTGTAATCAATAGATTTTTTTTTATCAATACTAAAAATGTTTAGTAAATTTTATTGTTAATCTTTTAAAACAAATTTAAGAAATTTTTAATAAGTTTTTTAAAAGAAAAAATTCATAGTAAATTGTGATATCTGAGAATTGTGCATATTGTGGGGATATGACAGATATGCCATTTCATTGTAGTTATTGTAAAGATCCATTTTGTTCTGAACATAGACTACCAGAAGAACATCGTTGTGTCAAATTACGACAAATAAGAGCAGAGAGATTTGGACAAAGAAAAGTAATTCGAGATGGAAATAAAGGAAAAGGAAATATTTTCAAAAGGTTTTTTGGAAAATAATTAAATCAATAAGGGCTTTTTTCAGGAGAAATTTTTGCTCGTCTGCCTTGATAAACTAAAGCTATAGCTAGAGCAAACATAACCATTGCAGTTAACGGAAAATTTTGTGGTGCAGGTAAAATAAACCAGTAATAAATACCAAAACTAACAGATACAATTGCTTGAGTCCAAAGTTTAATCCATTTGGGAAGTTTGATTAACCTACTGATTATTTCAACAATAAAAATTCCAATTACAGGATAAATTGTATAAAATAGAAAATCAATTACGTCTACACCAGTATGTGACATATCTAATGTAAATAATAGGTATAATTTTTACCTAATCTTCCCATCTGACTTTAGTTGCAATATTTTTAGCAATTAAAGCCTGAGCATTTTCATATGGTATTGTGGCAATATCTTCAACTTTGAATGGTCCATATTTTTCAAGATCTGCACCTACAATTTCATCTACATTTTCAAGAAATCTAACAACAATTTTTTTTATTTTATGATTTTCAGCTAGAGATTCAAGAAATTTTGATTTCCCATTAATTGTTGCAGAAAGAATCATTTCTGTTCTTTCATTTTGTTCATCTTGGGAATCTATAATGAATTTTTCTTCATCTAAAAGATAACCAATATCATAATCATTAGAATTAGAAATTTTTTCTAATCTAATATGTAATAGTAATGACGTTAATTCTGTGGCCATTTCTATCATTGTTTCTTTAATTTTGTTTTCTACACCTTCAAATTCTTGTTTTCTTAAGTTTCCAATAAAATCAGATAAGTTTTGATAGAAATTGGGTTTTATTTCTAATAAAGAATCATTTTCAGTTTCTCGTAAAACGGTATTATGTAATGAATTGATATCTATAGGATTTGATTCAGACATTTCTACCTAATCCTTAAATGCTGGTTGTATTTGTGTTTGATTGAAGTATCAAATTGCCATATAAAGTCAGTCACGGAAAAGCTATGCAAATCACGTATTCACCTGACGAAGTATTCTCAAGAATTCAACATGAAGGAATTCAGTTTATTGATTTACAATTTACTGGTTTAACTGGTCATTTTCACCACACTACAATTTCAGCAAATACATTCACTCCTGAACAGATGAAGAATGGTTTACCAAAATTAGATGGTTCATCAATTGTAGGTTTTACAACTATAGATGATTCTGATTTATTGTTAAAACCAGATCCAAGTACATTTGCAATAATTCCTTGGATGACTGAAAATAAAACAGCTAGACTTCTTTGTGATGTGTATTGGGGAGAAGATAGAGGAAGATTATCTAGAGATCCTAGAGGTATTGCTCAAAAAGCTGAAGAATATATCAAAACCCAAGGATTTGATTATAGTACATGGGGTCCAGAAGTAGAATTTTTTGTTTTTGATAAAGTTCATTGGGATGTTTTAACACCTTACAAAGGACAATCGTATTCAATTGAATCAAAAGAAGCTCCATGGAGCAATGATGGTGACGGATATCCAATGGGATTACAAGAAGGATATTATCCAACAACACCATCAGATACTCTCACACCATATAGAAATGAATGTGTAAATATTCTTAGTAAAAATTTTGGAATTTTATGTGATAATCATCACCATGAAGTTGCAACTGCTGGACAATGTGAAATTGATATTATGTATGATCATATGACGAATGCTGCAGATGCTGCACAATCATACAAATATGTAATTAAAAATGTAGCACAAAAATATGGAAAAGTTGCAACATGTATGCCAAAACCAATTGCAATGGATGCAGGTTCTGGAATGCATGTTAATGTTAGTTTATGGAAAGGAAAGGATAATGCATTCTTTGATCCTGATGACGAAATTGAATTAAGTCAACTTGGTAGATATTTCTGTGGTGGGATAATCAATCACGCAAAAGCATTATCTGCAATTTGTAATCCAACTACAAATTCATACCACAGATTAGTTCCAGGATATGAAGCTCCTGCATATATTGCATGGAGTTCAGGAAATCGTTCAGCTATAGTTAGAGTTCCAAAACATTTGAAAGGAAAACAACATTCAAAATTAAAAAGATTAGAATTTAGAGCTCCTGATCCATCATCTAATCCATATCTTGTATTTGCTGCAGTAACAGCAGCAGGAATGGATGGAATCAAAAAGAAAATGGATCCAGGTGACCAAGTACGTGATGATATTTTTAAAATGACAAAATCTGATAGAGCTAAACGTGGAATTGGAGTTCTTCCAAAAAGTCTTGGTGAAGCATTAGATGAATTAGAAAGTGACAGAAAATTCTTGAATCCGATTTACACCAATGATGTAATTGATAAAATTATTGAATTAGAAAGAAGAGATCAAAGAGAAATTGCAATTAGACCACATCCCCACGAATTTTATCTTTATTTTGATGTCTAAACTCTTCCAGTTAATTGAAAAATAAAATATAACGAAATTCCAATTAATACAAATCCACTTCCAAAAAATATTTCCCTTTTTGTTTCTGTTGTTGTAGCTTTATACAACAAAACACCACCGGCCAGACCTAAAAATAAAACTAAAATTCCACTAATTACTGGTTCAAAACTTGTATCTGTAATGATTGGATAAAAAATTCCAGACAGTAATGCAAAAAATACAATTAGATAACCATACTTAAAACTCGATAATATTTTTGATGAAGTATTGGTCATAATATTTTGTAAATTATTTATCAAATAAACTTTTGAAGTAAGAAAATTTTTCTAACGAAATTACATCATTCCGCCCATATCAGGCATTCCACCCATTCCAGGTGGCATTCCAGGTGGCATTCCACCCATTCCAGGTGGCATTCCAGGTGGCATTCCTCCTTCTCCACCACCTCCACCACCAGAACTTTGGGTAGCGATGACATCATCAATTCTAAGAAGCATACATGCTGCTTCAGCTGCTGCTGAAACGATTTGAAGTTTAACTGCTAATGGTTCAATAATATCACTTGATTTCATATTTCCAATTTTACCTTTCATTACATCAATTCCAGTCCATTTTTCTCCCTTTTGTTGTTTTGAACGTAAAACTGTAAGAGTGTCAATTGGATCCATTCCTGCATTTTCAGAAAGTGTTAATGGAATTGATTCTAAAGCATCTGCAAATTTTTCTGCAGCTAATTGTTCTCGTCCTTCTAATGATTTTGCCCAACCTCTTAATTTTGTTGAAGCATATGTTTCAGGAGCACCGCCTCCAGCAACAATTTGTGGTTTTAAAATTACATCTTTAACTACCATTAAAGCATCATGAACAGAACGTTCAACTTCATCAACTACTCTTTGTGAACCACCACGTAAAAGTAAAGTTACAGATTTTGGATGTTTACATCCTTCAACAAATACCCATTTATCTTCTTCAATTTTTCTTTCTTCAACAACTTCAGCACCACCTAAATCTTTTTCAAACAAGTCATCCAAGTTTGTGACAATTCTAGCACCTGTTGCTTTTGCAAGTTTGGTAAGATCACTTTCTTTAATTCTTCTAACTGCAATAATTCCTGCTTTTGCTAAATAATGTTGTGCCATATCATCAAGTCCTTTTTGACACAATACAACATTTGCACCAGAACCAATAACTTTGTCAACCATAGTTTTGAGCATTCTATTTTCTTCATCTAAAAATGATTTTAATTGTTGAGGATTTGATATGTTAATTTTTGCGTCAGTTTCAGTTTTACTAATTTCTAGTGCAGTGTTAAGTAATGCAATTTTTGCGTCAGTAATTTTTCTAGGCATACCACCATGAACGATTTCTTTATCTAATACAATTCCCTGGACAATCATTGAATTTTTAATAGAACCGCCTGCTTTCTTTTCTACTTTAATGTCATCAATATCAACATCATATGTTTCGCCTTCTTTTTCAGAAACAGCAACTACAGATTTTACAATAATATCTGCAAGTAAATCAGAATCTTTTCTAACTAGTTTAGTTTGCATTGAAGTTTTTGCAATTTTGTTTAACATGTTTTTGTCAACTGGAGAAATTGAGTCAGCTATTTCTTCAAGATATTCTTTTGATTTTCTAGCTGCTTTTTTGTATCCATCTACAATAATTGTTGGATGGACATCTTGATCAATTAATGATTCAGCTTGTTCTAGTAATGCACCAGCTAAAACAACAGCTGAGGTTGTTCCATCACCTACTTCATTATCAGTAGTTTTGGAAATTTCTACCAACATTTTGGCTGCTGGGTGTTGAACATCGATTTCTTTTAGAATGGTTGCACCATCATTTGTAATTGTAACGTCACCTAAGGAATCAACTAACATTTTGTCCATTCCTCGTGGACCTAAACTGGTATGAACGATTTCAGCAACAATTTTGGCTGCTCCAATGTTGTTTTTTTGAGCATCCTTGCCTTTAGTTTCTGAACCGCCTTCTTTTAGCAGTACAACAGGCATATTTCCTTTTGAAGTTGCTTGCATACCCATAATTGGCAAAACTCCAGATTCCCCTTTTATACCTTCCAGATCAGGATTGAAAAGATGATTAGATATCGGTGTTTTTAAATTGGGAAAACCAAAATGGAAAATATGGTAAAGTCACAAAATAAAGAATCTTATAATAAAATATTTGCAAAATTAAAAGAACATCATAAATGGTTTGAGAATTCTATTCCATTAATCGCTAGTGAAAATATTCCTAGTCCTGCAGTTAGAGAAGCAATAATTTCTGATTTTGGTAATAGATATGCAGAAGGTTGGCCTGGAGATAGAGTTTATGCTGGATGTATCTACATTGATGATGTAGAAGTAGAATGTATGAAATTAGCTAAAAAACTTTACAAAGCAAAATTTGCTGATGTTAGACCTATTTCAGGAGTTGTTGCAAACTTAGCAGTATATTCAGCTTATTCAAATCCTGGTGATGTAATGATTGCACCATCCATTCCTGCTGGTGGACATATTTCACATGGTAAAAGAGAACATTCAGGTACTGCAGGATTAGTACATGGTTTAGAAATTGAGTTTTATCCATTTAATGCTGAAGACATGACAATTGATGTTGACAAAACTAAACAGAAAGTTAAGGAACTCAAGAAAAATAATCGTCTTCCAAAAATGGCAATGTTTGGTGGTTCATTATTTTTGTTCCCACATCCAGTAAAGGAGTTATCAGATTTTCTTAAAACATATGATATTCACATCAATTATGATGCAGCACATGTTGCAGGATTAATTGCTGGTGGTAAATTCCAGGATCCATTACGTGAAGGAGCAGATACAATGACTATGAGTACTCACAAAACATTGTTTGGTCCTCAAGGGGGATTAGTTTTAGGTTCAGAAGAACATGAAGAGCCAATCAAGAAAGCAACATTCCCAGGATTAACTAGCAGTCATCATATCAATAACATGGCAGGAAAAGCTGTTGCATTTGCTGAAGCATTAGAATTTGGAAAAGATTATGCATCTCAAGTTATTAAAAATGCAAAAATATTTGCTGAAGCACTAAATGATGTTGGATTCAAAGTATTAGGTGAAAGTAGAGGATACACACAATCACATCAAATTGCAGTTAATGTTTTAGATTATTCTGATGGTGGTAAAGTTGAAGCTGAATTAGAAAAAGCAAACATAATTGTTAACAGACAACTAATTCCTGGAGATATCAAAGCTGGAAGAAATTATTTCCATCCAGGAGGTATTAGATTAGGTGTATCTGAAATAACAAGATTAGGAATGAAAGAAAATGAAATGAAAGAGATTGCTGTATTCATTAAAGATATAATTATTGACAAAAAGGATCCAAAGAAAGTTCTTCCAAAAGTAAAATCTTGGAGAAAAGATTATCAAAAAGTCAAATATTGTTTTGATAAGAAACTTGGCGCTTATGAATACGTCAAATTAAGATAATTTTACGCATAATCAGTAAGAAGTGATTGGTCACCTTGACCTTTTCCAAAAACCAATTCAATCTCATCAGATAGAGCATGAATTCTTCCCCGTTGATATTCTCCAACATCATATTTGTCAACTAATCTTTTTGCAAGTTTTAGGTATTTTTCAACAGAGCCCCTAGTGATTGTTGCAATTAATTTATGCCCACAAACACATGTTTGAATTAGAGGCATTCGACGATATGACTTTCCACATGCAGTACATCTAAAACTTTGTCTAGCATACGCTCTAAGATTTCCCATGATATCTGGTACAAGATGTGTTGAAATTACATTTGAAACAATTTCAGATGGATTTACCACATTAATCAATTCAGCATTTTTCACTTGCATATCAAATTTATCAAGCATTGAACCTAATGTCGAATATGCACTTCTTGATTTAGAAGTAGTTAATGATGATGTTAAATGGGTAAAATGATAATCAAAGAATTGTCTTTTAGTTTCTAATCTAGATTTGATTATTTCAACTGAAGTCACATCCGATGCTTTACTTTGTTGATTTGTAGATTCAAAAAATTCTAGTGGAAGAATTTTTGTTACTTCAAGATTATGTGCCTGAGGTTGTGATTCATGTGGTAATACTAGAGGTTGTACAAGTAATGGAGCATCCATTAAACCTCCTATTCTATCAGATAGAAATTGTCGAGAGAAATTTAGTAAGCTATCCATTAACAACATTATTGAATCTGCATCACCATCAGCATCACGTCTCTTTGCTGAATGCCAATTTGGTGTACCAAAACAAACATGAGTATCAGTATATCCAATAATTCTACCTACAATTCCAACTGAAGTATGAGGTGCTAAACCAATTATTAGATGACCAATTAATTCTTCAGAGTTGTTTACATCATAAAATGAAGATTTACTATAGAATTTTGTTAAAAGAGTATCAATATATTTACAAGTCGAAATTAAATATTTTCCACTCTCTTCAGGAATTATAACATCTTGCATTCTAAGTTCTATGGTTTGGTCAATATTTTCAAGCGGTTTTCCATCAATATCATGAGAATAACCTAATTCCTTTAGTTTTTCAATTGATGTTCCAATCCATGATGGTTTGAATTGAGTTAACGGAGAATTTGTTGCATCAAATCTAATAGTTCCATCTTTGAATGTTGTTAAGCCAAAAGTTTGACGTACTAATCCCTTTTCTAACGGTTCAGCAATTTTATCTTGACTGATTAATTCCTTAAGACCTTTGAATGGTTCTTTTGCTCGTAGGCCCATTTTCTCTTGGGCTAAAAGTAATCGTGATTTTAATGGAAATTCTTTATGTGAATGTGCAGGAGCTTGTCTTTTACATTTTTCACAAAATGGCTCTGTCAATGTATCTCTACAATTATTACATCTGAAAGTAACTGATGTTTTTTTACCACAATTAGAACAGTTGATTCCAATAGAAGGCTCATTACATTGTTCACAATTTCTGTTGTAAATATTAGCAAAAAAGTGCTCATTTCGTGATGCTTTTAGAAGATCTCTGGTTGGTCCACCTTTATCAGAAATTGGGAATAATGTGTGTGTAGGTGGTTTCATTTGTCGTGGAGCTGCTTTTTCAGGTCTTCCGATTCTAACTCCGATTGATGTTGAAAATTTATTATTAATTTTAATTTTTGATGAATTTGATAAAATCTCAGGAATGGATAAATCATTAATTTCTGGTTTAGTTACAAATAACAAATTAAAGAAAATTTTTGCTTCGTCATTTTCTAAAACAATTGATTGATTTACAACTTTATGTGGGGTTCCTAATTTTTCTAAAATTTTCTTTTTTTCTATAGAATATTCAATTTTGTTTTCATCAATGTTTTTTGTTTGTAAAAGTCGATGTAATTCTTCAGATGAAATTTTGTCCCAATAATAGAGGTAATGTGGATGTAATGAAAGATGATAATCAATTGAGATTTTTAATGCTTCATCTATTGAAGGTACTTTGGATAAAAATTGTTCAAGAAATGGATTTTTAGTCTCTGATTTTGAAATAATTTCTTTTAATTGTTCTATCCAAATTTCTTCTACATATCCAGAAGGAATTAGTTGAGCATTATTTTCAAGAAAATCTCCAAATGTAATTAAAATATCTCCAAGATGAAGAATTTTTTCAATTTTATTTTTTATTTCTAATCCATGTTTAACATTTTTAATTTTAACAACGTCTCCATTTTGAAGACGTACGGTTGGAGTTTCAATTGAATCAACAAATGCTACAGTAGCACCTTTCCCAGGAATATCGATTTTAACTTGTGTTCCAACTGCGATGGTATGGTCTAAGATTTCAGCTACTACTGGATGAAATCCTACTGCTGCAAACCCAGTATTACATGCTCTTCCATATCTGAGCCTAAATCCACCTAATTTGTTAGGCATAGATAAGACAGACCTTCCAGTAATTACCTCTCTCATTCTTTTTGCTGCAGCATCTTCTTGATTATCTCCAGTTTGCACCGCACCCTTAAGATCATTAAGCCATTCCCAACCATCTAAATTGTACATCTCTATTCTTTTCAGTAATTTTTTAGATCTTCCAATCAAACCGTCATTAAGTACACGTAAAGCTCCACCTCTAACTCGGTCTGTTTGAATTCGAGTCATTCCTTTATGATTTACAACTTCATATGGATCAGTATCCACTCCAGCTAATTCAACAGGAAGATTTGAGATAACATGTTCAATATCTTCGTCTAAAATATGAAATTGAAAGCTGCTAGCTTCTCTTTCATAAATTCTCAATTCTTCAACAAATCTACCTGTTTCATCATCAAAGGAATTTGCTTGAAATTTTGATAATCCAGCTATTTTTCTAACATGATCTGCAATTAACAATGTCACTGCAGATTCGGTTCCACCTGCTGAACGCATTGGTCCTGCAATTGAAACTGAAAGATAATCTGTTCCATCTTTATTTTTCTTAATTTTTACTTCACTGATTCCCTGTAAAGGAGCAATTGTTACACCTTCAGTAATTATTGCCAATCCTACACGAACTGCAAGATCAAGTTTATCTTCTAGAGATGCTTCTGGGAGAGAATATTTTCCTAAAGCAATGTCTTTTGCTAAAATTAAAGCAGATAGTTCTTTTCCATTAATTTTTAAAATTTCTCTTAAAGGATCTGCGATATCAATTTCGTGCATTTTTGCAACCCTATCTGCTAGATCAAATGCGATTTTAGGCTCAATTATGCCTGATGAATCTACTAAAGTTGATTTTGCGGCTGCTGCATGCTCAAAAATTGAATATGTTGTTTTTGAGAGATTTGAATAATAATTAAGATAATAATCAGGCATTTCAATCCCACGAATACGAGAAATTGCGTCATTTTCAGACATAATAGAATATTATTACTAACTTCTTTGAATTGCTTTTGCTATTTCCTCTAATTTTGACAGACTACCGCCCTTTTCAAGAAAAGTTCCAATAACTAATGCATCTGCACCAGCCTTTACAAGATTTTCAGCAGTTTCAACATCTTTAATTCCACCACCAACTATCAGAAATCCATTGAATGTGTGTCTAACAGTTTTTACCATTTCTGGAGTTACACTAGATTTTGCACCTGAACCTGCTTCTAGGTATACAAATCTCATTCCAAGAAATTGTGCTGCTAATGAGTATGCTGCTGCAATTTTTGGTTTCTCAAACGGAATACCTCTAGCAGACCCAACAAACCAAGCAGACGTACCATCTCCTATAACTAAATAAGAAGTTGGAAGTGGTTCTAAGCCAAATTTAGCTACACTTGGAGCAGCTAATGCTTGAGCTTGAGTAATGAAATAAGGATTTTCAGAGTTCATTAAAGAACTGAATAAGATTGCATCAGCATCAGGTACAACACCTGTTACATTTCCAGGAAATAGAATAATTGGAATTTGAATATTTTTTTTAATTCCTTTAACAACTTGAGACATTTCAATTTGATCAGTTGCAGATGAGCCCCCTACTAGTATAGCAGAAGCGCCTATTTTTTCTACATCTTGAGCTAGTTTACTTGAAGCCTCTAAATTAGAAACTTCTGAATCAATTAAGACAAACAGTAATGCGTTTTTTTTCTCTAATTCAGATTTTAAGAACGATTCTACTTTTCCAGCCATAGTTTTGATTTGTATATGACACTTTAAAGTTTAATTGGAATGTCGGTATACAGTTTTGTATAGCTATGGTAGAGTCTGAAGAATCTAATTTTAACAACATTATTAGGAAAATTATCAAAAAATCACTGTTTACAGAGCGACAAATTGAAATTATTTTAAATCAAAAGAATCTTTTAGAATCAAGTTTTTCTATATCTAAAGGCGCGTATTATAGACAAGTGAGTCAATCTAGAGAGAAATTAGTCGCATTATTCTACTCAATCATACTTTTACGTGGTTTAGGCATACTTTTACCTGATGATATTGATGTGATATCTAAACTTTCAGAGCAAATAAGCGTGATAAATGAGAGTGACATATTTCCAGAACGAGAAGATGAAGTGATTAATGTGATAGAGAAGTTAATCAGACAGGCGTCAAACATGTGATTAATGTGATTTGTATGAAATATTCAAAGAATGAATGAATGAGATTGTTAATTTTATAATGTGATAGTTTGTGTGAGATTGTTAATCTAAAGTGTAAAATATTATTGGTCAATCACAATAAATCACCTCTTAGGCATAGAAGTTGTGATGTTAGTTGAAATTCCTGATCCTGAAGTGATTTTAGGTGTGATTGTAGCATTTTTGATAGGATTAGGTGGTTTGTATTTATTTTTCAAAATACGTCCATTCATTAAATCTAGTAGTGATATTGCAGATCCTACTCAAACAGAGCGTTTAGAGTACTATGAAAAGCAGTTAATTGATATGAAAATACGCCTGGATGCATTAGAAATACAAGGAATTGATGAAAAGCCTGAAGATCCTAATTTAGAATTAAAACAATTTATGCAAAAATTAATTGAAGAGAATAAGGAGCCTGAAAAACAAATTGAAGTTGTTGAACAGCCTGAAGTAATAGTTGAACAGCCTGTTTCTGTGCCTAATCTTCCAAATATTGAACATGTGAGCCCAACAGACTATGTGTTACGTCTAATCACAAACAAAACTATGACATCACGTGATATACAAATCACAACAAAAAAGAGTAGAGAACACACTTCAAGGTTAATGAAGAAATTATTTGAAAGTGGTTTGGTTGAAAGAAACACGGAAACTAAACCATATACTTATTCAATAACTGAAAAAGGAAAATCTAAAGTTGGGGACATTTCATCTAATCCAACTGTTGTATAGATAGTTCTGTAAACTCTTTTAGAGAAATTTATTGAGAAATTTTGTAATTTGGTCTTAATTTCTTCTTAAATTTTATTTATTTATTAAAATTGTAAATTATTAAATTATATATATTATTAAATTATAATCAAAATATGTCTGTACAAGAAAACGAGGTCTTGGTAAAAATCACATCTGCAGGTACAATATCCATTCCAAAACAATTTAGAAAATTTATGGATGTTCAAAAAGGCGAATATGTTAAGATGATTTTGGGAAAAGATAGGTTAATTGTTCGAAAAGTAACTATTAGTTGATTGTTTATTGTTGTTTTTGAGTTATTTTGATGGATTGGTAAGTCCATTCTCTACCTGTTCTTGTTCTTTCTACCCTACCTTTTGAGGCAAATCGTGACAAATATGTCGAAATTACACTAAGTTTTACAGGTTCATTGAATTCATCTTCATATTTTTCAAGTATGTTAGTAGATGTGAATTTGCCCATAGGAAAGTATTTTTCTACAATATGTGAGATTTTAGAGCCTGTTGAATCCATTTTAACAGATTGTTCTTCCTGGTCCTCAATATTCATCAAGTCCATCATTTCAAAGATTTTGAGAACTTTATCTCTGGTTACATTACCTTCTAATTTAATATCATATCGAGCCCCGTCTGCATCCTCCATGTCTATACGTATTCGTTTTTTTGCCATTGTTGAGATCTAACAGATCTAATGTTAACGGTTGAAGTGATCTGATCAGTTTTGTTAACATTGTTGTTTGTTAAGATTGACTGCCTAGCTCATGCCTAGCATATTTTTTGTTATTAACATGTGGTTGTAAATTAGCCCCCTTAGGAATGAGAAAATCATGCCTGGAGTGGAAATATAGGGGTGTTTTTTGGATATTCACAATGTTAATAGGATTCTTAACGCCTGGAATGGAAATATAGGGGTTAAATTGAGGTTTTTTTTGATTTTCTTCACATAAAATTAACAAGTTGTTAACAAAATTTCCTACCAACCATAACCCCACACACCAATATTTCCACTCTATTTTTTTTATTTTTTTTTTTTTTGAAAATCTAAAACTAACTAAAAATAATTAATGATAAACTAAACTAGAATTACTATAGTATTCTATACTCTCATAAATAAAAGACAAGTATGTTGAAATTGAAAGGAAATGAAGGTGTCTGAGTATGTCTGACCCAATAGATAGAATGCTTGATGCAGCTGAATCTGGAAAATCAATTATTAAAAATCGTGAGATTTTACACTTTACATATATTCCAAACACAATACTTCATAGAAACTCTGAACAAGAACAAGTCACACAATCCCTATTACCAATTCTAAAACAATCCAGACCGTCCAACCTTCTTGTTTATGGAAAACCTGGAACTGGAAAAACATTAGTTGTAAAAAAAGTACTGTCAAAAATTCAAGAAAGGGTCGAAAAATCAAATTTCCCAATTAAATTAGTATATTCAAATTCTAAAAATGAGACAACATTATATGGATTATTAGTCAGTTTAGGCAGGCAATTAGGCCTAAATGAGAAGGAATTACCCACAACCGGACTTGCAATAAGTGAAGTTTTCAAGAGATTGTTAAATAAAATCAGTAATGAAAAACTAAATGCGGTTTTCGTCATAGATGAAATTGATTATCTTGCTCAATTGGTAGTAAAGACAGGAAAAGACATACTCTATCAACTAACTAGAGCAAATGAACAATTAGATGTAGGTTCGCTTACTTTGGTAGGAATTTCAAATGACTTAACATTCAAAGAAAAACTAGATCCTAGAGTAATTAGCAGTCTTGGTGAAGAAGAAATTGTCTTCACAAATTATAATGTTGAACAAATCAAAAAAATTCTAGAAGAACGTATCAATGAGTCATTTGTTGAAGATGCAGTTGAGGAACCGGCATTGAATCTCTGTGCTGCACTAGCGGGAGGAGAACACGGTGATGCTAGAAGAGCAATAGATTTGCTAAGAGTTGCAGGAGAATTAGCTGAAAGACAACAATCTGATAAAGTCACCATTGACCATGTTAGAGAAGCTTCACAAAAAATTGAAGAAAATAAAGAAGAAGCATCACTAAAATCATATCCATTACATGAAAAATTAGTCATATTATCAATAATGAAGGCTAATGGTTCATCAACAGGTGAAATCTACACTTCATACAAAGCCCTCTGTAAAACAGTTGGAAAAGACGAATTAACACAAAGACGAATTACCCAAATGTTAAGTGAAATTGAATTATCTGGAATAATTTCTGGACGTCTAATTCACCAAGGAATTCACGGTAGAACAAAGAAATACAAACTAACTATTTCATCTGAAATGATAAAAAAATCCTTCAAAGACGAATTAACTTTGCAAGACATTATTTGAGTTAGAACTATAATTTTCATGAAATACTTGGAAAGTTTTAAGATTAACAATAATGGCAATTCCTGGATTTGGTGTCATTCCAACACTAGCTTGGAAAGGTGTCTGTTTTTGCCAAGATCCTGAATTAACAAGCAAAATCCCCTTGTACATGTCTAATTGGGCTTGATGAACATGTCCTACATGAAAAATATCTGGTATATCCTCGATTACTAAAAGATCCTCTACTTCTGGTGCTATTGGTGTCTGACTACCGTAAATTGGACTCAAATGCCTTGCTCTGAGTAAATGTTTCATTACATTCGTAGGTTGGTCATAACTCAATCCAGGAGTAGTTTTTACAATATCATCAATACTTTGACCATGAAACATCAAAACCTTTACACCATTTAATGAAACTACGGCTGGATTTCCAACCATTTCTACATTTTCTTTATCCCATAAACTAGAATTGTATTTTTGTGGAATTGCAGGTTGTGGGAGGGCCCTTCTTCCAGGATCATGATTTCCAGGCATTATGACAATTTTGACGTTTTTTGGAATCTTATCTAACAAATCTTCTGCTTTTTGTAATTGCTCTTCAATTGTTTGACAAACCAATTCTTTGTTTTGGTTAGGGTAAATTCCAACACCATCAACCATATCTCCTCCAATTAAGACAAAACGAATTTTTCTTGCAACAGGGTCAGGACTTGAAATCCATTTTACAAATTCAGTTAATTCTTCTTCCATGAAGTATTTACTACCAATATGTAAATCTGATAAAAATACAGCATAAACTTCACTTTCAGATTTATTGATCTTTTGATCAGGCAAATCAGGCATAATTAGATCTTTAATCATTAATCCTGAATTTTTGGCTGTAGCCACTCTTACCATTACAAATTGGTCAATTAACAAAGTCCCTGCAGTTTTTTGTAATTCCTCATCAAAAACAATACCCTCAAATGAGCCTGAAGGGTCTTCTAATACTAATTTTGTAATATTTCGCTCAACACTTCTAATAGTAACCAATCCACACACATAAACATCATTTTCTAATTTAGTGGATTTTACAACAGCAATAGATTTCAATATTTTTGATTCAGGCCTCTCAGAAATAATTCGTTTTAGTTTGTTAAAACGACTTGAAAACAGAGCATTGTATCCTTTAACACCTTCCCCTGAAGTGATTTTTGGAGAAGGATCTGATAGAACCTTTAATTCACTTTGAAGATTTGGATCATCTTTTATTCCTAGATAAGTCTCTAAATCATTTTGATTAATTTGATATTGTTTTTGCCTAGTTTTTTCTTTAACAATTTCTTTAATTATTTTCTCTAATTTTTTAACATCAGTAATATCGTCTAAGATTTTAAATGCATCAGGATGAATCTGAAATCCTTTGTTTAATGCATAATTAAGTACAAAAGATAATTCCTTTTTCATATCAAAAAATATTATTTGGTTTAATTAAATCTGCTCTAAACTAACCCTCAAATATTGTTCATCAATGCAAATCTATGTGAATAGAAATAGAATTATTTTATTTTTCATATTTTTAGGAATTTTTACAATTGTCTTTCAATTAGGTTCAATGTCTACTGTTAGTCAAGAAGAAGCAGATTTGTTTATGGAGGAATTTAAAAAACTAGTTTTAGATATAGATGCTTTTGGAATTTTTATTCATAATACAACCATAGCATTACCTATGTTTATTCCAGGATTTGGTATTTTTTGGGGACTATTTTCATCATATTCTACAGGATACGCATTTGCAGCAATTGCAACATCTGTGCCTGAAGTAGCTAATATTTCACCACTAACAATATTGTTTTTATCACCATTTGGATTGATGGAGATTTCTGCTTACTCTTTAGGAATTTCAAGAAGTTTTATTTTGATAAAAGCGATAATTACAAAAACAAATCTAATTCAATTTATCAAACCAACAATTATTGAGATTGGTATTGTTTTTGCTCTTCTTTTAGCAGGAGGATATGTTGAATTTTACATGATAGAATTAGTTGAAAATGAAAGTATTGAAATACCTGGTTTTTAATTGAGATTTAATTTTCCCATTGCCATTTATAATTCATATAAGAATCTAAACTTGCTTGATTAAACACCATTACTGATAAATCAGAAAATTCTTTTCCCTCTAATTCCTTAACAGTTCCTTCAAAATTGGTTTCATTTTCAGTTGTAATTGCCTCAAAAACATGAACTTTCATTTTGGTAGTATCAAAACCGTTTTCTTGCAGATAAATTGCAATCTCTGAAGGCATGAAATGTTTGTCTGGTTGTTTTGGCCATGGTCTTGGAACCAAAACTACACTAAAACCATCTATCAATGCTTTTTGTAATTCCAATTTTTTATCTTCAATTGGAGTTGTTACATGCATTGTAATTACTTTAGATTTATCTAAAGGAACTTTAGCTCTAGATGCAGCAACTTGAATTGAACTGATTCCTGGAACAATCTCTACTTCTCCAAAAATCTCAATTAATCTATCAACAACTTCAGATTCTGAAAAATTTACATCTCCTGTAAATGGAATTACTAAAGTTCTATCACCTAAGTCAGGTAAAATCTTTTGATAGGATTTTTCTTGATCATTCATAGTAATTTCATAAATTTCCTTACCTCCAATTAGATGCTCTATTGTTTTTAGAGTGTATTTGTAACCAATCAAAATATCACAATTTTGAACAATTTCTTTTACAATTTCTGTCACATATTTAGGAGAACCAGGTCCAACACCGACAGCGTAAACTTTACCCAACTTTATTTCATAAATTATTGCCTTTCTTTAATATATTGAACAAAAGGCTCCCAATCTACCTTCAAAAACTTTGTTGGTTCTTTTAGGGGATATTTTACCCAATCTTGGGCCACAGAATACTGAAAATTCTCTTTTTTTCCATCTTTTTCATATTCTAAATACAACACACTACCCCATGTTTCTTCTTTAAATTCAATTTTATCAATTTCTTTAAATTCCAATTCTACATTTTTACTATTTTCAACATCGCCAATTAGATCTTCTTCATTATATCCATCATGACGAATCATTGTATTTTTTGATTTGAGAAAAGTAATTACCTGTCTTTGTGTAATTGCTTTCCACCAACTCATTTTTGATTCAGTTTTATGAACAAATGATAAATGCTTATCAGTTAAAACCAACATTCCTTCTCTACCACCCACAGAAAAAATTTTTTTAGATTCTCTCCACACGGAAACTATGTGTGCCTGAATCTTTTCATCAGGATGCATATCAAAGATTTGTCTGGCTTTGTTAAAAACTAATACAATTGCCTTTTAAGTGAGATATTTTTTTTAGAACTATTGAAAAAAATTCTTTTTACTTTAATTTTTTCTTTAGTTTTAATTACTTCAACTAGTTATGTATTTGCACAACATTATGAAGACCCTATAGTAGTTTTAGAAACAACTCAGGGAGAAATTGTAATAGAATTTTTTAATCTAGATGCACCAAAACATATGGAAAATTTTCTTTTATTAACAAAATCAGGAAATTATGATGGTGTATTATTTCATAGAATAATTCCTGGATTTATGATCCAAAGTGGTGATCCAAATTCTATTACTGGTGATCCAAATTCTTGGGGAACAGGTGGTAAAGGTGCTTTATCTGATAGTGTAAATGCTGAATTTAATAACATTAAACATGATAGAGGAATTGTTTCAATGGCAAGAGCACAAGATCCAAACAGTGCAGGTTCTCAATTCTTTATAGTCCATAAAGATTCTCATTTTCTTGATGAACAATATACTGTATTTGGTAGGATAATAACTGAATCAAGTTTTGAAACACTCGATAAAATTGCAGCAGTACAAACAGGAACTAACGATAGACCAGTTAATCCAGAACAAGTTAAAATCATTAAAGCTACAGTAGTTGACCGTTCAAGTATTTCTAATATCATGAATCTCTCAGAACCTGAACGAACAGGTTCTACAGTTACTGCTACACCAGAATTTACAATCTTTGAAAATCAGCAACTTGATGTAAAATTTTCAGCTCCTGTAGGATGGATGTTGCAACAACCTCCAAAATCTAGTCTAGATTCTCCTGATGTTGTAGCAGTAGGACCAGAAATGGATGGTTTTAACCCTAACATTACATTAACAATTAAAGATGCAACAGGAAAAACTCTAGATGATTTAATATCTGAAAAAAATCAAATTCTTGATCAAGCAGCATATCTGAATAAATTAGAAGTCATTAATCAAGAAAAAATAAAATCTAATGTTTATCAAACTGAAGTAATTGCTAGTTTTGTAACTAATAATGTTGAATTAAAAATTAAGTTTATAGAAGTAATGATATTAATTAATGAAAAATCATATACTTTTGCATATAGTAATACTGTAGAAAATTTTGATAATGATTTTTCAAAATTCAATGAATCATTAAATTCATTTGAAATATTATCACAACAATCATCTGAATCAAAATCTACTGAAGAAAATACAAATCAACAATCTGAAGAAGGTGGTGGTTGTCTTATCGCTACAGCTACTTATGGTAGTGAAATGGCTTTAGAAGTACAACAACTTCGTGAATTAAGAGATAATCAATTACTAAACACCGAATCTGGTTCTGTATTCATGACTGGATTTAACCAAATTTATTATTCATTTAGTCCAATAATTGCCGATTATGAGCGTGAAAATCCATACTTCAAAGAAATAGTTAAACTTGCAATCACTCCGATGATCTCCACACTATCTTTGATGGAAAATGCTGAATCAGAATCAGAAGTATTGAGTATCGGAATTTCAGTAATTGCATTGAACCTTGGAATGTACATCGGACTTCCAGCAATTGTATTAGTTGGAATAAAAAAGAAATTTTAATTGCTTGCAAGACATTTTGCAGAAATTCTTAAGTTAATTGAAATAGATAATTAAACATGGAAATGGATTCACTTAAAATAAAATGTGATGAATTGTTACAATCAAAAGAATATGAAAAAATTATTTTTTTTACCAAAGATCATCAACTTCATCAAGTAATTTGTATTCTTTTTCTGTTTCACGTTTAATGTAATTTAGTCTTGAAACATCTCTATCAAAAAATAAATCTATCATCCAATCTAAAAACACACGCGTTTTTTTATCAAATGTTGGTACTTTTGATAAATACACATTTCTCCAAATTAACCAAGCCAAAAATCCTGAGATATTCATGCCTAGAATTGTTGCAATTCCTGTTCTTTTCCCAATTATAGCCAATTGTCCTTTTGATTGATAAACAAATTCTTCTTTTTTAGAATTTTTTATCATTGAAATTAGATTTCTAGCAGCTAATTTTGCTTGTGCTTCTGCTATTTGTGCAGTTGGAGGTAATGGTTTCTTTGTAATTGGATCTAAAAACAATGCACAATCTCCAATTGCAAATACTCCTGGAAATTCTTCTATTTCAAGAAATTTATTGACAATAATTTTTCCTTTATCTGTTTTAAACAATGATCTTTTGATTGTGCTAACTGATGTAATTCCCGCAGTCCAAATTAGAGTTTTTGTTATTATGGAAGTTATTTCAGATTGATCTATGGAATCTTTTGGTGTTTCATCAAATGATTTTATCATAACTTCATTTCCATCAAAACTAGTAACTGCTTTTTTTAATTGAATATTAATTCCTCTTTTAATCAGTTGTTCTTTTGCAAAATCTGCTAATTTTTTATTAGCTCCGGATAAAATTTCATCCATTGCTTCTAGTACAATCACTTTAACATCCTCTTTCTCTATTGTTGGATAGTGTTTTCGTGCATCTAAAAGTAAATCCAATAATTCTCCAGCAGTTTCAATTCCTGCATAACCTCCACCAACCACTACAAAATTTAACATAGCTTTTCTTAAGATTGGATCAGTTTCATTTTCTGCTTGTTCAAGCATATCAATTACTCTATTTCGTAATAATATTGCATCATTGAGAGTTTTCATGGTATATGCATTTTTTTCAACATCTGACATACCAAAAAAATTTGTTTCACTACCAAGTGCAACAGCTAAAAAATCATAATTAATTGAAATACTTCTTTTGTCTCTAGTTCCCCATAATGTAACTATTTTTCCATGCGGATCAATATTTTTTATTCTTCCCTCATAAAATTTTGTTTTTTTACAAATTGTTCTAATTGGAAATACTATATGCCTAGTTTCAATCATTCCTGAGGCTACTTGAGGTAACATTGGTGTAAATAAGAGAAAATTATCCTCTCCTATCATCACTAATTCAATTTCTGGGTCATTACCAAATTCTTTTTCTAATTTTTTTGCACATTCTACTGCTGCAAATCCACTACCCAAAATAACAATTTTTTTCTTATTTTTTACCAATTACTCACTTTCGTATACTGAATAATTAAAGGATGTTAATTGAATTTTGAAAAATGGTACTAGTTTATTATCTTCTCATAATATCTGAATGTAAAATATCATATGCCCTTGATGAATCTCTTTCATTTAGAATTATTGTAATGTTGTCTTGACTGAAAAACGCATTGACTAATTCTACTCCATTAGCGTGTAATACTTCTGCAACATATGATACAACATCTGATTGATTTTGAGAACTAGGAATTGAAATTCTGATTTTTGCAAGACCTGTACTGAACATATCTTCTCTTTCAGAAACACTGTTGAAAATTTGTCTGATGTCTTCCATATCTTCGGTAAGAAATCTAAACGAGTCAGATAATCTAAAAAATTCATAATTATTAGTTACTTTAGAAAATTTGTCTAAAATTGACATAGGATCCATTTCATTTGAATCCTTTACGGAAAATCTAACATCCATTATCCCATCAGTTAAAGCTAATCTTGCATTTTTCAAAACTGATTCTTCTTTCATTTCTTCTTTAGTTTCAAATGAATCTGCATACCTTTTGATTGCAACAACAATTGTGTTGAGATTAACAGAATTTCCTAAAATTTTTTCTATTTCTGGTTGAATCTTTACTGCTAATGCAGTATAATTTATCAAATCCATTTTCATGCAATCATAAATTGATCTATTTCTGGTAATGACTTCTCTAACAACTTCTGGAACAGACATCATCGATCTCATTAAATTTATTATATAATGTCAGTTATAATAGGATTATGTAATATTATTACTAATCATTCAATATATTTATATAATGTAATGTACATTACATAATGTAGATAAATATGACAAGTTTCTTTGATACCGAAATTGATAGAATCTTCAAAAAAATGTCAAAATCATTTTTTGATGGAAATGACATGTTTGAAGGATTCAACGGTAATTCCAATTCTGGCCCAATTTTTTATGGTTATACAATGACCATTGGTCCAGATGGAAAACCTTCTGTGCAAGAATATGGTAACGTACAACCAGACCGTTCCATTGTTTCTGATACCAGAGAAGCAATTGTTGACACAATTGTAGATGAAAAAGATAGAGTAGTAAAACTCATAGCTGAAATGCCAGGAGTTGAGAAAACTGATGTCAAAATTTTAGTTGACAAAAATGTTGTAAATGTAACTGCAAAACATGGTGAAAAAAAATACCATTGTAAAGTTCCACTTCAACAAAAAGTTGACGAAAACTCAGCAAAAGCTACCTACAAAAATGGAATCTTACAACTAGTTTTCAAACTAATTGAGGAAAAACAAACTGGTAAAAAAGTGGAGGTTGAATAACCCCCTCATTTTTTTGAGGTTACATTATGAATAAAATAATATTAAAAATTAATGAAATTCAACAACAACATGTTGGTAAAGGTAGAGCAATTATTGATCCTAAAATAATTGAAGAACAAAACTGGAATGTTGGTCAAATATTAGAATTGACTTTCAACAAAAAAACATATGTCAAACTATGGCCAGCATCACCAGAAGAGTATGGTGCAGGTTTAATCAAAATTGATGGTATTACTAGACAAAATATAGGTGCAGGATTAGATGATAAAATATCTATTAAATCAGTTGAAGCTGCAAACGCAGAACAAATTACCTTATCTCCAACGGAAAAAATTACAACTGATGGATTACAAGAATACATGATATACAATTATCTAAATCACGTATTTTCTAATGGAGATTCGATATCACTTAATACGCAAATGGGAAGTAAAGTTCAATTTGTTGTAACAAATACCAAACCATCAAAACCAGTAATTGTTACTGAAAATACAATTTTCAAACTCGGATCACTAACTAAAGCTGTAGATTCCTCTGTTCCAAGGATTACATACGACGAATTAGGTGGTCTAAAAAACGAAGTTCAGAAAATTCGTGAAATGGTAGAATTACCAATGCGCCACCCTGAATTATTTGACAAAATAGGCGTAGAAGCTCCAAAAGGTGTCTTGCTTTATGGTCCTCCAGGAACTGGTAAGACTCTACTTGCAAAAGCAGTTGCGGGTGAAACAAATTCTAATTTTACCACCCTTAGTGGTCCGGAGATAATGGCAAAACATTATGGAGAAAGTGAAGAAAGACTAAGAGAAATTTTTTCACAAGCTGAAGAAAATTCTCCTAGTATAATTTTCATTGATGAAATTGATTCAATTGCTCCAAAAAGAGAAGAAGTTTCAGGTGAACTAGAAAGAAGAATAGTTTCTCAATTATTGACGTTAATGGATGGTATGAAATCCAGAGGAAAAGTTGTAGTAATTGCAGCTACTAACAGACCTGATTCAATTGATCCTGCACTAAGAAGACCTGGAAGATTTGATAGAGAAATTGAAATTGGAATTCCTGATGAAGATGGACGATTTGATATTCTTTCAATTCATACACGTGGAATGCCTTTAGATGAGAATGTAGACATTAAACAAATTGCAAAAACAACTCATGGATTTGTTGGAGCTGATTTAGAAGTTTTATCAAAAGAAGCTGCAATGAGATCCTTAAGAAAAATAATACCTGAAATTAATTTAGATGAAGAAGAAATTTCAAAAGAAGTACTACAAAAAATAAAAATCAGTAAAGATGATTTTACATATGCACTAAAAGAAGTCAAACCAAGTGCACTACGAGAAGTTCTAGTTCAAATTCCTGATGTAAGTTGGGATGATGTTGGAGGTCTTGATGAATTAAAAGAAGAATTACAAGAATCCATTGAATGGCCAATTAAACACAAAGAAGCATATGATTATGCCCAGGTAAAACCACCAAAAGGCGTACTACTACATGGTCCTCCAGGAACTGGTAAGACTTTGATAGCAAAGGCATTGGCAAAAACAACAGAATCGAATTTTATCAGCATCAAAGGACCTGAATTATTATCAAAATGGGTTGGTGAATCTGAAAAAGGTGTTAGAGAAATTTTTAGAAAAGCAAGACAAGCTGCACCATGTATCATTTTCTTTGATGAAATAGACGCACTTGTTCCAAAAAGAGGTAGTGGAAGTTCTGATTCTCATGTAACTGAAAACCTTGTTTCACAAATTCTCACTGAAATTGATGGATTAGAAGAATTACATAATGTGTTAATTGTTGGAGCGACTAATCGACTAGACATTGTTGATGAAGCATTACTTAGACCAGGAAGGTTTGATAGAATTATCCAAGTTGCAAATCCTGACTCTAATGGAAGAAAGCACATCTTTGAGATTCATACAAAAAAGAAACCACTTGACAGCAATATCGATATGAAAAAATTAGTTGAAATTACAGATGGATTTAGTGGTGCAGAAATAACTGCAATTACTAATCGAGCTGCTCTTGTTGCTTTGAAAAGATATGTTGCTGGAAAATCTCAAAATATCAAAGAAATTAAGATTACACAACAAGATTTGATTGATGCTGTCGATAAGGTCAAACCACAAAAAAAGGAAGCACCTATACCTCAAACCATAAAATAGTCTAAATACTGAGGATAATTACATTAGTTATGAAACTTTATCTTGATTTTGAGCCTTGTAAGGAATGCAAAGAAATGATGGCTGAATTAAGCAGTCCTGAAATGATTTTTGCTGATGAAAAAACAAGGATTGATCAATCTGCTAAATTTCTCAGACATTTGACATATAATCACAATGAAGTTGTGCAAGCTGTAATGGAAGAACTTCCAAAACAGAAAAAAGATCAAGAACCTGATTTTTATCAATAATATTATTTTTTAATTGATTCTAAAGAATGTCCACGATTTGTAATCATTTGTGTAACTGCTTCTATAGTATAATCAAGTCCATGTTCTTCTTCAAAATGATCTCTTAATTTTTCTATTAGACCTACAGTTAATTCTTCATCTAGAGTAAGATTACATTCATAACCATAATCACTACATCGTAATTTTATCGACATATTGGTTTTGAATCTTCAAAGCTATAAAAATGTGGGCACGTTTCTTTGATAATATAACTAATAAGCTCTAATGACAATTTCATATCAATGAAAGGTTTGGAATTTATTTTTCTTGGAATAGGTTCTGTTTTAGGTGCATTTCTAAGATACAAACTTACTGAATCACCACTAATTTTCAATACTTTACCTGTTAACGTTTTGATAGTCAATATTGTTGGAGCATTTATTCTTGGAATATTTGTAGTCATTTCACAACAATGGCATCTTGATTCAAAATATTCCTTGTTTGCTGCTGTTGGTTTTTGTGGTTCATTGACTACAATGTCAGCTTTTGCACTTGATTCTAGTAATCTGCTTGAAAGTAATCAATACGTTTCATTTCTTGTTAATATTTTCACAAACGTTGGATTATCTATTGCAGCCTTGATAGGAGGAAAATCCTTAATGACTTCAATAATTAATAATTAATTGAAGATGGTTTATTCATATCAGGTAGTAAAATTTCAAACAATTTCATTCGTAAATGGAGTTCATTGGTCTCAATCTGTTGGAGATAAAGGAATCTTATACAAATCACTAAAAGATCCATTTTCAAAACTTATTGTACAGTCACTAAATGGTTCAAAAAAATTATACCATATCCCAAAGGACAGAACAGTTGTTGTCAATAATGACACCGTACATTTTCTAGGTGAACCTGCTTAAACAGTATTTTTAAGACTGATAAATATCAAATTCAATTTATATCACTAATTTTGTGGTAGTGTATTGTTAGAATTAACCAAAAAAGTATTTGGAAATATAATGACCCAAGAAATTATTGGTGCTGAACCACCTATTTCTGAAATAAAAATTAGATTTGAAAAAGAGCTTGAAATCTTAGTAAAAAATTTAGAAATAATTTCAAAACAAGATTTAGAAAACCTCTTAGAGCAACAAAAAATCTCTCAAAAACATGTCAATACTAGACCTGGAGCTATGGCTTTAGATCAACCAAAAATTCAGTTGTTTAATCATTTTAACGACAAATATCTTAAAAAAATTAATGAAAAATTTACTATTTAGAATCATCTGATGATTTAACAAATCCGCCATCAAATTTTCCGTGATATTCATCTACTTCAGTAGCAATTTCATTATCTGGTGAATCATCTGATGGTTTAACAAATCCTCCTCGAATTGAATCAGGTGGTGGAATTTTCTTTGATTTTCCTAATCCTATAGTTGTAATTATAACAGAAGATAGAATTATGAAAAATATCATCTGTGGATATGCTTCAGCATTTGGTAATCCCATGGTAATTGGATAAGTTGCAAGTACTGCTGCAGCTAACCCTCTCGGAATCATTGAATTTGTTACAGATTTATCTAATCTGGAAAATCTTTTTGTTAAAACAGCTTTTACAACACCAGCTCTACCAACAAATACTGCAATTGTAATGACAATTCCAAAAATCATGTATTCAATTTGTCCAAATGTTGCCATTAATCCAACAAATACAAAGAAAAATGATCTTACCAAAAATGTTAGTTGATTGTGAGTTGGATCATCCATCTCAATTCTAGGAACTTTAAATCTAAGAATTCTAGAAAGATGTCTTTTGTTACCAATCATTAAACCAAACACTAATGCTGTTAATGCACCTGATTCTCCAAATGAATTTGCCAAGAAAAATAGTACGAATAAGATTGATAATGTTAACATGTACGCATGTTGAGCATTTCCAAGTTTTGTTGAAATATACATCCAGGGTATTCCAACACCAAATCCTAGAACTAATCCGACAATTACTGCTCTACCAATTGTTTCTTGTAATGTTTGTAAATCAAAATGACCTGCTAGAACAGCCTCAAACAAAATAAATGCGATAATTGTCGCAAGAATATCAGTTACTGCTGACTCAAAACTTAAAATTGATTTTGTTTCTTCTGAAATTCTGATATTTCTGACTAAACCAAAAACAATTGCTGAACTACTACCTCCAACAATTGAAGCTAACAAAATACTTTCTAACCATGTCCATTCTAATACATAATGAGTTGCAACTGAAATTATTATCACTGATAAAATAAAACCAATTATTGCTAATGTTACTGAATAATGTGCAGTTTTTACAACATGTTTAATATCTAAATTTAATCCTCCATCAAACATAATAATTATCAATGCAAGTGCGGCAAAATATGGTACAACTTGAATTACAGCTTCAGCTTGAATTATTCCAAATACTGGTCCTATTATCACTCCTAGAATCATTAAAAATGCTACGTCTGGAATTCCTGTTTTTTTAAAAAATGCTTCACCTGCAACTCCAAGAAAAATTACAACTCCTGCTGCAAGTAATATGATGGGTGCAGTAGCAATTGGTTCATCTTGTATCGATAGTGATGAAATTGAAGTTTGAATTTCTGTTATCTTATTCAAAATAACTGATGAATTTATTTCTGAAAATGAAAAACCTTCAATTTGTGAAGTGAACAAATTCAATATTGCTAAAGTAACTGTATTCATTATTAATTGATTGAAATTCTATATGGTTAAAAAGTAAACTGAATTTTTCATGAGTGTTTTGATTATTTGTAAAACATTAAATCCAATACACGAATATTTTTCTTATTGAGTGCAACTGATTCATTACGTGAAGATCATAAACAAATTAGACGATTAGATAAAATTATCATAAAATGTTATACTGATCTTTATGCAGGTAAAAATATTCCAATATCAGATTTAGAAAAAATTACAATTGTTATTGAAGAATTCTTTGATTCAATTCATTATTCACGAGAAGAGGACTCATATTTTCCATGTGTTGCAAGCTATGATCATTTAAAGCAAGAAATACGAGCGTTATTGATAGAACATGAATTTTCAAGAAGAATTGCAGTTCAAATAAAAAAACATGTTAAAAGATGGAAAAATGGTGAAGATGCAAGAGAACCTGTCGCAAGATTTTTGAAAACATATTCAACTTATCTTATGGATCATATGAAAAAGGAAGAAAATTTCTTTGATAAGGCTGAAGCTGAAATAATTTCTAAAGAGGAAGAATTAGAAATGTATGAGCAATTCAAATCTGTAATGACTGTTTCAAAAAAAATGGAAGATATGATTAAAGAAATTGATTATTTAGAAAATCAAAATTGGGCCAAAAGTTAACGTAAACTCTTTATTAGTAATTTCAATATTTTTAGCATGAAACCTTTCATTCTTTGGATGACTGGTCTTCCTTGTTCAGGTAAGACCACAATTGTAAAAGATTTGCAGAAAGATATTCCAAATTTGGCAATGCTTGATGGTGATGAATTAAGAGAATGGTTCTCACCAAAAGATTTCTCAAAAGCAGGACGTGATGAGCATAACAAAAAAGTTGCTCATTTAGCTAAGCTTTTGCTAAATCACGGTGTTCCAAGTGTAGTATCTCTAGTTTCACCATATGCTGAAAATAGAGAAAATGCTAGAGAAATAATTTCTGCAGGTGACCAATTTGCAGAAGTGTACGTCAAGTGTTCATTAGCAAAATGTGAAGAAAGAGATGTCAAAGGCATGTACGCCAAGGCTCGAAAAGGAGAAATCAAAGGATTTACAGGAATTGATGATCCGTACGAAGCTCCAGAAAAAGCAGATTTAGTTATAGATACTGAACATGAACCTCTTGCAGATAGTGCAAATAAAGTAAAGGACTTTCTTAATGAAAGAAACCTACTCTAATTTTTTAAATTCCTCTAAAATTTTATCATGAATTAATCCATTAGTCACTAAAATGCCATTTTGATGGTGTACATTTTTGTTGTTATATGTTAATTCATTTCCTAACATATCTGTCATTTTTCCACCAGCTTCTGTAATGAGACAATAAGATGCAGCTGTGTCCCATTCTTTCATTTTGTTTGTTGTAGTAATGTATGCCTCTGCTTCACCTGAACTAATTTTACCAACTTTTAACGAACTTCCAATACTTGTAAAATCTTTAATTCCTATTTTTTTAATGAATTTTTTTTCTTTATCTGATAGATGATGTCTGGAACCTATTGTTCTACATTTAGAGAGTTCAGAAGTTTTAGTAACAAAAATTTTCTCCCATTTATTATCTGAATATCTAAATGCACCATAATTTTTTTGTCCAACAAATAATATTTTTTCTGTAGGCCATGCAATTACTCCTAAAATTGGTTTTTGGTTTTGTATCAATGCAATCATTACTGTAAATTCACCAGTTTTGTCAATAAAATCTGAAGTTCCATCAAGTGGATCTACTATCCAAATCGTTTCTTTTGATAATCTATTTTTGTTATCAACATCTTCTTCTGAAAGAATTGAGTGATTTGTTACTGAGAGAATTTCATTAATTATTTTATTACTTTGTAAATCTGCATCTGTTACAGGCGAATCATCAGATTTAGTGAATGTTTTGTAATCTTTCTCATAAATTTCTAAAATTGCATTTCCGGCTTCTTGTGCAGCTTTTATTGCAATATCTAATTCAGGGATTTTATTTGAAATTGGAATATTGTTCAATTGTGATATTCTCTTATGTTGTTAATTCTGGTTTTAATGACCATGCAACTCCTAAAATTATGAATGGAATTGACATTACTCCTATAATTCCTAAAATGGTGTTAAATTGATCTGCTGAAACTGCCGGATTGTTAATTATCCATGGTAATGGTAATGTAATTACTATCCAAATTACCCCCAGTAGAATAATTAGTTTAGCTCTAAATTTTTTCTTATCTTCCACGATATTTCGTAATGTCTGGGGTGTATTAAATTCATGTGAATTTATTTAATTGATTCTCCACCATCAACTGTCAGTACTGCTCCAGTTACCCAAGATGCATCATTTGATGTAAAATATAATGCAGCTTTTCCAATTTCTTCAGGTTGACCAATTCTTCCTAATGGATGTTCATTATTCATAAATTCTACATCTTTTTGATTTTTTAAAAATGGTTTTGTCATATCTGTATCTACTACTCCTGGACAAATACAATTAACTCTAATTTTGTCTTTAGCATATTCTAATGCCCAACATTTTGTAAGTACAATTAAAGCGGCTTTTGTCGCAGAATATGCATCTGCATTAAATCCTTGATATGCCTTTAATCCTGCATCAGATGAAATATTGATTATACAACCTGATGTTTTTTGTAAATATGGAATTGCTTCTTTAGTAAATCTAAACTGTCCAGTTAAGTTAACATCTAATACATCATTCCATTCTTCTTCATCAATTTTATGTAATTGTTTTATTTTTGGAAATATTCCTGCATTGTTTACTAAAATATCTAATTTGCCAAATTTTTTAATTGTTTGATTTACTACATTTTGAACTTGGCTCATTTTTTTAATGTCGCATGTTATTCCAAATGAGTTTGAAATTTTTGCTTCAGCTTCTTTTATTCTATCAGAATTTTTTGCTGTAATTACTACTGATGCTCCATTTTCTGATAAAACTTTGGCAATCGCAAATCCAATTCCTCGACTTCCGCCCGTAACTAAAGCAACTTTACCATCTAATTTCATCAGTTTTAAAATCCAAATTCGTAATTTATAGATCGATTTATTGAAAAATTATTAAAATAATTTGAATAAATTCATTATAATTAGAAATTATTTTTAAAAAATGTTAAATATTAAAATTTTCTATAGTAATTAATGTCGAAAGTTGTTATTTCTATCGACTAACTTGCGTAACCCCGCAGAACGAAAAAGGCACTCAGGCGTTTAGACGCTTGACCACAAGAGGAAATCTCTAAGTGTTCTGCAGTTATGGGGTTTACGCCTCTATCTTGATCAAATCTACTGATACTGAACCATTTACGTTCCCATTTGGATCAATATGGATTGAAATTTCCTCTGATGAATCAATCACAATTTTTTCATTTCCATTATATTCCCATGTGAAATATTTTGTAGTTTCAGATTCATGTGGAATACCTATGAGCTTAAAATTTTCCCTCATCTCAAAATTTTGACCAATTAATTTTATTGATAAAATTTCAGGACTACTGCCATTAGGCACAAATCTAAAAAAATATGTTCCTGATTCAATCAAAAATTTATCAGTATAAACACCATTAGTGTATAGTCCAGGCTCTGCTAAAGTAATATGAAATACAATTTCATCAGAATTTACTTTTTCATCTGATAAACCTGTTATCCAACCAAATCCAATAAATGCAATAATCGGTATTATCAACAAAATCACAATTTTTTTATCCATAAACAAAATCACAAATTCTCTTATAAAAAATATTTTTACTTCAGCTAACTAAATTTCACGTCCTGTTAAGCAATTTTTACACTTGAAATTAAGTAATAATTTCAGAATCTAATTTATGACTGGTCTTAATGATAAATGGTCTAAACAACCTAAAACAGGTATAGCTGATAAAATTAATGATACAATTAAGCCTAAAGGTCCATTAAAACCACGAGTTCAAGATGGTATTAAAAAATTACAATTACAAATCAAAAAATTAGATTCTATGTTAACTAGTTTGCAAGACCGTGATGCAAAATTATTTCAACGAATTGTTACTGCAACACAAAATCATGATGTTCAAACTAGCAAAGTATTAGGAAATGAGTTAGCTGAAGTCAGAAAAGTTACAAAAATTTTAAGCAGTGCTAGAATTGCTTTAGAACAAATTGAATTAAGATTATCAACATGTAATGATCTAGGTGATACTGTAGTAGCTATGGTTCCAACAATGGGTTTAATGAAGAATCTAAAATCATCACTAGGAAAAGTGATGCCTGGTGCTGAACAAGAAATTGGTCAAATGGCTGAAATGCTTGGAGGATTTATGACTGAAAGTTTCGCAGGAGATGCAGCATTTGGTATTGATGAAACTACTAATGCAGAATCTGAGAAAATTTTACAAGAAGCATCTGCTGTTGCTGAAAGTTCAACTGGTGAAATGTTCCCATCTGTTCCATCTACTAGTAAAGAACAAACAAGTTCAAAATTTTTCTAATTTTCTACAGAATCTCTACTTTCTTTAATTTGTCTAACTTTGTTACCTTCTTCACCTACGATAGTATCAATACCTGAAAGTTTATCTCTTAAGTTATTGATAATTGTGGCAACCTCATCTGCTTCATTTTCTACTTTCATTCTTTTATCAGCCAGTTCTTGAATTCCTCTATTCTCTTCATCAATGTATTCACTAACTTTTTCTAATTTTTCTTTAAGATTTTTGATATCTACTGACTCTTCCTCAATATCTTTTTCAAGCATGGTTCTTTTATCCTTAAGATTTTTTATCATTAAACCAACATAGTCAATTGCCTCTTCTAATTTTGCACGTTTTCCCATTAATTCGCCAATTCCTATTGTAGATTCATTATTTGTTGATGTTTCTACTGACTCTTCTTCATTTACATTCTCTTCAATTCTTTCTTCCGTCATTTCTCCTCCTTTTTCTTCTTTGAACTTATCAAACATTTTATGATTTCTTATTGAAATTGGGAATAAAAAGTTATTACGAATCTCAAAGCTGACCTTGTGAATGAATTTTGATCCAATTTTTTAGCCTCATTTATGATACAAATTTTGATAAAATTCTCATTTTTACCAAAAATGGGGGATTTTTTTCAGTGAAACAGGTGTTCCGCTATGTGTTCCGCTATAAAGTTTCAAAATGTTCCTCATTAACAACACCATTCTATACTAATGCATGTCAAAACAACAGTATAGGTCCGAAATGGGCATAATGGGTGATATCCTAGATGTTACTGCTAATGGTGGTCGTGAAGGAATCATTGTATCTGCAATCTCTCGAAAAGCCAACCTATCTCACTATGCAGTATTAGACAAATGTGAGAAATTGGTAGACGCTGGCTTAGTAGAATCAGTCAAAAATGATAGAAATAGAGTCTTTCAAATAACTGAAAAAGGTCTAGGCTTTTTCCAAGAATTCAAAAGATTCCAAAGTCTAGTAGAGAGCATGAATCTAAGGTATTGATCCCTGTTGACCCTATTAATCGAACCAATCCAATCGAAAATATCTCTAGGAGAAGAGGGAATACTTTTTGTAAGGAATGATAGTATCTTTGACACGATGGTCAAAGTACACCTTTTGGTAGCTAGTATGATAATTGTAGCATCCCTACTACCAATCCAGTCTTCCTTTAGTTCTCCTAGAGATCTTGATCTAATAATTTATCCAGATGGCTCAACTCACGTTTCAGCAGAAATTGATGTTGATCCATTTTTAACAGATTACGAAGTAAATCTTTTTGGAAGTACAATCGATAATTTAGTGGTTATAGGAGATAATGGATTTCTATTGGATGTTGATATCCTATATGATACGGCTTTAATCCAAACTTTTGGTTCATCTGAAATTACTATTGAATATGATATTCATGACTTAGTATCAAAACAAGGTAGATTGTGGACATTCTCTTTAGACTCTCCTTCTGATTTTACATTACTATTGCCAAAAAATTCTGCTATTGTTGGAATGACTAACCTTCCATTGAATATGGAAATTATTAATGAACAAAACCAATTAACGTTATCTTCAGGTTCAACTGAAATAGATTATTTTTTTAGTGCTAATTCAATTTCAAATCCAATTGAAGAGATAAAAAACGAAGAAGATAATTCTTTGAATACAATTATTGCTGGAATAGTTGGTGGAATTATTGCCATTGCTTTAGTTTCTATAATCATAATTGTTAGAAAAAGACAAAAAAACGTTGAAGTGATTGATAAAACAATAGATGAGATTGTAACAATTCAGAAAAATGATACTTTAGATCTTGAAACAATTTTTAAATTAAAACCTGATTTAAGAGAGGATGACAAAGAACTAGTCAAATTTATTTTTGATAATAATGGTGAATCTCTCGAAAGTGAATTACGTAAGAATTTCTTACAACCTAGAACTACAATGTGGCGTGCAGTAAAACGATTAGAACGTGAAGGTATTATTGAAATAGAAAAGAAAGATTTACAAAATTTGGTAAAATTACGCAAGAATATGGAGGAAGATAATTGAAAAAATTAGCATTATTTGCAATCATTGTTTTGATTTTTGGTACAATTTCTCCATCATTAGCTAATCAAGCATATGGACAAAACGATCCAAATATTCTCTTGCGTATTGCCATACAAGCAGATAAACAAATTGTAAATCAATTAGATAAAAAATATGAAAATGAAATACCAAATAATATCAATATTTTATATGAAAAAGGTCATAGAGCAGTTGAATCCTTAGATAAATCATTATCATATAATGATATTGAAAAAGCTAAACAAGATTTCCTTTCAGCAATGAACTCATTTATGCAAATTTCTAGAATTATTTCACAATCTTCAGAAAAGGTAATTGTAGTAAATGTATCACAAAAATCTAATCAAAACTTGGAATCTAAACTTGATAGATTAGAAAAATATGTAAAAACTTTAGAATCAATTTCTCAAAAACATAAAATCAAACAAAATGATGATAATTTCACTACAGTTTATTCACTAATTCAAGACATACGTAACCAAATCAAAATTGATGAAGATTCCTCAAAAAACCTCAATGAATTACAAGATCTTATAAAATCTATCAAGAATGAAATACGTAATTCTATAGCTGAAAAACAATCTAATGCTATCAAAATTTTCTTTAAAAAATTCCTAGTTCAAATTGATCAAAAATTAATGCAAGCAAAAGATCTGGGTAGAGATCAAATTGAAATTGATAATGCAAATGAATTAATTCTTGAAATTAGAGAATTACTTTCAAAAAATCAAATAAATGATGCAAAAAAAGTCTATTCTGAATTAAAAGTTGTTCTAAAAAATATTGGAATTTCAGTCAAGATAACATAAGCTTCATATACATTTTCTAAAGAGTTTCAACATGGTCTCAAAATCCATTATTGTTGGAGTAGGTATTCCAATGATTGTAGTTGGTGCTTTAATGGCTTGGTTATGGTCTCCAATGGGTGGAGAATTACAAAGTCAAGTTGAATTGATTGGTAGCACAATTGGGATTTTGGGTGTAGTCTTCTTTATTTCTGGATTATTTTATACTAAAGAACCGAAAATTGTATAGATTAAACTCATTAAATAAATAATGAAAAAAATTAGTATTGTTACTTGAAAGTAAGACTATTTGAAATATTTACATCAGTTGAGGGAGAAGGTATTCTTTATGGAACAAAAACTCTTTTTGTAAGACTTGCTGGATGTCCTTTCACATGTTTTTACTGTGATACAAAAGAATCATTACCGCTTGATTCTGGTACGGAATATTCAATTGATGAAGCAACTAAATTAATTGATTCTAATTTACAAAATCAAACTTACAAAGTAAATTTTACTGGAGGTGATCCTCTTATTCAACATCAAGCTGTTGCTCAATTAGCAAAACATATTCAGATGAAAAAAATTCCTACATATTTAGAATCATCCTGTTTTGATATTGATCGTTTTAATCATGTTTTGCCTTATTTTGATATAATAAAAATAGAATTTAAAACAAAAGATTCTGATTTTGTAGATTCAGAACATTATGAAAAATTAATTTCTCATACAATGAAATGTCTTGAATCTTCTGTAAATTCCAAAAAAACAACTTTTATCAAAATAGTTGTTAGTTCTAAAACTCAACCAACTGAATTCAAAAAATTAATTGAAAATATTTTTGAAATTATTTCAAAAGAGAACATTGATGGATTTGTAATTCAGCCCACATATGGAATTTCTGAACCTTCACTGGATTTATTGCTTAATTTCTATGACATAGTATTTCCATATTATATCGACGTAAAGGTGGTTCCTCAATTACATAAATTCATTGGAGCACCATAGCATTAGCACCTGCTTAAAAATCAGATTAGGTTCAAATACTAGAAAAAATGGATAAAATTACAAAATGGATGAAGAACGTGTAAAAAAACTCGTAAGAGAATTGATAATTGAAGTAGGTGAAGACCCCACCCGTGAAGGATTGAGAGAAACTCCTAAACGAATTGCAAATATGTATAAAGAAATTTTTGGTGGTTATGACTCAGATTCAGAATTATCTGTACAATTTTCTGAGGATTCTGATGTAGTAATTGCACGAGATATTCAATTTTATTCAATGTGTGAACATCATATGTTGCCATTTTATGGTAAAATTCACATTGCTTATTCTCCAAATGGAAGAGTTTTTGGAATCTCAAAATTAGTTAGATTAGTTGAAAAATACTCAAAAAGATTACAAATTCAAGAACGTATAACTAAAAATATTGCCGATGAATTGTATGCCCAAGGTGTAAAAGGTGTAGCAATATTTGTTGATGCTGAACATCTTTGTATGAAAATGCGAGGCGTTAGAAATGATGCAACTCTTTCTTCATCAGCATTTAGAGGAATTTATGAAAATAAAGAAGAAAAAGAGGGTATTTTGGCACTAATTAGAAAACGCTCTTCAGATTTACCATTTTAAGAATCTCAAAAATTAAATAATCAAAATTTTTCATCATCAATATGGGTAAAGCAAATCCATATGTTCACATTCCGAAAGAGTCATTTCCAAGTTGGATTTGGTATGCTGCTGAATGCGTTGGTCTTATTGTAATTGCATTTCTATCAGCAGTATTCATTACTGATACATTTGAGGATTTAACTACAGAACAACATAATTACATGATTACTGGAATTTTTGCATCATTCTTTTTAGTTTGGTATGTGATTATCAGAAGTTTAATTCTAAAAAAGAAAATTTTAAGATAATTTAATTATTTTAGATATTTTGTTTTATCTGTAATTCCTGCTTTTTCAAATGCAATTTTTCTATTATTACAAGATTCACAAATCCCACAATGAGATTTTTTATTAGCATAACAACTCCAAGTCTTAAAGATTGAATCACCCAAATTCTTTAAACCTGATTTTAACAAGTCACTCTTTGACAATCCCTTTCTATATGGTGACCAAATTTCAATACTTTTTCGTAATTTTGAATTTATTCCATCTATTTCCCCTTCATTAAATGCATTTTCTAATTTTTTTGCAAATTTTGGACGACAATCCGGATAATTTGTGTCTCCAGTATGTGCACCATAAACTACTAGTGATGCATTAAGTGTAAATGCCCATGCAGATGCTATTGAAAGAAACACTGCATTTCTAATTGGAACAACAATAGAATATTCAAATTTTGTAGGAATTTTTCTTTTTGTACTAGTTAAAACATTTGAATTTCCATAAAGATTTTTCATAAAATCTATATCAATAATTTTATGTTCTTTTAAACCAAGTTTTTTTGCAAAAGATTTGGCAGCATTAATTTCCATATTTGCTTTTTGACCATATGAAAATGTAATTCCATATAGATCATATTTTGATTTTAATAATGATGCAACACATACTGAATCCACCCCACCACTAAACACAATTACTGCTTTTTTCATATTCCCTCATCTGATTATTTTTTTTGGTGAATTGCACCCTTACTTGGTTTACAGATTATTGTTTGACAATCAATATTTTTTGATTTAAAGCCCCTTGACATTGCCGAACTAATTTTCTTTAAATCAAATGAATTTTTTGAAAATGCAATTACTGAAGGACCTGCTCCACTAATCGTTACACCATATGCACCTGCTTTTAGCGCATTTTGTTTCACTTTGTCGAATCCTGGAATCATATGTTTTCTTGCTGGTTCTACAACTACATCTTGAATCGAATTTCCAATTAACTCTGAATCTTTATTCAAAAATCCTGCAACTATAGCAGATGCATTTGCTAAATTTTGTACAGAATCTGTTAATTTTACTTTTTTAGGAATAACTCCTCTTGAAACTTTAGTTTTCTTTTTAGGAACACCAATTTTTGGAACAGCAACACACATTCTAAGATTAGTTGGTGAATTGATTGAAATAACATTTAATGGATTTGTTTTAACAATAACAAATCCTCCTAAAACTGATGCTGCAACGTTATCATAATGAATTGTTCCTGCACTAGCTTTTTCGCCAAACCCTGCAAATTCTACTAATTCATTTGAACTTAATTTAAGATTGAATAATTTACTAAATGCTACTGCAGTTGCAGCTGCAGAACCTGCACTGCTTCCCATTCCAAATCCAGCTGGAATTCCTTTTTTAATTTGAATTTCAACACCATTTTGAATTTTTAATTTCTTTTTCATATTTTTTACAACCAATCCAGCTGTATTGTTTTCTGGATTTGTAGGAATGTTGTCATCTGTAACTATTGTAATCCCTTTTTTTGTTTTTGTTAGTGTAACTTCATCATAAAATGCATCTATAGCTAAACCAAATGTGTCAAATCCTGGACCTAAATTGGCCGTAGATGATGGTGCTTTAACTGTAATTTTTGATACCAACTAATCTTCTACCTCCTCACCTAAATTAAGAATTCTGCTTAATGCACTCTCAAGATTTACAATTCCATCTCCAGTTAAATTGGAAATTGGAATTAATCCTTGTTCATATTCACTTAGATTTAATCCTCGTAGAATACTTGTAGTCAATGAATATGTTTCACCATCTGTATCATTAGATATTGCATTTTCTAATGTATTCATATTTGTTGACCATTGTAAAATATCTTTTAATTTAGTATCTATTACATCTGTTTTTGTAATTGCATTAATTGTTGGTAAATTAAGTCGTAGTCTAATTGATGTTGCAAGAAGTGCAATTGATACAAAATTTACTGGAGTAGTAATAATTGAACCATCAAAAAGAAAAATACTTGCTTTTTCATCAGATGTAATTTGATCTATAATGAATCTTCCACTAGAACGATATGCAAATAATTCAATTTGGCCTGGAGTATCGACAATAAGATAATCGGGATTGATATTATTCACATCATTTTGAATCTCATCAATTTTTGATGCAATCAAATCATTTGCCATTACCAATCCTCCATTTGGTCCAAGATTGTATTCTTGCATAATTGAAACATAATCTACATAATCTCTAACATCTACATCACAATTGTAAGGCATACTTTCAACACCTGGATCTAAATTTAATATTGCAGAAAAAGCACCATTTCTTGTATAATATTCATGTAATTTTGACACAAGTGATGATTTTCCTGAACCAGCCGTTCCAGTAACAAAAATTGTTTTCAATCTGTGTAGATTTCTCTTCTTTGCTTATATTTCAAACTAGATTATAATCAAAAAATTTTTTGAGCCTAGAATTAGGCACTATGATTTACTGCTTTTTTCATCAACTTTCATATTTGATTCCTTAAAAAAAAATTCAAATGAACTGGAGACTAGTAGCTATACCTGTTACTTTAATCCCCATAATTCTAATTGCTATTCAATTTGATATTCAACCAGAAGATATTCTTGCAATTGGTGTATTTCCATTTATTGGCGCAATTATTGCAATGATGATAAAATTAGTTTTACAAGGAGTAAAATTTGCATATATTACAAAAAAATATCTTGGGGATACTGATTCATTTCTAAAATTAGTTGGTGTAAGAGTAGGTAGTGAATTCATTAAATTTACAACACCAATGTTTATTGGAGCAGAATTTATTGTAATTTATTACTTAAAGAAAAAAGGAATAGAACTTTCAAGAGCAACATGGATTGCACTTGTTGATATTGTTACTGAAGTACTTGCTGCAGGTATATTATCAATGATAGCAGGAATTATTGCATTATTGAACGGTGCATATGTTGTTGGAATAGTAATTTTAGCTACTAGCATATCAATTACCACATTATGGATGGTCATGTTTATGTTATCTTCTAAACATACATTTCAAGTTCCAAATGTTTTACAATTACTTATTAAAAAATTGGCAAAACAAAAAGGTACAAAAATTGTTGATCAAGCAAATGACTGGATGGAAGAAACATGTACTATCATTAGAGAAAACTTTAGAAGACCAGAATCTAAAAAAATCTTCGCTGTTTCATTTCTAGTTTCAATTGTGTCTTGGTCATTTTATGGAATATCCTTTATGATTATTGCTATAGGAACTGGTTTAATCATAAATCCATTTGACTCAATAATGGCAGTAATGGGTGCAAATGCAATTGGTAATTTACCTATCACAATTGGCGGTTCAGGCTTGGCTGAATTTGGAATTATAGCCTATCTCAATAATCTAAATCCATTTGATTTTACTATCACTGAAGGAATTCTAGGTTGGGATGCCGTAATCGGATGGAGAATCGCAACATATTATGTTCCAATAGCAATTACGTGGCTATTATTAGTAAAATTAGCCTTGAGCAAAATTCCAAAAACAGAAAATAAATAGAAACCACTTTATCATTAAACTATTTTTTTTATTTGTGGATTTTAAAAATAAAGTAGTTTTAATTACTGGAGCATCATCTGGGATTGGTAAACAAACTGCAATTGAATTTGCAAAATTGGGTTCAATTATAATTTTAGTTGCAAGAAGAAAAAATAAACTTGAAGAAGTAGAAAAAGAATTAAAAAAATTTAATGTAACTACATTGATTTGTGAATGTGATATTTCAAAAAAAGAACAAGTAGAAATTATGTCAAAAGAAGTAATTCAAAAATTTAATTTTGTTGATATTTTAGTAAATAATGCTGGTTTTGCAATTTATGGTTCTGTTTCAGATTTATCAATAACTGACATTGAATCTCAAATGGAGACAAATTATTTTGGTATGATTTATTGTATCAAAAATTTTCTTCCATTAATGATTAAGAAACAATCTGGACATATTGTCAATGTTGCATCTGTGGCTGCAAGCTTTGGATTGCCTGGAATTGCATCTTATTGTGCTTCAAAATTCGCAATGCTGGGCTTTTCTGAAGGTCTTAAACATGAATTAAGCGGTAGTGGAGTTGGAATAACTGTTGTAAGTCCTATAATGGTCAAAACTGATTTTTTTGAACACCCCTCATTTGAAAAAATGCCCAAATATTCTTCAGCATCTCTAAATGCTATAACAGTTGCAAAAGCAATTTTAAAAGCTGCAAATTCATCTAGGCTCGAAATTATTGTACCGTCTGTAGTTCGTGGTGCAGTATGGATGAAACATACATTTCCATATTTTATTAGCCCCATTTTGGGAAAATCCTTCCAAAAACAACTAGATTCTACTAAAGATAATTAATTTAATTATTTAATATCGTCTTCAGAAGATTGATTGGATCCACCTTCATCAATTAATTTAATTGATTTTAGATCAAATTGATATATTGCGTTCATTTCAATCTCTTTTTCTTTTTCTAAATATTCTGAAACTTTTTTACTTAATGGAGCCTTATGCTGATCAAAAGTAAATTCATACACAACTCCTTTTTCTAATTCTTTAATTTCAATCTCTTTTGATACATCCATTGTAACAATTTGTCTTCCATCTTCTAAAGCATCATACAATTGAACATCAATTTTATCATCATCATAATAAAGTTCTAAAACATATCCTGAAATTCTTAATTCTTTAGGTTTTTTGAATTTAGCATTTTGAATTTCATCAGTTACCCAATCAGGAATATCGTCTTTCTTTTTTGCCATTTTAAAATTCCACTAATTATCTAGATTTTTATCTTTTTTACTTTTATTCCACCATTCAAGATAATCATCACTTTTATCATCACGTGTTCTTTCCTTTTGATTTAATTTGTATCGAATATCTGAAATTTGTTCTCTTGTTGCATATAATCCACATTTTTTACAAATAAAATTTTTAGTATTTTTATCCATTTCCATTGGTATATCAACTTCATCGTATAATTTGTAAAGATCTTGTCTATCTCTATCTTCTTCAGGAACTTCTTCTTCGTATTTAGTTAGAATTTTCTTTTTTGCTCTTGCTGTACATTCTGGACAAACAACCAATGAAATTCTGATTAATTTTTTCCATAAAAGCGTTCGCACTAGAAAATTGATCGATTTTTTATCTGACACGCGGATTTTTTCATCATCCCTTGCGGTCCGTTCGCCCATCGAAATCCCGCGTGCCAGATGAGAATTTTTAAAAAAATAATCTATTATCTCTTTTCTTCTAAAATTTCAGATGCAATTTCTGCTGAATTTTCAGCTCCGTTAGGAATAAAATTCTTCGAAAAATCTTTCAAATTATCTTCATATTCATCATAATTTTCTTTAATTTTTACAATTGAATCTACCACATGTTTAGTTTTGATGGCTAAAACTCCAAGATTTTTTTCTTGTGCCCATTTGATATTGTTAGTATGTTCATCGTATATGGGAATTCCAATAATTGGTTTTGATTTTCCTCCCATTATTTCCCCCATTACCGTATGTGAACCATTAACTACTACATATTTACATAAATTCAAAACTGTATCTTTTTCTTGTTCAGTGAGAAATCCAATATCAATCTGAATCCAATCAATTTTTTTCTCAAAAGCATCTGAAATTGAATATTTTTTCCCATCTTTTCCAATTACTGAATCTATATTTGGTTCATTCCTTGCATGCGAAATAATCCTTTTCTCATTTCTCATTTCATTTTGTTTAAATACATTTTCATATCTTTGACCTGTTCCATCATTTGTAGATTTATTTCCTGTTCTCATCCAATAACCAAAATCATTATTTTCAACTAATTTTTCTAAATCTGTTTTAGTTTTATTTTCAATTTTTTTACCGTTTGTAAAATGGCCAACATATTCTACTTTATGCTCTGCCTCTTTTATGAAATTTAAATTATATTCACACATAGTATATGGAGGTGGTGAATCTGCAACAAGAATTTTTGTTGCTTTATTGATTTGTTTTGCAATAAAAATTAATGATGGATACAGATATGATCTTGAATTATATAATTTTGGTCTAAATTGATTTGTAACAAACAAACTTGGAATATTCCTATTATTTGCTAAAATATTTGAACCCATATCTCCATCATTAATCACCAAATCAAATTTTTCTTTGTTGTAGAGTTTTCTTTCTTCTCTCAAATAATTAATTATTTGTCTGATTAATGATGGATTATTTGAAATTGGTAATAGAATATTCATTAATGATTTTGAAACACTTGGTCCAAATTTTCCATCAATAGGAGTTGGCATTAAAATTTCATGAATTTTATCTTTTTCATTTGGAAATTTTTTCAATAATTTTTCAATTACATGATCTTTACTAGAAAAATGAACTTCTATCTCATCTTTGATTTTAATTGATAATGCATCGTTTAATCTCATCATTCGAGAATAATGACCACTTCCCCATGGGTAGATAAATTCGCCTATTTTGAGCACAATTTCTAATTAAATATGGTGTTTAAATTCTCAATGATCTTCATTTAATGAATCTAAAATATCATGAACATTATTTACTCCTAATTTAACAGAAATTTCTTTTTTTGTCTTCAAGGCAAATTCTATATCTGTTTTTGAAATTTTAGGCACATCATTTGATCTAATACTGATCATTTTTTCCAATTTGCTTATACTTCGCTCTAATCCCATCTCTTTTACTTCTAAAAATAATTGATTATCTACACCTGTTAGTGGTATTATTGGAATTTTCTTTTTACTAAATATGTGATATAATACACTATCAATAAAATTTCCAGAAAAAATTAGTGGTGACAAAGATAATGATATTCTTTTGTTTGAAAAACTTAATAGAATTTCTATGATGGAATTTACATAAATTAAATAATTTTTATTTCCTTTTGGATTAATTTTTAAATTATAAAATTCTATTTTAATTTCTTCTTGTACTAATCTTGGAATTATTTGGTTAATCATTTTTACCAAATTCATTAATTCAGATTCTTGTCTAAAACAAACAATGATTTTTGTATCATATCCTTGCTTAATTGTTTCATAACAAGATACTGCTGAAATTTCATCATAGACTGCACAAATTGTTTGTTGTTTTTTTGATTCATATGGAATTCCACCTTTACCAATATCTGAAAAAATGCAAATGTATGCATAGTTTTTTGTTAAAAAAGTATAAAGTAATTTATCAAAATTTTCATCAGTACCTGGATGAGCACCTAAATTAGATTTTTTTTCTATAATGTTAGATGTTGCAGCTATTTCTACATCTTTAACCAAAAATCCTTTTGATATTCCTTCAACTTTAACCAAAAATTTTTCTCCTTTTAATAATAAATTACCTCCTATAGTTGTAATTTCTGAAACTATATTTTGAAAATCATTTTTTACTTGTCTTGCAATTGCAATTTTTTCTATACCAAAAAGTAAATTGATAGCCGATGATGCAAATACAGGATCATCTGCATCAACTAAAATAATGTCTCCATCACGTTTTACAGAATTATATTTTTGATTTTTAATTTTAAGAATTTTTTTGATATTTTTAATTAATTGAGGAATTTTATTTTTAGAAAATATATTTGGAAATACTACTACATATGATATTTCATTCATCTTTTCTCTTTTCATTTTTACTTGTTTATAATTCAGCATAAATTTTTGGGTAATCAATATAAAAGAAATATTTTAAATGAAAATGTGACAAAATTTACACAAGATCAAGTCGACAATCTTAATTCAACAATTAAAACAACCGAAGAAGCTTTACAATGGGTATCTGATAATTTACATCCTAAAGTTGCAAAAGCATCAAGTTTTGGTGCTGAAGATGCTGTTGTAATGGATATAATGTTAAAAATTAATCCAAAATTTCGATTTTTTACTCTTGATACTGGTAGGCTTCCACAAGAAACTTATGATATTATGGATATTGTTAGAAAAAAATACAATATTTCAATTGAAGTATTATTTCCAGATACTAAAGAAGTAGAAGAAATGGTAAAAGAAAAGGGATTGAATCTTTTCTATGAAAGTGTAGATAATAGAAAACTCTGTTGTGAAATTCGAAAAGTTCATCCAATGAATAAAATGTTGAGTGCTTTAGATGGTTGGATAACAGGATTAAGACGTGATCAAACAAAAAATCGGGAAGATGTTAAAATTTTCCAATTGGATCATGGTCATGATGATATTTTAAAAATTAATCCAATTGTTGATTGGACATGGGAACAAATTCAAGAATATATTAAAAAAAATAATTTACCATACAATTGTCTTTTAGACAAAGGTTTTCCAAGTATTGGATGTGAACCTTGTACTAGAGCGATCAAACCTGGTGAGGATATACGTGCAGGTAGATGGTGGTGGGAACAAGGTGGTAACAAAGAGTGTGGCCTTCATATAGACCATAAATAGAGGGTCAGATATGTCTGAAAATAATTCAATTAAAGCACACGGTGGAGTATTAATTAACAGAATTACTAATGTGGATACTACAGGATTATTTTCAATAACTATTTCTGAAGATTTAGCAAATGATGTAGAAAATATTGCTGATGGAATTTTTAGTCCTTTAGAAGGATTTTTGGGACAACAAGACTTTGAAAGTGTTGTTTCTCGTGGTAGACTTGCAAATGATTTAGCATGGACTATTCCAATTGTACTTGATGTAGATGAAGAAACTGCTTCAAAAATGAAAGAAGCTGGAAATGTTTTATTGAAAAACCCTGATGATATTGGAATTGCAGTATTACATGTAGACGAAACATTTACTTTTGATAAGGAGAAAACAGCTCAAGGAGTGTACGGTACTACCGATTCGTCACATCCTGGTGTTGCATATACAATGTCAATGAAAGATTTTCTAGTTAGTGGGAAAATTGATTTTGTCCAAAGACCAAATGACACTGAAATTCGAAATAATAGATTAACACCAATTCAAACCAGAGAATCTTTTGCAAAAGCAGGATGGAAAACAATTTGTGCTTTTCAAACAAGAAATCCACCACACGTAGCTCATGAAATGCTACAAAAAACATCTATTACAACTCGTGATGGTGTTTTTGTTAATCCTGTAATAGGTAAGAAAAAATCTGGTGATTTTGTTGATGAAGTAATTGTAAAATGTTATGAAACTATGATAAAATTATACTATCCTGAAAATAGATGTCAACTTGGTACATTACATACTCAAATGAAATATGCTGGACCAAAGGAAGCAATTCATCATGCAATAATGAGACAAAACTATGGTTGTACTCATATCATTATAGGACGTGATCATGCTGGTGTTGGTAAATTCTATGATCCAATGGCTGCACAAAAAATCTTTGATGATTATCCTGAATTAGAAATTTCTCCAGTGTTTTTCCCACCTTTCTTCTATTGTAAGAAATGTCTGACATATACAACTCCAAAGGCATGCCCTCATGATAATGATGTAAAGGAGCAAATTAGTGGAACTGCACTTCGAGAAATGATTCAAAATGGCCAAGCACCATCTGAATTTATTTTAAGACCTGAAGTAGCACAAGTAATTCTAGATCATCCAAAACCTTTTGTTGATTAGATATTTATTCAAACGAATTTACATAAGCTCATGAAGTATCTATTTTTAGGAATTTTGTTTCTCGGATTTTTAATTACTCCTGTATTTGCTCAAGAACAAACAAATCCATCACTGATACTTGAAAATCTTGAAATTCCTTCTGAAGAATTTAACACAATATTACGAAATGCACCTATAATTCCACTTGATAATCTTCATACTACAAGTTGGCAAGTTACAATTGACAATAATTTACTTTATGCAAATCCAAATGGAAATGCAGTTTTTCGAATATATGATAAAGAAGATAATAATGAATTCATTGAACTAGGAATGGGTTCTATTCCAGATCATAAATTCTGGGTTGCAGTTCAAACTCCTGATGAAGGATATGTTGTAATTCACAGAGATTTAGATAGAGGTTGGTATCCAGAAGCAAAATCGATTATATCTTATACTGATAGAGCAGGTTTAACCGTAAATAATGGAGCTAGAATAGTAGTCACAAATTTGGATATTGGAAAATTTGAGGTTGAATCATATTCAGTTCATGGAATGGAAGGAAGTACTGAACCACCTGCAATTAATTCTGGTGTAATGTTAGTTGAAGTTTTATCAGGAGATCCAGGAAAAAACATGTTTGCATTCTTTCCATTTGTTGTTGCAACAGGAGTTGGAATATTAGTTGGAACTTTATATCTGACTAAGAAACGTTGAGATTTTTATAATATTTGCAACTTTTCTTAATTTTACAAACATCACACATTGGTGAAATTGGTTTACAGATATTTTGACCATACATAACAAATGTATCATTGATATCTATCCAAAATTTTTTATCAATCTTTTTCATTAATTCCTGTTCAGTTTCTTCTGGATTTTTTGTTTCAACTAAACCCAATCGATTTGAAATTCTATGAACGTGAATGTCTACTGGTATAGCTGGTTTTTCAAATGCATATACTAAAACACAATTAGCAGTTTTTCTTCCAACACCTGGTAATTGTACTAATGTTTCAAGATCTTCTGGAACTTTGTCTTTGTATTTTTTATGTATTATTTTTGAAACTTCTATAATCCTTTTAGATTTGACATGAAAAAACCCAATCGATTTGATAATTTTTTCTACATCTTTGATTTTTGCATTTGCAAGATCTTTTGGATTTTTATATTTTGTAAATAATGCTTTTACTGCTTTTGTTGTTGTTTCATCTTTAGTTCTAGCTGATAGTATTGTTCCAATTAAAATACTAAATGGACCTGTTTCAGCATCATGTAAATCTCTTAATGCTGTTATTCTAGGTGGTTTTACAGAATTCATGGTATTTGTCATACCAGTTAGTATTTTTTTCATTTTCAATTAGAATTTACGCACAAGTATTATAACTGTAATAATGATAATTTACCGTTGGAACTAACTCGAGAAGAAGAATCTGCACTAAAAGGTGAACAAGGTGAAATTATGCAAATGGCATATAGGATTTTAGTTGCAACTGGTGAGGCAACAGATGCTGAGAAATTAATTCCAATTGAGTGGGCTCATCTTTCTGGTGTAAATTATAATACAATTGGTGATGCAGGAGAAGAATTTCTTTCAACACTTAGTAAAGATGCACGAGTAACTGTAAAAACAACTTTGAATCCAATGGGATTTGATATTGATAATGTATCTAATTACAAATTGGATGAAAATTTTATTTCAAAACAATTGTCGATTAGAAACTCATATGAAACAATGGGTGTGATTCCATCATTTTCTTGTATTCCATATGAAATTTTTGACATTCCAAAAAATGGAACACAAGTTGCATTTGCAGAAAGTAATGCAGCAATACATGCAAATTCTTATGATGATTTGAAAACCAATAAAGAAAGTGCATTTAGTGCATTAGCTAGTGCAATTGTTGGTAAAAGTCCTTATTCATCATTACGTAAAGAAGATACTCCAAATATTACAATTGAAATGAAAGTAAAAAATCCAAATGAATTATCTTATGGAATGTTAGGTTTCTTTGCTGGAAAAGTAGGTGATACATCTGTAAATATTTCAGGTCTTGGTGAAATGGATCAAAGACAATGTAAAGCAATGTGTGGTGGAATGGGAACCTCTGGTACTTGTGCTAAATTTAATTTTAGTAAAGGAGATTCAAATACTGAAAAAATTGAATTTGATGAAAAAGAAATGAAAAATGTTTTTGATGAATTAAATACTTCTGAAAAAGGCGATTTGATTACATTAGGTAGCCCTCAATTAGGTTTAGATGAAATTTCAGATCTTACTGCCAAATTAAAAGGTCGTTCATTTGAAAAGAGATGTATGGTTTTCTTACCTAGAACAGTCAAAGAACAGGCACAAAAAATTGGATATATATCAGAACTTGAGCGTGCTGGATGTGAAATTCTTTCTGATTGTTGTACATGTCTTACTCCTTTGATCTGTAAAGATGATGTGGATGCAGTTACTACTAATAGCATTAAAGGTGCATTTTATCTAAAAAATTCAAATGGTGTGGGAATAAATTTAAAATCATTACAACAAATTGTTGAAGATGAAACACGATGAATAAAATTTTAGTTTCAGGAAAAGTTGAGGGAATTGTTTTAAAATCAAATGATCCAATTAATTTTTTAGGAACAGTTGATAAAAAAACTGGAATTATTAGCGATAAAGAACATTCCCTTTTTGAAAAATCTATTAAAAATTCAATTTTAGTATTTCCATCTGGAATTGGTAGTAGCGTTGGTGCATATACTATCTATTCTATAAAATCAAATAATACCGCACCAATTGCAATGATTTGCAAAAAAGCAGATCTAACAGTTGCTACAGGTTGCGCACTAGCAAATATTCCATTAATTACAATTACTGATGAAGAATTTGAATCAATTAAAACTGGAATGAAATTATCTCTTAACACTGATTCAACTACTCTAATTCATTATCAGTAGAGATTTCTTTTTCTAAATCTCCTAAACTAATTTCTTTAATTTGACTTTTTCCAGCAGGTAAAGCACGAACAAATTCATCGATATTTATTTTTCTTGTAATGTCTTCAAATATTTTTAAAAATTCAATTCTTATTTTTTTTGCACATTCAGCCATTTCTAATCCATTTGGTTCAATTATTGCATAACAAATAGAATTTTTTTTAATTGGTTCTGGAGGTCCACATGTTAAAACATAATCATTATCTTCTAATTTTATTATTCCAACAGCTAATTTCAGAGTTTCAGATTTGATAAAATTTCGTTGTCCTTCTATTGTAAATGAGCCTTTAGGCAAGAATTCTCCACTTGGAGCTGATTTTTTTACTTGATCTGGATGCACCCAGTAGGCACTAACTCCATACAACCCTTCTCTCCACGCTCTACTGAAACAGACTGTTGCAGAAGCAATTTCATTCATAGTTGTATCTGGTACATTTTCTGCATCCTTTAAAATAAAAAATGGTGATCCAAAAATATCCCCATGAAAAACTTTATCATCTTTATCTAGGTGTTTTCTAATTACAGCAGAATTTGATGCTGCATCTCTTCCACCAATTGTAAGAAATCCATCAGTAGTCATAAACCATCTATATCGTTCAAACCAATTTTTCTTTCTAATTTCTGAAACTACTTCTAAATTTCTCTCAGATTCAGTTTGATTTTGGAATTTCTTTAATTTCTTTTCTGTTTTTTCTTTAATTGCTTGAATTGAATTAATAGCACCTGATTGTTTTTTTGCTTGATTAAACAAAACAGATGCAATTGATTGAAGTGGAGATTCTGTATTTATCTTAATTTTTTCATCTTCTACAATTATCATTGAAATCCCTTTTTCATTAATCAATTTTGCATTATTTGTTGCCAAAATTTCTTGTGCTGAATCATTTGTTATTGAAATAATTCCCTTAGAAATCATTTCATAAAGTGAATTTGCTACATTTGTAATCTTTTTTGATTTTTCTTTTACTGTTGCGATTGCTTTTTCTTGTTCAGATATTTGAGTTTCTAAATCTTTAATTTTTTTGTCTGAACCACTAGTTTGAATTGATTTACCTTTATCAACTATATTTTTTGTAAATACTGTATCTAATCCTTCAATAAATGTAGAAACATTTGTTATTTTACCTTCTAATTTACCTAATTTTACTGGAAGAACATCAATCTTTTCATTTTCAACTATTATTGGTTCATGATTTCCTGATACAATATCTGAAATAATATTTTTTGTAATTTCAAAAATTTTTGTAATTTCTTCTTTTGTTAATAAATTACCAATTTTTTTAGGATCGATATTTGTAATTTCAAATACTGATTCCACATATTTTTTTGGTAATCCTAATGTTCTTCCAAACCATTTTGCAGCAATTAAATCAGAATTTTTTAAATCATCAAAATTTGATTCTGTTAAATTAAAAATATCTAAATTATTTTCCGGTGGTTGTACATAGTCTAATCCTACACTAAGTTTTCTATGTCTAACTTCAATTGAATGCTGTAAGGCTAAAATTTTCATTTCATTATTACAAAGTAGAATATTTCCGTCCCCAAAAAATTCTCCAACTAAAATGAATTCTTTTCCAAATCCCTCAAACGTAAAATATGCAATTCTTTCAGCACCTATTTGTTCAATTTTTTTTAATTTTAATCGAAGTAAATCACTTCTTAATCTTTTCAGCAATCTATTTGGTTCCATTTGATCAATCTTTACTTTAGTCAGCCAAACACCTGACGTTGAAATCATCATAAAGAGATCGCTTTTTTCTGTATGATGAAGTTTGAATAGAATACTATCTTTTGTAATCCCGTAGATATTACTGATATAGTATCCTTGAACTTGTTCAGAAATTTGATTTACTAAATATCTTAATTCAATTCCAGCTAATGCCATAATTATCGTGTTTAATCTCTAAAATTATACCCTTCCTATACTGTGCTCAAGTTTTTACCAAAGATATTAAACATGGTTTGCTTGATTTACGCTAGAAATTTACTTTGGCCAAATTTAAAAAGAAAAAATCAGCACCTACGCCTGGAAATGATGATTCTAAACCTAAAATTGAAGAAAATATTGATACTCCTGAAACAGAAAAATCTCCTCCTACCACAAATAATTCTAAAGAGCCATCAAAAGATCCACCAATTAACGCTGCAGAAAAAAGTGAAAAAGATAAAAAATTATCTAAATTATTTTGGATGCGTATTGCTTTAGGAGTAATTGCAGGTATTGCAACTACTTTTATTTTTGAAGACATTGAAGGTGAAGAAAGAAGATGGGCATCAATTGGATTTATGATAATAGTATTTTTCGGTTCAATTATAGTTGCCAAAGGAATGAATATGCAATTACCATCATCAGATAGAAAAAAGATTGTTACACAAGGTATAGGTAGCTACGTATTTTTGTATTTGTTTACATGGATTGTAAGTTACACTTTGACACATCTTGGAGATGTATCTACAGGAATTAATTTATAAAAAAATTAAACAAGTAGGAATATAGATTATGTGGAATTATAAAACACCTGGTATACCTGACGAACATTTTGATCGTGCTGAAAAAGTTCCAATTACTAAAGAAGAAGTAAGAACAATTCAACTTAGTAAAGCACGACTAAAACCTGGTCAAATTGTTTATGATATTGGTTGTGGTAGTGGTTCAATTTCTGTTGAAGCGGGAATTCAAATTGAATCTAGTGGTAAAGTTTTAGCAATTGACTATGATAAAAATGCTGTAGAATTAACTAAAAATAATTTAAAAAAATTTAATCTTTCAAACGTTTCTGTAATTTTTGGTAATGCTAAAGAAAAACTTTCTGATTTAGAAATGGCTGATGTTATTTTTATTGGAGGAACAGGTGGTGATACTGCTGAAATAGTCAAACTATCTAAAAATAAACTAAAATCTGGTGGTAGAATTGTAATAGGAATTATCTTAATTGAAACATTATATTCAGTTTTACAAATTCTTGATAGCCTAAAATTTGATTCTATTGATATTACACAAGTCACAATTTCTAAGAGTAGAAAAACAACTACTGGTACTATGATGTTAGCTAGAAATCCAGTCACAATAATATCTGCTACAAAAGTATAATCTAGGCTTTTAATTGGGGAAAAAGGCAATGAAATCATGCCTGGATTGATCGGTATTGGTGTAGGTCCTGGAGACGTAGAACTCTTAACTGTAAAAGCAGTCAAGGCAATCCAAAATGCGGATATTATCATGTGTCCAGCTTCAAATGAAAATAGACCAAGTATTGCATTATCAGTTGTTTCATCAATAATAGATAAATCCAAAAATCAAGAAATTATTAAATTAATTTTTCCAATGACAAAGGATAAAGATATTCTAGAAGAATCATGGAAAAGAAATGCCAAAATAATGGCTGAAACTGTTTTGAAAGGAAAAAATGTTGTCTATCTTACAGTAGGTGATCCATATTTGTATAGTACATGGATTTACATGCATAGAGATTTGAAAGAAAAATATCCTGAAATGAATATTAGTGTAATTCCAGGAATTGTATCCATATTTTCATTTGCATCTAAAGTTGGTGTGAGTGTTGCAGAAGGAGCTGAAAAGGTTGCAATCATTCCATCCTGTTATGATTTATCCAGTGTTAAAGAAATTGCGAGACATTCCGAATCAATGATATTTCTAAAAGATGGTAGATACTTTGATCAAGTAATTGAAGTGTTAAAGGAATCTGGTTTTCCAAGTGATTCACTTTTTGCAATTGGACAAGATTTAGGAACAGAAAATGAAATTATAAGAACAATGAAATTAGGTGAAGTAAATGATGAAACTTTAACTACAAAATATTTTTCAATTTTGGTGGTAAAGCGTGTCTAACGTATTTTTTGTTGGTTGTGGTCCTGGCGATCCTGAACTAATTACAGTTAAAGCAAAAAAATTAATTCAAAAAGCTGATGTTGTAGTTTATTCTGGTTCATTGATTCCTGAACCCATTTTAAAATTATGTAAAAAAGGAAAGCTCTATGATGCTGCAAAATTAGTTAGAGAAGAAATTTTTGATCTGTTATACAAAAATGCAAAAAAAGACAAATTGGTTGTAAGACTTCATGATGGCGATCCTGCAATTTATGGTGCAATTAGAGAACAGATTGACAATTTAGAGAAAAAAGGAATTCAATCTACTGTTGTGCCTGGCGTAACATCATTTTTAGCCTCAGCTGCTGCACTTGGAACTCAATTAACATTACCTGGTGTGACTCAAACAATGATAATTACAAGAGCAGAAGCAAGAACAAAAGTTCCTAAAAGAGAACAAATTTCTGAACTTGCAAAACATCAAGCAACATTGATTTTTTACTTAAGTGTACATTTGTTAAATAAAATTTCAAAAGAAGCCATTGAAGGTGGATATAAAAAATCTACACCAGTAGCAGTTGTTTATAGAGCAAGTAGAAAAGATCAAAAAATAATTATTGGAACACTTGTTGATATTGCAAGTAAAGTAAAAGCTGAAAAAATTACAATGACAGCCATTGTAATTATTGGTGATGTAATAAAACCAAAATCATATGAATACTCAAAACTTTATGATAAAACATTTACTCATGGTTTTAGAAAAGCTAAAACTAAATAGATAAATAATTTATTTTATTTTTAATACCCATTTTATTTAATTTATTTTTAAAATTTATTGTATTTCCTGATGTAAAAATTTTTAATGAATTTCTTTTTGATTTTTTATTTTTAATTTTTGAAAAAATTTTTTTTGCAACCATATTTCCTGGATCAATAAATTGTACTTCTGGAAATTCTTTTTGCAATAATTTTTTTAGAAATAATAAATGTGTACTTGATAATGTAATCGTATCTATTTTTTTTGCAATTATATGTTCTTCTAAACTTTTTTTAATTATTTTTTTACAATAATTTTTATTATTAAGAAATTTTCCTGATTCAACTAAATCTACAAGATTTGTTCCATTAATTTTAAAAATTTCATATGATTTTGGAATCTTATTCTCTTTAACATAGTTTTCAAGTCCTTTACTGTTAACAGATGATTTTGTTGCAAGTATTCCTATCTTTTTTGATTTTGATTTTTTTTGTGCTAGTTTTAAAGGAGGTTTAACATCTATCATCTTCCCTTTTTGTAAATCTAACATTAGACTTGGTGTATTTGATGCAACAACAATAATGTCAGGCGTAAACTTTTCTTCTAACATACTAGTTGTTTTTTTTATTATTGAGGCTATTTGAGCCTGAGACTTTGTTCCATATGGATAATTTTTTTGATCTGCAAAATACACAATATCTGATTTCATAATTTTTTGAATTTCTTTAATTATTGAAAGTGAGCCTAATCCTGAGTCAAAAACAGCAATTTTTGCCAATAATTTGTTTTGATAAATTGACCATTATAGTTTGTTAGCTAAATTTACTCAAAAACTGATCTAAATTTACACTGTTGATTAAGACTAAATTTCTAAATTTACTATCATGCCAAACTTCGACAGTACATGGGCTCGACAAGAGACCCAAAGTGTAACTGGCAAACTACGCGATGCAGTAAAGCCTCAAGGTGCATTAAAACCACGTATTCAAACAGCAGTTAACAAACTACAAGTCCAAATATCAAAAATGGACTCAATGTTAGGTAAATTGCAAGAAAGAGATGCGCAACTCTTTCAACGAGTCGTGACTGCAATGCAGCAACATGATACTAGCACAAGTAGAGTTTTGTCTAACGAATTAGCAGAAATTCGTAAAGTTACAAAGATGCTCGGCAATGCAAGAATGTCTTTAGAACAAGTTCAACTAAGACTGACAACTATTCATGATCTTGGTGATGCTATGGTAGCAATTGGACCAGCTATGTCTACAATGAAGGGATTGAAGTCATCGCTAGGAAGATTCATGCCAGAAGCTGATTCAGAATTGAATAGTATGACCCAGACACTTAATGGACTTATGATGGATTCACTTGCAGGAGACTCATTCAATATGGAGTCTGATGTTTCTAACGAAGAAACCGATAAGATTCTTCAAGAAGCATCTGCAGTAGCTGAGCAACAGATAGGAGATAAATTCCCATCTGTACCATCTTCAACAGGACTTTCGTCACAAACCTCTTCTACTTCTTCCTTTGAGTAGACAGTTGTGTTAGACGATTGTTACTATTTTTATTTATAATTAAAAAAATAATTTTTTATTGAATTTATAAAATCAGAAATAACTTGGTAAATTAAGTCAGTATTAGGAAAAATGTTAGTTATTTAATAATCTCGATCAAGATTGGTTTTTTTACAACTATAATTGATTCAAGATATGGCAATGCCTGAAGGCTATGATGGATTAAGAACAGGTGATGAATCTGAAAGAACAGATGATCCTAATGAATACAAACGAACTTGTATTGATTTTATCGAAGACATTTCTCATGACTATGAAGCATGGGTTGATTATTACAAATTACCAGAAGATGAAGATAAACGAAGACGTGAAGGAATTAAGGCAACTATTGCTAGAACTAATGAGTGGTTAGCAAAAGTTGCACAATCAATCAAAGCAGTAGATGTTATAATGAATGATGGAATTCAAAAGATGGCAGAATCTACTGCAGGTAAACCTCTAGAAATTGGAGTTTTTGTAAACCAAAAATCTGGATATACTGAAACAAAGCCTGGAGTAATTGATGTTGTTGTTAAAGGCAATCCTAGAAAAAATAGAAAACTAAAACTGGGTTATCACTTCAAAGATGATCGATTTAGAATTGAATCCACATGTGGTGCATATCTAGAAGAAACTAATTTACCTACTGAGGGATTTGATGAAATGGAAATTCATCTTAAACTACATGCAGAAAATGCAAAATCTCGAGATGTAATTTCATTTACTATTACTATTGGTGAATTTGAAAATGATGTTGAAATTGATAAACGTGGAATTTCAACTGTAGTGCATTTAGTTTGATTTTGTTATTTCAACTAGATGTAATCTGCAAATAAATACAATCCAATCAAAGTCATACCAATTGCTGCAAAACCTAATTTTATGAGAAAGACTTTGGATTTACTTAATTGAGGGATAATTTTCTCTGCTTTCATTTTATGTCTATTAGGACTCTTTTTGTTCCTCTGTTTATAGTAATGTAAGCTTGTTTTGGTTTAGGAACAATCTCTTCAGTTTTTTCTAAATGTCTAGTTTGGGTTCCTCTATGAGATAAGGTGGTTGTTTTTCTTCTTTTTAATAACACATCATCTTTTCTTTTTTCTTGAAAGTTTTTAAATTCCACACCTGCCCAATTAGAATCTATTATTTCATCTGTAATTTTTTTATCTGTTCCTCTTTTTGTAATTAATAATAAACTCATTTCGTTTTCTCCTATCACATTGACCAATAAGTCATAATGACTGGCGGAATTGTAATAATTGCTGCTATAACTGGAATTTTTAGGTAATCTTTTTTGGTTAATTTTGATGATCTAATTTTCTCAAAAGATAATTTCATCTAAACTACCTCGTCACCTTCACTTCCAGTCTTAATATCTACTGCACGGAGCATTTGTGAAATGAAAATTTTACCTTCACTAGAGTTTTTCTTAATAATCTCTACTGCTTTTTCTTCTTTTGCTTCAGGTATAACTACCATTAATCGATATTTGTCTGAAAAATGAGGAACAAAAATCTCCATTCCTTTATGTGAATGAATTTCAGCTGCAGTTTTTGCACCTCTTCCTCTAACTTTTACTACGGTTAATCCTCCTATACCGATTTGTTTTAATCCTTCACTAATTTTCATTACATCGTTATTTGCAATTATTATTTCAAGTTTTAACATGTTTATTTTACTTAGTTAAAGTTAATAATAATTTAGAAATTGATTATCTTTTGATTATCACAGACAATCAAATTGGAAAACTGTTAAATGTAAAATCTTGATTTCATTATAATTATGATAGATACCGGTGATACCGCATGGATGTTAATTGCAGGATGTTTAGTATTGTTAATGATTCCTGCACTTGGCTTGTTTGAATCTGGTTTATTGAGAAAAAAAAATACAGTTTCAATTTTCATGCAAATATTTTTTGGAATGTCATTACTTAGTGTAATGTGGTTTGTATTCGGATTTAGTCTTTCGTTTGGTCCTTCAACAACTGGTATTATAGGAAATCTTGATTGGTCATTTTTGAAAGGCATTCCTTGGGATGCTCCATTAGAACAATATGCTCCTAGCATTCCTGGTGTACTCTTTGTAAAATTCCAGTTAATGTTTGCATGTATTACTCCATTATTATTAACAGGAACAATTGCTGAAAGAATGAAATTCAGTTCTTTCATTATTTTCATATCTGCATGGTCGATGCTCATCTACTACCCAATCGTTAACATGGTTTGGGGTGGTGGATGGTTAGCACAACTTGGTGTTGTTGACTTTGCTGGTGGCATTGTAATTCACACTACTGTGGGAATGGCCGCACTCGCCGCTGCTTTGGTACTTGGAAAAAGACGAGGATTTGGTCCGGCAATCAACATTCCCCACAGCATTCCTCTTGCTGTATTAGGTTCTTCATTATTATGGCTAGGTTGGTTTGGATTTAATGCAGGTAGTGCATTAGCTTCAGGTGGTGTTGCTGGTAATACTGTAATTGTTACTCACTTAGCATCTTCAGTATCTGCATTAATTTGGGCAGGTTTATCATGGATGCGAACTGGCAAACCATCAATTGTTGCAACCATTAATGGTGCAATTGCTGGACTTGCTGGAATCACTCCTGCATCAGGATACATTAGTGTAGAACACTCCTTTGTTCTTGCTATTGCAATTGGTATCTTGTCATATGGTGGTGTTGTACTAATTAGAGATAAATTAAAAATTGATGATGCACTTGATGTAAGTTCTGTACACGGAATTGCAGGAATTGTTGGTGCACTTGGAATTGGTATCTTTGCAAGTACTATGATCAACCCATCTGGTGTTGACGGATTATTGTATGGTGACTATAATCAAATTTGGATTCAAGCAGTTGGTATTGGTGTAGCTGCAGTTATGGGCTTTGGTGGAACATGGATTTTATTACAATTAATTAAACATCTAATTGGAATTCGTGTTGAGCCTGAAGAGGAAGACATTGGTTTAGATATTAGTGAACATGCTGAAGCAGCTTATTCTGATGAAGAAGAGTTCAAACTTCCATATGATGATTTTAAACAATCATCTAAGAAAAATAAAAAATAATTTTTGATTTTTTATGACTGATGAAAAAGAATATGAAGAGAGGCCTGAATGGGAATGGTTGAAGAAGTAACAACAAAACCAAATTATGAAAAACTTTGTTCAAAAATTTTAAACTCTGGTGAACATATTAGATTCGCTGGATTCGTAAATGATAAATCAAAAATTTTACACAGTGAACAAAAAGATAATCTTGATCCTCTTTTATCAGATCATGAAATTGCAATGTCTATTCATTATACATTAGAGAGATGGAGAAAAGCACAAAACTTTACATTTCGTTTAGGAAAAGAAAGACTAACTTTTACTGAATACGATCATGTAACATTAGTTACAATTCCGTTTAAAGGAACTTTATTGCTAGTAAGTACCGAACCTAGAATAAATTATGATCCTATTGTTGAAAAAATTAATTCTATCTTAACTGATTGGGAGAAAATTTAGTGTGGAAAATGGGACTATTAGTTACACTCAATTATTGAGAGAAGATTTAGGCATTTTTCGTGTTACACCTGATGACAAAGTTCCTGATTTTAAGGCAGGTCAATTTTTAACTCTTGGGTTACCTTTAGATAGTAAAATTGTAAATCGAGCTTATTCTATTACATCTTCGCCTCAAAACAAAAGTTTCTTTGAATTTGTTATTAGATGGGTTAGACGTCCTCTTCCTGGAAGGCTAACTACTTTATTATTTAATGCAAAAGAAGGTGATAAAATTAGTTGGGCAAAACCTGCAGGTAATCTAACTATTAATGATACATTGCCAAACGGTGAAAAAGACAATAGAAGAATTGTCTGCATTGGCGGTGGAACAGGATTGGCACCTTTTGTCAGTTTTGCACAACATCTTCATGACACAAACGACAAAAGAGAGATCGTTGTCTTGCATGGTGCAAGTTACGTTGATGAGTTAAATTACAAACAACTCTTAACTGATTTAGAAAATGAAAGTATTGATAGAGGTAAGGACAAATGGAATTTCAAATATAGAGCAGCAATCAGTAGACCTGATGAATGGACTAATCGTTCATGGATTGGTCATAAAGGTAGAATTGAACAGTTTTTGAGACCTACTGATAGTGGTAAATCTGCTCTTGAAGAATTGGTGGGGGAAAAAATAACTAAAGAAAATACAATTTTCTATGTTTGTGGTTGGCAAGGAACCATTGATGGAACTATGGATTATCTAACAAACAAAAATTTTGTTACTGAAAAAAATAAGCGTGAAGACGGAAGTTTTGAAGTTAAATTCGAATCTTATGGATAAATTTTACAATTATTTGATTATCATTTCTATAATTGTAAAAAATCACTATGTTTAAAAACATCTATGATTTTCATCAAATTATGAAAAAAATTGAAGCTGTAATTAATCGAAAAAATTATCCTTCAATTCGTCAAAAATTAGATGCTTTAGGTATAGATATTATTGATAAACGAAATTTAGAAGATAGTAAATTTGTAAGTCAATCAAAAGGTTCCAGAGTAGGTGGATCTTCTCTTAGATCTACAATGCTTGCAAAAATTGAATTGGCAATGACTGATAAACAGGCAAGAAATGTAATAGACATAATTTCCAAAAATTCGGGACTCCCAAAATCTTCTCCAAGTAAAATTTTTGTCTTTGAAATGCAGGAATCTATTGAACTCAATTCTCTTAAAGGTGAATCTGATGTTGAAATAGATAATGAAGAGGAAAAACAATTTTCTGTAGCCCCTAAATTTGTGACTAAACGTAATAGATTAGTTCCACTTCAAAAAAGAACTTTGTACAACTTAGAACAATACTATGACAAACATAGTGATGTTTTAGCATCTGATTATAGAATTCGTTCCTTTAGTGATTTTGTTAATTATTGTATTATGAAATATTTACCTACACTTGATAAACAACTAAAGAACCAATCAATTCTTTATGAAGATGTTTTATAATTAAAAATTATTTTTGCTTTTACTATCTTATTTTGTATTATTATCTAATGTAACTTCAATTGCTACTCTTTTTTCATTAGCTCTGTCTTCTCCTGGATATTTTAATTGAGAAATTTTTTCATTTAATTTTTCATCAGTTACACATGATGCTTTTCCAGTAAATTCCACGTTGTTATATTGAATTATCACTTCTGAGTTTGTAATTGCATTTTGAAACCAATCCCCATCAGGGCGATGTCTTGAAAAATAGATTTTTTCATTATATTTTACAGCCCTTAACCATACTGAATGACGTTTACCTGTTTTTCTTCCTTTTGTAACTAAAATTGGTCGAAATCGTTCTTCATTGATTTCCATGCTAATCATACTCTGTCAAGTAATTTAACCCCATTGATAGAAATTTCTAATATTTGATATGATAAGGAAATTTTGTAATTTAGAAGCATGTCAGTGAAATTAGAAGGAATGCCTGAGAACATAGCCACAGCTGATACCTTTACTGGAAAAAAAGTAATTGATAGAGAAGGAATTCAATACGGAAAGGTTAAACACATACATATTCACCAAGACTCACTTTCTGTATCTGGTGTAACAATACATCAAGGATTCAACAAAGATTATTTCCTTTCTCATGATTACATCGATAAATTTTCTGATGAGCAACTACTTCTTAGTAGACCTCCTGTCAGAACTGGAATTCCAGTAGTAGATATTGATAGTCATAAAATCGGAAAAGTCAAAAGATTACACAAACATCCAGACACCAATGAATTGGAATCAATCGAAGTTAGTCATGGTTTGATGCATTCAAAAATCTTATCCAAATCTGAAATTTGGGGAATAGGTGAAAAAATCATTTTAAGAATGACTAAAGAAGAATTCAAAAATCTTGAATAATTCTTTAAAATTCTTTTTTATTATTTTCTATTTTTTTGCACATTTTTCACAAACAGGACTTCCATCCTTTAATGTGATTTCTACATTTGATGAGTGGCATTTTTGACATAATCCTTTCATAAGTCATATCCATCAAATACTCTTTTTAAATTTTGTATGATTTGTTCATGTTCTAATACTTAGCAATTTATAATTCCCACATGAGATCAGATCGTTGTATTCAATAGAAACAAAATCACTAACAAAATCATTTGGAGATTTAGTAGCTGTGAATGATATTTCTTTTTCAGTTGAAAAAGGAGAAATTTTTGGATTCTTGGGACCAAATGGAGCTGGTAAAAGTACTACTATGATGATCTTTACTACTTTACTAAAACCCACAAATGGAAATGCGTTTGTTGGAGGTTTTGATGTAATAAAAAATTCTAAACAAGTTCGAGAAAATATTGGATTTGTACAACAAGAAACTACTGTTGATGAATATCTATCTGGGCGTGAAAATCTCTTATTACAAGCAAAATTAAACCATATCCCAAAAAATGAAATCAATCAAAGGATTGATGAAGTTTTAGATTTGATTGAACTTTCAGATAAACAAGATGAATCTGTAGTTACATACTCTGGAGGAATGAGAAAGAGATTAGATATTGCTGGAGGTCTTTTACATCATCCAAGAGTTTTGTTTTTAGATGAACCTACTGTAGGATTAGATATTCAAACTAGAAGAAAAATTTGGCAATATATTAAAAAAATTCATACACAATTTGACATGACAATTTTTCTTACAACTCACTATATGGAAGAAGCAGATAGTCTATGTGATAGGATTGGAATTATAGATCATGGAAAAATCCAAGTAATTGATACTCCTAAAAATATGAAAAATGATCTTGGTAATGAAATAATCTCATTAGTCATTGAAAGTAATAGTAATTATGATTCATTTTTACAAGAACTTAAAAAAATTGAATTTATTAAAAAAATTAATGAGGCTGGTTCAAAATTAACTCTTTTCACTTCAAATGGCACTGAAGTAATTCCTAAAATTTTCCAAATATCTTCAGAACTTGGAATCAAAATCAAATCTATTTCTTTAACTCAACCAACACTTGATGATGTCTTCATTTCTTATACTGGACATGAAATTCGAGATGATGATTCAAAATATAACAGAAGACGTGAACATGCAAAAATGAAGAGATTACGACAATGAACACAATAGCATATGATGCATACACTATTTTTTGGAGAGAGTTAAAGAGATACAAAAAATCTCGAAGTGGAGTTTTAATCCGATTAATTCAACCTGCAATTTGGATTATTGTTGTTGGAAATATTTTTTCAGAAACTCAGCCTCTAATTCAATCTGTAGGATTTGAAGGTGAATATATTGAATTTATGGCGCCTGGTGTAATTATTCTAACTGCTATTTTTACTAGTATTTTTGGTGGTGTGAATACTCTGTGGGATAGAAGATATGGTTTTATGAATAAGGCATTGACTTCTCCAATTTCACGATCAGCAATTGCAATTGGAAAAATGTCTGCAATTTCTTTAATTGCAGCTTTACAAGCAAGTTTGATTATTGGAATAGCATTAGCAATCGGTGTAACTTTTCCAAATCCTTTGATGATAATTCCTATTATGGGGATTGTAATTTTATTTTCATTAGGATTTTCTGGAATTTCTGTAACATTAGCAGCCACTGCAAAATCACAAGAAACGTTTTGGGGAATGATCAATTTACTTGGTATGCCGTTATTCATGTTGAGTCCCGCATTATTCCCATTGGAATTATTGCCTGATTGGCTTGCAGTAGTAGCAAAACTAAATCCTGTCACTTATACTATTTTGTTAGTTAGAGAATTAATGACAGGAGTTTCTGAGGGTGGTGTTCCTATACTGATTAGTGTTGGTGTAATTTTTGCATTTGTTGTTGCAATGGTTGGTATTGCAAGTTATGTTTTCACTAGGGAAGTAAACAAACCATTTTAGAATTAAGGAAATCCTATAGATTCTAACAAAATTGAATCAATTTTAGAAATATCTACTCTACTTTGTTCCATAGAATCTCTTTTTCTAATTGTTACTGTATTGTCTTCTAATGTTTGATGATCAACTGTGATTGCAAAAGGAGCACCAATTTCATCTAATCTTCTATATCTTCTACCAATTGCACCTGAATGATCCAAAAATGCGTCACATTTTCTTTTAATGTTAAGAAAAATTTCATCTGTTTTTTCTTTTAATCCATCTTTTTTAACTAATGATAAGATTCCAACATGAACTGGAGATAAATATGGTTTTAATGATAAAACCATACGTTCGTGTTCTTCATCATTTTTTAATGAATGTTCTAAAATTGTATATAGACTCCTATCAATTCCCATAGAAATTTCAAATACATGTGGTAAAACTTTTTCATCATTATCCATCACTTCAAATTTTTCTTTACTCATATTTGCATGGCTGGACAAGTCATAATCTGATCTATAATTACATGCTACAAGTTCAAGCCAACCAATTGTTGTTTCAACTTCAAAATCAAATGCAACTTCAGCATAGAAAGCTTTTTCCTTATTTCCTAATTTTCTAAATCTACTTTTTGAAATATCAATTCCTGTTTTTTCATAAAATTCAGTTAAAATTCCTAAATAATATGCCACAAATTTATTCGGAACAGTACCTGATTCTAAAGCCTCTTTACAAGTCATAGAAATTGGTTTGTCATCTGTTTGAACTCTAATTACTGTTTTTTCTACTTCTGCAAATTTCTCAACACTATCTAATTTAGTTGGGTTACAAAATACTTCGATTTCTGCTTGATAAAATTCTCTTAAACGAAGTAAGCTCTGTCTAGGTGCAATTTCATTTCTAAAACTTTTTCCAACTTGAGCAATTCCTAACGGCAGTTTTCCTCTCATAGTTTTGAAAAGTCTAGGGAAATCAACAAATATTGATTGACATGTTTCAGGTCTGAGATATGCTTCTTCTTCTTGAGGACCAATACCAACTTTAAACATCATATTGAATTTTTTTGTTGAACTAAAATCACCTTTACATTTTGGGCATTGTATTTTATTTTCTTTAATTGCATTATCAAATTCAATTAAATCTGCACTTTCAGGAATCTCAATACCTGCAATTTCAGCAATTGTTCTATCTGCTCTAAATGTTGAATTACATTTTGTACATTTTATTATCGGATCTGCAAAATTACCTAAATGACCTGATGCCTCAAAAACTGATTTAGACATAATTTGTGAACCATCAATTTCCATCATTCCATCCCTTCGGATTAATTCTCTTCTCCATAATTCAAGAAATTTATTTTTTAAACTAACGCCGGATGGTCCATATTCCCAAAAACCAGCATTTGCATCTGAATAAACTTCACAGCTTGGAAAATAAAATCCTCGTTCAAGTGCTAATTTCATAACTTCTTCATAATTCATTATTCATTTACCTCAATAATCGTATACATTTCTATGCATACCCTTTTGCTATTTTGACATTCTCAAAATCATCTCTATCATCATCAATTGGTGTTTCTAAAATTATTGGAATTTTTTTCTTGTTTGCAAATTTAACAACAGATTTTATTCCTTCTTCACCTATTCCTCCTAATCCTAAATGATAATGCCTGTCAAGATTGCATCCAATTTCTCCTCTTGCATCGTTTAAATGAAGAATTTTCAAATTTTTAACTCCAACATGTTTGTCAAATTCTTTAAAAGTTTCTTTTACTTTGTCTTCTGTACGTAAATCATATCCTGCAACAAATGCATGACACGTATCTAGACAAACACCAAATTTTTTTTCTGGTTTCAATTGTTTAAAAATTTCACCAAGCTGCTGAAAATCTGAACCAACAGAATTTTTTTGCCCTGCAGTATTTTCTAGTAAAATTTTAACATCATTTTTTGTTTGACCAGCTTTTGTTAGGGCTTTAACTAATTTTTTAATTCCAGCTTCTTCTCCAGTTCCTAAATGACTACCAAGATGTGTTACCAAATATGGTATTCCTAGTTGTGCACATCTTTCAACTTCATTAATCAATGTTTTAACTGATTTTTCAAACCCATCATCTTTTGGAGTAGCTAAATTTGGTAAATATGGCATATGTGCACATGTTGCCAATCTATCAATTTTACTTGCTTTTAGTTTTGATTTGAATAAGTCAATATCCTCTTTTGTTAGATCCTTTGCATGCCATCCTCTTGGATTTCTTGTAAAAATCTGAAATGCAGAACATTCTCTTTCAACTGCATTATCTACTGATTTATCTATTGAACCAGATATTGAGACATGGCAACCTACTTGCATATTTAATTAATTTCTTAAAACATAATTTAAACCAGCGTTCAAAAATTAAGAACCAGATTTTTATGTAAATTATTCAATTAATAATCATGCTAGTTCTTGGACAAGATGAAAAAGCAAAATATCCCTTTTTGGCTGATGCAGGAGAATATTTGAAAGATAAGGGCTTTTCTTTAACTCAATTTGGTAGCGATCCAGTTCTAAAATTATCAGTTGAAAAAGCACTACATAGAATTAAAGTTGCAGCAGCAGGTGAAGTGTATAAATCAGATTTGATTGATGGTCAAGCATCAAAAGATTATGTTCTTGAAAGAGAAGTATTTTCTTTTCTTTTAGCAATAGTTTTGATTAAATTAACTGGCATGTCTACACTTGTCAAAAGATTTGCTTTAGCTGAAGCTAGAAGAGCAGAAAATTATTTGGAAAAGGATTTAGGCAATGCATCTAATAAATCAAAAATTGATTTAGCAACTAGAATTATTTATGATTTGTTCAATATTGAAATCATTAAAGAAAATGATTTTTTTGTAATGCCTGTATCTGATTACTTAAAACACTCAGTTACTTTTCACGAACGTGAATGGAAATTAATCAATAGACATGTTGAAAATGGAAAAGTATTCCTTACTCCTGATAAGACAGTTAGATTAATTCGAAAAGAATTAGGCAATTACATAAGTTCTAAAATCACAAATGCACCTAAACCATCTATGATCCCTGGACTTGAAAAAATTGTTGATGAATTAATTACAATTTCTAAAAAACTCACACCAACTTATACAATTACTACTGGTGAATATCCGCCATGTATCAAACATGCAATTGATGTACTTGAAAAGGGTGAAAATCTTCCACACTCAGGAAGATTCATGCTTGCAACTTTTCTTTTATCTCGAGGACAAACAGTTCAACAAATTGCACCTTTATTCAAAAACGCACCTGATTACAATTCTCGAGTAACACTTTACCAACTAAATCATCTTGCAGGAACTTCAGGTAGTGCAACAACATATGCTTGTCCTTCGTGTGAAAAATTAAAAACACAGGATCTCTGTTTTATTACAAAAGAATGTGATAATATCATTAATCCATCCCAATTTGGAAAAAAGAGAAAATAATGAATGAAATTAATATTAAATTTTTAGAGGATTCATTTAAAAAATATTATTTTAATCATTTTGAACTAATCCCTATACCTCAACGTACACCCGAAAGGGAATTTGGTTTTCAAAAATTCAATTCTAGTTTTTTTAATAGACACATTTCATTAAAAGATGGTAAAGAATTACGTCTACTATTTATGCAAAATACTCCATCTGACGTTTATTGTTCAAATGCATATTATGCATTCCCAAATTCCCCAATGAATGAAAAAGATTGGAAAGAAGCTGATTTAATTTTTGATATTGATGCTAAAGATCTTGATTTACCCTGTAGGCCTAATCATACTGTATCTATTTGTAACCAATGTAGTGAAATTACAAAAAATAATAATCAATGCACAAAATGTAATTCAAATAAATTAGAAAAAAAATCTTTACCCTGTAAAACTTGTATGAATGCATCAAAAGTTGAAGTTAAAAAATTAACTGAAATTTTAATTAATGATCTAGGAATTGAAAAAGAAAATATTCAAATTTATTTTTCTGGTAATGAAGGATTTCATGTTTATGTTTTTAATTCACAATTTCAAAAACTTGGTTCAAAAGAAAGATCTGAACTTGTTGATTACATTATGTTTCGTGGAGCGATTCCGGAAACATTTGGAATGAAAAAATTTAAACCTAATCGATCATCATTTCCAGATTTCAATCAAAATGGATGGAATGGAAGATTTTCTAAACAAGTTTTTGGTTCTAAATCAAAACGTTCAAAAATTATTTCAGAATTACTTGAAAATGGTTATTCTTCATTTCAAAAAACACTTGAACATGTTTCAGAAGAAATTGGTGTCAAAATTGATCCTAATGTAACAATGGATATCCATAGAATTTTTAGATTGCCTGGTTCAATTAATAGCAAAAGTGGTTTAACTAAACTTCTTTGTACTGATATCACAAAATTTGATCCATACAATGATGCATGTTTTCTTAATGATGAACCTGTTGAAGTTTTAGCAACATGTCCAGTAGAATTTAAATTAAAAAATAAAAAATTTGGCCCATTTTTGAATGAAAAAATTTCAATACCAACATATGCTGCAGCCTATTTAATTTGTAAAAAATTAGCAACAATTGCTTAATTTTGCTGGTAAGGCTTTAATTTAGTGAATCATGACTCAATGTGATTTTGTATAGTGCCTCTACTGATAAGCAGACTCCGCCACCTGATACTGGGAAATTCATCAGGTTAGCCATAATTGCAGTTATAGGAATTGTAATTTTTGTAATGGTCGGAAATCAAGCAGTAGTCTTATCAATGAATTTTACTGAATTTGGAGAACAATTCACAAAGCCGTTATACTATACCATTCTTTCAACTTTGATTTTATCAGCAATTGCTCTTATTCGTGTAAATATTGCAGGTAGATCTTCCATTTTTTGGTATGGTATCAATACTGCAATAGGATTTATTGCTAGAGGTCCACAACAATCTGTTTCAGCTGATGTTCAAAGTTTTAGAGATTACAAATTAACCTCTCCACAATTCATTCTTTGGCAAATAACTAAGGTTTTGCTATTTGGAGCATTTTTTGCAAATATCATGTTTGGATTTGCAGCAATGTCCTTTATTGATGGAAATACTCTAGGTGTTGAAAATTTACCAAAATTATTCTCTTTACCATTTGTAACTCCTGATACAAATCCAAACTATGCATCTGAAGAAGTCGTTCCAATGATTCCTGCATTAGTTATTTTGATTCCTCCGATTCTTGCTGCAATTGGTTTACGTTTAGTTTTGTACGTTGGTATTCATAGAATTATTGATGTTATTACAAGTTATTTGAAAGACTCTAAAGAAGGAAAACCACGTTTTCTAAATTATGTTTCTACTGTTGAAGGAATTTTTGGAATTGCAATTTTGTGGGTTGGAATAAATCTTTTCTTCACTGATCAAATTGATTATAATACAAGATATGTAATAGGTGGAACACTTGCAATTGGCGCAGCTTTAATTGCATTTTCAGTAATTGATAGAATTAGAGCACGTGTGTTAACTCACATGTTTAAGCGTGATGTAATTATTAGATTTGCTACAATTCTTCTAATTGGGTTAATAGTTGGTGGTACTGTTGCAGTTAACAATAGTATTGCTGATGCAAAGAAAATTGAATTTTTAGGACCATATACTGCTCAACAAATTGGTGTTAATAGATATCTGGGAGAATTAAACAATGTTCAAGAAAATATTCATGATGTTCAACTAACGTCAGTTTCTTCAAATAATATTAAAAATTATGTTAAACAAAATAGCGATGTATTAGATGTAATTCGAGTTTGGGATTGGGAAGCTGCATTTGCCAAATTAAAACCTGAGATAGGACTAATTCCATATGTTGACTTTGAAGATAATGATATTCTTAGATTTAACAATACATTATATTGGACTGCTTCAATGAAACCAATTCTACCAACTTCAGTTAGTCTTGATAATAGATGGTATAATGAACATCTTGTTTACACTCACGTTCCAGAAGGATTTTTGACTTTAGAAGCAACTGATGGTCAGATTGTTGATAGTGGTGATTTTTTCAAACAAAGAGAAATTTACTATGGTGAAGGTGGTTTATTTGAACAAACATGGTCTGGTTATCCCACTGGAAGAGGTGATACTAGCGCAGAATTAGGAGGTGTTTCTTATTCTGGAATTGGAGGTTTGGATGTTCCACCGCCATTAAGTTGGATTTTTGAACCAAACTTTTTGCTTTCATTCCCAGGCGAATCTGTTCATATAATGAGATACAAGGATGTAAATGATAGAATGGAAACGTTATATCCGTACTTCTTGTATGATTTGTTTGGAAAAGAATTGGATTCTTTACCAGTAACTGATGGTGAAAATTCTTATTGGCTTATACCATTAATCATTGGATTTGATACACGTGATGTTCCTTGGTCTGTTGGTAATCCGTATTTACGTTTAGTAGGTTATGCACTTGTTGATTCGTATAATGGTGATATTCAATTATTGAAAACTGGTGATGATTTCTTTTCAGAAATGTTTGCTAGTCAATACTCTGAACAATTCAAACCAATGCCAGCTTGGTTAGAAGAACAAATTAGATATCCAGTTGAATTATTCAATTGGAAAACTGAGATGTATAATATTTACCATGTAACAAATGTTGAAACATTCATCCAAGCAAATGAATTTTATGAAATTCCTAGAGGACTTGACACATATTATGTTGAAGCAAAACCACCTGGATTTGAACAAACATCATTTTTGGGATTACTTTCATTGGAATTGAAAGGCTCACAAGGAAGAAATCTTGCAGGTTACATGGTTGTTGAAAATGATCTTGCTAATTTAGGTCAATTACAATTTTATGAAATTCCTTTAGACTCTGAAACTAAATTAATTGGACCTACTGCAGTAAGAGAAGCTCTTGATAGAGATCCTGAATTTGCTCAATTGAAAACATTATTGAGAAATCCAAGAATTGGTGATAATATTTTGTATCGTGTAGGTGACCATGATGTATACTTTATTCCTGTTTACACAGCAGGAGCAGGTGGAGTAGTAGCACAATTAGGTACAATTGCAGCAGTTGGTGCAGCATTTAATGGAGAATATTTTGTAGGATTAGGTGATACTCAGGAAGAAGCATTTGAACAATATTTGAAGAAAGTATCTGGTGTGGCATCAACAACCACAACTGCTGATGATGATTATGTTGAATTACTAAAATCTGATAGGATTGATATTATAAAATCTGTATTTGAAAATAATGAAATTGGAATTGCTGAACCAACATCAATTCAAATTCCGTTATCATTCAATGAAGGTGAATTATTCTTCTTTACTGAAGATGATCGTGCTGATACAGAGGAATTCTTAGCCAAATTCATAGATGACTTTGTAAAACCACGTAGTGATAGAGTATTCATGTGGGAAGAAGACACAATTCTCAATATTGGTACTGTGTATGTAAAAGATGGATTACCTGAAATACATTATGTATCAATTGAGGTTGGTAACTAATTGCTTCTTGTTGTTGATAACGGATCTATCTATACAAACCAATTAACTGATTTCTTAAAGGAAAAAAAAATTATTTTTGAAAAGTTTACTCCTGAATCTTTTAATTTGAATTCATTAAAAAATTATGAATCAATAATTCTATCTGGAAGAAGAAAAAATAATAAAAAAATTAATGAAGTAAATTCAAAAATAATTAATTTTTCAATAAATCATAACAAAAAATTACTTGGGATATGTTACGGTGCAGAAATCTTGGCCCTTACACTAGGAGGTACTATAAGAAAATCCTCATCTATTCAAAAGGGTAATGAAATTATTGAAATTTTACAAAACAATTTGACTCCAAAAAAATTAATTAATGTTTTTGAGAGTCATGCTTTTGAAATTTCTAAATTACCTAATATGCTAGTTGTAACTGGCAAATCAAAAAATTGTAAATATGAAATTATTCAACACAAAGAAAAACCGATTTTTGGAACTCAATTTCATCCTGAAATGAGTACTGATGGAAATAATTTAATTGAAAATTTTTGCTCACTTTGATTGATATTAATAACTCTCAAAATTTCTTGTAAATATGGAAGAAGAGGATCATCAATTACTCTTACCTTTAGTTGAGAATGAGAATATTTGTCTTCCTTTACCGATTAATGTTGTATCCAGATATTGGAATATTGAATTACCTATGGCTGAGGCTATTGATTCTGCAAAGAAATATTCTGATTTTAATGGAAGTATAATTATTGAAGGAATTGAACTTGCTGAAAGACATGGATTATCTTGCAAAATTGTTCATTCATCCTTAAATGAATTAAAAAAAATTATTGATGCAGGAATACCTCCAATAGTAATTCTTCCTGGAATTCCTGAAATTACACAACATGCTTCAGTAATTACTGGTTACAATGAAGATGAAAAAACAATTTTACATTATATTCAAAAAGGTAATCTAGAAGGAGAACAACAAGAGGGTGCAATACCTCAAGAAATTTTTGATAGAGAATGGTCTGAAGAAGGAAGACTGATGATAATTATCGCTCCTTCAGATATTTTATCAAAAATTACATTAGAAAATGATTCTAAAAATAGATCTAATCGGTTATGTTTTGATTCTGAAAAACAAAATATTTTACAAAACTATTCAGAAGCACTATCATCATTAAAGGAATCTATAGAACTTGATCCAAATAATTCTACTGCCTTGCATTTGTATGCAACAATGCTAAATCAACAAAACGTACCTGAATGTATTTCATTTTATGAACAAAGTTTCAAAATTAATACCAGATCATATTTAACATTTAATGGATTAGGAAATTTCTATTTAAAAACAAATGAGTTTGAAAAAGCAGAAAAGTTTTACAGTAAAGCAATTGAAATTAATCCAAAAAGATCAGCAAAAATTTACAAAAATCGTGCTTATCTACGTGAAAAATTAAATAAAAATTCTGACGCCAAGGAAGATCTTAAATCATATTTGAAATATTTTCCAAAAGCACATGATAGAGGAATAATAGAGCAAGCAATAAGAGAAATTTAATGCGGAATACGGGATTTGAACCCGTGACCTTCAGCTTGGGAAGCTGACGTCATACCAGACTAAACTAATTCCGCTTACTGAATGATTTTCAAATATGATTAAATATCTTAATTACAAATATTTTGTATGGATGCAAAATGTCCTGAATGTGAAAGAGTTGCAATCTTAGATGATGATGTTACTAGTGTAAAGTGTCCTCATTGTAATTTTGAAGCAGATTATGATACGTATCTTGAGATAATGAAAGATCATGCTATGAATATGGCATCAGATTATATTCCAGATCGACCTGGAATGTGATTACCAATAATTCCCTTTATCTGAACAATCTAAATGGGCTCCACAATTTGAACAAAACATATGACATGCTTGCATGTCCACCATTTTGTTTTCACATCTTGGACATATGATCTCTTCACCCATGACTATCTTAGGAAATATTGATTTAAAAATAATGTCCAAAGGTTAATTAGTACTTCAACTTTTTTTTCGTATACTTGGCAAATTTCAAGATTACAGTATCCGATATTAAAGGAAAGTCTCTATCTAAGGAACTTAAAGATAGTGATGCAAATCCATTACTAGGATTACAATTAGGAAATGAAACAGATGCTACAGTTGTTGGTCTTAGTGGAAAATTAAAACTAACTGGTGGTAGTGATAAATCTGGAGTTCCTATGAGAGATGATGTTCATGGTTCAGCAAGAAAACGTGTTTTACTTTCCAAAGGTGTTGGATTGCAAGATGCAGAACATGGTGATCGAGTAAGAAAATTAATTCGTGGAAATACAATCTCTGAAGAAATTTATCAAATAAATTGTAAATTTGATGGCGAATTACCAGTTGAAGCACCTGCTGAAGAATCAACTGAAAAAACTGAAGACAAGAAAGAATAACTTAACATATACCGATTCTATATTTTGACTCATGCATTGGCGAGAAACGCTTCCTGATTGGTACATTAAAAAATATGGTTATCAACCATGTGTCAATATAGGAACCTCTGGACATGTAGATCACGGAAAAACTAGTCTTATTCAAGCATTAACAGGTTCATGGACTAGTGTACATAGTCAAGAATTAAAACGTGGAATCACAATACGTGTTGGTTATTCTGATGCTGCTTTTTACAAATGTAAAAAATGTGAAGAACCATTGGGATACTCTACTACTCCAAAATGTAATAATTGTGGAGATGAAAGTGAATTATCTAGAGTTGTAAGTTTTGTAGATAGTCCTGGACACGAAAGTTTGATGGCAAACATGCTTTCAGGCTCTGCCTTAATGGATGGAGCATTATTGTTAGTTGCATCAAATGAACAAGTTCCTAGACCACAAACAAAGGAACATCTTTTAGCTCTTCAAACTCTAGGAATCAAACAAATAGTTATTCTTCAAAATAAAGTGGATTTACTTTCTCGTGATGAAGTATTAGCAAATTATAATGATATCATCAAATTCGTTAAGGGAACAAATGCAGCAAAATCACCAGTCATTCCAATTTCTGCTCAATCTGGTTTAAATCTTGATGCATTAATCGGTTTAATTGAATCTACAATTGAAACACCTGAACGAGATGAAAAAGCTGATCCAGTAATGCATGTTTTACGTTCTTTTGATGTTAACAAACCTGGAATTAAATTGAAAGATATCAAAGGAGGTGTAATTGGCGGAAGTTTAACTCAGGGAATTTTTAATGTTGGTGACGAAATTGAAATTAAACCTGGTCTAATTAATGAAAAAAAGAAATCATATGAACCAATTCTCACAGAAATTACATCATTAGGAACTGCTGCAGGAATTGTTGAATCAGTTAAACCTGGAGGCTTAGTTGCAATTGGTACCAAATTAGATCCATCCATGACTCGAAGTGATTCCTTTATTGGTTCGGTAATCGGCAAACCTGGAACACTTCCAGAAAATTCTACAAAACTAAAACTAAGTGTAAATTTATTTGATTCAGCTGTGGGAACTACTGAAGATATCAAAGTAAATCCTATTCAAAATGGTGAATTACTTCGATTAAACATTGGAACTGCTCCTGTTTTAGGTAAAGTCACAAAAGTCAAATCATCTAATGTAGAAATTGAACTTAGACGACCTGCTTGCATCTTTGAAGATGGACATGTCGCAATAAGTAGAAGAATTGCTGAAAGATGGAGATTGATTGGTGCAGGTATAGTTGGTTGAAGTAATCTGTGATACCAATTTTTTAATTCATTTAGCAACTAGAAGAATCAAAAATATTGATAATTTAGATACAGAAATAGGCTCGATCTCTTTTACTGTTCCAAAAGTTGTTAAAAATGAATTAAATAGATTACAACAAATTCCAGAAAAAAATAAAGAAATTACAATTACATTAAATTTTATAAAAAATTTTAAAATTATTTCAATAAATGGAATTTATGCAGATCAAGAATTAATTAATTATGTAAAAAATAATCGTAGTATAATCGGCACAATGGATAAAGGTCTTAAAAATAAAATCAAAAAACTTGATAGTTCTATTTTATCAATTCATAATGATAAGATAGTTCTTGAAAGTTAGAAAACTTTATTTTTAAAATAATTTATTGAATTTTATGTCTGAATTTACTATAACTAGTTCTGATTTTAATGATGGGGATGAAATTCCAAACAAATTTGGGTATAAATTTGAAAATAAAGAACCAAAACTGGATTTTAAAAATATTCCAGATGGTACTAAAAGTATTGGATTAATTATGGATGATCCTGATGCAATGGCTGCAGTTGGAAAAGTCTGGGTACATTGGTTACAATATTTTGACTATCCTTCAAAAAATTTGATTGTTGAAGGAAAAACTGATTTTGATGAAATTGGATATGGCGGACCAGCACCACCTAATGGACGTCACACATACATCTTCAAAGGATATGCTCTTGATACCTCATTAGATTTGAAAGAAGGTTATTCCAAACAAGAACTAGAAGATTTGATGAATGGTCATGTTATTGCAGAAGCACAATTAACAGGAACTTTTGCACCTTAATCTTATTTTTTAGGAATATCTTTCTGCTAATCTATATCTCATGTATTTGTCATCTGGTGAAAATTTAGCTGGATGTACAGATTTTGTATCTTCACCACATTTTGGACACTTATTTTTTAACGTATAGTGATTACATTTTGAGCATTTTCTTAATTGAAATCTCATTTTAATTTTCTCTTGTTTTTTTAGAATCTTCTCTTGTAAATTTGAATGAACCTTTTTTCTTTTCTATATTAGTTTGAATTTCTTGAATTATGGGTTTTAATGATTTTTCAGCAGATTTGAAGTCTTCAGATGTTATTGATATTCGGTATTTTGGTGCACCCAAATATGTGATATCTAATGTTGAATCCTTTTTAATTACATCTAACAATGTTTTCTTAATTATTTCAACTCCGTCTGATTTATTATTTGTAATTTCCATTATTCCTCTAATTTCTACGGATGGTAATTTTATTTTTGAACAAATATCTTCTATTGCAGTTGTAGTCTTTTTTGTTAATTTTAATTCTTTAATTGTAACAATTCCATTTCTGGCAATTTCCATAAATGCATCATAAACTGAATCAAATTTTGTGTAAATTTTATCTTCAATTTCTTCAATTTCTTCATCAGATAGTTTTGTTTTATCTTGAACATTTTGTAACAATGTTTTTCCTTTTTCAAATTTTTTGACTTCTTTTAATTTCCGCTTTTTTTGATCTTTAGAGACTTGTTTTAATGATAAATCTATATCGCCTGCTTTTACTTTTTTTACCAGTAAAACTTTCTTTTCTCCATCTTTTACAAATCGATTAACTGATCTAATCCAACCTGGAGCAATTTCGGAAATATGTAAAAATCCTTGAATATCGTCATATTCGTCTAACGTGACATATGCTCCATGATCCATCACTTTAGTCACTGTGGCTAGAATGATTTCACCTTGTTCAGGCATTTCTTGAATTTCAGTCGACAATTCTTCTAAAAATTTCCAATCTGTAAATTAATGTTGCTCGTTAGAAGTCAATTCCTTCTTTTGCTTTTATACCCTTTTGAAATGGATGCTTAATTTCTTTCATTTCTGTTACTAGATCTGCTGCCTCAATTACTTCTTCTTTGGCATAATTTCCTGTTAACACTAGATCCACATTCTGTGGTTTTGATTTTATTAAATCTAAAACATCTGTGAGAGAAATTAAATTAAGATTCACTGCATAATTTACTTCATCTAAAATTATTATATCGTATTTTCCTGATTGGATCTTTTCATTACTGATTTTAATTGCTTCTTTTGCAATTTTTTGATGATCTTCTTTTGGATTTTTATCGTCTATTATTCCAACAAATCCTTTACCTATGGCAACCATTTCAAATTCTGGTTCTAATCGTTTTGATGATTCCATTTCCCCATAATGCCAGGAACCTTTGATAAATTGAATCATACCTATTTTCTTTTTATATCCAGTTGCTCTTAATGCAATTCCTAATGCAGCAGTTGTTTTCCCTTTACCTTTTCCAGTATAAACAATTGTTAATCCATTCTTACTCATAATTATTAGTAAATTTTTATCAGTAAAAACATTCGTTATTTTTACAAGGTATCAATTTAAATAAAAAAAAATTCTACACATACATTGAAAATACCAAGAATTGTTTTAGCAGGAGCAACTAGTGGGGTTGGAAAGACATCGATCACATGTTCAATAATTTATGCTTTACAAAAAAGAGGTTTTTCAGTTCAACCATTTAAAGTCGGTCCTGATTATATTGATCCCAGTTATTTGTCAACTATTTCAAAAAATGAAACGTACAATCTTGATGTATGGTTAATGGGTAAAAAACAAGTTTTAGAAAGTTTTGTAACTCATTCAAATTCAGATATTTCAATTATTGAGGGTGTAATGGGATATTATGATGGATTTGAAGGAAATTCTAATCATGCCAGTACTCATCATATTGCATCCATAACTAAATCTCCTGTAATTTTAATTTTAGATGCAAGTAAAACTGCTCGTTCAATTGCTGCAACAGCTTTAGGATTTCAAAAATTTCATAAAAATTCTAGAATTGTTGGAATTATTTTGAATAAAATTGGAAGCAAAAAACATGAAATTTTGTGTAGAGATGCTTTAGAAAAAACAAAACTACCTATTATAGGAGTAATTCCAAAAAATCCAATTTTAAATTTAGAATCTAGGCATCTTGGATTAATTTCTACGTATGATAATAAAATTTTAAAAAATAAATTAGAAAAGATTACAAAAATAATTTCAGAGTCATTAGATGTAGATGAAATTTTAAAAATTATTAAAAATCCAATATCTATTCCCAAAAATAAAATTAAAACTAATAAAAAATCCCAAGTTAAAATTGCAGTTGCTTTAGATAATTCTTTTAATTTCTATTATGATGATAATTTGAATGCATTAAGACGTAATGGTGCATCATTAACATTCTTTAGTCCAATTAAAAACAAAAAAATTCCAAAATGTGATGGATTGTATATTGGTGGAGGATTTCCTGAAATATTAGGAAATGATTTATCAAAAAACCAACAAATGAAAAAATCAATTAAAAAATTGTCTGAAAATGATTTTCCTATTTATGCAGAATGTGGTGGATTGATGTATCTAACTAAATCTATTACAAATGATAAAAAAAAATACAAAATGGTTGGTTTGATAGATGCTGAAACAATTATGACAAAAAAAATGAGACTAAATTATACTAAAGGGAAATTATCTTGTAAAAATATTCTATCAAATACTTTACATAGATTTCAAGGTCATGAATTTCACTATTCTCAATTGAAATCAGTTGCATCTGATTCAAAATTTGCTTTTGATTTAGAAATTGGAGAAGGAATTCAAAACCATAGAGATGGAATTATACAAAATAATACTCTTGCTTCATATGGTCATCTGTATTTTGATAGTTCTAATTATGCTCAAATTTTTGTAAATAACTGTATGAATAATTCACGTAAGTAGATTTCATGTTGAGATAAAAATGGAAACTTCCTTTCCGGCAAAAACATGGAGAGCTCTATGATTTCTATTTGTTTGTGTATAACAGAATTCACTACTCATTTTATTAAAACATCATCAAAATTTGAACCTAGTGATAATTCAATTTAGGTTATCGCAAAACTAATTTTTTTTATATTATTTTCAATTTTTTTTAAATCGTTTCTAATTTGTTGATTCTGCTCTAATTAATTTAAAAATTGCATTAATTATTGCTGAAGCTGAAGAACTTCCTCCTTTTCTTCCTAAATTAGTAATGAACGGTGTTCCTTCTAATTTTGATAATTCTTCTTTTGATTCTGGTGCACAGATAAATCCAACTGGAATTCCTATGATTAATGCAGGTTTTACTATTCCTTCTTTTACCATTTCAATTACTTCCATTAAAGCAGTTGGTGCATTTCCTATGGCGACTATTCCGCCATCGATATCATCTTTTGCAACTCTCATTGAAACTTGAGAACGTGTTTTTCCTTCATCTTTAGCTTGTTGCATAATTTCTGGTTTTGAAATATTACAAACAATTTCATTTCCAAAATCTTTTGGATTTTGTTTATTTAGTCCACCAATTACTCCATTTACATCAACTACTATACTACATCCATTTTTTAGAGCATTCATCCCACTTTCTATCGCATCTTTTTGAAAAATGAGCCTATTTTTATCAGCAAAATCAAAATCAGCAGTAGAATGAATAATTCTTCTTACAATAGGCCATTCTTTTTCATTATAATTGTGTGAGCCTATTTCATCTTCAATCATTTTCATGCTGGCATCTTCAATTGATTGGCCTTTCTTAGTTTGCATTTTCTACTTCCTTTGCTCTTTCTAATATTAAATCTACCATTTTCTGATCTGTTCCAATATGTTTTGTTATATAGCTTTTTTGAATAGTAGAATTTTCTAATGCTGGAATCAAATCATTATTAATATCTGTTTTAACATGTGCTCCTTCATGAAGAAAATAAAATACATTTACTAGAACATTTGGATTATTTTTTTCACAATTTTTGATTCCTTCAAAAATATCTGGTTGTTCTATTTCTAACCATACTCTACTTACATTTCTATAATTATCTTTTAATTCATTTACAATATAATCAAGTGATCTTTGTGCATTTGGATCTACACTTCCATGACCAATAATCATTACATCTACATCTTTATTTTCTAAAGTAATTCCATTTTCTTTTAATGTTGAGTTTATTCTACTTTGAACTATTTCTATCAAAGTTTTATGCATAATCATTGGTTTGGTAACAAGAAATTTTACTTTAGTATCTTTTTGTAATTTCATAACATCTGAAACTGCATTTTTTACTTTTTTTCCTGGATATAGAAAATATGGAACTATTGTTAATGAGTCGATGTCTTGCTTAAGAGATTTTTCAATTCCATCTTCAATGTATGGTGGTTCCACTTCTAAAAAACAAAAATCAACAAAAGAATATTCTCCTTTATTTCTAATTCCTTCACAAATCACTTCTAATTCTTCAGATGCTTCTCTTTGTCTGCTTCCTCTATCTATTAGTAATAATCCTCGTTTCATTCCATTTTTCTCGCTATTGCCACGGTTAAATTTGGTGGGAATTTCTGTTTTTCTACAATTAATTCTCCTTTTGATACTTTAATTGCAGCAGCTTCAGAAACACTTGCTGTCCCTTCAAATGCTTTAACTGTAGTTGAAGGATTTGGAGTAATTATTTCGGCAAGTTCTTCTCTATCTACGTATTCTACAGGAATTTTCATTTCTTCTCCAAGTTCAATTAATCCTTTAACATCTTCAGGTTTTTTTATTGAAACTAGCTTAGCAATAGATTTAGAACTCAAATTGAATTTATCTAAACAATATTCTATTCCTTCTTTGATTGTTTCTTTAGTCGTATCCCAATGTAATCCAATTCCAATAACTAAACTTTCGGGACGATAAATTACAGATTCCTGAGATAATTTATTATCAATTACTCTATCTGAAATTATTAAATGTGCTTTAGAATTTGATTTTTTTAATTCATCTAAACTGTCATAAATTTTAACATTTTTTGGTAATTGTTTATACCACTCTTTGTTGCCCACTTGTTGATAAACACCTATGGACTCTTCATTCACCATATGTGCACTAATTTTTGTTACTGTTGTTTCATCATCAATCTTCCAACCAAACTCCTTACCAACCAAATCTACTGCAATTGTTTTGTTTACATCTGCAGCAGTTGTAATTACTGGTAAAGCATTTAATTTTTCAGCAATTTCCTGAGTTAATTCATTGGCTCCTCCAATATGACCTGATAAAACGCTAATTACAAAATTTGTTTTATCATCAATTACAATTACTGCAGGATCTATTTTTTTATCTTTTAAATGAGGTGCAACTAATCTAATTACTGCACCTAATGAAAAAAGGCAAATTAATGCATTAGAGTTTTTAAAAAGTTCAATTATTTTATTTGTTGTACCCTCCGAATACCATGTGATTTCATTATTTTTGTTAGTTAATTTTTCTGGTGCAAAAACATCCCAATTAGGAAATAATCCCTTTAGTTTTTCTCCAATTATAATGCCGTTTTTTGTAATTGCAAGAACTGATACCTTGTGCATAATCAAAAATTTCCAACTTTAATAAAATACCTTACTCTTGTGATTTTCTAGCAAGGATTTGTCCTTCAAAATCAAATAATATTACCTCTATTGGAACTTTTTCTTCTGAATGTTTTCTCATATGCCTATATGTTTCACTACAAATTAGTTCAAAAAATCCAGTAATGTTGTTTTCTTTGATTATTTCTGAAACATGTCTTGCTGTATTTGCTTTCTTAATATTTTGAATTACTTCTTCACTTGCATTTGATTTTTTTGCTAATTCTGATAAAAAATTCATATCTACTTTTGATCCTTTCACATGAGTTTGTTTTATGCCAGCAGCCATTTTTGCAAGTTTTCCAATAAATCCTACAACATATGCTTTTTTGATGTTTTTTCTACCACATTGCTGTATTGTATATCCTGAAAAATCTCCCATTTGTACAAAACAGTGAATTGGTAAATCAACAATTTTTTTTGCATATTCTTCACTTCTTCCACCTGTTGTTAATACTACAATTTCATTTCCTGCAGCAATTGCTACATCCAAATTTTGTCTAATTGATGCTGCATATGATGCTGTAGAAAATGGAATTACAATTCCACTTGTACCTAAAATTGAAATTCCATCTTTAATTCCTAATCTTGGATTGTCAGTTTTTGGTGCTAATTCTTTTCCTTTTGGTACTGAAATTACAACTCTAATTCCTTTTTTCTCAAGAATTTCTTTTCCAATATCTCTTAAATTTTCACGAATCATTTTTTTTGGTACAGGATTAATTGCAGGCTTACCAATTTCCAAACCTAAACCTGGTTTTGTAACAATTCCTACGCCCTCACCACCACCAATTTCAATTTCATCAATTTTTTCTGTTAATGATAATTCAACAATTATCTCTGCACCATGTGTAACATCTGGATCATCACCTCCATTTTTTATTACCGTACATTTTGCTTTCTCACTTTCAAATTCACAAAATTTTACTGGGATTTGAATTGAGGAACCTCTTGGTAAAATTATATCTATAGAATCAATTTTTTTTTGATTAATTATGGATAATAATGCAGATTTTGCTGCAGCTGTAGCAGAACTTCCAGTAGTGTAACCTGTTCTTAGTTCTATTTTTTTATTTGACATATCTCTTAGATTCATTTTCTAGTATTAACTCTTATTTCATTAATCTTGAAATTTACAGTATAGATTTAAAATTAAAAGTCAATTTAGATAATTATGGTTAAACCAATCCAAGTAGTTATTACTGGTGCAAGTGGATTCGTAGCAAAAAATCTTAGAAAATATTTGTCTGAAAATAATATTAATTTAATTTCAATCTCAAGAAATGATTTTAGAACATATGAAAATGAACAAAAAATTATTTCTAAAGATTACAAAGAAAAGCTCATTATCAATAAAATTAAAAATTCTGATGCGTTAATTCATCTTGTAGGAATCGGAAAACAATCTATAGACATTGATTATGAAATGATTAATGTTGAATTAACTAAGCATGTTGTAAATTTAGCAAAGAAAGCCAAAATTAAAAAAATTGTTTATAATAGCGGTCTAGGAGTTTCAAGTAAAACTTCTGTAGGATATTTTATTTCTAAATACAAAGCTGAAAAAATCATTGAAAATTCAGGCTTGAACTATACTATTTTTAGACCCTCGTATATTGTAGGAAAAGATGATTTGTTTACAAAATTCTTAAAAAAACAGATTAAAATAAAAACAATTGAAATACCTGGTTCTGGCAAATATTCTATTCAACCTATTTTTATAAATGATGTAGTAAAAATTATCTTTCAATCTTTTACTGAAAAAAAATTTAGAAATAAAATAATTGATCTTGTTGGACCTGAATATTTAACATTTGAAAAATATGTGAAACTTTTTTCTAAAGGAACAAAAATAAAAATTAAAAAAATTAATTTAGAAAATGCATATTATAATGCAATTAATAATAAAAAATCTAATTTTGGAATTGATGATCTAAATATTCTAGTTGGTGATTTTAAAGGAAATTTTCATCAATTAGAAAAAATTTCACAAATAAAATTTGAATCTATTGTCGAATTATTAAAGTCCGGCAGATTGCTTTAGAATTTCTGCTTTGTCAGTTTTTTCCCAACTAAATTCTGGTTCATTTCTTCCAAAATGACCATATGCTGCTGTTTTTTTGTAAATTGGTCTTTTCAAATCTAGTTCTGAAATAATGCCTGATGGTTTCATATCAAAATTCTTTCTAACTAATTCTTCTATTTGATTTTCTGGAATTTTATTGGTGCCAAAGGTATTCACATAAAGTGATACTGGTTCTGCAACACCTATTGCATATGCAAGTTGAACTTCACATCTATCTGCAAATTTTGCTGCAACAAGATTTTTTGCAATGTATCTGCACATGTAACAAGCAGATCTATCTACTTTAGATGGATCTTTTCCTGAAAAAGCTCCGCCACCATGTCTTCCAAATCCACCGTAACTATCAACAATAATTTTTCTTCCAGTTAAGCCTGCATCTCCATGAGGTCCACCAATAACAAATTTTCCTGTAGGGTTTATGTGAATTTTAATTTCATCATTCCAAAGATTTCCTAAAACAGGTTTGATTACTTTGTCGATTATTTCTGTTGCTATATCTTCTTGAGATATTTCAGGTGCATGTTGTGTTGAAATTACAACTGTTTCAATTCCAATTGGCTTGTTATCTTCATATTTTACTGAAACTTGAGACTTACCATCTGGTCTAACCCATGGCAATGTATTGTTTCTTCTAACTTCTGATAATTTTTGAATTAATTTATGAGCTAATAAAATTGGCATAGGCATTAATTCTTCAGTTTCATTTGTTGCATAACCAAACATTAGTCCTTGATCACCTGCACCTTGTTCTTTTTCTTCAGTTGCTGTAACTCCTTGACTAATATCTGGACTTTGTGAATGTAATCTTAAATCAACTTTACATGTATCACCGTCAAACATCAATTCTTTATCATTATATCCAATTTCTTTGATTGTTTTTCTAACTAATTCTTCTTGTGATTTTTTATCAAAAACTGCTTTTGATGTCACTTCACCTGAAACTACTACAAAATCTGTAGTAACCATTGTTTCAACTGCGACTCTTGAATTTGGATCTTGTTTTAGATATTCGTCTAAAAATGCATCTGAAATATTATCGCATACTTTGTCTGGATGACCTTCTGTCACTGATTCTGATGTAAATAGAAAAGTATTGGTCATAAAACCACCTTAATTTAACTAAAGTTCATTTTCTAATTTGATAAATAATACGTTGTTTCCTCTAACGATTACTCTACCATAGTTTGCAATGGTTTTACTATCGTGGATTTCTTCCGCATCAGTCATTATCAAATTCATATATGAATCAACATTGTCCATTTTACCTTTGTATTCGACTTCGTTCTTTAATCTAACGGTAACTTTCTTTTTTGTACTTTTTTGTAGTATTGTTAATGGTCTTTTTGCACTATTTGATTGGGACACTAAATGTTCACTTAATTTCAAAAATCTCTGTCCAGCATAAAAGCCTTGCCACGATTGTAATTCTTTAAATTTTTTCTTATTTTTCTATAAATCATACAAATGATCTCAACTGGTTTAAAAAAAATAGATAATTTTCTATCTGGAGGAATTCCTGATGGTATAATTGTAGATATTTTTGGAGGAAATGGAACAGGGAAGACTCAACTATTATTACAATTATCAATTAATTCAATAAAAAATGGCGGCAAAGTTTTATTTTTAGATACCACTGGAGGATTTAGACCTGAAAGAATATTAGAAATTCAAAAAAAATCTAACTCAAACATTAATTTCCTTAACAATATCTTAGTCTCTAGAATTACAAATACTTCTGAACAAATTAATTCAATAAAAATTTTTGAAGAGAATACTTTTTCCTTAATTGTAATTGATAATATTACTGATTTATTTTCTTATGAGTATAAAAATAATCAATCGATCTTTAAAAAAAATTCTTTGTTTATGAAATATATGCATGAATTATCTTCATTTGCAGTCACTCATAAAATTCCTATTGTAATTACTAATATGATTAGAAATTCAAACGAACAAGAAGTTGAAAATATGTCTACTGCAATAGATCTTTTTACACATATCAAAATCCATCTTTTTAAAAATTCATCTGTTTACAACGGTGAAATATCTTCTCCATTCAATAAAGAAAATTTCTCTTACACAATTACGTCTGCCGGTTTGTGTGATGATGATTTTTAATTTTTCTTAATAATTTTTGAATGTGCTGTTAAAAATAGCTCTATTCTGCCTTCGCCAAAATTATTTGCCTTGGCATTTAATCCAGTTATGGAAATTATTTCTCCTAATTCGCATTTATCAATTAATTTTGCTTGATTTCTCCAACCTTTTACCCAGATTTGTCCTGTATCATCTTCAACAAACATCTCTGATAGAGAAATTGATTCACCTGATTTAGTTTGTATTTCTTTTCTTTCAGGAACTTTTAGCACTATAGATTCAATACAATATGTTTCATCTACTTTTACATCACTAATCTTTGTTCGAATTTTTGATAATGATGGAATTGTTTCATCATTATCTAATTTTCTTACAAATGAATTTTCATCTAATGTAACTGAATTTCCATAAACTTTTGATGGCATGCATTCAATGACATCTCCTTCAACACAAATGCTAGTTGAATTTGAAAAATCATTGATATTGTAGATATTTTTTTGATTATCTGTTGCTATTATCATATTTTTTCCACTTTCAGTTGTTACCATTGACAAAATTCTTGCAATAATGGGTTCAGCTTCTTTCCCGCCCTCGATTTCAATAATTGTTGCTTCATTACCATGAATTTCTAATCCTTGATTTCCAGATTTCACCCTTACTCCTAACAACTTTACATTTGCTGATTGTGAAATCATATTTGGAATCAGTGATTCGTCTTTACCCCATAAAACAACTCTCATTGCAGATCCATCTTTACCTTTCAATCTCATTCTGAGTGCAGTTCCAGGCTGACCTCTTGAATTTGTAAATTTCATTCCACTAATGATTCCATCAATTGTTCCTGAGATCACTAGATCCTTTTGTCCTTCTTGTAATTCACTTACATCTTTTGTAATTTTATCAATCATTGGAATTTGACTTTCTGTTTCAACAGTTTGGATATTTGATCCTGAACCAATATTGATAGTAGGTGAACCATCTAAATCTGATTTTACATATGCTTTAATGATTTTAATTAGATCTCCTGGTTTAAGATTTTCAATTCCCGGTAAATTTGCTTTTTCATCCCACAACTTTACACTTGCCGTAGAACCTGAATCATATACTGTCATTGTTCTTAAATCAAACGTAGAACCATCTTTTCTTGAAAATTGTTTTGTTGGTGAAAAATTTAAAACTCTAGTTTCTAATGAAATTTCTTTTGCACCTGCATACAGATCCTTTAAACTAATTTCTGTTTTTGATATTTCATCAAGTTTGACATTATAATCTGATGCAATTAGGAATATTGCCCCTTCATCAGTAAGATATCCTGAACCAATTTTCTCTTTTTTTTCTGAAATTTTTTGATCGATTACATCTTTTGTTAATTCAGGTTTTAATTGTAGTAATTTATCAATTAGATTTTGTGATTCTGACATTCAGTTTCCATAAACGAGATGTATTAATAAAAATTTCATTGAGTTTTTAATTAATCTCATCAAAATAAGAGAGAATCAGTTGAATAATTTATTTAAAATCATTTTTTTATCTGAACACATTTAGGATTTATTCAATTTATTTAATAATTCTATAATTTGATCTCATTACCTAAATTAAGAGGAAGATCGCAGTTTGATTGTGTCATGTATTAATGTAGAACATTTATCCAAATCATATGGATCAATTAAGGCTGTTAATGATCTAATTCTATCTATCAAAAAAGGTCAAGTTTTTGGATTTTTAGGTCCAAACGGTGCAGGAAAATCTACCACAATTAAGTTGCTTACAACCTTGATTAAACCATCATCTGGTTCGTTATCGATTTTAGGAATTGATGCAATTTCAAACCCATTAAAAATTCGTAGTAAAATTGGTGTTGTTTTACAACAACCAAGTTATGAGCCTACTTTGTCTGTGGAAAAATCTCTTGATAAATATGGAATGATGTGGAATATTCCAAAAATTGAGCGTAAAAAAAGAATGGAACAACTACTGAAGGATTTTGATCTGGTTGAAATTCGCAAGAAGCGAAATGAGGATCTTTCAATTGGTCAACGCAGGCGTGTACAAGTTGCACGTGAATTCATGCATGATATGGAATTATTATTTTTAGATGAACCTACTGTTGGATTAGATCCTGAAGCTCGTAGAAAATTATTAGACTATTTAAAAAATAAAATTAAAACTGGTTTAACAATTTTTTACACAACTCATATTTTATCTGAAGCTGAATATCTTTGTGATGAAATAGCTATAATTGATAATGGAAAAATTCTTACTGTTGATTCTCCTGATGCTTTAAAAAATAGATTTGGAAAAGAAAAAACAATAAAAATTCATTTACAAAATAAGCAATCAAACATTTCTTCATTATTAAATGACATACCTGACTTTGAAATTAATTTTGATACTGGTACAACAATAATAATTCATTCAGAACAATCAGAATTAATTTTACTTCGTGTTCTGAAAATACTTAATGAAAATAATATTGAAATTGAAGATTTATCTGCAGTACCAACTAATCTTGAAGATGTATTTTTAAAAATGATGAGGGAAAATGCATCCAGTAATTAGACTTGTTAATAGAAATCTAACAATTTCACTTAATCCTGGATTTTTAATTTGGCAAATTATTTTTCCTTTAATCTATATTTTTGTGGCAGGTTTTGCTTATGGTCCATTAATCAATCAAGTTCCATTTGCTGGAAAGGATCTTGACTATCCTGCATTTTTAGCATCTGGTATGATTGGATTTAATATTATGAATAGTACATTAATTTCTGGAATTTTAATCTGGAATGATCGACGACATGGAATGTTTGAACAAATCATGTCTGGCCCATTTACTCGCAGTCATTATATTTTGAGTAATATTTGTACAATTGGCATAATTGGATTAGTTAGTGCATCATTAATTGCAGTAGTTGGCTATCCAGTAATTTTCCAATCTGCTGAATTTTCACTAGTTACAATTCCAATTCTGATTTTTGGTGCAGTAGTTGGCTCTATTCTGTTTGGCTCATTAGCCTCAATAATTTCTACTAGATTACGCTCAAGTGAAGGATTTAATGTAATTATTAACACTGTATTCTTATTTTTTGCATTTGTCAGTTCAGCATTTTACCCCGCAGATACTGCACCTGAACCATTACGCTCAGCATTTTATCTTAATCCATTAACTTATCTTGTCGATATAATTAGGGCAGGGATTTTTGGAACTGTTTCAGAATTTATAATCATTGAAATGATTGTTCTTGTTGTATTGGCTAGTATTCTTTTTGTTATTGCCTCAAAACTACTAACAAGATTAGATTTTTAAAAATTAATTTTATTTTTTAAATCCTTCAAACATTTCATTAATTTTCTTAATAATATCTAAATTTTCATATTCTATTAAATTCAAATTTGGTATTACACAATGTCCTCCAATAATACCTGGAAACATTTTTGGTCTATTTCCTAAATTTTCATGTATTTCATCCGCAAACTTCCACATTTCATCAAAATCAATTTTTTCTTTTTCACAAATCATTTTAGTTATTTGTGCATAGTTAATTAACCAACCATAATATGATGTATCCACTAATATTTTTGCTAATTCAGCAGTTTTTGTTGTTGACATCCAATCTATTTTTTCAAATCTATTTTCTAAATCTGTTTTAATTTTTGAATCTATTTCTTTTTCATCAAATGAAATAAATTTTGTATATTTTTTAATATCATCTAAAAATCTTCTATGTACTCCACGAACTGGTGAAAATAAAACTGGTATTGGTAGTTTTTCTTGTACACTTTTTGTTGTTCCAGGTTTTACTGTTGAATGTATGATGACAACTTGTAAATCATTTATTTTATTCACCCAATTAACTACAACTTCCATAAATTTTTCTAATTCTCCTGGTAAACATACATGAAGATATTCTGGATTTTTAATTAATTCATTTTCAGAATAATTTTTACATTTTGAATTATCTGAATCAATTCCAACACATTCAATTTTTCTATCTATGAGTAAATCAAATAATGTCTGTCCTACTTCACCCATTCCTAAGATAATATCTGTCATTATGCCTATTTTGGGAATTATTGGTTATATTATGTTCATGTTTTAGCTTAGTTAATTATTAAATAGAGTAGCCCGGGCAAGACTCGAACTTGCGTCTCGGGCTTCAAAGGCCCAAATGCTTGACCGCTACACTACCGGGCTGCTACTAAATCGAGCACTTCTATTCCCTTAATGAACTTTTTATTCCAATTTAACCCTAAAAAGTAAATCAAAATTAATTTTTGATAATTTTTTCTAGTTTTTGTATCGGATCTTCCATCTGTTTTACAACTTTTACAGCTCTTTTTTGATTTTGGTCACTTTTTCTTCTAAAAATTCTCTTAATCTCATTTGAAACTCTATTAGGATCTGTCTCTCTTTTTACTAGGGATTTTTTTACTAAGAAATTTTCGATAATATTGGGAACTGCATTATATGATATTGTAGGAACGCCCATTAAAGCAGATTCTGCCGTCATAGTTCCTCCAGAACCTATGAAGATGTCTGATTTATTTAGTAAATATTTTCCATCAAATGACATTTTGATGACTTTTACTTTTTTTCCAACTGTTTTTTGTAAATTAATTATTTGTTGAGTGTATCTACCTAATACAACAATATTTTCATCTTTGTAATCCTTGGCAATTTTTTTAATCATTGGAATTATTTTACTTGATTTTGATGTATATGCTGCTTCTTCTTCTTCTACTCTAATCAAAATATTTTTTTTATTGTTGTTTTTAAATGGAGAAGTTATATTTTCATTAATTTTTCTTTGCATAGTTACAACTGCATCAACTGCCTTGTATTGAACAATATCTTTTTGATTAATTCCAAATTTTGAAAATTCTTTTTTAGGTATCACATATGGTATTAGGAGTTTTTGAATTAACGGTATTGTTAATCTCATTACTGCATTTGCGTGTGGTGAATCACAAAACATAATGTGTTTAATCCCTAATCCAAATGATATTCTTGCTGCTTCTGGAGAACCAAAACTTATCACTACATCTGGTCCAAATTTCTTAATTTTTTTTGATAATTTTTCAATTCTATCAATACTTGCTTTGAGTTTACTTTCTTTATCTCCACCACCATGTTTTCCAACAAAAATTAGGTCAAAATCTCTTATTTTTGCCAATTTTGATACTTCATTATATTCTCTTGACGTACACAAAATATCATTTTTTGGTCCTAGTTTCTCAATTATTGGTTCAGAGAACAATACTTGCTTTGGTGTCAGAATATCTATCCAAATTTTCAAGTATTTCTGCTAATTACTATACTTCAATAAGTTTTTCTTAGTCGATTATCATCCTTTATTGATGGCAGGAGCAAAAGTTGTTGTTTATGGCTTAAGTACTGAAGGTTATGCAATTGCATCTCAAATGGCTATTAAAGGTGCTGATGTTTCTATCATAGATGAATCTACACCTTCTGCAATTTCTCTTAAATCTGAAATTGCTAAGACCTACCCAAATGTTTCTTCATTAAAAGAGGATGAACCATTATTGGCAATGGAACCAATTGATGTGGCAATTTCTAAAGCTCAATATCTTTTCTTTACTCCCCGAATTAGAAAAACTGGTCAAGATATTAAAACAGAAATTCATTCTAAATTCAAAGACGCAGTTACATCATTAAAGAAAAATAGTTCAGTAATTTTCACATTAGCTACAGGGTTTGGAGGAAACAACGAAAATATTTCATTATTAGAACACGTAACTGGACTTCAGGCTGGCAAAAATATTTCTTATTTTTATTATCCTTTAGAGGATCTCAATCAACAACCAAAAATCATTGGTTCATTTAATAGTAAAAAAGATCCAGTTTTAGTTGATTTACTTAGTAATACCAAAAAAGAAAAAGAATTTGTTGCAATTTCATCATCTGAACATTTTCATGCTATTGATATATTGTCAAGATTTTCCAGCCTTTGTAGTATTTTAGAAGTTTGTAAGTATGCACAAGATGAAATAACAAAAAATGATCTTTCATCAAATGATTTTCAAGAAATCTTTTTGGATAACATGATAAATGGATTATTTGACTTAAAATCCCTGGGTTCTTCTTTTGAAGGTTCAAATTCATTAATGTATTTGATTAATGGAAGTGTTAAGGGAATTGACGGTTACATTAAAAGATTAATTGATGAAATTCGTGGTACATTAAAGAAAAATGATTTAAAAGCAAGTAGAACAAAAATAGCATTATCTTGGACACTTGATCAACATGCAATGCGTGGTGATAAAATTGAGGTGCTTCAAAATTTAACATCTAAACTACGTGATTATATTGGAGATGTTGAAGCTTACGAGGATCCCGATTTCAATTTATTTCACAGTGATAAAACTACAATAATTGTAGCTTGTTCTCAATCTGATTTTAAAAATATTGAAAATACTAAAAAAGATTCTAATTTAATTATTGTAAAAGCAAATCCACTATGTGAAACTATTCAATAATGGTATAAATTAGCTAAATAATTATTGTGTTTAAATTGTCTGATGAAAAAAAATCTGATGAAATTCCTGTCGAAGTAATTTCTGAAAATCAAACAGATTCTAATAATGGTAAAGAAGAATTAGAAAATGAAAATAATAATGATCAAACAACTGAAGATTTATCAAAACTATTGGAATTAGAAAAACAAAAATCTTCTCAATTTGAAGAAAAATTAAAACATGTATTAGCAGATTTTCAAAATCTTAGTAGAAAAACTCAAAATGATATTGAAACTGGCGTTAATTCTAAAATTAATGAATTTATGTTAGATTTTCTTAAAATCTATGATGATTTTCAACGTGCGAAAGATGTACTTTTTGAAAGTAAAATTAATGCAGATGGTTTAAATTCGATTTTAAAAAATATGGAATCATTAATGGAAAAATATAATGTAAAACCTATTGATGCTTTAGGAGAAATTTTTGATCCTAATTTTCATGAAGCAATTTCTATTATATCTGATTCTACATTAGATGATAATACAATTACAAAAGAGATAAGAAAAGGCTATATTTCTCAAAAAGCAATATTAAGACCTACATTGGTAGAAATTTCAAAAAAGGAGAATAATGATAAAAATGACTAAAATAATTGGAATTGATTTAGGAACAAGTAATTCTGCTGCTGCTGTAGTAATGGGCGGTAAACCAACTATAATTCCTGCAGCAGAAGGAGCAACCGTAGGTGGTAAAGCATTTCCATCAGTTGTAGCGTTTAGTAAAGAGGGTGAACTTTTAGTTGGTGAGCCTGCAAGAAGACAATCAGTAACTAATCCAGATAATACCATTGTTGCAGCAAAAAGAAAAATGGGTTCAGATGAAACTTTCAAAATTTTAGACAAAGAATACAAACCTCAACAAGTTTCTGCATTTATTCTTCAAAAAATAAAAAAAGATGCAGAAGCATTTGTTGGAGAACCTATTGAAAAAGTTGTAATTACAGTACCTGCATATTTTGATGATAATCAACGTCAAGCAACTAAAGATGCTGGAACTATTGCTGGTCTTGATGTTGTTAGAATCATTAACGAACCAACTGCTGCATCTTTGGCATTTGGTTTAGATAAAGCAAAACAGGATATGAAAATACTTGTTTTTGATTTTGGTGGTGGTACTTTGGATGTAACCATTATGGAAATGGGTGGTGGTGTCTTTGAAGTTCTAAGTACATCTGGAGATACAAAATTAGGTGGTACTGATATGGATAAAGTTTTGATTGATTATGTTTTAGATGAATTTAAGAAAAAAGAAGGAGTTGATTTGAGTTCTGATTCTACAGCAATGACAAGAATTAGAGAAGCATGTGAAAAAGCAAAGATTGAACTATCTACAGTTATGGAAACTGATATTAATTTACCATTTATTGCACACGATCCATCTGCAGGAGCAAAAAATCTTGAATTAAGAATTACACGAGCAAAATTAGATGAATTAATTGGTCCAATTATAGATAGATGTAAGCCTTCAATTCTAAAAGCATTAGAAGATGCAAAATTATCAAATTCTGATATTAATAAAATTGTCATGGTAGGTGGACCAACTAGAATTCCATTAGTCAAAAAATTTGTAAGTGAAGTAATTGGTCAAGAAACTGAATCTGGTGTTGATCCAATGGAAGCTGTAGCCATGGGTGCAGCAATTCAGGCAGGAATTATTGCTGGTGATGTAAGTAGCGATATTGTTTTACTTGATGTAACTCCACTAACATTAGGAATTGAAACATTAGGTGGTGTAAGAGAACCGTTAATTGAAAGAAATACTACTATCCCAACTTCTAAAGGTAAAGTTTTCACAACTGCAGCTGATAATCAAACAGCAGTAACAATTCATGTTGTTCAAGGTGAAAGACCTATGGCAAATGATAATGTTTCATTAGGTAGTTTTAACCTCACTGATTTACCACCAGCTCCAAGAGGTGTACCACAAATTGAAGTTAAATTCGATATTGATGCAAACGGAATCATTAATGTAACCGCAAAGGATCTTGGTACACAAAAAGAAGCTAAAATTACAATTGAATCTAATTCAAAACTTTCTCCAGAAGAAATTGAAAAATTAAAGGAAGATGCTGAAAAGTTTTCTGATGAGGATAAAGTTAAGAAAGAAAAAATTGATCTTAAAAATGAGGCCGAGAGTTATATCTATACAACTGAAAAATTAGTAAATGTAGATCTTAAAGATAAAATTTCACAAGAACAAGGAATTAAAATTACTGATGCTGTAAAAGAAGTTAAGGAAGTTTTAGATAAAGAGCCATCTGAATTAAAACCTAAACTTGAAGCATTACAAACTCTAGTTAATGAGGTAACAACAGAACTTTACAAAAATGCAACACCTCCACCAGGTGCTGATGGACAACAAGGTGCTGATGGACAACAAGGTGCTGATGGACAACAAGGTGCTGATGGACAACAAGGTGCTGATGGACAACAAGGTGCTGATGGACAACAAGGTGCTGATGGACAAACTTCTGATTCAAATACTTCTGAAGAAACAAAGTCCAACTAATCGTCTGAATTAAATTATTTATAGTGTAATCTTATGAAGGAATAACTTATGGCTGCAAAACGTGACTATTATGAAGTTCTAGGAGTTTCTAAAACTTCTTCTCCAGATGAAATAAAAAATCAATATAGAAAATTGGCACTAAAATTTCATCCTGATCGTAATCAATCAGCTGATGCTGCTGAACATTTTAAAGAAATTTCAGAAGCATATGGCGTACTTTCAGATTCTGAAAAAAAACAAACCTATGATCAATATGGGCATGATGGAGTAGATGGAAAATATTCTTCAGATGATATTTTTGGCCGCGGAGGTGGTGGCGGTGGTTTTAATGATATTTTTGAATCCATTTTTGGCCGCGGTGGTGGAGGATTTACTCAACAACAACGTGGTTCTGATATTCTATACCAAACTACTGTGACATTAGATGACGTATTACATGGAAAAAAGATGGAGATAAATTTACAAAAACAAATCAAATGTGATAATTGTCATGGTTCTGGATGTAAACCTGGAACCAATAAAAAAACATGTACTTCATGTAATGGTCAAGGAGAAGTACGACAAACCCGTAATATGGGATTTGCTTCATTTGTAACAGCTGCACCATGTCCAACTTGTAGAGGTCAAGGTTCTATGATAGAAACACCTTGTAACAATTGTAAAGGACAAGGTCGAGTAAAAGGAACCAAGAAAGTTGATTTTGAAATTCCACCTGGAATTGATACAGGTGATTACATTGTTTCTAATGAAGGAAATGAAATTCCAGATGGAATAAATGGTGATTTAGTAATTCGAGTAAAAATCCAATCTCATTCAGATTTTAAAAGAGATGGAAAAGATATTTTTTATGATCAAGATGTTTCAATGATAGATGCTGCATTGGGTTGTGAATTAATGGTACCAACTTTACATGGAGAAGAAAAAATCAAAGTAGATTCTGGAAGTCAACCAAATACTATTATCAAATTAAAAGGAAAAGGAGTTTCTCATATCAATTCTAGAGGAACAGGTGACCAGTACGTGCGAATAGTAGTAAATGTTCCTAAAAAACTCAATAAACATCAAAAAAATCTATTAAATGAATTTAAAGATACAACTGATTAATCGATAATATGAAAATTGCATTAGATGTAGATGGCGTACTTGCAGATGTCATCGTTTCGTGGTTGAATTATAGTAATTCCATAAGACCACCAATTTCTAAAAACCAAGTCACCGATTGGGAATTTTGGAAAAATTTTAAAATTGATCCATTTGATTTCTATTCTGAATTAAGTTCTTGTTGGAAAAATTGGAAATCAATTCCAGTAACTGAAAAAAATTTATCTTTAACTACAAAAAATCTTTCTAATTTTGCGCAAGTAGATATTGTCACTGCTAGAGAAATCTCTACTAATTCTTTTGTAAAAAATTGGTTAAATCATCATGATATTTCATATGATAATTATGTGTCTGTAATTGATGGACCTATGAAAGCTGATTTAGATTATGATATTTTTATTGATGATTCTCCACTAAATGCAGTTAAATTTCTTGAAAATAATAAAAAAGTAATCATATATTCACAACCATGGAATAAACATATTTCTATTAATCAATTATTTCGAATATCAAAACTTTCTGAAGCAATTGAAATAATCAAAAACAATTAATTTTTTTCAAATTTTCTGATGTTAATTTGATGTCCATTTCTTACATGATATACATGGCTTGTTTTCATTAATTCTGCAATCTTATCTTCGTTGTAAAATTTAATGTTATATCGTCCAACTACTTTTTTACAACTTGTACAATAAATCTCTCTAAATTCCATATTTTTCACTTGATTAATTTGAAATTTTATTTTCTTGTATAATAAAGAACTTATTTTAGAATTTTAAATTCCACGATGCGGGAATCACCCAGCCTGGTCAACGGTGTAAGGTTCAGATCCTTATCTCTTAGGAGTTCGTGGGTTCAAATCCCACTTCCCGCATTCTCAACTTTCTTCTAATTTCTTTTTAATATTCTCTAATAGAAGATTGTTGATTATTTCTCCAGATGCTTTACCCCTTAATTCTTTCATTGCAATTCCCATTAATGGACCAATTGCTCTTTCTTTTTGATTTTTAATTATTTCTTGGTTTTTGTCTACTATAATTTTGATAATTTGATCTAAATCTTCATTATTAATTGACTCAATTGAAGTATTTTTCATAGCTTCTTCCACATTTTCTGATTTATTTGACATAATATTTTCAAGTATTATTTCCATTGATTCTTTTGCAATTTTTTCTTTATCTAATAGTTCAAACAATTTGAAAATTTCTTGATTTTTTAATAAATCTGAGTTCAATCCCTTTCTTTCTAAATTTGTAATTGTTGAACAAAGAATTGATGCAACAAATGTTGGATTTGTTTTAATTTTTTCAATAATATTTTCAAATAATTCAATATATTTAGAATCAAAAATTTGTTCTGCAAGTTGTTTATTCATTTTGTATTTTGTTTCTATTTCTTTTATTGCATCATCCCATAATTTTGGAATATTTTGTTCTGCATCACTTAATTCTTTTTCAGAAACTATTATTGGTGGAATATCTGTTTCTGGATACATTCTTGCAGCACCTGGTCTTGGTCGGAGAAATTTTGTTTCTCCTGTAGGGGTAGCCAACCTTGTATCAATTGGTATTCCTTGATTTTTGATATGTTCAATTCTAACAATGATTTGGTCAATTACCGTATGAATTTTTTCTTCAGAAGCTGCTAAAATCAAAAATGCATCATTTTCAGTAATTTTTAATATATTTCTTAATTCTTGGATGTCTGATGGTTCTATACCGTAATTTGGTAATTCATCAGAATGAAAAACTCCTCCAATTCCAAAAAATCTTACTAATTCTGCAATCTCTTTTCCTAATCTTATGCCTTCATATGGTAAATATCCAAAAATTCCCTTCAAGTTTTTAAAAGAAATTGCCATGATCTTTTGATTTTTCTTTATAGCATTTTGAATAATTTTTGATTGACATTTTGAAAACATCTCTGTAATGTCTTTTTTGTCATCCTTGTCATGTTTCCAATTAGTTTCTTGAATTTTTTTTGAAATTTTTAGTAATCCATGCTGTCTTTTTGCTTCATATTCTACAACTTTTTCTAACTGATCTAATTGTTGAACTCCTTTAACCTCAATAACAACACCTCCGCCATCTTTAATGGATACATTAACATCTTGTCTAATTGATCCTAATCCTCTTTTTACTTTTTTTGTACTCCTCAAAATTCTTCCTAGGGATAAAGCAATTTTTTTTATCTCACTTAGTTCCACTTCAAAAGGTTCTGTTGCAATTTCTACTAACGGAACACCTAATCGCTCTAATCCAAATTTTCTAGTAGTTCCTTCATCACCCAAATTTTTTGCAGCATCTTCTTCCAAACAAATTGATTGAATTCCTATTTTTTTATCCCCTGCATCATAAAATCCTCCTTGGGAAATTAACATTGTTCGTTGAAATCCTGTTGTATTAGAACCATCAATCACAGTTTTTCTCATTGGATATATTTCACTAAAAATTTTTGATTTTAGAGCTGCAGCAATAACTAATGCAATTTTTCTAGCATCTTTATCTAATTCATGTGGTGGTTCTTCATCTTGTTCAACTAAACAACTACTTTCTTCATTTGCATAATACATGATAGTTTTTGATTTTGTACTTTCGAAAAGTGCAGCAGGATCAAATTCACCTAATTCACTTTTGGAAGCTCGTAATTTTCTTTGAAATTTAATTGAATAGTCTTCAGATTCTATTGATTTACAATTACAAAATAATTTTTTATTAGTTTCAAGTTGTTGATGTATTTCTAAGCCTACTTTTACGCCTACATCTTTAATTGAAAATTTTTCCATCTTATTACCTAATCACGTTGAAAATTCTGATGCAATTTCTTTTAACATATTTTCTTTAATTTCATCAAATTTTTCAGTATTTCCTGTTACCCACATTGCTTTTACTAATGCAATTTCTGGAATCATATTTTCTAATGGAATAATTCCTAAATTTAATAGATCTCTTCCACTCTCATATACTGTCATTCTTACTCTACCATCAATACATTGAGATGTCATTCCCATAAAAATTCCCTTTTCATTTGCTATTTTCACTATTGGATACATATTCTCTCCAATGTGTCCTAATCCTGTTCCTTCAAAAATTATTGCTTTAAATCCTGAATCTATTAAATTTTTTAATAAATCTGAATTATATCCTGGATGATATTTGACTAAAGCAACTTTTTGATTAATTTTTATTTTTGGTTCAAATTCATTAACTTTGAAAAAATTTCTTTTCATATTTTTCTGAATTTTATTATTTATAATTAAAAATGCTGGATCATTTCCTATTGTTTGAAATGCTCCTCTTTTACTAGTATGATTTTTTCTTACACGTGTACCAATATGGCATGCAATTGCTTCATCATTTTCGTCATGATGCATTGCAATGTAAATTCCATTTGTTTTTGATTCAATAAGAAATTTTACTGCACCAATTAGATTCAATGCAGCATCCGATGATGCTCGGTCTGATGATCTTTGTGAACCAACTAATGCAATAGGTATTGGAAAACCTGCTAATGCAAATGAGAGATATGATGATGTGTAATGCATTGTATCTGTTCCATGAGCAATTATTATTCCTGCATATTGCGAATTACTGTACTCCTTTATTGTTTCAGCAATTTTTAACCAATGCTCAGGCATAATATTTTCAGAATATTCTGAAAATAGTACCTTTGTTTCAATATTTGCAATTTTTCCAAGTTCTGGAACTGATGAATTAAGTTCTTCAGCTGTTAATACCGGCGTAACTGCACCAGTTCTATAATCAATTTTACTTGCAATTGTGCCGCCCGTTGATAATAATAAAATATTTGGCAAACTATCATTTTTTTCAACTTTTTCATTTGTTTCAATATTTTTTTCCATAGGTGATTTTTTTTCAACTTTTTCAACTTTTTCAACTTCTAATCCGATATTGTACCCACTTTTCAATTTTAAGACAATGTGTTTGTCATCATTGTGTTCATATCTTGGCATAATAATTCCCGAATATGTAATGTCAGCTAAAATTTTAACAGAATCACCTATTGCAATTTTATTTGTTTTTAAAAATTCTAATGAATTTCCATGATAACCAGTGTATTCTGACATTTATGAGAATTAGAATTACTATTTTATTAAAACTACCTGTAATAGGAAGCGACTAATTTTTCACCCATCTTAAGGTCTTTTTGCTCTCTTACTTTCTTAACTGCATCTTCAAAGTGTTTCATTGTTACTTTGGCTTCTATGCTGGTTTTTTCTATTTCTTTTACATCTGGATGTGAATCTAAGAATTCGTGAATAACTAATGATACGGCAGTATTTGCAATAGATGCTGTATCCGCACCACTTAATCCATCTGTGATTTCAGCTAATTTGTCAAAATCGACATGTTTTGGATCACTTGATTCACTAACAGTTGGAATCTTTTCAGCATTAATTTTTAGAATACTCTTTCTACTTTCTTTATCTGGTAATGGGATTTGAATAATTTTATCAAATCTTCCTGGTCTTAACAATGCTGGATCAATCATGTCAGCTCTATTTGTTGCTGCTAAAACAATTACTCCGTGCATATTTTCCATTCCATCTAATTCGGTAAGTAATTGACTGACAACTCTTTCAGTAACTGCTGTTTCTCCACCAGCCCCTCTAATTGGTGCAATTGAATCAATTTCATCAAAGAAGACTACACATGGTGCAGATTGTCTTGCTCTTTTGAAAATTTCTCTAATTCCTCTTTCAGACTCACCAACCCATTTTGATAATAATTCAGGTCCTCTTACTGAAACAAAGTTTGCTTCACTTTGTGTTGCAACTGCTTTTGCAAGTAAAGTCTTACCAGTTCCACTTGGACCATGTAGTAAGATGCCTCTTGGCATATTGTGTCCTAGTTTATCATACAATGCAGGATATTTCATTGGCCATTCAACTGCTTCTTGTAATTCTTGTTTAACATCTTCTAAACCCCCAACTTCTTCCCATTTTATGTCCGGATTTTCAATGAATACTTCTCTCATTCCAGATGGAGTAACTTCAATCAATGCTTTTGTAAAGTCCTCATGATTTACAATTAGTTTATCTAAAGTCTCTGGAGGAAGTTTTTCTTCTTCTAAATTCAGTTCTGGTAATAATCTTCTCAAACATTTCATTGCTGCCTCTTTACATAGATATTCCAAGTCTGCACCAACATATCCGTGACTAATTGAAGCAATTTTATCAATATTTACTGGTAATTCTTGACTATCATCTGCCAAAGGCATGTTTCTACTGTGTATTGCAAGAATGTCTCTTCGTCCTTTTTTATCTGGTACTTTAATCTCAATTTCTCTATCAAATCTTCCTGGTCGTCTTAATGCAGGATCAATTGCATTTGGTCTATTTGTTGCTGCAATAACAATTACTTTTCCTCTTCCTTCTAATCCATCCATTAATGATAACATTTGTGAAACAACTCTTCGTTCAACCTCTCCTGTAACTTCTTCTCTTTTTGGTGCAATTGAATCAATTTCATCAACAAAAATTATTGATGGTGCTTTTTCTCTTGCTTCTTTGAAAATTTCTCTTAATCGAGCTTCACTTTCTCCATAAAACTTACTCATAATTTCAGGACCTGAAATACTAATGAAATGAGCTTGACTCTCATTTGCAACTGCTTTTGCAAGTAAAGTCTTACCAGTTCCTGGAGGACCATAAAGCAAGACACCTTTTGGTGCTTCAATACCAAGCTTCTCAAAAATTTCAGGATGTCTTAATGGAAGTTCAATCATCTCTCTTACTTTCTTAATTTCATTATGTATACCACCAATGTCTTCATAGGTTACTTGTGGAACTCCACGTAATGTTTCTCCTTTTTCTGCAATATGGAAAACTGTTTTTTGTGTAATCAAAACTGCATCAGCAGCTGGTGTAACACCAATAACTTGAAATGTTAATCGTCCACCAAAATATGGAACCATTACATTATCTCCTTTGATTAATGGTACACTCTCTAAAGCATCAGCAAGATATCTTTCATCAATTGGAGGAATTGCTTCTAATGGTGCAACTACTACTTTTTCAGCTGCAGTTGCTTTAATTTTTCTAACTGAAATTGTATCTCCAATTGCAATTCCTGAATTATTTCTTCCTAATCCGTCAATTCTAATAATTCCTTTGCCCTCATCAGATGGGTATAATGGAAGACATTTTGCAACTGTTCTTCTCTTACCTTTAATCTCAATTACATCACCAGTTGATGCATTTAGCGTATCCATTGAATCATAATCAATTCTTGCTACTCCTCTTCCTACATCTCTTGTATATGCTTCAAGAACTTTGAGAGAAAGAGCATTTTGACTCATACAAAAAGAACCTCCAATCTAATTTTTATACCTTTGTGGTAATTCTCTCATATTCTTATCCATACCAAAGCTTAAAATTCTCTTTTCAGATTGAAACGATCAACTTGGGTAAAAGACCATTAGTACGTAGACGAGGCCGTGGAGGCAATCAATTTAGATCGACTGCTACTGGTAAAGTAGGAAAAACTGCAAATTATCCACGTTTTCCACTAGCAGAAAATCATGTTGGTGAAATTATTGATTTAGTTCACGAGCGTGGACGAGAAGCACCTTTATCTAAAGTAAGATTTGAAGATGGTTCTATTTCCTTTATTCCTGCAGTACTTGGAACAAAGGTTGGAGAATCATTACAATTTGGTTTAAAATCAAAAATTGAACAAGGAAATGTAATAAGTGTTCAAAACATTCCTGATGGCACACTTGTTTGTAATATTGAAAGACACTTTGGTGATGGTGGTGCCATAGTAAAGTCTGCAGGAACTAATGCAACTATTTTCTCTCATGGAGACGATGGTGTCACAATTAAACTTCCTTCTGGGAAATTCGCAACGCTTAACCCAAAAAATAGAGCAATGATAGGTACTCTTGCTGGTGGTGGAGCAACTGAACGTCACTTTATGAGTGCTGGAAACAAATGGCGAAGTTTCAAAGCTAAAGGAAAGAAATATCCAATTGTTAGAGGTGTTGCACAAGCAGCATATGTTCACCCACACGGCGGTGGTCGTCACCAACACGTTGGACAAAGTTCTACTGTTTCTAGAGATGCTCCTCCTGGTGCAAAGGTAGGAAGTATTGCTGCTAGAAAAACAGGTAGAGCTAGAATTAAAGAAAGAAAGTAGTTTATCTTTAAACTTAAAATTGATTAAGAACTTTCTTGTGTTTTCTATTAATGACAAATCAGCGTGTTAGACTTTTTGTTAGTGGTAGAGTGCAGGGAGTCTTCTTTCGTCAAAGTCTAAAAGCTAAATCTGTTCAAAATAATATTCTTGGATGGGTAAAAAATCTTCCAGATGGTCGTGTTGAATGTGTTTTAGAGGGTACTAAAGACAATATTTCTAAACTTGTTAAATGGGCACATATTGGTCCTGCAAATTCAATAGTAGAAAATGTTGAAATACATAACGAGGAATTTAATAATGAATTTTCAAAGTTTGATGTTTTGTATTAACGAATATTTTCATAAGCATTTTTGAAAAATTCAGTAAATTCTGAAATTTGTTGTTCTTTTTTTATTTGTATAATCTGGATTGGATCTTTTCTACTTTTTTGAATTTTAATTTTCACTCCTTCTCTTTCTGGTTCTACATCAAGAAACCATCTAAATGTCATTGATTTACAAAACACAACTCTGTGCATTCTAACATCTTCTATTACATTTTCACCTAATCTGAAGCAGAACTCTCTTATTGAATCAAAAAGAGGTATGACATCTATTGGAATTTGTTTTTTAAAATCCTCATAATTTCTTTTATTTCCAAATGAAATAATTCCTTCCATGATCATGCAAATTTGATTTTAATTATAAAGGTAGTAGATCCGCTGGTTCCAGTCTAGACGAATAGCCCCATTTCAAGGCATACAAGATCCGCCACGTAGACGAGGAAGCGTGGATGCTCCACCTTAGGATTGCTCCCTCCCGGACCTCATCCCTTTCGATAGTTCGGTCTTAGAAGTTATTCCTTCGAATATTTCTAGTCCTGCAACCACCCGCCTCGGCGTGATTTCATTTCCGCACACCAAGCGGGAATTACCCATCTAGAGATTTACCCAACAGTTGCTGATCTCTGCATATAGCCGGTTTCAGAATAGGGCACGGCTGGCGCCCCAATCCTACCTACTACCGCTTTTTCTAAAAGATGACATGTTATATTTGCATTAGGTTCGATTTGATTTTAATTTCAAGACCATAGTGCATACTGAGCATATTTGACCTGTACATTCCGCACCACATTTTTCACATTTTGTTTTGTTTTTTGAATTTAAATCTGAATTTTTCATTACTTCTGAAACTTTGATTATTGATTGATACAAGTTATTTTTAATTCCACTTCGTTGATTTTCTAATGAATTTAAAAATTCACGAATGTCAGTTCGTATACCTTCATTCATGTGAGGACATGGTTCAGATTGAAATGGTAGATTATTTGTAAATGCATAAAAAACAATTTCAGATTCGTAGATTTCACAAAATGGTTTTATTTTTCTTAAAGAATTTGTGGATGTATCTGGATTCATCCAACCAACTTTAGTTGTATCTCCTGAAAGCATATTTATCACAAATGTTTGTAATGTATCATCTAAATTATGTCCTGTTGCAATTAGATCTGCTCCAACATCCTTTGCTGCATAATCCATTGCACGTCTTCTAAACGTTCCACACATTGAACATGATGATGTTTTTTCATTTTCTCGTAAGTCTAATGCCTCATCAAGTGTTAATTCAAAAAGATCTTTGTAAGAATATATTTTATATTCAACACTTAATTCGTTACATACTTTTTTCACAATTTCTAATGCTTCATTTCTATAACCTGGAATTCCTTCATCTATTGTAATTACTTTTATTCTAAAATTGTGAGTTAATGACATTTCATGAATAACTTTTAACAATGCCAATGAATCTTTACCTCCTGAAACAGCTACAGCAACTAATTCGTCATGTTTAATCATTTTATATTTTGAAATTGTTTTAGCAGTTTTTTTTACAATAGATTTTGAAAAACATTGTGAGCATAACTTCTCTCCGGAATATTTTCTTGTATATGCTGCAGGATTTTCACATCTGTTGCATGTCATAAAATTAAGTAGAATTTTTCATTAATGATTCTTTAGGTGATTTAGATTGTAAACCATCCTGATTTCATATATGACAAAGCAATATTGAGACCAAATAAAATGAACGTGAATGCGTAAATTACCCACATTGTCATTTTAACTGCTTTTTCTGACATTCTTTTATCAATAATGATATGAATGAATTTTCCACCGTCTAGAATTGGTAACGGCAACATGTTGATTATTCCAATGAAAAATGAAATCATCCATAACCATAACAAGAACATTGAAACAGTTGGATCATTCCATTCAATGAAATTCATTACAGGTTTGTATGCAAACGAATTATCTCTCATAATTCCAATTAATCCTCTTTCAGGATCATCTGGTGCTGGCATTACTAGTAATTCAAAATTCATTGGTTGACCTTCTCTAAGTATTGAAACAGTAGCAGTTTCACCTGGATTCAAACTAGGGAAATCCGCAGGCACAAGAATCGGTATGTCATTTATTGAAGTAATAATGTCATTTGCAAGTAATCCTGCTTGTTCAGCTCCTGAATTTTCTATAATTGAAAGTATCAAAACGCCTTCAGGTAATTCGTAAAATGTACTCAATAGTGGTTCTGGAACAACCATTGCAAAAAATGGATTTGTTAATAGAATAAGTCCTAACACAAATGCAAACAAAACATTTGATGTTGCGCCTGCTCCAATTACTCTTAATTTTGAAATCTTTTTTGCTTTTTCAAATTCTTCTTCATCTGGTTCAACAAAACCTGCAAACATTGCAATAAAAATTGCAAAACCACCTGTCTTGATTCTAATCTTTTCAAGTGCTGCTACAATTCCATGTCCACCTTCATGCATTACAAGTACAATTGGAATAGAAAGTAAAAAGTAGGTAATTGCTGGTGCTGAAGTTAATGTAACACCCGGAATTAATACGGTTAATTCATTAAATTCTGATTGTGCGACAAAAAAGTTTGAAACATTATTTAGTAAAAACCAAAATGCAAAACCCATCATTATGAACCCTGCAATAACACTAACATTTGCAAATACAGATACTGCTGATCTTGTTCTGCCGAGAATTTTTATTAAAAGTTCATTGACTCCTTTATTTTTATAAACTAGACTGTATGCCTTTATTTCAAAACCAAATCGCTCTAATTTTAGAGCCTTGGCTGATATGAAAATAACTACCCAAGCCATTAAGACATAGATTATCGAATTTTCTGTAATAAAATCAAGTTCCAAACTAATTGTTAATTTTTTAAAGTACGGGCATTTATCGGTTACTGTGAAACCAGTGTTTATCGTATCTACATATCCTAATAAAAAATCAATTTTAAAAATTGCTAATGAATTTATTAAAAATAAGACTATAGCATGTGTTAATATTTCAAAAATTGATTCTGTATATTCCTGGAATGGGAAAATTCAAAATTCACCAGAATATATTGCAATATTCAAAACTGTGACAAAAAATAAAATTAATCTCAAAAAGATAATTGAAGAAACTCATCCATATGATGTTCCTGAAATAGCAGAAATTGATGTTACTTCAATAAATAAATCATATCTGAACTGGTTAATTGAATCAACAAATTAAGTCTCTAATGAATATCGTAGCAAAGAAACTATTCCACCTAAACCTGTAACTCTTAATCCGATATCTGTAGACGAGTCAACACTGTAAATTTTAACTCCTTTATTTTCTACATCATTTAGAAAATCCATTATTTCTTGTTCATTATTATCTTGAATTATTTTATCTGAAAAAACTAATGATTCTACAGCACCGATTTGATTAGCTTCCGACGTTTCATTATACCCCATTGTGAATTTTTTACTTTTTTTATTAGCAAGAATCATTATTTCATCAATTATTGCTGCAGCTTTTGCTAATTTACTATCTGACATTATTTCATGCATTGTTTGAGATTTTGTAAATGTGTAAATCCCATCTTCTCCACCTGAGTCTACTCCATCAACAACTTGAATTTTATATTTTTGTAATTTTTGTAAATGATTTGCAAATCTTTTTTTTGTTTCACCTGGGCCAAAAATTACTATCATGTCACCCTCTTTCAAAATGGAATTTACTGCTTGATGTACATGTTCAAAAAATTTTTCAATTTTAAAACTAGTTTTGTATCTCTTACCCCCTGATCCAGAATAAATATTGGGCATGAATTCTAAATGGGTTCCTCTTAATCTTGCAATTCCACAATCTGCAGTATCAATTGCAATTAGGACAAAACTAACTTGATTATTACTTGATTTCAAAAGTTTTTTTTCAACTGGTAACCATTTTTTCTTTGAAATTGTTATTCCATCATTTAATTCTAAAATAAATGAATGATGTGAACCATGTGGTACTGATTCGTTACTTGATTCAGAAATTATTCCACTTATTCTTAATTTATCTAAAACTTCATCAAGAGAAATTTTTTCTACCGTTAGTGCAATTCTAATTTTAATTCTTTCACCTTTATCTGGTCTTGCATATTCTTTATCTTGTTTTAAAACTCTAGTTGTATCTCCGATTACTTTATCATTTTGTCTAATTATTCGTCGTAAATTCAATAAATCTTCGGAATCTTCAGGAATAACTGAAATTAAATTTTCATCTATTGTTTTTGTAATCATATTATTAAAATAATTTACAAAAAGTAAAGTGTTTAGTTTGTAGTTTCACTAGTTTTCTCTTCTTGTGATTTTTTCTTTAGATAATTTTCAACCCAATCTAAAGTAAGAACACCTGCTTCTGCTAGATTTGTTAAAGAATTTGGAGAAGCTTCACCTGTCACTTTACCTTCCATTCTTCTAATTTGTCTCCATTTTAGTGATGTATTTCCGCTTTTTGAATTATAAATTATTCCAAGTACATCTCTTGCATTCATAAATTTGATATCTCTGATTTTTTTCAGCGTTACTTTATCAGCTGCTTCTACGTATATTGCACCCAAATTATCTTCTCTTTCTGCAAATACCTCTGAATCTTCTAAATAACTTCTTGGTGCATAAGATTTACACGTACTAGAAATGATAAATCTTCTAAAACTTTCTAATGTTGCAGGCGTGCTGATTGTGACCATTTTGTTTAACTTACTATTTGCCATTTATCAAGCTTCTTGAAAGACTCAAAAGGAATATCACTAAAAACTGCCTTACAGGCTGTGATGTTCCTATCCCTCTGATTAATGATGAGGATCTTGAGTTCTGAGCCTGCTAAATCACTTTAATTGGTGATTAGTCTTGAAAAATTATGAAATCATTAACCAAACATCTTACATTTAATATTAAATCACGAAGAGGATTTGTCAATATTACTCCTGATATACGAAAATTAGTGGATCAAAGTAAAGTCCAAGAAGGATTATGTCTTGTTAATGCTATGCATATCACTGCAAGTGTATTCATCAATGACAATGAAGATGGATTACTTTATGACTATGAAAAATGGTTAGAAGAATTAGCACCTCATTCTCCAATTGAACAATACAAACACAATGATACTGGAGAAGATAATGCTGATGCACATCTAAAAAGACAAGTGATGGGACGTGAAGTAGTTGTTGCAATTACAAATGGTAAATTAGATTTTGGTCCATGGGAACAAATTTTCTATGGTGAATTTGACGGTAAAAGACCAAAAAGAGTTTTAGTTAAAATTATTGGGGAATAATTTTCTATCCGAAATCTGCGTCACGTTTTTGACTTTGTGATTCATTCTTTCTTGCAGCATCTCTAAATGCATCATCGTGGTTTTGAGGTCCATGTTCACATTTTACACATGCAATTTTAAAACCATCTTCATTTTTAACATAGGTCTCACATCCACAAAAACACGCCATGATTTATCTAATTTTTAATATGATATATCTTTTGGGATATTTTTAATTTTTTTTGCAACATTCACCCATTGGAATTTCGCGGTCATGTGGACTTTTTCTTGGGTGATTTAACATTGTACATAATGCATCTGTGAATTGTTTATTCATATGATGCTCAATTCCACATACCATTTCTTCATCAATTTCTACTTTTAATGCACTATCCATTAAGACTTCTAATAATCTACTATTTCTGATCATACTTGCACCAATTGATTCTCCTTCTTCTGTAAGATTTACACCTGCTTTGTTGTACTCTACAAGATTTTTAGTATTTAATTTTTTTAACATTTGAACTACACTTGGTTGTCTAATATTGAGAATTTTTGCAATTGTACTAATTTTAACATCATCACCTCTTTCTCTAATATGCCAAATTGCTTTAAGATACATTTCAACGTGTTCTGCTTCTGCAGTTCCAACAAACAGTTTTTCTTCATCACGTATATCCATAATTACACCTTCTTTGAATCTTTTAATAAATATTCAAAATATTGTCGTGCAAATCCTGCTAAACCAATATGATCTGCCCAAATTGCAATGATATCTGATGAATTTTCGCCTGCAATTTCTGGACCTAATAAAATCACAACATATCTTTTATCTGAAATTATGCCTCCTCCAAACAATCCTTTCTTAATTTTAACATCTGCAACTCTTTTAATTGACGTAATTGATTCTTTATCGATTTTATCTGATGTGAGAATTGTAATTTTTACTCCTTTGTCATGTAGTGCTCTTAGTTTAGGTAATGCTTGTTTAACTAATTCTATACCGACTTCTGGCAGTGTGATCATTACTTCATCTCTACAACTATCTACCATCTCCAAAATTTTTGCTGTAATGTTTACTGCTCCTGACAAAACCCATATGTCTGGTCTTTCACTCGTTCCACTTTTTTCATATATGGGTACTAGTTCATTTAAAATTACATTTTGATTTTGTAAAAAGTCACTTTCCATTTTTTGTTTTGTACTTTCTACCCCTGTTGCTGGTGACTTTGCAAAATATTTTGTTGGTCTTGAATCATCTGATCCGATCCATCCTTTTTCTTCTAATGTTCCTAGTACTTCGTAGATTTTTGAATATGGCACACCTGATTTCTGACTAAGATCTGATGCTGTCATTTCTCCTGACTTTAGTAGTGCAGAAAATGTTTTGATTTCATAACTTGTAAGACCTATTTTTTCTAGAGACTTTTTTGTTTTATCTGATATGCTCATCCGATCTAATCGATCAGTTTTGATATTTAAACCACTCACGACTATTTACTAAATTCCACACGGGGGTAAGTGTGAAACAGATTATATACTGTTTTTTGAGAAATTTAGATACAAGCATGGCACTAATTCAGATTTCTAATCAATCCAGTAAGAATTTGGGTAAAAAATCTACTATTAGATTTACTCAAAGTATCTGCCCTGATTGTAACATGATTTTGGATGCTGAGGTATTTGAAAGAGATAGCCAAGTTTTCATGTCAAAAATTTGTCCAACTCACGGTGAATGTGAGGAATTATACTTTGGTTCTTATGAAATGTACAAAAAATTCAGTACTTACTGGATGGATGGTAAAGGTGCACATTCTCCAAATGTAATGATTGACAAATGTTCTTGTCCAAATAACTGTGGCTTGTGTTCTAATCACTTATCTCACAGTGGATTAGCAAACATGATTGTAACTAATAGATGTGATTTAACATGTTGGTATTGTTTCTTTTATGTAAAGAAAGGACTTGAAGGTGCTTACATGTACGAACCAGATCATACTCAAGTTAGAGGTATGATGAAAACTCTAAGAGCAGAAAGACCAATCCCAGGAAACTCTATGCAAATTACTGGTGGTGAACCAATGCTCAGAGATGATATTGCTGATGTTATTAAAATAATGAAAGAAGAAGGTGTTGACCATATTCAGATGAATACAAATGGTATTAGACATGCTATGGATCCTGAAGCAGCAAGAGAAGTTAGACTTGCTGGATGTAACAACTTGTATCTTTCATTTGACGGTGTAACTGCAAGAACAAATCCTAAAAATCACTGGGAGATTCCATATGCTCTTGATAGTTGCAGAAAAACAGGTACTACTGTTGTATTTGTTCCAACTGTAATCAAATCAATTAATGATCATGAATTAGGTGGAATTATTAGATATGCACAAAAGAACATGGATGTCGTTCACGCTGTTAACTTCCAACCAGTATCATTAACTGGTAGAATGGGTAAATCTGAACGTGAAAAATATAGAATCACCGTTCCTGATTGTGTTCAAAGAATTGAAGAACAAACCAACGGTGAAGTAACTGTTGATGATTGGTTCCCAGTTCCAAGTTGTATGCCATTAACTAATGTTATTGAAGCATTCTCAAGTAAACCAAAATACGAATTATCTATTCACTTTGCTTGTGGTGCAGGAACTTACATCTTTGAAGATGCTGATACAAAGAAATTTGTTCCGTTAACTAAATTCTGTGACATTCAAGGAATGTTGGAACTCTTTGAAGATAAAGCAGAAGAAATTCGTTCTGGTAAAAACAAGTACTTTACAATGCTTGAAGTTGTAAGAAAACTCAAAGGCTTTGTTGATACTAAAAAACAACCAGCAGGATTAGATTTAGCAAAAATGTTTGGTAATATTCTCATGAAGAGATCATTTGATTCAGTTGGTTCATGGCACGTCAAAGGATTATTCCTTGGTATGATGCACTTTCAAGACAAATACAATGAAGATTTAGAGAGATTACAAAGATGTGATATTCACTATGTTACACCAGATCTTAGAATAGTTCCATTTTGTGCATTTAATGTAATTCCAGAATGGTATAGAGATAGAATCCAAAAGAAATATTCTATTACTGTAGAGGAATGGGAAGAACGTGAAGGTGTAAAGCTTGAAGATGGTCTATACAGAGGCCTTATGAGACGTGGAGCCGGTGATGAACTTGCAGCAGGTTGTGCTAAGAGTGAAATGTTCCATCAAGCATCACAAGCAACAATGTGAATGTAGTTTTTTTATAACAAATTTTACTTAATTTACAAAGAGTAATAATAATTCTATATGTAATTAATTTAAATAATGATACAAGTCCAATTGTTCAAAATAGGGAATTTTAATTTAAAAATAAAACATTTGGTAATAATTGGAATACTGTTTTTATCATTTTCAATATCTCTTATGCTTCGTTCACAAGTTTTAGATTACGGATATGAATTAAATGAATTTGATCCATTTTTTAATTATAGAGCAACTCAGTATATTGTTGACAATGGAATAGATGCATATTTTGAATGGAACGACAGTCTAAGCTGGTACCCTAATGGTAGAGATGTCTCTGCAACTTCACAAGTATTTCTGCATTTAACAGCTGCTTCAACATATTGGATTTTTGGAGGCGGATCAGATCTATATGACTTTACTATTTTATTTCCAGTAATCTTTAGTTCTTTATCTGTAATTGTGATTTTTGCATTAGTGAGAGTTATTGGTGGTACTTCTGCAGGATTATTTTCTGCATTACTATTTTCGATTTCAATACCACTTTTAATTAGAAGCCCACTTGGATGGTTCAAATCCGAACCACTTGGATTATTTTTGGGTCTTTTAACTGTATATTTATTCTTAAGTGGAATAAATTCATATAATAAAAAAATAGCATTTATCAAACTTGCAGCAGCTGGAATTTTTACTGCATTTTCTATTTCATCTTGGGGGGGAAATCATTTTTTTATTATTCCTATAGGCATATTCTTTTTTGCATTACCATTTTTAAGAAATGATCATAAATTCATCATATGGGCAATTCCTCTTTTTACTATTAGTGTCCTCTTGTCATCATTTGGATTTGAAAGGATCGCTTCTAATTTTATTTTAGGATTAGGAGGACTGTCGTTAATTGCATCTACTCTATTTTTGGTATCTTGTATTTTAATTCAAACTAAAAGTTCAAACAATAAATCTAGAAATGCATTATTATTTTTAATTTCTATTTTGATAATTGTTTCAGGATTTCTAGTACTAAATTCAGAGTCAGCATTTCTATTAGATGGTAGCCACAGATATCTTAATGCATTAAATCCATTTTTAACTAGTGTTGATCCACTTGTTGATTCTGTTGCAGAACATGCTACTCCTGATACTGGAATAATTTTTCTATTACATTCAATATTGATGATTTTTTCTGGACTAGGAATTTGGATTATTTTATCTCACAAATCATCTGAATCACAAGTTCTTCTAAAAAATGATATGAAAGCATTTGTTATAATTTTTGGAATTACAGGTGCATATGTTAGTTCAACATTTATTCGATTAGAACTGTTTGCATCATTATCATTAATCATTTTAGCTGCTATTTCATTATCGATTTTAACAAAAAATCTTTTTAAAATAGACCCAACTACAAAAAAATCTATTATTTTAAAAATATCATTTGTTGGATTGATTCTCACATTATTTGTAACGCCTCTTGTTTATCCTGATCTAAATTGGATTTCAGCTATAGATTCTCCTCCTG
>NZ_LQMW01000009.1 GCF_001541925.1 Nitrosopumilus sp. Nsub
TGCCAAGAAGCATGTACGAACCAGAGCAATTCCCAGGTTTGATTCACAGAATGCTTGACCCAAAAACAGTCATCTTGATTTTTGCATCAGGAAAACTTGTTTGTGTTGGAGCTAAACTTGAGAAAGAAGTATACAGATCAGTTAACAATGTCCACTCATTATTAGAAGAAAAAGACTTGATGGTTTACGATTAATTAAAAATTATTTATTTTATAGAACTGCCCAAAGGAATATCTTCTTCAACAGTTAACCAATATGGTTTATCATCAACATCAGCTGCCAACAACATTGCGTTAGATTCAACACCAGCCATTGTTTTAGGTTCTAAATTTGCTAAAACAATTACAGTTTTTCCAACAATATCTTCAGGTTGAAAATATTGAGCTCCTCCAATAATTACATCTCTTTGATCATCACCGCCCAAATCAATTTTACCTTTAATTATTCTGGATTTTCCATCAATGGGTTCAGTGGAAATAATTTTAGCAACTCTAAGATCTAATTTTGCAAAATCATCATACGAAACAGTGGTCATAAAATATCTATAATTTTCCGCTTAAAATGAATTTGCATTATTGCAACTCTTTTTTTGTAATTCCACTGGTTTCAATATCATATTTTAAAGCAGCAGGCAATTCAAGATATTTTTTATTTACCAATTCAATAATTTGATCATCAGGGACACTGACTTTTTTTAACAATTTTCCACGCTGGTGGGCATATGCATTTTTCCAAAAAGTTCCTGCATCAAAAGTAGCAATTTTTGCCATATAGTAAGTAAATTCTATGTTCTTTTAAATTTTAATGGACTGTGACGGAAGAATGGTCAAGGCCATTAGAACCGGAGTTAGTGTTCTGGATTTTAGGCATTGGCCCATCACAGTCTGTTTCAATATAAAGTGGAATCTAATATATTTGATGCAAAAATCAATTCAATCAAGAATGGCGACAATTGTGGTTCAGACAGAAATTAACTCTAGCCTGGATAGAGTATGGGAAGTAATTTCAGACATAGATAATGAACCAAAATTTTGGAAGGGGACAAAAGAAGTAAAAATATTGTCAAAAGAAGGAGACGTCATTAAAAGAGAAATCACAATAGCATTTAGAGATCAAAAATGCTTACAAGAAATTCAATTAAAACCTAAAAAAGAAATTAAAGCAAAATTTACCAAAGGAATTCTAAATGGAACAAAGATCATCACACTAACACCTAGTAATGACAACATTATCATGGAAACAGTTTGGGAAATTAAATTGTCAGGAATGATGAATATGTTTACAGGAGTAATTAAAAACCACATTAAAAGCGGGACTGAGCAGGCAATGCAAAGTATCAAAAGAGAAATTGAGAAGTAATTTTGGAATTAGTATTTGAAATTTTTACATACATTATTGCAATAATATTAATTGGTATTATTGGTGCATGGATATACCTCATTAAATCAATGATTGAATCATTTACAAAGACACCATATTTAGACAAATTTGAAAAAACAAATAATTCAACACCAAAAGTTTCAATAATACTTCCAGCAAGAAATGAAGAAAAGTATCTTGCAAAATGTTTGGATTCATTAATTGATCAAGATTATGAAAATTATGAAATTGTAGTAATTGATGATTCATCAGAAGATAATACAGAAAAAATAATTGCAGAATATGCAAAAAAGAATTCCAATATCATTCACGTTTCAGCAAATTCAAAACCAGAAGGATGGATGGGGAAAAATTGGGCATGTATGGAAGGTTATAGACATGCAAAAGGTGATCTTTTACTTTTCACAGACGCAGATACAAAGCATTCAAATCAAGTTATATCGTTATCAGTTTCTCATTTATTGAGTTTACAGTTAGATGCACTATCTGCAATTCCAAGATTATTGACATTTGATTTTCTAACCAAAGTTTCATTACCAATGATATCAACATTTTTGCATACAAAATTTTCAGCTATTAACGTAAACAATCCAAAGAAAAAAGCAGCATATTTTTTTGGTAGTTTTTTCATAATCACAAAAAAAACATATGAAGAAGTCGGGATGCACGAAGGAGTAAAACATGAAATTGTAGAAGATGGTGCACTTGGTAAAAAAGTAAAAGAGTCAGGGCATAAAATGAGAATTGTTAGAGGGGATGAATTAATTGATGCAGTTTGGGCAAGAGATTCCAAAACATTGTGGCATGCATTAAAGAGATTAATGATTCCACTTTATTTGCAAAGTGAGAAAATTGCAATAGGAAGTTTTTTTGCAGTGTTATTTTTGCTATTTGTTCCATTTCCAATATTTGTAATTACAAATTTAATTCCAATTGAAACAACCTCAACAACAATACTATATTATTCAGCAGCAATTGCATCTTTACTGATTTACATTGGGGCAGTTATTGAAGTAAAAATGGGATTAAAATTAAGATTAATTTATGCAGTATTTGCACCACTAGGTGGATTAGTAGTTACATTAGGATTTCTTACAGGACTAATTCAAGCAAAAGGGTCATCATCAGTGTCATGGAGAGGTAGGAGTTATTCAATGAAAGATCATACTCAAAGTTCACTCAGTATTTGAAAAAAAGAATACTTTTACATACAAATGAGCAAGGAAACCCCTTATGGACAAATCAGGAGTGTTTGTAGGTGCAACAGTTGGTAGTATTAGCGTATTTATCATATTTTCAATATTTTTCATCATTCCAGATGAACCCGATGAAATGACAATACAAATACAAAATCAAATTGATGAAAACAAATTACAAGTACAGAGTCAAATAGATGAAATCAATAATGTAATTGCAGCAGAGTCAAAAACGTTATCGTTAACGGAGATTTTTGAAAAAGCAGAACCAGGAGTTGTTCGAGTTAATACAATTCGAAATCAAACAATGAATGAAACAGGAGGAGTAGGTTCAGGTTTTGTTTTTGATAAAATGGGACACATTATTACAAATGCACACGTAATAGAAGGTTCAACAAAAACAGTTGTTACATTTTTAGATGGAAGATCATATAATGCAGAAATTATCGGTATGGATGAATATACAGACATTGGAGTTATCAAAGTTAATGCAGATTTAAAATTACTACGACCATTATCATTAGGAGATTCATCTAATCTTAATGTTGGAGAACCAATTACAGCAATAGGAAATCCATTTGGATTATCAGGATCCATGTCATCAGGAATTGTTAGTCAAATGGGAAGATTACTACCATCTGGTTCAGGATATTCAATTCCAGATGTTATTCAAACAGATGCAGCAATCAATCCAGGAAATTCAGGAGGGCCATTATTAAACATGAGAGGAAATATTGTTGGAATTAATACTGCAATTCAATCTACAACAGGTGAATTTACTGGAGTAGGATTTGCCATTCCGTCACAAACAGTTGCAAAAATTGTTCCAACTCTAATCAGTGAAGGAGAATACAAGCACCCATGGATTGGAATCTCAGGCAGAGATATTGATCCAGATACAGCTAATGTGTTGGGATTAAAAGATGCATTAGGATTTCTAATCATTACAGTAGTAGAAAACAGTCCAGCAGAAGATGCAGGACTGATTGGTTCAGATAAAACAATCGAAGTGGATGGAAAAGAGTATCCAGTTGGAGGAGACATAATTGTTGCAGTTGATGGAATGGATGTTAGAAAAATAGATGACATCCTAGTACATCTTCAAAGAGTTAAAACAATTGGAGATGAAATGAATTTAGAAATTTTAAGAGACGGTAGGACTACAAATGTAACAGTTATCCTTCAAGAAAGACCAAATTAGAAATAAAAAGATACAGGCATAAATACATCTACTAAAAAATTCTTCTAATGACCAATTTGGTTTTAGAATCAGAGATCTTAAACAACGTATTAGAAAATAAATCAATTAATCGTCAAGAAATAATTGATATTTATCAAAAATCACTAGAGAATTCAAACGAATTATTTCTTACAGCACAACAACTTCGAATAAAAAATAAAAACAACACAGTAACATTTTCAAAAAAAGCATTTTTCAACATTATTAATCTCTGCAAAGATACTTGTTCATATTGTACATACAAAGCAGAACCAGGAGAAGGAAAAATTTCTTTAATGTCAAAACAACAAATAAAAGAATTATTGCAATTAGCAAAAAAATACACATGTGTGGAAGCATTGTTTGTAACAGGGGAACAACCAGAAAAAAAATATCCTGAAGCCAGAAATTGGCTCAAAGAAAATGGTTTCAAATCAACAGTAGAATACCTCATTCATTCATCTGAAGAGGCGTTAGAATTAGGCTTGTTCCCACATACAAATGCAGGAAATTTAAATTATGATGAAATGAAAGAACTCAAAAAAACTAATGTCTCAATGGGAATAATGTTAGAAAACATTAGTGAAAGATTAACAGAAAAGGGCATGCCACATTATTTAGCTGCAAGTAAAAAACCCCAAACACGATTAAAAATTTTAGAAAACTCTGGAAAATTAGGAATTCCAATGACAACAGGCATTCTTGTAGGAATTGGAGAGACAATCGAAGAAATAATAGATTCAATATTAGCTATAAAGGATCTTCATAAAAAATATGGAAATATTCAAGAAGTAATTTTACAAAATTTTCAACCAAAACCAGATACAATCATGAAAGATACCCCATCAGCTAATGAAAAATATTTTAAGAAAATTGTGGCATTGTCAAGAATTATGATGCCAGAAATGAACATACAGATTCCACCTAATCTGTCTCCAAAATCATATCAAAGTTTCTTAGAAGTTGGAATTAATGATTGGGGAGGAATTTCACCATTGACACCAGATTTTGTTAATCCAGAATTTTCTTGGCCAGAAATTAATAAAGTTGAAGATTATTCAAAGGAAGCAGGATTTGATTTAAAATGCAGATTCCCAATCTATCCAGAATTCTTTTCTTTTATTAGTAAAAAGTTAAGGGATAAAATAGCAGTGATTCAAAATGATGATGGGTACGTAAAGGAAGAATATTGGAAATGACAATTAACATAGATTCACTGTTTAGAAATGCAGATCCAATAATATCTGGAATTTTAAACAATGCTTTGTCAGAAAAAGAGATTTCTGCAAGAGACGGATTAGAACTTTATAAAACAAAGGGAATTGACTTTCACTTAGTAGGGCTAGTTGCAGATGAATTACGAAAAAGAAGAGCGGGCAACATTGTATCTTATGTAGTAAATAGAAATATCAATTTTACAAATGTGTGCATCAAACAATGTGGTTTTTGTGCATTCAGCAGAGATTTTCGAGAAGAAGAAGGGTATTTCCTACCAACTGAAGAAATTGTGCGTAGAGTGAAAGAAGCACATGATCTAGGTGCAACAGAGGTGTGTATTCAAGCAGGATTGCCACCAGACATGGAAGGGGATTTGTATGAAAAGGTATGTAGAGAAATCAAAAAAGAAATACCAGAAATACACATTCATGGTTTTTCACCAGAAGAAATCCTATACGGAGCAACTAGATCAAACATCACAATTGAAGAATTTCTAAAAAGAATGAAAGAAGCAGGAGTCGACACATTACCAGGAACATCAGCAGAAATATTAGATCAAAAACTTAGGGACAAAATATCTCCAGGAAGAATTACAGTAAAACAATGGGAAAAAGTGATAAAAATGGCCCATAAAATTGGAATCAATACAACATCCACTATGATGTTTGGTCATTTAGAAACTTTAGAGCAAAGAATTAACCATATTGTGAAATTAAGAGAAATTCAAAAAGAGACATCAGGATTTACAGAATTTGTTCCATTAAATTTTGTCCATTCAGAAGCACCTATGTATAAACATCAATTACATGAAGGAATACAACAAGGTGGAAGTGGTAATGACGTATTGTTAACACATGCAATTGCTAGAATTATGTTCAATAATACAATAGACAATATACAAATGTCCTGGGTAAAAGAAGGTCAAAAAATGTCCCAATTGTTATTGATGTGGGGGGCAAATGATTTTGGAGGGACTTTAATCAATGAAAGCATATCCACATCAGCAGGATCAGAACATGGACAATTGTTAAAACCAAAAGAAATTAGACGAATGGTAAGAGAAATTGGAAGAATCCCAGCTGAAAGAAATACACAATATAAAATGTTAAAAAAGTTTGAAACAGAAAATGGGGTAGAAGAAGGATTAGATAAAATAACAAATAATTCTCAATTTGGATCATATAAAGAATTAATTAAAATTAATAAATTCAGATACAAAAACCCCAGAGAAGAATAATTGTCAGCCTTAGAAAAGGCAATTAGATATTCAAAAAAAATTGGAATCGATGAATGTGAAATTGTAAATGTTAAAAAAAATATCACAACAGTAAGAATTACAGATTCAGAAATTGTAGAAATTAAACAAAATTTTGATGAAAATTTTGGTATCAGATTGATACATGGTAAAAAAATCGCATCAATACAAACAACTAACGAAGAAAGTATTTCAGATGCAATTACCAAAGGAATGAAATCAATCAAAAATCTAAAACCAAGAAAGTTTTGGAATGAGTTACCAGAAAGGAAAGAATTTCAACAATTAGAAGGAATATTTGATAAAAAAATTAAGCACATTTCAGGTTCAAAAGCTGCAGATATCGCTCAAAATATGATTAATAATTCTGAAAATGATAAAATTGATACAATTACAGGTTCACTAAATTTAGTTTATGAAAATTTCGAATTAAGCAACTCCAATGGACTCAATTTCAATAATGAAGCAACATACGTTTCAGGAATCATCAATGCAGAATCAGAACAAAGTACACTACCAGTTTCAGGAATTGGTCATGCATGTGGAAGAACACTATCAAAATTCTCATCAGAGCAAATAGGAGCAGATGCAAAAAATATGTGTATTAATTCAATTAATCCAAAAAAAATTAATTCCAACACATTCTCTATAATTTTTGATTCCTATTCAGTTGGAGAATTATTATCATTTGTAATAGCATCAAATTTTAATTTTAAAACATTCAAAGAAAAAAAAAGTTGTTTTTCTAATAATTTTAAAGAAAAAATATCAAACGAAGAATTCAATTTAACAGATGATCCACACATACCAGAAGGGATTGGAACCAAATCAGTAGACAGTGAAGGAATAAGAACTAAGAAAAATACACTAATTAAAAAAGGAATTTTTACAAATGTTTTTTCGAATCTTTATGATAGTTTCAAAGAAGGTAAAAAAGAATCATCAGGAAATGGAATAAGAATGGGCTCACCCATGGGAAATAGTGCAGAACCAATTCCAATTTCAGCTCCACATAATTTGATAGTTACACCAGGTAATAGTACACAAGAAGACATGATCAAAGACATCAAACACGGTTTATTGATAGGAAGATTATGGTATACATATGCAGTCAACCCAATCAAAGGAGATTTCTCATGTACTGCAAGAAGTGGAATACAAATCATAGAAAATGGCGAAATTGTAGCACCAGGAAAATCAGTAAGAATAGTGCACAATCTTCCAAAATTGTTGAATAACATTACAGATATTGGAAGTGATCAACGTAGAGTAATTCAATGGGCATCATTGCCTTCAATCACCCCATCAATCAAAGTTGAAAATATCTCAGTAAATTCAATTTAGGCCTAGAATTTAGGCACAAATTATTTAAAAAAAGTGGTCGCCAAATATAGAACATATCCTGCAGTTAAAATTATACCCATAGTCCTGTTAATTATTTTGGTTTTCAAACCAATCAACAATGAAAGACTAAAGATAATCATTATCGCATAATCTACATAAACATCAGAAGTTACCAAAACACCACCAAGAGCAGCACCTATCCCCATGATCATCAAAATATTGTAAATATTACTTCCAATAATATTTCCAATTCCAACATCGGCATGTCCTTTACGGATTGCAATAATAGAAGTGATCAATTCAGGAAGAGACGTTCCAATTGCAATAACAGTTAATCCAATAATTTTTTCAGATAAACCAAATTCAGCTGCAATAACTACAGCATTATCAACTGTAAGCATAGCTCCAATATACAACACCACAATACCAATTCCAATTAGTCCAAAAGATTTTAGATAACTATTATTTTGAGTATTTTCAAATTCATCTTCAATTTCTATTCTTTGTTTTAAAGCATCTCTAAAAGTAAAAAAAGCAAAAATACCCAATCCAACAAGAAGTAACCCACCATCATATCGAGAAAGTTCCCCATCAATAGAAAGCAAAACAAGTAACAAAGAAACACCCAACATTATTGGAATTTCTTTTCGTAAGACAGATTTTTTAATTGCAATAGGAATTAAAATTGCAGACACACCAATTACCATACCGACATTTGCAATATTACTTCCAATAATATTTCCCAAAATTATTGCACCATGATCACCGGCAGCTGCAATACTCGCTGCAAGTTCTGGAGTAGAAGTTCCATAAGCTACAATAGTCATACCAATCACAAGATTACTAATTCGAAATTTTTTAGCAATGCCAACACCACCACTGACTAACCAATTTCCACCAAAACATAGCATAACTAATCCTACAACAAGTAATGCGGTACTCAGTACAACTTCCACAACAAAATTTTATACAATGGTTGTTTAAAGGAGATGATTCACCATATTTTTACAAATGTACCAATTCAAGTTAAGTTCAAAAAATACCAAATGTTTGTAAAAATAGTCTTATTTTATGAACTTGAATCCTTAAAATGACCAAATTAGGTGTAAAAAAACTACCCAGATAGATAAAAAATAGACAAGTCAAAGACTAATAAGGTAATGTACCGTACCATACAGTATAATGAAAGCAAGACTAACTTATGTGCCATTAGAAGTGGCAGATCAATTCGAAGACTTCATCATAGAAAGAGAAGAGCAAATTCTAGATGCAGTAAAAGCAAGAACCAAAGATTTCAGCACGTTATCTTTGTTAAAGTTGTTATATCACCTCAAAGGAAATCCAATGACATTTTCACATCTATATTCAAAATCAAAAATTAGAATGAAAAAATCATTTTTGAATTACTTGCACCTTTGTGTAAACTACAATTTCATAGAAAAAGAAACAGTTGGACCAAATGTAATCTATACAATTACAGATAAGGGAAGAATGATGCTAAATCTATTCATGCAAAAAAGTAATTAGATAGAGTATAGCGTTGAAATTGTGCAAAAAGGATTTCCAGAAGCAGAAGTATTTGAGATTAAAAAAACAGAATTAAAGAATCCAATAATTTTTGCAGGATTTGTAGGTGCAGGTCTTGTAGGACCATTAGCAATTAATCATATAATTACAGAATTAAAAATGAGAGAAATTGCAGTAATGAGATCAAAATATCTTCCACCGTCAACAGTTTTTATGAGAGGAAGATTACGTCATCCATTCAGATTCTATGCAAATGAAGATGGAACACTTTGTGCAATAATTTGTGAGATTACATTAAGAATGGAAGGATTGTATTCATTAGTATCATCAATTTTAGATTGGGCTGAAAAAAAGGGATCACAAGAAATAGTAATTTTAGATGGAGTTGCAAGTACAGAACATGATGACAAAGCATATTGTGCAGCAGAAGAAGATTTAGTTAGAACAATGGCAGACAAAGACATTAGTTTAATTCCACAAGGATTCATCACAGGAATTCCAGGAGGTATTCTAAATGAATGTCTAGTCAGAGAAATTCAAGGATTAACATTATTGGCAAAAGCAAATAAAATAGAGCCAGATTCAGGTGCGGCTGCAACTCTAATTGAGGCATTAAACAGATTTTATGAGATGGAAATTGACACATTAGATCTGCAAGAAGAGAAAGAAAGAATACATTCGGAATTCAGCGAATTATCTCAAAAATATGTGGAACATAGAGAAGAAATATCTGGAATGTATATGTGATCGAAGTAATAGCAAATTCTTTTATTCATAATAAATGCGGAACAAATTATGGCTTTAACGTACAAAAAAGCAGGTGTAGATATTTCAAAAATTAAACAAAGTCAAAAGGCAATTGGCAAATTAATTACGTCAACTCATAAACTTCAGAAAAAAGCAAAGATAGCTCATGGATTTGGACATTATGCAGGGATTGTAGAAATTCCAGGAGGGAAAATGTTAGCAACCCATACAGACGGAGTGGGAACTAAAGTGGTGATTGCAAACATGATGAAAAAATACAATACAATAGGAATTGATTGTGTTGCAATGAATGTTAATGATATAATTTGTATCGGTGCAACACCAATTTCTTTTGTAGATTATATTGCTGCAAATAAAAACGATGTACCAATATTCAAAAAAATTGTAGAGGGTTTAGTTACAGGTGCAAAAAAATCTTCAATGCCAATAGTAGGTGGAGAGACAGCAATTATGCCAGATGTGATAGAAGGTAAAGGGTTTGCATTTGACTTGGCAGGAATGGTAGTAGGATTAGTAGAGAAAAAAGATCTTGTTTTAGGAAATAAAATAAAAAGAGGAGATGTCATTATAGGTGCAAACAGTACAGGAATTCATTCAAATGGTTATTCACTTGCAAGAAAGGCATTATTAAAAAAATATTCAATTAAAGATAAAGTGAAAGGAGTAGGAAATATTGGAGATGCATTACTCAAACCAACAGAGATCTACACCAATCCAGTTTTAGAGATGGTGCAAAAATGTAAGATAAATGGTTTAGCACACATTACAGGAGGAGCATTTACCAAATTATTACGCCTAAAAAATATTGGATATGAGATAGATTCTCTGCCAAAAATCCCACCAATTATGGGTTTAATAGAGGAACAAGGAGTAAAACCTGAAGAAATGTACAAGACATTCAATATGGGGGTAGGATTTTGTGTGGTAGCTCCAAAATCACAAGCAACAAAAGTAATATCAATTTTCAAAAAGCATAAGATCAAAAGTCAACAAATTGGACAAATTGTTACAAAGAAAGGAGTCACAGTAAATTCAGCAAGAATTGCTTAATTTTACAACAGCAAAATAATTTTCAACTCGATATCACCTTATATGACAGATTTTTCATCAAACATTAGGAAAAGATGGCAGCAGAAGCACATTTTATTGAAACAATCATAGGAGTGGGCATACTTCTATTTGCAGCCAAATTAATGGCAGAGCTTTTCCTCAGATTAAAACTACCAATTGTATTAGGAGAACTACTTGCAGGAATGATCGTAGGTCCATTTGCATTAGGACAATTTTTCATAATTGATGGTAAACAGCTTTTACACATTAACGATGAAATCAAAATTTTAGGAGAAATGGGTGCAATTGTCATTTTGTTTATGGCAGGGTTAGAAATGACACCAAAAGAATTTCTGAAAGGAGGTAAAGCATCATTTACAGTAGGAACATTAGGAGTAGTAGTTCCATTCTTTGCAGGTCTTGCAGTATTTGGAATGTTTGGGTTTGAAGCGTTAGAATCAATGTTGATTGCAACAGCGCTTACTGCAACAAGTATCGCAATTTCAATTCAAGTGCTAAATGAATTTGGAAAAATCAAAACCCCAGAGGCCAGATTGATAATAGGTGCAGCCGTAGTAGATGACATTTTAGCAATTGCAGTATTATCAGTAGTAATTTCAATTACAGGTTCAGATGCAGGAGTAGAAAGCATAGACATTGCCGAAGTAATAATTACAATTCTCAAAGTATTAGGATTCTTTGCAATAATGTTAGTTGTTGCAGTAGTAGTAATTCCAAAAATAATCACACCAAGACTATGGAAAGCAAAGGGTAGTGTAGAAGGAATAGCTACTGCGGCGTTCTTTGGAGCTGCAGCGCTAGCAGGATCAATAGGGTTGTCACCAATTGTAGGAGCGTTTGCAGTAGGAATGGCGCTTTCAACCACCAAAGTATTTGAAAAAGTTGAAAACTTCATTGGAAAAATTGGATTGATTTTTGCTCCATTATTCTTTGCAATAATTGGAGCACAAGTAGATCTTAGGGCAGTAGATATCAATATTTTGATGTTAAGTGGAGTAGTCATAGCAGTAGCTGTTGTAACCAAATTATTTGGATGCGGATTACCTGCAATGCTATTTTTGAAAAGCAAGGCACAAGGAATGCGAGTAGGAATTGGAATGATTTCAAGAGGAGAAGTAGGATTAATTGTAGCAGGAGTAGGAGTCACAGCAGGAGTTCTATCATCAGAAGTATATTCCACAATAGTAATCATGGTAGCAGTAACAACAATCATTACACCAATTTGGTTGAAAATGGAGTACAGAAAAGAGCAGAAAAACGATAACAACGAATCAAATAAAACAGTAGAACAAAAATCAGAATAAATTTTAACAGAGAGACATAATCAATAATCATGAATAAATTGGATCCAGAATTGAGTAAAGCTTGTTCTGAAATCACAAAGAATCTATTAACAATTAATCAACCAACAAAAAAACAAGTGAAAGAAGAAATTATTAAAATTTGTACAAAATATGCATTAGAAAGGATTCCAAAAAATTATGAAATATTATCAATGGCAAGCAATTCTGATTTTGATAAATTAAAAAGAGTGCTGATAAGAAAACCGGCAAAAACAGCATCAGGTGTATCAGTAGTAGCATTAATGCCAAAACCATATGCATGTCCTCACGGAAGATGCACATATTGTCCGGGAGGAATTGAATTTAATTCTCCAAACAGCTATACAGGAAAAGAACCATCATCATTAAATGCAATCGAAAATGAATTTGATCCTAAATTACAAATTACATCAAAAATTGAAAAATTGATTGCATTTGGACATGATCCATCAAAAATGGAGATAGTAATTGTAGGTGGAACTTTCCTATTCATGCCAAAAGATTACCAAAAAGACTTTATCAAATCATGTTATGATGCACAAAACGGGATTGATTCAAAAAATTTAGAGGAAGCCAAGTCAAATAACGAACATGCAGATATAAGAAATGTAGGATTTACAATTGAAACTAAACCAGATTATTGTAAAAAAGAACATGTTGATTTAATGTTAAGTTATGGAGTCACAAGAGTCGAAATAGGGGTTCAATCATTACAAGAAAGAGTTTACAAAATTACCAATAGAGGACATGATTACAATGACGTAACAGAGTCATTTCAAATTTCAAAAGATGCAGGATACAAAATTGTTGCACATATGATGCCAGGATTACCCACAATGACTCCAGAAGAAGACATTGCAGATTTCAAAAAATTATTTTCAGATTCACAGTTACGACCAGACATGTTGAAAATTTATCCATCTCTTGTAATTGAAAACACACCATTGTATGAAGAATACAAACAAGAAAGGTATACACCATATTCTGATGAAGAAATGATCAAGGTACTAACAGAAGCAAAAAAGAATGTTCCAAAATGGGTCAGAATAATGAGAGTTCAAAGAGAAATCTCACCAAAAGAAATCATAGCAGGTCCAAAATCCGGAAACCTTAGACAAATTGTGCATCAAAATCTTGCCAAACAGGGGTTATCATGTAAGTGTATTAGATGTAGAGAAGCAGGATTAACAGACAAAAAAATAGACAGTGAAGAAATTATGTTAAAAAGAATAGATTATGATTCGTCAAATGGAAAAGAAGTTTTCTTATCATATGAAGACAAAAATGAATCAATTTATGGATTTTTAAGATTAAGAAATCCAAGTATTGAGGCCCATAGAGATGAAATTGATGAAAATACATGCATAGTTAGAGAGATTCATGTGTATGGAAAATCTTTGAAATTAGGAGAAAAAGAAACAGATGAAATCCAACACTCAGGATTAGGAAAGAATTTGATGAAAGAGGCTGAAAAAATATCAAGAGAAGAATTTGACGCAAAAAAGATACTAGTGATTAGTGCAGTAGGGACTAGAGAATATTATCAAAAATTAGGGTATTCGTTATATGGGCCATATATGTCCAAAATATTGAATTAAGGAAAAGATATGTCTGAAGAAAAAATTATTGGAAAAGGAACATGGATTGACAAACTAGCATCAGAATTACTTGAACGTGAAAAAAAACTTGGAAGAAATTTAGATGTAATTAATGTAGAAAGTGGGTTAGGAGCATCAGGAATTCCCCACATAGGAAGTTTAGGAGACGCAGTCAGAGCATATGGAGTTAAGCTCGCATTAGAAAATTTAGGATATAAATCAGAATTAATTGCATATTCAGATGACCTAGATGGATTAAGAAAAATTCCAGAAGGAATGGAAAAATTTGGCCTAGAAGAACATATAGGAAAACCAGTTTCATTAATTCCAGATCCTTATGGAACTCATGATTCCTACGGAATGCATATGAGCAGTATTCTTTTAGATGGATTAGACAAGGTGGGAATAAAGTATGAATTTAGAAGAGCAAAAGATACCTACAATCAAGGACGTCTAAAAGATCAAATTCATACAATATTAGAAAATAGTACAAAAATTGGAGATAAAATTTCAGAATTAGTTGGACAGGAAAAATATCAAAAATATCTGCCATATTTTCCAGTTTGTAAGAAATGTAATCGACTATACACAGCAGAAGCTACAGAATATCTACCAGACAAAAAAATTGTCAAATACAATTGTCATGATACAGAAATTGGTTCTAAAATGATCAAAGGGTGTGGTCATCAAGGGGAGGCAGACATTACAAAAGATTTAGGAAAATTAGCATGGAAAGTAGAATTTGCAGCAAGATGGTCAGCATTTGACATTAGATTTGAAGCATATGGAAAAGACATCATGGATTCAGTCAAAGTAAATGATTGGGTAGCCGATGACGTACTACAATTCCCACATCCACATCATGTAAAATATGAAATGTTCTTAGACAAAGGAGGAAAGAAAATTTCAAAATCATTAGGAAATGTAATTACTGCACAAAAATGGTTAGAATTTGGAAATTCAAAATCAATTTTACTATTACTGTACAAAAGAATTACAGGGGCAAGAGAATTAGGATTTGATGACATACCAGGTTTGATGAATGAATATAATGAACTTGAAGACACATACTTTGGAAGAATCAAAGTAGATAATCAAGCAAAATTAACCAGATTAAAAGGACTTTATGAATACGTAAATTTACTTAATCCACCAAAACAGTCTAGCACTCATGTAAATTATAGATTATTAATTGAATTAACAAAAATTTTCAAAGAAAACAGAAATGAAAGAGTAGTGAAAAAATTAATCGATTACGGAGTCATTAAAGAAGAAGGCAATCAAGAAATAGAGAAATTAATTGAAATTGCAGGAAATTATTCTGATGAGTTTGATGAACAAGAAAAAATAGAAATAGAGATAGATAATACATCTAAAAAAGCACTATCATTACTCATAACAGAATTAGAAAAGGATGAGGAACCAGAAGATATTCAAAATACGATATATCAAATTGCAAAAGGAAACGATGTCAAACCAAAAGATTTCTTTAAAACATTATATCAAATAATTTTAGGAACTTCACGAGGACCAAAGATAGGACCATTTATCACAGATATTGGAAGAAAGCAAGTTGCCAAAACACTAGCAGAGCATGTTTAACAATGGTTCACGGAGATCACAATAAAAGTAAAAACAGTGGAGGATTTGCATTAATAATTTTAGGAGCATTAATGTTAATTGTAGGACCTCAAGAAGCAATAATCCCACAAAGTTTGAGCATAATTGTATGGATAGGAGGCATAATTATTGGAGGCACAGGATTTTACCTAAAATTCGTTAGAAATAGAGTTAAACGGCAATAAAGAAATATTCAACTTTTGGGACATATGTGATAAGAAAATGGGATTTTTTAGCAAGAAAAAAGAAAAGAAAAATGAAAACGAGAATGAATCAATATTAAAAGAAGAGTTAGAAACGGAAGTGGAAAATCTTCAAACTGAATTTAGAACTAAACAAGAAGAAATAGTAAAAATTACTGAAAAAATTGAAACGGTGAAAGAAGAGTATGATACTACAGTTAGTAACCTCATGATGATAAAAAAAGAATTCAATCAAAAGAAAATGGAATTAGACACAGTGCAAAGAGAGTATAGAGAAATGAGAGAGAAAATAAAAAATGCTCAGCAAATTAAAGATACAAAATCAATTAACGAATTTAATAAAACTGAAAAAGAATTCAAAAAAATAAAAGAAGAATTAGAGCAAATGGTAAAAGAACAAAATAAGATTAAAAATGAAATTACAAAAGAACAAAGCACATTACAAGGATTAAGAAAACAACAAATAGATGTAGGAAAAGAACTAGACGAAGCTAATTCAAGATTATACAATGCAAAAGAAGAATTAGATAAAAAAGATCAATTTCAAGATACCAGTATCTTAACAACAAAAGAGAAAAAAGAAATTAAAAATAATTCATCTACTGAAAAAGCTAATGCAGGTGTAATTGAAGCAGCTAGTGTAGTTGTAGGTTCATTAAAAACAAAATTAAACACAGCACAGAAAGAATTAGAACAAATTCAAGGACTTTTAGAAGAAGAACGAGAAGCACATAAAAAAACAAGGCAAGAATTAATGAAAATTAAATCTGAAAAGAATTAAACCAATCATAAATCATTGAAATATTTCTTCCATCGTAATTTTATCTCATTCTCAGATTTACCCAAGTCATATAGAGGCGAAGTTACTTCAGAAATAGATGAAACATCAATAATTACAATAAAATCAATTGGGCTTTGAATTCCACTTTTTCGATAATAAGACAAAATTTCATCATACAAAGGAGTATCTTTAATGATCTTTCCGGTTCCAGAAAACAAATACCCTTTACGAGATAAAGGATCAATTACGTTAATTTCTATAAAAGGATTATTTCTCAAATTATTGATAGTATCAGGTGAGCGAATATTTGCAAATGCAAGAAGATTAGAATCCCATGAAATTATAGTTCCTTTTGGAGAGATGTTGGGTTTTCCGTCAGATGAAACAGTTGCAACATAACCTAATTTTTGAGAATTTAAAAAATTCTTGACTTTTAAAGAAAGAATAGACACAATAATTGTAAATAATTGAAGATAATTAATTTTAGGATTATCTAATTAATCAAAAATGGATTTATTTTAAAATGATTTCAAACATCAAATAATCTGCTAATATTTTTTTGGTTTTTTTCTCTTTGTATTTTCTTGCTGTTTCTTTTTATAATTTCTAATTCGTTGTTTTTGTTCAGCTTCTTTTTGACCTTTCCGTTTTCTGGTATCTACTTTCTTTTTTGATCCACCCATATAGAAACTTCAGAATTTTTATAATTTATTAGCTATTCTTAGTTGTAAAATAGTAACTACTCCGATTATGATCAAAATACTGCCAATAGGCAACAAATAATCTAATGAAGGGAATAGAAAATATCCGATTAGGATAGAAATTCCAATTAAAATAAATCCAGCAATTCCATTTATAGCAAATGTACTCATGCATTCATCACTTTTTAGAATTTTAACGCATGAATTCAGCCATTTCCATAGAGAAAAAGAAAAATCCGATTCCTCCACCAATCATTGCAATCCAGGCAATAACTTGTTGTTTTTTATTCATAAAATAAAAAAATAATACTCATTATTGAATCTAATTGGTAAGTTAAGACAATTATTAATCAAAAATATCTAATGTTACAGTTCCTTATTATTCAAAAATTAAGTAACTCTTTCCTTTCTTTATTCATAATTCTTGAACATAGAGCAACTTTTGATATTCTTCTTTATGTTAATAGGAAATGCAGAGAAATAATATCTGAAGATGAAGTTTACCAGTGAAAATCTAGAAGAGTTCAAGATTGTGTTGAAGAAATTGCGCCGATGTAAAAAATCAGAATAGGATTTCCAAGGTAATAGAACTTACAGATAGGGTCAACAAACCAAACTGTATTTTCTTCAGGTATTTTTTTTACAAACAACCCGACATCTTTTACACAATATAACCAGATGGAAATCTGGTCATGTCTATTCAAATATCCCTCAATTCTATACCTGACATGGTAGATCCTGAAAAGAAAAAGGAAGTCATGGACGGTATTGTAGCTGAAATCATGACTAGAATGAAAGCTCAAGGTATGTCTCAAGAGGACATCCTTGCAACCATAGAACAGATAAAAAATCAAGAAATTGAAGAAGAGGAATAATAGTCTATAAAAAAATAACCGCCCATTTGGCCCACATCCTAAAAGAAGAGTCCCTTTAAAATCAAAATAAATACTAGATATTTTTGAAGTAGGTATTGAAACCAATATTCATCATCCCATTGACAGTTATTGTCATTATTGGGGTTATGGTTCCAAATGTTTTTGCACAACAATTTGATGATTTTGATTACAGTATTCGTGGTGGAGAAGTGTTAAATTTTGAATTAGACTCAGAAAATACAGCATTACTCATTTCTATCGATGCAAGAGCCAGAGGAGAACTAATCATTACATTACCAAGAGCCATAATTGATGCAAAAATAGGTTCTGAAGATACTGACTTTGAAGTGTTCATTAGAGGAATACAACTTTCCTCATATGAAGAAACCATTACTCCTTATGATAGAACAGTAACAATTCCTTTCAAAAGATCAAATGACGAATTTACTATTGTTGGAACACATATGTTTTCACAACCTGCAATTACAGTTCAAACAAAAACAATAGAACAAACAGTAGAATCAGAATTAAATGAAAATGTACCTGATGGACAAGCAAAATTATTGATATTTTCAGATACGGAATGGGCTGGAGCATACCAATCTTCAAACATACAGGTCATGGAAATATCAGGTCAAAACGATGATGATGTTATTTTTGAATGTAATTCTAATTTAGGACGTCAAGCTCTATTTGGTGCAAAAATTCAAAAATTAACACAAGATGGATACTTGGAACTTTATGTAATTCAAAATCAAAAAATAATATCTCAAGGTTTTACTGAAGCAAGTTTTGGAGAAGTATACATTACAGATAGTTGTTTATCTAATTCGGCGCCCACACCTCCAGGAGGAGGTTGCCTAATTGCAACAGCAACATATGGCTCAGAACTTGCACCACAAGTACAACAGTTACGAGAACTAAGAGATAATCAATTAATGCAAACAGAATCTGGAACTGCATTCATGGGAATATTCAACGACATCTATTACTCATTTAGTCCAATAATTGCTGATTATGAGCGTGAAAACTCATACTTCAAAGAGACTGTCAAGATTGCAATCACACCAATGATTTCCTCACTATCACTAATGGAAAACGCTAATTCAGAATCAGAAGTTTTGGGTATGGGGATTTCAATTATTGCACTAAACATCGGAATGTATCTAGGGGTTCCAGTTATTGTAATTGTTGGAATTAGGAAAACATTAACTTAGTAATTTTTGTCAACTTAAAGACAATTATAATTACGATTACAATAAAGAAATAGAATTGGTAAGCATCAAAGACATAGGCAAGTTATTCATTTTTGTAGTAGTAGGAATAGGAACAATAATTGTCGGTTCCTTTATGATTAGAGGAACTATGCATATGTGGGATAACGTAGAGGATGGAAATAATGATTCAGGAAATAAAAATACTAAAAAATAAACAAGAGAGAGAATAGAAGTGCTTCAAGATTCAACAATTAGAAAATCATTAGATGAATACATCAAGCGACGAATTAAAGAAATTCCAACAGAGATTGAACAAACTTTTCCAAATATTAGAAAAATTTGGAAATGCAATAATGAATTAGATTTTCTATATGGGTATTATGTAGGAAAGATTGAAGAAGGAGCATTACACTATTTGTTAAAAGCCACACGTGCATCTGCAGGGGGATATGTAGATACTTTTGAAATTAGAGGAATTATTGAAGAAAATAAAATCCAACTTCAAGAAACTATCAAAAATGTATTAAATTAGTGAACTAAAAATACTAGAGAAATTATTGAAATAACATGGTAGGACCACAAGATGGAGGATTCGGATTTGATCAATCAAAAAAATATACAGAGGTTGAAAACCTTGATGAAGTTTGTGTTCAATGCCAAGCAGGTCAACATAGAAAATGCCTGAAAAAATCAAAAGACCAAGATGTTTGTGAATGCGAACACTGTATGATTTATGGTTAGATTAAAAAATTATTCAACTAAATGTGGAACAAAATTTTCATCAATCCACACACCAACTACATCTGCATCCAGATTCCAAGAAGAAATTATTTCTACACTTTTTTTAATGTGGATAAAATGTTCTTCATCAGAAACAGGGTTTCCAGCACAACCAAAATGTCCTGAAACAACAATATGGTTTGATTTATGATTAGTCACAGAAATCATTACACTTTTTTTAAGTGATTCAACATTACCATCAAACATTACTTTATCAATACCAGGAGCAGTGATAGTGTCAACAAAATCTACAGCATATTTTGCCTTAATCCAGTCATTCATAGGAATTTGAACTCTTCCATCCATACAAGATAATGAGGTTGCAAAAGATTTGTCAGCCAAGATATTCAATATTCCTCAAAATTATTCCAAATATTAAATTTTAGGAACAATGTGAAATAATAAAAAAATAATTTTCCACATCACATCTAAGCAAAATTTCATCAGCTTTTTCCAGCATTTCCAAGATATCGATATTAGAAGCAATTTCATTTTGGTAGATTCCAATATAGGAAGTAAGCATGTCTTTAGATGTTGGAAACGATTCATGTTTTGGAAGTTCCTTTTTAAAATCATCAACAGAATTTTGAAGAGATAAATTTCTTTTCTCCAATTTATTTCTGGCTTCTCTAATTAATTTTTCAACTACTGGATCTAATTTTGACACTAACTCTTAATGATTTTCTTAAATTTATTTTTGATCTTTTAGATTTTTGTAGTCTTATGAGAATAGATTATTTCGAATATTTGAAACAATTAACAGTATGATCATTTACCATTCCTACTGCCTGCATAAATGCATAGCAAATAGTAGGTCCAACAAAAGTAAATCCATGTTTTTTAAGATCAGTGCTGAGTTTTTGAGAAAGTTCAGTATATGCAGGTAAATCAGAATGTGTTTTGAATTTATTTTTAAGGGGTTTGTAATTCACAAATGCCCACAAATATTTATCAAAAGTTCCAAATTCTTTTTGAATTTGAATAAATTGTTTGGCATTATTGATTGCAGAATTTATTTTAAGCTTATTTCTAATAATTGAATCATCATTGAGTAATTTTTTGACATCTTTTTGATTAAATTTTGAAACTGCATTAACATTAAAATCACAAAAAGCTTTTCTGTATCCATTTCTACGATTAAGAATAGTAGTCCAAGATAATCCAGCTTGAGCACCTTCTAAAATTAAAAATTCAAATAATTTTTGATCATCATGTCGAGGAATGCCCCATTCAGCATCATGATAGGTCAAATTAGGCTCATTTTTAGCCCATTCACATCGTTTTTTCATAATTTCTTACAATTGATACAGAATATTAATTCTAAAAAAATTGAAATGAGTATGAAGATAAATAAGCAATTATTACAAATTAATAGAAATTTCATAATTTGTTTTATTGCTTCTGCATCATTATCAGCAGTAGCTGCTCAATTGTTAGCAGATTATGAAAATTATCAAAATACTACAATAACAATAATTATTGGATATGTAATTTATTTTGGATTATTTTCCAGTTTGTTTTACATGGATAACAAAAAAAGATACAAAACTATGGAATCCAAATTAATCAAAAAAGAATTATTAAAATTAGTATCATCATTTGGGGTTGGAGAGATAATATATTTAGGAATTAGATGGCCAAGCTTATATTATTTTTTAGAGATAGGCATAGAACCATATCTTGCATCAATAATTTCAGAGGTAATTGCAACAACATGTTACATGACGTCAGTGACAGTTTTTCTAAGAAAAACTAAAACATTCTAATCATTTAGTTAGCTGAGTTACTAAATCAGTTGAGGTAATTAATCCAACAACATTTCCATTATCAGTTACAGCCAGTTTTCTAATTTTTTTACTAGTCATTCTTTCAGCTGCAGCAGAGATGGTTTCATCATAATTTATTGTGATCAACGGAGAAGACATTATTTTTTGCACAGCAGTATCTGAAGGTAAATTATTACATACAATTTTTGTTGCATAGTCCCTATCAGTAATTATTCCATTAAGGCGACCATCCTTTTTTACAAGAATTGCACCAATTCCACCTTGTTCCATCATCTTTGCAACTTGAAAAACAGTTGTTTCTCCAGGTACAGAAATGATTGCTTTTGTCATGATATCCTTGACTAAAATTGAAGAGGAATCAAAATCTTGGCGGCTCATCAATTTAGTGAGAAATCATCATATTTAAGAATAAACAGGACGCAATGGGATTCGAACCCACGACCTATAGATCCGCAATCTATCGCTCTATCCAAGCTGAGCTATACGTCCAAGAACATTGAGAATGGTACACTTAATTTGGATTGCTATTATGAAATTTTGAAAAAACGTATTGTGTGTCATCTGATTCTTTAAACGACCATGCAGTAGGTAAAGAAATACTTTGAATCAATTTCAAATTATTATTTTCAATGAAACTACCCCATCCAGACATATTTTTTGGATCCGGATGATATTTTTTTGAAATAGTACCTGCAAAAACCCAACTAGAATTAGACATCAAATGAGATTCAGATTTTATTTTCTTTAGAACACCTGTTGCCAATTCAACGCCACCCATTTGAGCAAGACCTCCAATGAAAAATACGGGTTTTGTTAAATTTAATGAAGAATAGTCAAATTGAGTTGCATCAAAGCAGTAAGGATTAAAATCAATATTTTCAGTTAAAGATTTTTGAATATCAGTTAATTGATCATCAAGTTCAATACTGAAAGATTCAACACCCAATACTTTACCACAATATGCAATACGTCCATCACCAGAACCAATATCAATTATTTGAGAACAACCATTTTCTTTTGCAAATAATGTCATAATATATCCAGACATAATCCAAGTAGGAGAAAAAGGAGCACGACTTGAATCGTGTTGAATACTGTTTAACCAATATTTGTTAATATCACCTTCATATACAATACAAGGTATGTCACCAAGTGTTTTTTCAAATGAGTTATAGTAAATAGGATTTTTTTCTGCAAAATTATGTAATAATTTTAGTTCACTTTCATTAATGGGGAATAAATCAGAACTTGAAAGTGGGAGAAATTCTTGAATTTGGCTAGAACCATCATATTCAGAAGCAAATTCTTTTTTTAAATTAATTAAATTTTCAGCAAGTTTTTCAATCATCAGATAAACCTGCATCATATTGTTTTACAAATTCTTTTGTACTCATAATTTCACGTAGTTTTTCATATAATTTAGCCTCATTTTCAATAGTTTGTTTTGATTTTTGTTCAGAATTTAGGGATTGTAAATTCTCAGTAATTTCAGAAATAGAGTTTGTAATATTTGTCATTATTTTAGGATGAATAACAGAATTAAATTTTTTAGAAATAAAATGTTCAGCATTAGAAATTTTTTCAAGAGAGTTTGAATCAGAATTATCAATTTGTTGTTTCATTACCTCAATCATTGAGGTAACACTTGTAATTTGATAATAAATGGAAATAATTTGATTCACAGATAATTGATCTTCAAGATTTACTTCATTAACCAAATTTTCTAATTTTCCAAATTCCGTATTAAATAATTCAATTAGATCATTTGAGGACATTACGGAAAAATTATTTTAAATTTTTAAAAATGTTGGTATTTGAAAAATTAATCTTCTTTTTCTGCTTTGTTAACGTAAATGTAAGTCATCAAAGCACCACCAATTATACCACCAATTATTGGACCGACCCAATAAATCCATTGAACCTCCCATAATCCAGCATCACCAGAAATTAATGCAGGTGAAAAAGATCTTGCAGGGTTCATAGATGCACCAGTTAAAGGTACACCGATTAAGTGTAGTAAGAAAACCATTCCACCAATTGCTGCACCATAAACACTCTTGGGTGCTTTTTTATGAACAGCAGTCATAAAGATTACAACTACTAAGAAGAAAGTGAAAATGGCCTCTAAAACAACAGCAGAGACTAGACTGCCATTAATTATTTCACTTGGTCCACCATGAGCACCCCAAAGTACTTGTTTTCCAATTTCTGGAAATATTACTGCAAGTGTGGCAGTTGCAATTACTGCACCAATTATTTGAAATAGAATATATCCAATTCCATCTTGAATTCCAATTTTTTTGGTAATCATCATAGGAATAGTTACAGCTGGATTAATGTGAGCGCCTGAAACATGGCCAAATGCATATACCATCAATGCAATTGCACCACCGTGACCTAACGAAATGAAAATTATTGCTTCTGTGGATAAACCATCACCATACCATGCTGCAGCCAATATTACAGATAACGGACCAAAGAATACTAGTCCAAATGTTGCAATTGCTTCAGCAAGCCATGCTCTAGGATTAACCATCAAGCAATCCCCAAAAGATTTCAATATAAAAGATGTGGTTAACATTGAATTATGAAATAAAGGTAGGAGTATGATGAAAATTAAATACTGTATCAATATGAAAATTATTGGGATGCATACATGATCGAGGTTGGGGATTCAGTTCCAAAATTCAGTTTAAATAATTCAGAAGGAGAGAAAATAAAATCAACAGATTTCAAAGGTAAAAAACACATCATTTACTTTTATCCAAAAGATTTCACCCCAGGATGCTCAACTCAAGCAGATGAATTTTCAACAGAATATAAAAAATTTCAAAAACAAGAAATAGAAATAATTGGCATCAGTCCAGATGACGTAGAATCTCACAAAAAATTCTGTTCTAAAATGGGAATCAAATATGTATTATTATCAGATTCAGAAAAAGAAGTTTCAAAACTATTTGGTGTCTGGGGGATGAAAAAATTCATGGGACGAGAATACATGGGAGTTACTAGAAGTTCATTTTTAGTAAATGAAAAAGGAAAAATTTTCAAGACGTATCCAAAGGTCAAACCTAAAGGACATGCATTACAAGTTTTAAAAGATTTTACAGAATAAAAATAAAGAAAAGGTTAGAAACCTTTTGGTAGTGTTCCCCTTGAAGGTTTAGCAGGTTCTGTTTCAGCCTTTGCTTCAAATCCTTTTGGTAATGCACCACCTTTCTTATTAGCTGCTACTTTTGCTGCGGCTTCTGCTGCTGTTTTTTCTGCTGCAGCTTTTGCATCATCAATTTTTTGTTGTTCCAATCTTTTCAGATAATCAGCTTCATAATCTGCCAATTTTTCGGATTTAGATTTCCCATCATCAACATAAGTTGTTTGTTCTGTTTGTTGAGTAGTTTGGGTTTGTTCCATTCCTTTTGGTAGTGTACCTTTTTTAGGCTTTGGTGGTTCTGATGTTGGTGCTTGTTTTGCTTTTGCATCAACGCCATCAACAGTCATAGCGACACCACTGAAACTTCCAAATGTTTTATCTGCTGGATGATATGCCATTCTAGCTCTTGTTGCAAAGTATTGATTAGATACTGCGGTATAACCAGTTACTGTTGCTTTTTGATCATTCCAGTTTTTAGTTGGTACCTTTCCTACAGGAGCTGTTCTTCTAACAAAGTATCTGTTAGGTGCAGGCGAATATCCAGTAACTTTTGCTCTGTACTGATGGAAATCAGATGTTGCAGCAGTCATGTATGCATTTTCTAATGCATCTTGAACAGTTGTTGGTAGTTGCGATGTTGTCTCAGCTGGTTTTGTCTCTGCAGGTGTCTCAAATCCTTTAGGTAGTGTACCTTTTGGTTTGGTTGTTGCTGCAGGTCTCTCAGCTGGTTTTGGAGTTTCTTTTGGTTTTGCTTCAGAACCTTTTGGAAGTGTAGGTTTTGGCTTTGCTGTCTCAGCTGGTTTTGTCTCTGCAGGTTTAGTTTCTGCTGGTTTGGTGGTTAGCTGATCAGATAATTTTGATAATTTTGCCTCTAATTCTGCAATCTTGTCTTCAAGATCTTTTTTTGTTTGCTTTTTAGCAGCTGCCATTAATTTGCATGCACAATTCGGGGTTTATGTACATTTGGTTTGATCTAGTTGTAAAAGTATGATCAATTTTATATGTCCAATCAGACAATCTCTGTCATGGATGATTTTGAGAAAGAATTTCCAGATTTTGATTGGAAAAATACACCTGCATATAAACATCCAGGAGGCAGAAATTGTCCATGCCCAAAACATGAGTACATTAGAGAACAAATCAATTTTACAAAACAAGTCAATGAGAAAGGAAAAGAACCTGCTAAAGTCACGCTAAAATTCTGCCCAGATCATTACAGAGTATACTTAGATGAAGTAATTCCAGCAATGCCATTAAAGTATAGAATTTTAACAAAAATTGCATTAAAATTAGGTGCAATCAAAATTGAGCAATTAAAATACATGGAATCAGAATTATGTTTTTACTGTAAATTTGGTTCTGGCGGTCATGATAAAAAAACAGAATTACCACCAATGTAGATAGTAACAAAGTGAGAAAAATCCAGTTAAGCTTATACCTGATCTAAAAAGAGTTTGAGTGTGCCAATACAAGATACTCAAGAATTTATCAATGAACTTGAAAAACATGGAGAGTTAAAAAGAGTAGAAACTGAAGTTGACCCAGATTTAGAAATTGCAGAAATTTTAAGAAGAGAGATGTATTCCAACGGACCTGCAATTCTTTTTGAAAATGTAAAGGGTCACAGTATGCCAGTTTTAGGAAATGCATTTGGATCAATGAAAAGACTTGAGATAGGACTTGAAATGACAGACTTTACCGAAATTGGTCACAGAATTACAGATATGACAAAAATGGATATGCCATCAGGTTTTCTAAATAAAATAAAAAAACTTCCAGAACTTTCAAAAATGACAGCTTCTTTTCCAAAACCAGAATCTAGCGGGTTAGTTACAGAAGTTACATCAACAGATGCATCATTTGATGATTTACCAATTATCAAATCATGGCCAAATGATGCAGGACGATTTATCACATTAGGATTAATTGCAACAAAACATCCAGAAACAGGAGTTAGAAATCTAGGAGTTTACAGAATGCAAATAATAGATAAAACACATGCATCAATGCATTGGCAAAAACACAAGAGAGGTGCAAATCACGGAGAGATTTCAAAAGATAAAGGAGAAAAAATTCCAACAGCAATAATTTTTGGAGGTGAGCCTGCAACAGTATTTTCATCAATTGCACCAGTGCCAGAAGGATTAGACAAATATCTATTTGCAGGGATTACAAGAAAGGAAGGAATCAAAACAGTGAAATGTAAAACAATCGATTTGGATGTTCCAGCAAATGCAGAAATTGTTTTAGAAGGATATGTAGACCCTGCAGATATTAGAGATGAAGGTCCATTTGGAGACCATACAGGGTATTATACACCAGTTGAACCATATCCAACATTTACTCTAACAGGAATTATGAGAAGAAAAAATCCAGTGTATTTGACAACAGTTGTCGGTAAACCAATTTTAGAAGATGCATACATTGGAAAAGTGATTGAACGCTCATTCTTACCATTGATTCAAATGTTTCATCCAGAAGTAGTAGACTTTAGCATGCCAGCTGCAGGATGGTTCCAAGGTTTTGCAGTAATTTCAATCAAAAAAAGATATCCAGGTCAAGCAAAAAAAGTAATGATGGGGTTATGGGGAACAGGACAACTTACACTAACCAAAATGTTCGTGGTAGTAGACGAAGATATCAATGTGCATGATATGAATGATGTAATTTGGGCAATTACCACAAGAGCAGATGCAGCAAGAGATACAACAATAATCAACAATACACCAACAGATACTTTAGATCCAGCATCACCATTAGTCAATCTAGGATCTAAAATTGGAATTGATGCGACTCAAAAAACAAAAGAAGAAGGATACATGAGAGAGATTCAACAACAGGTAAAAGTTGATGAGGAAACAAAAAAGTTAGTAGATTCTAAATGGTCTGATTATGGACTATAATGTACGAATAGGATTATAGAAATTATCTCGCTCTTCTACATGATAACCAATTTGATGAATTGCATCTACAATTATTTTATCAGTTAATTCAGTTGATCGTGCACCAGTACATGAAACAACTTCCTCTCCAATCAAGGTTCCACCAAAATCATCAGCACCGTATTGTAGTGCGAGTTGAGCCATTCCAATTCCGTTTGTTAGCCATGAGGATTGAATGTGAGGAATTAATCCATCAAACACCAAACGAGAAATTGCAATCATTTTCAAGAGTTGAATTCCACCTGTTCCATATTCAACAATTCCCTCATCCTGCATCAAAGTGTTATTTGGTTCAAAATTCCAAGGAATGAAAGCCATAAAACCATTAGTCTTTTCTTGTAGTTTAACAATTTTAGAAAAGTGTTCAACAATATCATTATTGTTTTCAACATGTCCATACATCATTGTAGCAGAACCAGGAATTCCTACAGAATGAGATTCATCCATTATTCTAATCCAAGTATCACTAGAAATTTTCTTTGGGCTAATAATTTCCTTAACAGAATCAGTCAAAATTTCAGCTCCAGCTCCAGGAATGGATTGTAAACCTGCTTCTTTTAATCTGGACAAAATTTCTTTGGTAGATGATTTTTCAACTTTGGCAATCATATCAATTTCAGATGTAGATAATCCATGAACACCTACATTTGGAAATTTTTCGCGAATCATTTTAAATGCGTCTTCATAATATTCAATTTTCAAACTTGGATTATGTCCACCTTGAATCAAAACTTGACGAATTTTAAACATGTCATATGATGTTTTAACACGAGTTTCAATATCATCAAGAGATAAAGTGTAAGAATCTTCAGCACCAGGAGATCTATAAAATGCACAAAATTTACAATCTGTTATACAGACATTAGTATAATTCAAAATTATATTATTTACAAAAGATGCCTTATTACCAAATTGTTTCTTTGATAGATAGCCAGAGACTAATCCCATCAAATGAACATCGTCAGATTCTAACAATCTCAAAATATCTTCAGATTTAGGCCTATTTCCTTTAAGAGAATTTTCTAAAATATCTTTGATATCACTTTTTTGTATCTGTTCAGTTGTCTGACTCAATTATCATTAATCCTTAAAAATTTCTATTTATTCCTTGATAGAATAAAGGATGGAAATTGAGGTAAAATTCACAGAGAATTCAAAATATTTTTGAGCATACAGATACACATTATTTTTAAGTAGGGCTGAAAGAACAAAACAACACATGGTATCAGCAAATGAAATTAGATTAAGTAGAATTATGAGAAAAGGAAGAATGTTATGCATTCCCATGGATCATGGTATTTCAAATGGACCTATCGAAGGACTTGAAAATCCAGCAGATACAATTTACAAATGTGAAGGACACGGATTAACTAGTGTCATCATTAACAAAGGAATTCTCAAATCATTACCAAAACCACCAAAAATTGGAACTTTAGTTCATTTTTCAAGCAGTACAGCATTATCATTATCACCAAATCGAAAAATGCTTACAGGTACAGTAAAGGAAGCTGTAGCATTAGGTGCAGATGGAGTTTCACTACATATCAATATTGGAGGAAAAGAAGAACCAGAAATGTTAGAACAACTTGGATTAACAGCAGACCAATGTCATAGATGGGGAATGCCACTTTTAGCAATGATGTATCCCAGAGGAGAAAATGTTCCTAATCCACATGATCCAGAAATTGTAGGACATGTTGCAAGAATCGGTGCAGAATGTGGAGCAGATATTGTAAAAACATTGTACACCGGAGATGTAGATTCATTTTCAAAAATTGTAAAAAGCACACCAGTTCCAATAGTTATTGCCGGAGGACCAAAAGCTAAAACAGATTTAGACATACTTCAGATGACGGAAGATGCAATTACTGCAGGAGCTAAAGGAGTCACATATGGAAGAAATATTTTTGCACATAAAAAACCAGAAAAAATGGTTCAAGCATTGTCAGAAATAATTTTCAAAAAAGGAACTGCAAAGGAAGCAATGAAGAAAATTGAGTAAAACAAGAGAATTAATAATTTTACCAAAAGTAAATCAGGCACAACTTACAAAATTTTTACCTCAGTTAGAAGAAGAAGGAATTAAAACAGTTTTTCTAGATCCAAAAAAACTAGATAAGAAAAAAACAAAATTAAAAACAATATCAACATCAAATTCATCAAACTATGTTGTATTAGAAAAAGAAAATTCAACAAAACCAAAAGGCAAAAAAGTTGGAATTAAGTTTGAAGTATTATCAAATGCAGATATTGACAACGTCTTATCAATTTCAAAAAAAGGATTAGATTTTGTCATCATAGAAGTAAAAGACTGGAAAATTATTCCGTTAGAAAACATTATTGCAAAATTGCATAAAATACATACAAAGATTTTTGCAATTGCTAGAACACCTGAAGAGGTGAGAAAAATGTTTTCAATTTTAGAAGTAGGAGTAGATGGAGTAATTTTCAGTACGTCATCCATTAATGAAGTAAGAGAAGCAATGGTATACCTAGGTACTAGAAGTTTCGATATGAAACCAGCAAAAATTCTTGAAATTAAAGAAGTAGGTGACGGAGAAAGAGTTTGTGTAGATACCGCATCAATGTTACATAAAGGAGAAGGAATGTTAATTGGAAGTAGATCAAATTTCTTATTTCTTGTACATAACGAATCAGTAGGATCATCATTTACATCACCACGACCATTTAGAGTAAATGCAGGTGCAGTCCATTGTTACACGTTATCTCCAGACGGTACAACAAATTATTTATCAGAAGTAGAAACAGGTTCTGAAGTATTAATTCTAAATTCCAAAGGTAAAGCAAGAAGAGCTACAGTAGGAAGATCTAAGATAGAAAGAAGACCAATGTTAATGATCAAAGCATCAGTAGGAAATGAAATCGGAGGAATTATTGCACAAGATGCAGAAACAATCAGATTCGTTAAACCTAACGGCCAATTAGTTTCAGTAACACATCTCAAAAAAGGGGACATCGTAATGGCACATGCAAAACCTGCAACAGGCAGACATTTTGGAATGGAAGTTTCAGATGAATACATATTAGAAAAATAAAATGAAATACAAAACATGCATTTCAATTGCAGAGAATTCTCCAAATAAAATTAAAAATAAATTAAAAGAATCATTGAAAAAATCAGATTACGTTGAAGTAAGATTAGACTTTCTGAAAACAAAACAAATTCCTGAAACGCTAGAGATTATTAAAAAAGATTTGAAAAAAATTGTGTGTACTTTAAGACCAAAAAATGAAGGCGGTAAATTTCCAGGTACTGAAAAAGAAAGAATTGCAATATTGAAATTAATTGCAGAGTATAACCCATTTTTATTAGATGTGGAATTCAATACATTAAATAAAAATAAAGAATTATCAAAATATCTCAACAGTACTAAAACAAAATTATTAGTTTCTTGGCATGATTTTAAAAAAACTCCTAAGACAACAGAATTAAAAAGTAAAATAAAAAAAATGAGTAAATTTTCAAATAATGTTAAAATCGTAAGTACAGCAAAATCAATAGACGATGCAACCAGAATGCTAGAATTGTATAATAAAAAAGGGAAAAATAATTTAATTTCATTTGCGATGGGGGATGCAGGCAAAATTTCTAGAATTTTGTGCCTGTATTTGGGCAGCCCATACACATATGTCTCATTAGGAAAAGCAGTAGCACCAGGACAATTCAGCGTAGATGAAGTAAACAAAATAATCAATCTAAAAAGTAGTAAATAAGAAATTGAGAGTTTAAATCAATCTATTTCTCAAAAAACGTATGGGAAAAAGTTTTGCAGTAATCGGAGATCCTATCAATCATTCTTTATCACCAATCATACACAGTGCAGCATTTAGAGAACTGAATTTAGATTCATCATATATTGGATATAGAATTCCAAAAGGAGAATTAGAAAGTGGAGTTGAAGGACTTAAAAAAATCAACATTACTGGATTCAATGTCACCATTCCTCACAAAATTGAAATGATGAAATATTTAGACAAAATGGATGAATCATGCAGCATCATTGGTGCAGTAAATACTGTTGTAAATGATGAAGGAATTTTAAAAGGATACAACACAGACATGGAAGGATTTTTGGAACCATTAAAAAAAAGAAATTTTTCAATTCAAGATAAAAAAATTCTGTTAATTGGAGCAGGAGGGGCAGCAAGAGCCATCATTGCAGGGATGTCTAAAGAAAAAGCAAAAGAAGTAGACATTGCAAACAGAACAACAAAAAATGCAGAGGAGTTATCAGAATTTGCTACACGGATTGGATTGTCAACAAATGTAAAAAAAATAGAAGAAATCAAAAATTTACAAAATTACGATGCCATAATTAATTCAACATCAGTAGGATTAAAAAACGAATCAAGTCCAATTTCATTTGAACAAACAAATGAAAATACGGTGATTTACGATATAGTATATTCACCAATGAATACTGATTTCATTAAAAAAGCTAAAGAGAAAAAATTAGATGTTATTTACGGATACGAGATGCTTTTAGGTCAGGCTACTAGAGCATTTGAGATTTGGCATGGGATGAAAGCACCTTATAATGCGATGAAAAAAGCATTGTTAGGAGGGTTTTGATGGCAAAAGTAAAAGCTACTGTACATGGTGCAGTTTCCATAGTTAGTGCCATAGCAAGTAAAAAAGGGGCAACATTAGGAATATCACTAAAAGTTGAAGCAATTGTAGAGACATCAGAAGGAAAAGGAATCAGCATTCAGTCTGAAAACAAGAGTCTGAGTTCCCGATTAATCAACAAGACAATTGAAAAAATTGTTTCACAAAAAGATTTAGAAAAAAATAAAATCACAATTACATTAACTTCAGAAATTCCAACAGGTTACGGATTAAAAAGTTCTAGTGCAATCTCATCAGTAGTTGCATTAGCATGTGCAAAAATATTCAAACCAAAATTAACAGACAAGCAAATTCTGTTAGCAGGAGTTGATGCATCAATTGAAACTAAAATCAGTATTACTGGAGCATATGATGATGCATGTTCATGTTATTACGGAGGATTTAATGTAACAGATAATGGAAAGAGAAATCGAAGAAAGTTTGAAAAAATACCATCAAATCTAAATGCAGTTATTTTTATTCCAAAAAATAGAAAGAGAGGAAATCTTAAAAAATTAAAAATATTATCATCAATATTTAATAATGCATGGGAATTAGCAAATGAGAAAAAATATTGGGAAGCAATGATAATTAACGGATTAGCCACATCCCCTATTCTAAATTCAGATCCTAAAATCATAGTAGATTTAATTGATAAAGGAGCACTTGGAGCATCAGTTTCAGGAAATGGTCCATCTATTGCAGCAATTGTAAAAAAAGAAAATATTTCTAATGTTAAAAAAATATTTTCAAATTTAGAAGGAAATATCATTGTTTCAAAAATCAATAACAAAAAGGCAGAAGTACATGAACTGTAAAGTAGAGAAATCAAAAATCAATGGAATCATTGATTGCCCTTCAAACAAAAGTTATACGCATAGAGGAATTTTCCTAGCATCACTTGCAGGCAAAAACAGTAAAGTAGAGAATATTCTGCTTTCAGCAGATACTAAAGCAACCATTGAAGCATGTAAAAAATTTGGAGCAACTTTAGAAGTAAATGATTCAACAGTTATTGTAAAAGAATCTATCAAAATAGGTTCAAAAGTACCAGAAATAAATACTGAAAATTCTGGAACTACCATCAGAATTGCTATTGGAATTGCAAGTCTATTTTCAGAAGAAATAATTTTGACAGGAGATGATAGTATTCAAAAAAGACCCATGCAACCATTGTTAGATGCATTGACAAGCATTGGTGCCAAATGTAATTCAACAGATGGAAAACCTCCAGTAAAAATTAAAGGGAATATTTCAGGAGGAAACATTACAATTCCAGGTAATTTATCAAGTCAATTTATTTCATCATTGTTAATTACTGCACCGTTAACAAAAAATGGGATTAATTTAACAGTTGAGGGCGATTTAGTATCAAAACCATATTTAGATGCAACAATTGCAACAATGAGAAAATTTGGAGTGTCAGTTCAAACATTAATTCCATACAAAAAATATAACATATCACCACAAATTTATAAAAATACAACATTCAATGTTCCAATTGATTTTTCAAGTTTAGCATTACTACTTTCTTTTACTGTGCTCAATGGAGAAGATGTAACAATCAAGGGCAGTATGGGAAATCTACCTCAAGGAGACGAAGCATTCATTGACTTTTTAGAACAATTAGGAGTTTCAGTAACAATTAATGAAAATGAAATAAAAATCAAATCACCTGAAAAATTAACAGGAGGAACTTTTGATTTAAGAAATTCACCAGATCTTCTACCACCATTAGCAATTTTGTCACTAATGTCAACTGAGTCAATTGAAATTGTAAATGTTAAACATGCAAGATTAAAAGAAACAGATCGAATTTCTATTCTTGCAAGAGAATTACCAAAAATAGGAATTATTGTGGAAGAAAAAGAGGACGGATTGGTTTTGAAATCTTCAGATAACCTTACAGGAGCCAAATTAGATTCAGAGAATGATCACAGATTGTTTATGACATTTTGCATTGCAGGAACATATATTGGAAATTGTACAGTAACAGATTCAAAATCAGTTGAAGTATCATATCCAAATTTCATAGAAGAAATGAATAGATTAGGTGCAAAAATCGAGACATTATAACCATAAATCAAAAAATCACTCTAAAAATCACTAAGAAAAGCCCATAATCATAATTTTTACCAAATAAAATAGATTTACAGATAGGGATCAGCAAAAACCACGAGGAATTATAAACATCACTTAACTAGATAATGTGTTGCCGGGAAGTTCTATTGGTCAGCGTCTTGTTTTGACAAGTTTTGGTGAAAGTCATGGAAGATCAATTGGTGCAGTTTTAGACGGATGTCCTGCAGGATTAGAAATTGATGAAAAAGAAATCCAAGAAATGCTTGATTTAAGAAAACCAGGTCAGAATATTATTTCAACCCAAAGAAAAGAAGGAGATGTAGTAGAAATTGTATCAGGAGTTTTTAGAGGATTTACAACGGGTGCACCAATTACTATGTTAATTTGGAATGCAGATCAAAAATCAAAAGATTATGAAAACTTGAAAACAAAATTAAGACCAGGTCATTCAGATTATCCTGCAATGATGAAATATAATCAATTTAATGATCACAGAGGAGGCGGCAGATTTTCAGGAAGATTAACGGCAACACATGTGATGGGAGGAGCAATAGCAAGAAAATTACTTGATATAACATTAGGAATTAAAATTAATTCATTCACATCGCAAATAGGAAAAGTCAAGATGGAAAAAGAATTCAATGAAAAAATGTCAAAATTAATTTATAAAAATGAAGTAAGATGTCCTGAAGAAAAAACAGCTGAAAAAATGAGAGAGTCAATTCTAAGTGCAAAGAAAAAAGGAGATTCTCTAGGAGGAATTATTGAATCAATTACAACAAATGTTCCAGTTGGATTAGGAGAACCAATTTTTAATTCACTAGAATCAGATTTAAGCAAAGCAATTTTTTCAATCCCATCAGTTAAAGGAATAGAATTTGGGTCAGGATTTAGAGGTTCAGAATTATTTGGTTCAAAAAATAACGATTTGTATGCAATGAAAAGAGGAAAAGTTGTAACAAAAACAAATAACTCAGGAGGAATCTTAGGTGGAATTTCTAATGGAATGCCAATTACAATGAGAATTGCATTTAAACCAGCATCATCCATTGCTCAGAAACAAAATACAGTAGATATCAAAAATAAGAAGAATGTAGTTTTACAAGTAAAAGGCAGACATGATCCTTGTGTGGTTCCTAGAGCGGCACCAGTTGTCGATTCATTAGTAGCTCTAACTATTGCAGATCATGCACTTATCACAGGTGCAATCAAACCAAGTTTATAAAAAAATGTCAGACATTAATGAACTTCGGAATGAAATGGATGCAGTAACATTAGAAATGATCAATTTACTGAAAACTAGAACAGATATTGCAAAACAAATTGGAGAAGTCAAAAAAAGTATTGGAAAAGGAATTGCAGATGAAGAACGTGAAGAGAATTTACGTAAAAAAATTATGAAAGTCACTCAAGAAATAGGATTAGATGAGACATTAGCAGCAAAATTTTTGAATTTCTTATTAAATGAATCAATCAAAGTTCAATCAAAAAATAAGCAAACACATCTTTCAATATTTTTAAAAGCAAAATCATTAGAACAAGAAGGGAAAAAAATTGTCCATATGGAAGTAGGAGAACCAGATTTTACTCCTCCAGAAATTGTCAAAAAATCATTATCAGAAGTTTTTGATGAAGGATTTATGAAATATGGTCAAGCACGAGGGATGCCAAAATTCAGAGAAGCACTTGCAAAATATGTTTCACAAAAGTTCAATGCAGAAATAACACAAGAAAACATCATTGTTAGCCCAGGTGCAAGATTTTCAATTTTTTCAGCAATCACCACATTACTAAATCCAGGCGATGAAATGATTGTAATAGAACCAGCATGGCCAGCATACAAAGATTGTGCATTAAATTCAGGAATTAAAATTAGAACAATTAATACAACATTAGAGAAAAAATGGGAACCTTCAATCGAAGAAATAAAAAATACAATTAATTCAAATACAAAAATGATTGTTCTCAATTATCCAAATAATCCAACAGGAAAAATATTACCAGAAAAATTGCAAGATGCCATCATAGACTTAGCAAAAGAAAATAACCTCTATGTTTTAAGTGATGAAATTTATTCGCAATATGCAAAAACTAATTGGAAAAGCATTCTGAGTTACAATTATGAAAAAAGCATAATTACACAATCATTTTCCAAATCACATGCAATGACAGGTTTCAGGATTGGTTATGCAATTACATCTAAAGAAATAATAGAAAAAATGGTCAAATTGGAAGCACTTTGTTTAACAAATGTATCTGAACCAATTCAATATGTTGCCATGAAAGCATTAGAATCAGACACATCAAATAATTCAAAATTAATTCAAAATAGATTGGATAAATTATCAGATAAAGCAAAAGAAATGGGACTAGAATTTATGATTCCAGATGGAGCAATGTACATTTTTGCAAAAATTAATCAAAAAGACTTTGATGGAGTTGAATTTGCCAATAATTCATTAGAAAAAGGTCTAGCAGTAGCACCAGGAGAGGGTTTTGGCAATTATAAGAATTTTATCAGAATATCAGCATGTCAAGATGAGAAAACACTAATGGAAGGAATGCATATACTAGGCAATATCATGAGTGAAAAACAGTGAAAAAATTAACAGTAATTGGTGCAGGAGGGCAAATGGGCCGATGGTTTACAAAGTATTTTGCAGATTCAGATTTTGAGGTTACAGGATTTGATACTGAAACTAAAAGTTTTGGTAAAAATGTATTAGTTTCAGAATCATTAGTAGGCGCAATTCTAAAAACAGATTACGTAGTATTATGTACACCAACTAGAAGAACACCAGAAATTATCAGATTAATTGCAAAAGAAATGAAAAAAGGAACATATCTAATTGAAATTTCGTCAGAGAAATCAAAAGTTGTTTCATCATTATCAAAAATGCCAGATAAAATCAATCCAATTTGTATTCATCCTATGTTTGGTCCAGGAATTAAAACTATAAAGAATCAAAATATTATTTCAGTTCCAATTAAGGATGCAAAAAAAGAATTAACTGTAGCTAAAACATTATTTGAAGGAGCAAATTTTGTAACAATAGATGCAATTGAACATGATAAAAAAATTGCAGTGATTTTAGGATTAACACATCTTATGAATTTAGTTTTTGCAAATATAATTTCCAAAGATGAAAAAATGTTATTGACAGAAAAAATGTCTGGTACTACATTTAGAGTACAAAAAACATTAGCAGAAAGCATCATGACAGAAACTCCAGAATTAATTGAAACAATTATTGCAAATCCAGAAATTAGAAGAGTAGCTGAAGAATTATGGAAAGATATAGGTAGATTACTTACATCAGTTCAAGAATCAAAAACAGAAGAAGTAATAGAATATATTAAAAATTGTCAAGAGAGACTTTCAAAACATACTGACCTTGATGAGTCATATAAGAAACTCTCAAAGATGGTCAAATCTGTTGAAAAATAAGGAATGCGTTCAACACGAATAGTTACATCTTTTTTAAAAAAGTCTGATCAAATTTTAATTCTAAAAAGAAGTCAAAAAGTAAGATCAATGAAAGGCCTATGGTCAGGAGTTAGCGGTATGATTGAAAATAATGAAGTCCCACTAGATAGAGCAAAAATTGAAATTTTTGAAGAAGTAGGAATGAAAGAAAATAAAATCATCCTCATCAAAGAATCAGAAAAAATAATAATTTCTTCCCCACAATACAAAAATCACGAATGGGAAATTTTTCCATTTTTATTTGAAACAGAAAAAGAAAAAATTAAACTAAATTGGGAAAATTCAGATTTTAAATGGATTTTGCCTAAAGAATTAAAGAATTATGAAACAGTTCCTAGTCTTGAAAAAATATTACTCAATTTGCTTTAAATTTTCATTTTCTTTTTCATATTTTTTTTGTTGAGGCAACATCATGTAAACACATGCACCACCACACATAGTACAAGGCACATTATTTCCAGGATGTTGACCAGTTCTGCCATGGATTTTTGCGGCTTCCTCTGGATCAATAGATAAAGCAAGTTGTTTTTCCCAATCTAATGTTCGTCTAGCTTCAGTCATTTCCATATCCCATTTAATGGCTTTATCTCGCATTTTTACAAGATCACCAGCATGAGCTGCAATTCGGTATGCAATCAATCCAGATTTTACTTCTTCAGCATTTGGTAATGCCAAATGTTCAGAAGGAGTAAGATAACACAATAAATCTACACCTTCACTTGCTGAAACTGCTGCACCAATTGCACTTGCTATATGATCATGTCCAGACGCAATATCAGTAACTAAAGGACCAAGAACATAGTAAGGGACATCACCAATAAGAGATTTTGCCAATTTAACATTTGCAGCAACTTCATTCAATGGAACATGTCCTGGTCCTTCAACCATGACCTGAACATCATTTTCATGTGCTCTTTTTGTTAATTGAGAAATATTGATCATTTCTTGTACTTGTAATTCATCATGAGAATCCAATATAGAGCCAGGTCTTAGTGCATCACCAAGACTGAAAGTAACATCATATTTTTTGGCAATTTCCAGTAGATAGTCGTAATGAGTCAAGTAAGGATTTTCTTTATCATGTTTTAACATCCATGCAGCAGTAATTGTTCCACCCTTACTTACAACTCCACCATATCTTTGAACTTTCAGAATTCTTTTAGCAATATCTTTTGTTATTCCACAATGAATTGTGGTATAATCGACTCCATCTTTAGCATTATTTTCAAAAGCATTAAGATAATCATCTTCAGTTAAATTAAGAGGATTTTTATGAACTTCAACGCCGTAATTATATGCCTCATAAATTGGAACAGTTCCAAAAGTAATAGGTGCAACATCTAAAAGGGAACGTCTAATTTCTTTTACATCTCCACCATCACTAAGATCCATCATAGTATCAGCATGATATTTTATGGCAACTTTGGCTTTTTCAATTTCTTCATCCAAATTTACATTTAGAGTAGAAGTTCCAATATTGACATTGACTTTAGTTTTCATTCCTTTACCAATTCCAACATTATGGATTTTTTGAGGCCGAACATTGTTACTTGGAATAATAATTGAACCTCTAGCAATTTTTGGAATCAACCAGTCAAGTGAAACATCTTCATCTTTTGCAACTTGTTTCATTTCATCAGTTGCAATTCCACGACGTGCAGAAGTCATTTGAGTTGCCATGTATCAATCTAGTTTTTACCTGATTTAAACAATCGTGAGAAAAAGAGATTATTTTGATCGTATTATGGGTTAGCATCATATTAATAAAAATTTCATGTTTAAATTCAAAATACACCTAATAATTTTATGAAAATGATTAGAGAGTGCATGTATTGTGGAAAAGAATTTCACAGTATGAGAGATGAATTTTGCTCATTCGAATGTGTTACGCAATCCACATCATAATCAGAATAAATTCAAATTCTTTTCTATAATTGATTTTTCATCTCGTATTTGATGAATTCTTTGCATAATAGGCTCAATTATGCGTTCCAAATCACTGGAATTGGAAAAATTTTGTCGAATTTCAAGAATTCGTTGAATTAATTCAATTTCAGCAGAAATCAAAGATTTGTAATCATCAAATTGTTGTAGAGTTGATTGTGAAAGGTTTTTTTCTGAATCAGTCATCTTGGTGGACTCCAACTTTCTTCTATTTCATCATCAATATTGTGAGAAACAAAATATTTTTTTCCACATTTAAAACACTGCCAAAGAAATTTTCCGTTATTTTTTTCCTGATATTGCATAGGAAGTAAGCAATTTGTACACTGTAATTGATCTGGAATACGATCATCAACCATTGGAATTTTACTCATATAATAAAAAAATTATTCAAGTATAAAATAGATAAGTTGATTTAAAATCAAAAATTATTCATAGAGAAAAATAGATTAGTGTTAAAAATTAGTAAATGATGTGAATTTATTATCAATAGGAGGTTCAGATCCATCATCAGGGGCAGGAATTCAAAGCGATGTCAAAATATTTACAAAATTTAATGTTCAATGCTTGACAGCTATTACAGCAATTACAAGTCAAAATACTTCAAATTTTGGAAAGATAGAACCAGTAACAAAAAAAATTTTAGAAAATCAATTAGAGTCATTAATTTCAGATTTCAAAATTGATGGGATAAAAATCGGAATGGTGTACAATTCAGAAATTATAAAAACGATTTACCAATATTTCAAAAAATTAGATATTCCAATTGTTGTTGATCCTGTAATAAAATCAACAACAGGGGGAATGTTAATTGAAAAATCATCAATAATTGATTTTAAAAAATACATTATTCCTCTTGCGACAATAATTACACCAAACAGATTTGAGGCAGAAATCTTAACTAAAGCAAAAATTAATTCAAAAAATAAGCCTGAAAAAATTGCAAAAATGATTCAAAAAATGGGAGCAAGAAATGTGATAATAACTGGTTTAGAGGAGAAAAATAACAAAATTTCAGATTTTGTGTTAGAGGCTAATAAAAAATATTTTCTTAATGATAAAAAAATTTCAAAAATTAATCGTGGTAGTGGATCCATTCATTCATCTATGGCGCTATATGGGATTATCAAATTCAAAAATATTAAAAAATCATTAGAGTTTGCAAAACAAGTCACTTTAAACTCAATAAAAAATTCAAAGAGAGTGGGAAAAGGTTTTGAAGTAACAAACTTTGATGAATTAGACAGCAATAGAATTGAATTAACTAAAGCAATTGAGGACTTTACAAAAATAAAAAACATTTTTGAAAGTATACCAGAATGTCAAACTAATTTTGTTTTTTCAAAACATAAACCAAAATCTATTAAAGAAATACTTGGAATTTCAGGAAGAATTGTAAAAGCAGGTAAAGAAGTCATAGTAGCAGGAGAGTTAGAATATGGAGGTTCAAAACATGTTGCAACAGCACTATTATCTGTAAATAAAAAATATTCTAAAGTTCAATCTGCAATCAATTTAAAATTTAGGGAATCAACAATTTTGAAAATAAAAAAAATGAAATGGAATACATATGATTATGATAGAAGTCAGGAACCAGAAAACATTAAAAAAAATGGATCCACAATAGAATGGGGAATTAAAAATGCTATTAAAAATTCAAAAAAAGCACCGGATGTAATTTTTCATAAAGGGGGTTTTGGAAAAGAACCAATGATAATATTATTTGGAGAAACTCCAGAAGCAATAATTAAAAAAATACAAAAATTATCAAAATAGGAATAAATCCATCCTTGAACATAAATACTCAAATTTGAAATAACGTTTGTGAAAGCAGTTATTCTTGCTGGAGGTCTAGGAACAAGATTAAGACCATTAACCAATGACAAACCCAAACCGATGCTACAAGTTGGTGAAAAACCAATTTTAGAGCATCTAATAGAATGGACAAAAAAAGGAGGAATCAAATCAATAGTAATTTGTGTTAGTTACCTCAGAAAATCAATTGAAGATTACTTTGGTGATGGAAGCAAATTTGGAGTAACAATTGAATATGCAATTTCAAATAAACCATTAGCTACAGCAGGGCAACTCAAAACTGCAGAAGAATTTATCGATGACGATTTTGTATGTATGTATGGAGATTCAATTTTTAATTTTAGTTTAAGAAGTATGATCAAACAACATGTTACAAAGAAACCATTTGTTACAATGGGCTTAAATGAATATAAAACAAATTTACCATACGGTGTAATTGAAACATCTAAAAATGGAAAAGTGGTTAGCTGGAATGAAAAACCAGAAATAAAAGCAAATGTAAACATGGGTTGTTACATAATGAATCCAAAGATTTTTGATTTAATTCCAAAGAATAAACCATATGGAATGGATGATGTGATAAAAAAAGCAATGAAGAAAAAACAATCAGTGAAAAGTTTTGTTACAAAAAAAGGTTTTACAGATATTGGAAATAAAGAATCATACATGCAGGCATGTAAAGAGTACGAACAAAAGAGCAAGTTAAAATGAATCAACCAGTCGTTAGAAAATTACAAGAAGAAGATTTTCAAAAAGGTTTCCTAAATTCATTGGATACATTAAGAGAAGCTAGTAACATTACCAAAGAGAAAGCATTAGAAATTTTTAATAACATTCAATCAAATCCAAATCACATTATTGTTGTTGCTGAAATGAATAACAGGATTGTAGGTTCTACAACTCTTCTGATTGAGCCCAAATTCATTCATCAAGGTGGATTTGTAGGACACATAGAGGACGTAGTAGTTAGTAAAGAGTTCCAAGGTCAAAAAATAGGCGAAAAAATTATCAAATATGTATTAGAAATTGCTGAGAAACAGAATTGTTATAAAACAATTCTAAATTGTTCAGATGAAGTTAAACAATTTTATGAAAAAATAGGTTTCAAATATCATTCAAATGAATTTAGATTTGAACACAACTAAAAATATTCTTTCGTTGGACGTTTTTTACGTTTCAGAATCAAAGATGCACCAACAGCCATTACAGGAGCAGATAAGATTATGAATAAGATTGGCAGATATTGAACTGCATCTGTTAAATAAATTTCTGGAACAGAGTCAACCCAAGAAAAAACTACAAGATTACCGGCAAGTAAAACAATACCTCCAACAATAATTAAACCACCAATTTGTTTTGAACCATAATTCCTTGACATAATGTAAGCAACTGCAGCTAAAATTCCAGCCGGTGCAACACCAATGGAAACAAATTGAATTAGTTTTGGATCAGGAGCAAATCCTTGTGCAATAACAGCATCTTCAGGAACTGTCAACATAAAATAATAAACAGAGATCAATTCACCAGCAAACATTGCAAAAAGAGCGACACTAATTACTGCAAGCCATTTTTCAACATTCCCCATTAGCAGAAGTAAATAGAGTTGATAAATAAACCATTCAGAAATTAAAGGATTCCAACAAGGTTAGCTAGTTCTTTCCTACAAGCTATTCCAAGTTTTTCAGCAGCATCTTCAGGCGATACATCATTCAAAAATATTCCATAACCACGTTCTAACCCAGACCAGGGTTTAGTTATTGGATAAATTTCAATGTGCCAATGAATTTGTCTAGTATTTTTCTTTTCAGGCGAAAGGTGAAAAACCAGATTATATGAAACATTTTTGATAGTTTTTGTCAGACCACCTAAAGTGGCTCTCAAAATTAGGGACAAATCATTAATTTCTTTTTGAGTGATTTTTGAGAAACTAGTTGTGTGTTTTTTAGGGGCAATCCAAAATTCATACGGATATGATGGAGCCCAAGGGGAAAAAGCAATGAATCCATCAGTTTGAAGTATTTGTCTAGGTCCGCTCAATTCCTCATTAATCGTTTGACACATATGACATACTCCTTTTTCATTCAAGATTTTATGAGAAGCTTCTGCCTCTGCATCAATTACAGGAGGGATAGTAGAAAGAGTTAGAATATTCAAGTGAGGGTGAGGGTTAGTACTACCTGCCAACTCACCATTATCACCATAAATTGAGACGTAAGTGACACCCTTTTGAGTATAAAGCCATCGTAATCTATCTTGAACAACAACTAAAACATTTGACCATTGTTCTGGAGTAATTGTAGAAAAAGTATCTTTAGTGTTTGGAGAAGCTACAATGACATAATGATATCCATAATTGGGTTCACTGTAAAATGGTTTTTCACTGTAAGAGTTTTCTGTTTCAACTGAAACCACAGGATTTTTACTTTCAAAAACACGTATAGACCAACCTTCAACAAAATCATCTTCACTGTCTTGAAGACGTTGTAACATTCCATCTTTTTCAACAAGAGATAAAACCGAAGGATTGGTAAGAGATTCATTTCCAGGTGCAAAAGGATTTTTTTTACCGTCTACAGATTTATTATTTTTTGAAACAATCATAAATCTTTCAGAAACATAATCCTTGCGCATATCACCCATAATTGTTATTGAAAGTAACTGTATGTTAAAATGTTTACTGAAAATAAAATAAAATTATTTCAAATCTGAAAAAATAATTTTTGTTTTAGGATAACTGATTTTCCAAAACACTAGAATAAATTACTGATCGCAAAAGGCATTGCAAGATTTAAAACAGAGATCAAAGAATCCAACAATCAGAGTTCAAATGGACAATTCTAACACACACATTATCTATGTTCTTTTAGATGGTGTTGGAGATCTACCGCATCCAGATTTAGATGGAAAAACACCTTTAGAAGCAGCAAATACGCCTACTTTAGACAAAATTGCAAGCAATGGTGTCATCGGGGAAGTGATTTCAGTAGGAAAAGGCATTGCCCCAGAATCAGATATTGCAGTATTCAATATGTTAGGTTACAAATTTGAACATGCAGATTATGCTGGAAGAGGAGTTATAGAAGCAATAGGAGTTGGAATTGATTTTAAAGATGGGGATTTAGCATTAAGAGGAAATTATTCAACATTAGACGATAATGAAATTATTACAGATAGAAGAGCTGGAAGACACATAGAAAAAGCAGACGCAGAAGGAATTGCAAAAGAATTAGAAGAAAAAATTCAGTTCTCAGTACCAGATACTCAAGTTGTTGTTGCACCAACAATAGGACACAGAGTGACAGTTAGAATTAGAGCACAGTCTAAAAAATTATCATCAAGAATTACAAATACAGATCCTGCATATAGCAACATTGGAGGAATGGGTGTAGCAAAAGAGATAGGAGATAATTTGAAAGTTGAAAAATGTTTACCGTTAGAAGATATCGATAATGCTGAAATTACATCAAACTTAGTAAATGAATTTTCAGAACAATCTATCAAAATTATGAGAAACAGTGAAATTAATAAAAAAAGAAAAGAATTAAACAAAAAACAACTAAGTTGTATTCTACTTCGAGATGCAGGTAACAAATACCCGGATGTGCCACCAATTAATGAAAAACATGAAATGAAATTTTCATGTATTGTAGACATGCCAGTAGAGTTAGGAATTTCAGAAGTTCTAAAAATGAAAGCATTTGAAGCAGGAGGTTTAACAGATTATGAGGAAAAAGCAAGAGTTGCTGCAAAAGCAATGGAAACACATAATGCAATTTATGTTCACCTTAAAGGACCTGATGAATTTGGCCACGATGGGGATGCAATTGGTAAAATGAAAAACATAGAAGAAATTGATCAAAGATTTTTCAAAACACTAGTAGAAAATATAGATTCAAACAACGTTGCAATAATTATTTCTGCAGACCATTCAACTCCATGTATTAACAAAGGACATAGTGATGATCCAGTGCCAGTAGTTGTTTCAGCAGATTTTATCAAAAATGATGGTACCACAAGAATGACTGAAGATCAAGCAAAAAAAGGAAGTATCGGATTATTACAAGGGGCAGAAGTTGTTACAAAATCATTAGAACTAATCAGATCTCAAATAAAACCAGATCATTAATTTTCTGCATCTCAATAGATTTTTCCCGAATTCTTTCAATGTCTATTGAGTGATATATTGAAGGGGAAGTTCCTAATTTTTCTAATGCTCTTGTAAGCATAGCAACCCCAATACTCAATTCATTTTCTTGAGCATGAGCATATGCTACTGCCACAAGTATTATTCCTTGCACTAATTCTTTTTCACGTCCAAAGCATTGTTTCCAGACACCTTCAAATGCCTCATGACATTCCCAAAATCGTTCACTGTTAAAATAAAATATTCCGTCCTTAATTCCTTGATCTATTTCAATTTCTTCTTCTATTACATGTCGAATATTATCTAATTCACCAATTGGAGACAATTTCTTAACTAGTTCATCTACATCTTTTGTTTCAATAGCTACATCAAATTCAATAAATTTAGTAGCAACTCTACAAAGTCGAATATGAGCATCGGTCCCAGTAATCAGATCTCTTGCACGATAAAGAACTTCACGAGAATTCATGGGAATAAATTTTTCATTTTTTAAATGAATCAAATATCGCTCCATATCATGAATTCATCCCATTTTCTTAAATTTCTTGTGTAAATTCAACTAGGTTTATATGAAATATCCAAAGGATTTTTGATACATGTCAACTATTGAGACACTTTCAGATGTCAATAATACCTTCTTATCAAGAAGAGAATTAACTTGTGATTTTCCAGGGTTAGGTGGAAAATTAAAGAATATGGAAGCAGTAGACATGATTACAAAAGAATTCAAACTAGATGGCAAAGTAGTGATACCAATGAGACTAAAAACTCATGTTGGAATGTCAAAAGTTACAGGAACTTTCTATGTTTATGATGATGAAGGATTGGCAAAAAAACACATCAATCCAACAATCTTTTCAAGATTAGAAAAAACTAAAGCAAAAATAGCTGAAGCTGAAAAAGCAGCAGCTGAAGCACCAACAGAAGATGCAGCAGCTGAAGCACCAACAGAGGAGAAAACAGAATAATGCCTGTAGAGAAAAAAGGCAGCAAAGGTTCTAGTCCAAAAGTTTATGGTTATTTCAAAATTGATGGCGATAAAGCAACAAGAACTAAGAAAAATTGTTCAAGATGTGGAAAAGGAGTATACATGTCTGAACATAAAGATAGAAACACATGTGGAAAATGTGGTTTGACAGAATTCAAACAATAAAATCAATAAAATAAATTATTTAGTACAATATTTTTTTACGTATTTTTGCACTTTTTTCTTCCAGCTCAGTAATTTTTAAAATAAATTTAGGATCAAGTTTAATGTTGGATAAAGATTCAGCAGATAATTTCACATTGTTGGCATCTAAAGAAATATTAGATTTAGGCAAATTTCTATCAGACCAAAATTTTATTACTTTATCTTCAAGTTTGTAATCACGAAAACCAGATGGAAATTTTTTTGTGATATGATTTAGTAATGTTCTATCATTAAAAACAGCTCGAGGTTCAAACAATCTAGTTTCATCACTATACACATTTTCAAATAAATTTCCAGATAATTCGTCAGAAATTAATTCCATTTTTGAGATTTTTCTAATTAATTCTAAAAAATGTAAAAATTCATGAGCCAAAATTGCATGTATGGTACCTTTCAACCCATAAGCAATCAAAGGAGCAGAAATTTGAATAACAACTTGAAATTTTTCCTCAAACATTACAGGAATTGTCCTTGCAAATAAAATTCCATATTCATATGAATTTGGATCAGATGAAGATAGTACCAAAGAAGGTTCAACATATGCTACAGGGTATTGAATACCAGATGCTTTTTCAATTCGATTAATTCCAGCAACTGTAATTGGAAAACGCTTCAAAGTAAGATCATAAACATCTTCAGGTATAAGACCCTTAGAATATGCATCTCTAAAACGAACTAAAGGATCCAACATTAATTATTAAAAATTTTAATGTAAAAATGTTGATTTTCTTACGATCTAGGTTTTCCACATTTTGCTTTTTTTACTCTACGAGTATTTGCTCTTTGATCAGCATGTCTTTGATGTTTACCTTTTTTTCTCATTGGCATGATAAATTACGATATTTAGTGCTAGTTAATTGTTATCATTTACAAAAATTTTGAGAAAATCAAATTCCTTAGCAATACAATTAGTTCCAATAGTTACAGAAACATTAGGTTCAACGTTAGTTCCAGTCACAAATCGTTTAATTGGCAATCCACCTTCAGCCTTAATTTTTAATACTATCAAATGATCAGAGTTTTTTCTATAACTCAAATCAAAAATTTTTTTTTCGTAAGATCTTCCAGATTTTTCAGAAATTATAATAGGAATATTTTTGAGAGTTTTTAATTTTTTCAGATGTTTGGATTCAAATTTTGAATCAGTAGCAATTTTAATAGAAATCAAAGAAGAAAACTTCAAAGGAGTTTTAGGATAATCATCGATTATTTTCATATTTGAAACAGAGATAGAATCAGAAAGAAAATCAAAAAGTCTTTTTTTCCTTTTTACAGGATTTTGGAGTTTAACTACAAAAGGCCGACCAGAACCCAATACCAAACTAGATTTATCTTCACCGCCTATCCAAGTAAATTTTGTCGTAGTTCCACCAAATTTTTTAAAAATTAATTTTGAGATAATTCCCTCAATACTATCAAATTCTGTAATTCCATGAAAATTACAAGTTCTGCATCCCTTTCCAGAACAATTATCACAAGATTTCTGTTTTTGAGAATATCCTCGTTTAGATTTAGTATACCTTCCAGAAATAACAAGAGGTTTTGAATATAGATTACAAGAATGTTCTTTGAGATTAACAGTAAAAATGACATCTGGATCAATATAATTAATAATTTTTTTTGTCTTTTTTGAAAAAAGTTTTCCCAATTCTTTTGCAATATCAGATTTTATACCATCAATTCCTCGTAACTTAAATTCAGATTTTAAAGCATCATCTCTATCAATTATAGAAGGCTTAACTATTGTTCCAATACTAAAAGTATCAAATCCATAATCTAAGGATGAATCTAGCATTAATTTTGAAAAATAATCCAAATTATCAAAGAGATTTTTACAAATGTGACATGGGTTATTGGAACTATGACCATTCTTTAGTTTTTTACCAAGTAATTTATTTGAAGATAAACGAAGTTGTTTTGAAAATAATCTACCTAAACAAAAATTACATAAATCATATTTTTCAATAATTTCCTTTGAAGAAGAAAGGACAGTAGAATATTTAGACATTTTTGATTTGAGATAATATCAGTTATCCCAAACCCATTTTTCTTAAAGTGCCCTGCATTTGACGACCTTTAGAAGCTTTCATCAAATTCTTTGAATTTTTATAATTTTTCATTAATTCTTTTACTTCACTTTCAGGCCATCCAGAACCTCTAGCAATCCTTTTGATTCTTGAAGAATTGAGTAAATCAGGGTCTGCTTTTTCATCTTTATTCATACTTTGAATAATGTATCTCCATTTGGATACTCTGTCTTCCATTTGATCAACTTGATCTTCTTTTACCATTCCAGACATTCCCGGCATACTGTCAAGAAGTCCTTTTAGTGAACCAACTTTTGTTACTTCTTCTAATTGATAAAAGAAATCATCCATGTTCATTTTTCCACTGGAAATACGTTTCATTCTAACATCATCACCTTCATTTTCTAATCTTTTTGCTAAATCTAATACAGCCTGAATATCACCCATCCCAAGTAATCTGCCAACAAATCTAGTCGGAGAAAATTTTTCTAAATCATCAATTCTTTCACCAGTACCAATGTACATAATTTGAGCACCAGTTGCTGCAGATGCAGCTAATGCGCCGCCACCTTTTGCAGAACTATCTAATTTTGAAATTATAACACCACCAACAGGGATAGTTTTATGAAATGCTTCAGCTTGATTGAAACATTGTTGACCAATTGTTCCATCAATTACAAGTAGAGCTAAATCAGGATCTGCAACTTTATTGATTCTACTCATCTCTTCAAGTAAATCTTGTTCTTCTTTGTGACGACCAGCAGTATCAATAATTATTACATCAAGAGGTTGTCCTGCAAAATGTTTTAATCCATTTTGGACAATATTTGGAGAATCTTTATTATTTTCTTCACCATAAACTTCGACATTTGATTTTTCACACATCATTTTTAATTGAACCAATGCACCTGGTCGATAAGTATCAGCACCAACAACACCAACCTTATGACCTTGTCCAGTCAAAAATTTTGCAAGTTTTGATGCAACAGTAGTTTTACCACTTCCCTGAATTCCCAATAAAATAATTTTATTTTGTTTTCCAGGTTTAAGTTCGAAATCAGACTCGTTACCCAATAATTTTGATAATTCATCATATAGAATTTTCACAATATGATCTTTACGAGATAATCCAGGAGGAGGAGTTTCATTTAACGAGCGTTCTTCTAACCTTTTAGTAATTTCAAGTACTAGTCGAACATTGACATCAGAGGTCAATAAAGCCCGTTGAACATCTTTACAAAGATCTTTAATTAATTCCTCATCAATGCCTGAAGATTTAACAATTTTTTTAATTGCATCTCCTAAGCTACTTTTTAATCCATCAAGCATTGCAATTTAACTCCGCATCCACTATTTCAAACCTTCCTCTATAACCATCCCAATTTTTTGTGAATTTATTAATTTTAATAGAATTAGAAAATAAAGGACAATCTATAACAAAGGTTTCAGCCTCTCCACCTTCAAAATTCAAATTAAATCCAAATTTGTCAGATAAAATTTCTAATTTTTTCATATCAGATTTTGAAATTAATTTTCCTAGCCATTGATCGTCTAAACCATCAGATGAAACAGTAGTCATAATAAAATGAAAATTGGATTCCATCAAATCATTCATGTATTTTTTTGGTTCACTTTCCCATAAGGGGGAAACAGAAATCAAATTTAATTTCCCACACAAACTTTCAAATTTTTCTTTTTGAAATTTACTTTTTATTCCACCATGAACCAATCCCTCGATTTTAAATTCATCTATAGCATTTTTCAATAATTTTTCTAACACAATTAATTCATCATTTGTTTCATCTGAAGAAGAAGAGATAGTTAATTGAGGAATTTTCAAGGATTTAGATTGTAATTTTGTCCATTTTAAATTTGGGTGATGTAAAAGATGACTTTCATCAGATTTTGCAAAAACACTCAAGAGACACACAATCTCATGTCCTTGTTTTTTAGCAAGATGAATTGCATAAGTACTATCTTTCCCACCAGAAAAAAGACAAGCTAATTTCATCAATTAATAAAAATGAGACTCTAATAAAATTCTAAAATTTTTGATTGAGATGCCTCAATACTCATAATCGTCATCACAAATCAGACGGCTTTTCCGATAATCATCAGCATCTGTAATAGTGTTACAATTATAGAATTTTAGTGCTATGATTGAAATCAAATAATGAAAATATGTTGCAGAATTCTAAGTTTAACTATTTTTAATACTCATGATTTTTGTATTATCCATTACAACCCAATATTCAACATTTTGTCCGTTTTCCAATTTTCCTTGAACAGAGTCGTCAATCATTGCAATGTCAATAGTTTCAAAGGATTCATTATCCATAACTTGTACAGTATCACCATTTATTGAGATTATTTGACCAACTTTCTTGTTAATCATTGGAACATGGATTTGCATACTTACAGGTCCAACATGAGGTCTATTTTTGCCATCAAAAATTCCCTGACCAACGATTCTAGCTTTTGCTGCACCGTGTTTTCCAGGTTTTGAAGTATCGTACTCAATAATTCTACATGGTTCCCCACTAGGTTGATCAGAGTGAGGTAGTAGAATGTATGATCCAATTTTCAATGAACCCAAATCAGATGGTTTACTCATAAAATTCAGTTTTTGCTCGAATATTTAACTCTACTTTAGTTGATCAAGAATAGAAAGACTCAAGAGATTTGATAAAGTAAAACCTTTCCTAGTTACATCACGTTGTGTTTGATCACAATATTTTTTGACGCTTTGATGACTTTTTTCACTTGCCACTTCAATTACAATCATATTTTCAGAATAGGGGAACGTAAATTTTGAAGGAATAGAGCAAGTAGTAGTCATGTTTCCAATTCCAGCAACTTCAATTTTTTCTCTTTTTAATAATAAGCCAGCAATTTCAACTAAATCATCCATATCTTCACCATATTCTAGATAATAAATAGAAATGAAATTTGTTTCACCTAAAACTTCCCGTTCGAAGAGATCATCATGAATATTGAAAACAAATGAAGTTTTTTCTTGTACATGTTGAGATAATTCTTTTTCTACAATTGAACTGTCCTTAAATTTAGCTAATAAGTAGTGGTTTGCTGAAGTTGAAAAATAGGGTTGACTATCACTTGAAAAAGTTCCAGTTACAAAAAATAATTTTTCAATATTTTTAGAACTTGACCAAGATTCTTTTAATTCAAGAGAATCACGATTGTGTAAATAAGGTGCACAAACATATCCCGAATAAGACAATTTTAATTCAGACATTATTAATGAGAAATTTTTAGAGTATTTATCAATATATTAGACCAAATTAAAAAAGCACGATGGTTTTTTAATAACTCAATACACATAATTTTTGTCCCGTGGTAGCTCAGCCTGGTAGAGCTTCCGGCTGTAGTTGTTGGCTTAAGATGGCTGACCGAAAAACAGCATATCAGGCATACAGAAACCGGGTTGTCGCATGTTCAATTCATGCCCGCGGGACCACAAAATTTTTACAAAAAAAGAGATCCACATTAAACAAAATATTGGTCATTCCGAAGTGATTATTTTTGACACAACAATATTGCTGGAAATGGTATTTTCAACGGCATATGAAATTGAAGATAAATTTATGATCCCATAATCATATAATCTAACAACAGACACCACAGTAGATAATTTGAACATATTTGTAAATTCTCGAAGTAATGAATTATACAAAAATAAATCAGATTTTCTATCAAATTCATTCATCATAACAATATCATCTGCTTCAGAAGGAATAATTTCAGAAAATTTTGTTTTAGATAACTCCATAAAACTACTTTTAAGATTTTCAGCAGAAATCATCTTGGATAGTAATTCATCACTATTACCAGAAATATGAGAAACTAACAAGTCATGAAGGGATTGTTCATTTAAATTCCAAAATTTTCCACGTACAATATTTGTGATATTATACAAATCAAATTCAGTTCCAAATAATTTTAACAGATTTAAATCCACCTTACTTTTGATACTATCAGCTAATTTTGATATAAAATTTTATCAAGATATGTGTCAATTACACCAATTTCACCCAAATCATTGTAAAGCACTACTGCTTTTTCAATATCGTTTCCAAAATTACAGGATTTTAAATTACTAATTACTTCTTCAACATTTTTTGAAGTTAAAGTTTTCAGTGTAACATCTCTACGTGGAATTAATTCTTCAGTCTTTAATCCCATTGTAGATTCTATCTCAGATTGAGTTTTTCTCAAAATTTTTTCTTTAAGAAAATTTTTTAAATTTTTAAAATGAATTTTTAATAATAAGCCATTAGTAAATTTGAACCGCCTACAGAATTCATCATGCAATACAATTCAGATTGTTTTCACCTAAAACTAATCTAAAGATTATTTGAAGTGTAAGGTTTTGGAATTTTCCGAATGTAATCAGAGTAAGAAGTACTGTTTAAACGACTTGTAAATTCATCAAGGTTTCTAGATTCTGCTAATGTTTGAAATGTTTTTTTTTGAAAGTAATTTACCTTTTAAACTATATGCCTTTACAGTAGCGTATGTCATTAAGGACCCTACAACCATTGAACTCTAATGAAGAGTATGAATTTAAGAATTCCTCACGATTATCGAACATAGAGATGTGAAAATTTCAAAAAGAAATGTAATTTTTACATTTAATTTAAAAATAATAAAAAAATAGACTGTTTAAGAAAACATAGATGAAATCTTAATTTAAAAATTCAATTGTCTACTCTAATTTTTTGACTTTTTGTGCTGCTGGGCCTTTTTGGCCTTCTCCGATTTCAAACTCGACTTTATCGCCTTCGTTAATGAATCCATCAACGTCAGATTTGTGTACGAACATATCGTCGCCACTTTCTCTTTCGATAAAACCAAAGCCCTTAGTACGGTTGAACCATTTTACGGTACCTTGTTCCATAAACTCTAAAACAATGTATTCGCTATATTAACTAAGGCATATTTTGATTCTAGAAATCTTTTGCAATATGGCCATTATCTTTTAACCACTCTACTTGTGGCAATGTGAATCTCCAAACAATATCACCACGTTCGTTATCATTAAAATCCCATGGAGCAATTATTACAATGTCATTATCTCGAATCCATACACGTCTCTTTAATTTTCCACGAATTCTACCTCTCCTAGTAACATTATCATCACATTTTATCATAACATTTTCTCCGCCCATCATTTTCAAGACTCGTCCAAACAATTCACCTTCTTCAGGAAGACGAATCTCTTTTAGTGCACTTTCATTTTTTACTTGACGCTTACCCACAAAAAGTCTAGATCTAGTAACCATATAACTGATGAGGTCTTAAAAAACTAAAACAAAAAGTAGAAGGAATTTTATCTATTTCAAGAATAAACAAGATATGGAGTTTAGATGTGTCGAAGAATGCTCTGATTGTTGCGTTAAAAGGGAATATTATCCAAATAAACAATTTGGAAAAATAGGCGTATTGATTTTACCAGATGAAAAAGAAAAAATAGAAAAAATTGCTGAAGACAATAAAATCAAAATTAAAATTTTACCAAGGATAGGGGTCTCAGAAAATCCAAATCAACTTCCCACAGAAATTTTAGCATATCAATTAATTGGAATCGAAGATAATGGCAATACGTGTCCCTTTTTAGATACTAAAAGTGGACAAAAATCAACTCATGGAGGTTATCCATGCAAAATATACAAAACCAAGCCACTTGCATGTAGTGCTTATCCACTTATTGAATCAAATCCAATCACATTAGATGAAAAATGTAAATTTTGTAAAGAATGTGGAACTGCAAATCAAAATTTAGAATTTGAAACAGAGTCACTATTAAAAATTAAAAACAATATGCAAACTAACGCAAGTCATATTTGGAGATATGCAACTGGAATTGGTGAAAGTGAAGATAAAGAAATAATCAAGAAAGGTTGGATTTTAGAAGAATAAGTTTTGATTAAGGATTAATTACTGCACGACCAATAATTTTTCTATTCTTTAGATCATCTAAAGCACCGGTTGCTTCATCCAAAGTATAATGTTTTGATACAATTGGATTGATAACACCTTGTTTTGCAAGTTCAATTAATTCAACCATGTCTTTGTAGTTTCCAGTATAAGCACCTTGAATTGTAATTGCCTTTAACGGTACAGAAACTAATGGTAAATCTACAGAACCACCAAACAAACCAACTAAGATAATATTTCCACGTTTCCTTACAACAGATAAAGCAAGTTTTACAGTTGGAGGTGCATTAACAAAATCAACTATACTATCAACACCCTTTTCATTACAGATAGACATAATTTTTTGTGATGCACCACTTTCTTTTGTGTTAACAACATCAGTTGCACCCAATTCTTTTGCAGTTTTTAGTTTCTCATCATCAATGTCTGCACAAATGATTTTACATTTTGCCATATGGCTTGCAATCTGAACACCCATCAAACCTAAACCACCTGCACCTACAATCAAAATTGATTCAGGGTTATTTACTAATGCTTTCTTGACTGCAGTATAAGCAGTTAATCCAGAGCATGCTAGTGAAGATGCTGAATCAGGATCGACATCACCTATATTTGCTAAAAATTTGTAATCAGGAACAATAACTTTTTCAGCATATCCTCCATCTTGAAAAACACCTAATGATTTTGGAGTTTCACACAAATTTGTATCACCTTTTTCACAAGTTGGGCATTTTGCACATCCAATCCAAGGGTAAACTAAGACAGTATCACCAATTTTCACATCCTTTACAGATTCACCAATTTTTTCAATAGTACCAACAACCTCATGACCAGGAGTAACAGGGAATTTTACACCTCTATCTGTTACCTTCATGAATCCATCACCTGTATCATATCCACCTTCCCAAAGATGAAGATCACTGTGACAGACACCTGTGGAAATAACTTTGAGTAATACTTGAGTTCCAGTAGGATCAGAAATTTCAACTTGATTTAGTTCAAGTGGTTTATCAGGTTCAATAATTCGTGCTGCTTTCATAAAATGAATTCATTATTTTGCAATATAAGAGTTGACTGGAAGTAAGAAAAAAGTAGAGTAATTAGATATTATGGAATAATAAAATAGTCAATTTGTGAATGAATCTAAAACACCAAACAGTATTTCTCAAGAACCAGTAAATATCCTATTCAATCCATCATCAGTAATTAAAAAAGATGTTTGGGAAATAGATCTAATTCAAATTTTGAATTTATTAATTAAGATTCTTGAAAAAACGGGGAAAAAGGATCTTAAAGTTGCTGGAATGGCAGCATTGTCGTCATCATTGATTTACAGAATGAAAGTAGAAAGTATTTTTGCATTACAAAGAGCAGCCATGGAGAAAAAACCAACTACACAACGAACCGATGTAGATATTGAATTAATCGATATTCCATACAGACATGAATCAACATATCCAGTTTCATTAGATGACTTGTTGGGATTATTACAAAATCTCATCGGAACAATCGCAAACCCACAATCACGAAGAAATAAAAAATTAGACATTGAACCAATTGAAGCACCGGATTTTCAGGAATATTTTATTTCATTAGAAAGTATTATTGGAAAATATGAAGAATTGATTATGAAAAAAATTGCAAGTAAAGGATTTGGATTACTCCAAGAAATTATCACAGATTTAGACCAAGTAGATTCAATCAGATGTTTCTTTGCAGCACTATTTTTAGCAAGAGACCAAAAAGTAGATTTGGAACAGCAAAATGATGACATTAAAATTATACTCATGAGTGAACAACTAGAAGAAAAATGAAAGAAAGTTTAATGATATTCAAAAGGAGAATTTTTCAAGATGGCAAGAGTTGAAAATATAATTGAAGCAACTGCAAGAATTGAAGCAGCTCTATATTCAGCAGGAAGACCACTGAGAATAGAAGATATCATTAGAGCGTCAGGCACAGAATCAAGAACAAAAACATTAGACTTGCTTGAAACAATTATGAAAAAAACAAGAACTGCATTCAAAGCATTAGAAATTGTAATTTTACCAGATGGAACATATGTAATGCAATTAAAACCAGAATACAGTTCTACAGTTAAGAGATATGCATCAAAACCAGTTTTACCAAATGCAACATTAAAGACATTATCATATATTGCATACATGCAGCCAATTGCATCTAAACAGCTTGTAGAAACTAGAGGTTCAGGAGTATATGCACATCTCAAAGAACTAAGACAATTAGACTATATCACTCATCAAAATGTAGGAAGATTGAAAATTTATACAACTACTGAAAAATTCCAAAAATATTTTGGGATTAAAGGAGATGTCGAAGATCTCAAATCAAGATTATTTTCAAAAGTAAGAAAAACTGCAAGTAAAGGTCAAACAAACAGATCACTACAAATCACAGCAGAAAGTAAATAGAAAAATTTTGATTTAAGGCTAATTTATGGCGTTTTGTATAAATTAGAGTAATTCAATTAATTTTTTGTGAGAAAATCAGTAGAAAATTTAGCAACCAGTAAAACAACGGGAGGAAGAAGAAGTCCACTTAGAATTAGAAGAAAATATGAAACTGATAGATATCCAAATGAAGCAATTAATGGTGCTCAAGTTACAGTAACTAGAAGAGTTAGAGGAAATAATAACAAAGTAGCTTTGAAATCAATTGATTTTGTTAATTTAGCAAAAGGAGATTCCAAAGTAATTAAAACAAAAATTATCAAAGTTCTAGATAATGCAACAAACAACGATTACAGAAGAAGAGGAATCATCAGCAAAGGTGCAATTCTTGAAACACAAGAAGGTAAATGTAAAGTTGTTTCTAAACCAGGACAAACTGGAATAGCTAACGCAGTTTTACTCAAGGAATAAAATGAAAGATTACGAGCACATCGTAATCTGGTTGGATTATTTTAACAAAAATTTAAAGAAATCAAAAGGTAGAAGATTAGGATTAGAAAAATGCATTTTTGATCCTTCCTTAAAAGAACTAATGGATGCAACAAAGGCAGCGGGTTATGAAATTACAGAATCTGAAGAAAAAGTAAGATTTCCAAGAAGACCATTTGTAAGGTCAGGCTATGTTGTGTTACCAAAAGGATCCTCTAAGACAATAATTCTTAACAAAATTTCACAAAAACTTATTTCAAAAAGAGCCAAGCAAACAAAATAAAATGAATTCTAGCTTTTAGCTAAAGTAAAGTTGACAGAAGTCTATGATAGTGTAAGCATTTCTAGTATTGTTAATTGCAGGAGGTAGGCGAAATAATGCACCTAGCCGGTAGTGGCAGGGTAATCGTTCAACTTTCAAAAGAATTAGTTGAAGGACAAATACTCTGTGACAACAAAGGAACTAGAGTTGCAAAAGTAATGGAACTAATTGGTCCAATAAAAAGGCCGTTTGCATCAGCAACGCCCTTAACAAATAGTATCAACAAATTTGTTGGAAAACGTGTTTTCATTTTTGAGCAATCTACTGCAAATAAACCAAAAAAATTTAGGAGAAGAAGAAGATGAACATATTACAAACCGAAAACTGTCCAGAATGTAAATCATCATTAATCGATGATATGCAAAATGGCGAAATAATCTGTTCTGGTTGTGGAGTAGTTGTCGATGATCAGATTACAGATAGTGGTCCAGAAACAATAAGTTCGAATCTCGAAGATAAAATGAAGCTTGCAAGAGCAACAGGACAAACAACATATTCTCAACATGATTTGGGAATAACAACTGAGATTTCAATTAGTGCAAAAGACTTCAGTGGAAAAAGAATCAATCACGAAGTTGCAAACCAAATGAATCATCTCAGAAAATGGCAACAAAGAGTTAGAGTATCAACACCAAAAGAAAGACGACTTGCAAATGTTTTAGCAAAAATGGGTGAAACATGTGAATCACTTAATCTTTCAAAAAATGTGTTGGAAACAACTTCAATGATTTATAGAAATTTGGATGGACATATGGATGTCAAAGGAAAGTCTGTAGCTTGTATTACAGCAGCAACAATCTATATGGCATGTAAACAATGTAACGTCGTAAGATCATTAGAAGAAATTTGCCGAGAAATTGTTCCAGCAAAAGATGTTAAATCAAAAACAAAACTTGCAGCAAGATATTATCGAACCATGGTAATGGAAATGGGAGCAATTAAAGCTCCAGTATTGACCATGGACAAATACATCTCAAAGATAGCAAATATGACACAGACTGAGGTTAGAGTAGAAAGACTAGCCTTAGAAATTGCAGAAAAGACAAAAGACAACAGTATTTCAGATGGAAAATCTCCAAATGGAATTGCTGCAGCATATCTTTATGTCTCATCAGTACTACTTGGACAAAACGTTCTACAAAGAGACGTTTCAAGTATTGCAGGTGTAACAGAAGTTACTATCAGAAATAGATGTAAAGAGATTCTAACAAATCACAAACTCAAAATTACTTTGAGACCATCTCTGGCCAAATATTAACACCCCCCCCCCCCTTTTCATTTTATTAAAAATAGCCATTAGGATTAGCTAAATTTCGTCGGCATTATATATAGAAACAAAATTATTTTGAATATGGCAGTATTAGAAATCAGAGATCTACATGTATCCAGAGAAGGTAAAGAAATCCTCAAAGGAGTCAATTTAAAAACAGGTCCTGGAGAAGTACATGCAATTATGGGACCTAACGGTTCTGGAAAAAGTACATTATCTTACACATTATTAGCACACCCAAAATATGAAGTTACAAAAGGAGACATCCTATTAGACGGCGAAAGTATTTTAGATTTAACTGCAGATGAAAGAGCAAAAAAAGGACTGTTCTTAGCATTTCAATATCCAACTGAAGTTTCAGGAGTAGGATTTTCACATTTCTTAAGAACAGCATACAATTCGCTCAGTAAAGCAATGGAAGGGGATGACAGAGAAGTGTTCATTACGGTAAGAGAATTCCAAAAATATCTTAAAGAGAATTTGGAAAAAGTAGGATTAAGAGAAGAATTTCTTTCAAGATATCTTAATGAGGGATTTTCTGGAGGAGAGAAAAAACGTGCAGAAGTTTTGCAGATGGCTGTGTTAAAACCTAAAATCTCAATTTTAGATGAGCCTGATTCAGGATTAGATATTGATGCAGTTCAATCAGTAGCTCAAGCAATTAGCAAAGTATCAACAAAAGATGCAACAGTAATCATTATCACTCACTATGCTAGAATTTTGAAATTCTTAGATAAATTAGATTATGTTCATGTATTTGCACAAGGCAAAGTTCTCGAAACAGGAGATGCATCTCTTGCAGATAAATTAGAAGCCGAAGGTTATGAATGGGCTTTAGAGAAAACTGCATAAAAATTATTAAAAATAAAAAATGTCAGAATTGAGAATAGGTTTTTTGTTTAAATAGGGTTTGAGAGATTAAAAATCATGTCAGAAAGTAGAGAACAATATTTTTTCAATTTTTCGTTTTTCAAAGTTGATCCCAAATGGAGATGGATGGCAGATTTAGCAAAAGAAGAATCTGCAAAAGAAGTGGAAAATATCATTAGCAATTCAGGAATTATGTTTAGATCATATTCTAATTTGGGATTAAGAGATGATGCAGATTTTTTGTTTTGGTTTGCAGCAAAAACAATAGAAGAGATACAAACAGTAATTGAAAAATTGTACAAAACAGTTTTTGGAAAATATATTATTTCATCAATGACATATTTGTCATGCACTAGACCATCAATCTACGTACAAGAACAAAAGGCTCACGGTTTCATTACGGGAAACAATCCAAAAAAACATGTTATCGTCTACCCATTTACAAAAACAAGGGAATGGTATCTTCTACCAAAAGAAAAACGTCAAGAAATTATGGATGAACATATCGAAGTTAGTAAAAAATATCCACAAATAGTTCTCAATACAACTTATTCATTTGGAATACATGATGAAGATTTCATGTTAGCTTTTGAAGTGGACGAAATTAGAGATTTCCAAGATTTAATCATGGATTTAAGAGAAACACAAGTTTCAACCTATGTAAAAAATGACATTCCCATGATTGTGTGTGTTAAAAAAGACATAATTCCACTAATCACAAGTTTAGGCTAAATTCTTAAAACAAGATATCACGAATGCAAATCTCGGATAAACATAAATGATGAAATTGAAAATAAATAATGAAAATAAAAGGAGATAAATTTGAAGTATAATAAACTAGGAAAAACAGATATCAAGATATCAGAAGTAGGATTTGGAGCATGGGCAATTGCATTAGATTGGTGGGGCAAAAAAATTGAAGAAGATGAAGCAAAAAGAATGCTTAAAAAAGCATATGATGTAGGGATTAATTTCTTTGAAACAGGTGATCTCTACGGGAAAGGATTAAGTGAAAAATTAATTGGAGAAGTTTTCAAAGATATGAGAGATGAAATTGTTATTTCCACAAAATATGGGTATGATTTTAGCGAAGTTGAACAAATAGGACATAAAGAACTTCCACAAAGATTTGATGAAGATTATACCAAAATGGCGTTAAGAAATAGTTTAGAAAGATTACAAACAGATCATGTAGATATGTACGGAGTACATAATCCGAAACTAAAAGATGTAAGAAATAATTCAATTTTCAATGTATTAGATGGTTTTATCGAGGATGGTTCTATCAAAACATATCAAATTGCTTTAGGTCCAGCAATTGGATGGACACAAGAAGGATTAGAAGCAATGGATAAACCAAATCTTAGTGCAGTTCAAACAGTCTACAACATACTTGAACAAACTCCAGGAAATGAATTAATGAAAAAAGCCGAAGAAAAAGATGTAGGTATACTAGTAAGAGTTCCAGAAGCCTCAGGGATTTTAACGGGTAAAGTTAATGCAGATACCAAATTTGACGACAATGATCACAGATCAGTTCGGAAACGTGAATGGCTTAAATCAGCATTAGAAAAAGTTGAACAATTCAAACCAATTGCAGATAGGAATGGATTGAATGTTACTGAGTTTGCAATGAAATTTATGATGACAAAAAAAGGATTTGCCACAGTACTTCCAACAATGATAAGTGAAGAGGAAATTGTTAACTATGCAGAAATGTCAGATGGAAAATATATTTCAGATTCAGATATGAAAGAAATTGATGAATTGTATAACACATGGCCAGCATATGAGTTGAAAGCAACACCTCAAACAAATTAATCACTAATGAGTAATCCAATTGATTCAAAAATAACACTAGAAATTATAGATAGAATGAAGCTTGCCAAAATTGGCGATTATAAAAAATGGGAAACAATTATTAAAAAAATCAATAAAAAACAAGTTCTAAACCCAGAAGAACTAGAATATTATTCAAATTTAACACGAATTTACAAAAATTCAACCATTACAAGTAGAACAAAAATTTACCATACAAAATTATCATCTGAAGATGAAAAACCACCATGTAAAGAATGTGGAGAAGATTCCTCATACTATTGCAACATGAATGATCAGTATTTTTGTAACATTCATGTTGTAGGACATGATAAAAATGAGATTTAAGAAGTAACGACGTCTTCTAAACTAAAAGAATTCTCGACAAAATATTCAACACGGGTTTTTTTGAACTCACGAGAACTAAATAAAATTCTAAATTCATCAACATGAATTTGATCTTGAATAGTTTTAGCCATTTCATTTGCTTCATCGTGAGTTTTGCAATGAATCATTGAAAATACATTATATGGCCAATCATCATAAGTAGGACGTTCATAACAATGGCTAATTTGTGGAAATGAACCTAGTGTTTCACCAACTGAAGAAATTCTATCTTCAGGAACCTTCCAGACAATCATACCATTTGCAGTAAATCCAACTTGACGATGTCTTAGGATTGCTGCAAATCTTCGTAAAACACCAATACTCTCATAGTGCTTCATTTTTTCAAATAATTCATCCTCAGTAATTCCAAGATTATTTGCTGCTTTTACAAATGGTTCATCAATAATTTCCATATCTTTTTGTAATTCACGAATAAAATTTTTATCATCTTCTGTTGGTTCAAATTTTATATTTTTAATTTCCTTTTTCTCTTCAGTTGGTGCAATGTCATGTTTTTTTTCATCTACCATGTCTAGTTTAACTCCAATTTTGAATAATTGTAATGTTGGAAGCATTCTAACTTTTTTAATTCCTTTTAGCACGTTAAATTTTTCAAGTTCAGTTTTCAAATCAGCTCCAGGCGGAACAGCTAAAGTAAACCAAAGATTGAATTGGTGATCACGTTCATAATTATGACTAACTCCAGGATGACGATTAATTTGAGAAGCTACATAATCTAATTTATCATGTTCAATTTCCATTGCAACTAATGAACTAGTATAACCCAGTTTTCTAGTATCAAAAATTGCACTAAGTTGTCTTAAAACGCCAATTTCTTTTAGATGGTTTAATTTTTCCTTAATAATTTCAGGGGTAGTATCAAATTTTTTAGCAATAGCATCAAAAGGCCTAGTTACAAGAGGGAAAGTCCATTGAATTTCATTTAGAAGTTCCTTATCAGATTCGCCTAAAGAAGACAATATGTGAATTACCTGGCAATTCAATTAAAAATGTAGCTAGTTATTCTAAAAGTGGTTTTAATACATAAATAGAAACTGAAGTGTTTGGGATCGATGATAATTAATCTTAATCTAGAAAATAAGAAGATCATTATCATAGGAGGGGGAAATGAAGCAGAAAAAAGAATCAAATCAGTATTAAATGAAAAATGTGAAATTTTAGTAATCAGTGATACAACGAATAAACAAATATCAAATTGGATTAAAACAAAAAAAATTAAACTAGAAAAAAAGAAAATTGAAGATGTAAAATTTATTTCAGAATTAAAACCAGATTTAATCATCACCACTACAAATGATAAAAAAATTAATCAAAAAATAATCACACATGCAAAAAAGAAAAAAATCATAGCATATAGTTCAGATAATCCAGATGAAAGTGATTTTTCAAATCCAGCAATAATAGATTTTGAAAAAATGATACAAATTGGAATTTTTACAGGAGGTAGAAGTCCAGTTATGTCTAAAAAGATCAAATCAAAATCAGAAAAAGCATTAAAAAAAGTTATTTTGAAAGAGGATATTGCTCAAATTAAAATTCAAAAAATGTCACGAAAACTTGCCAAAGAGATCATTTCAACTCAATCTGAACGAAAAAAGTGCTTGAACAATATCATGAATGATAATCGCATTGATCAGTTAATAAAAGACAATCAGGTAAAAAAAGCTGAAAAACGAGCTATTGAGATAATAAAAAAATGGAAATGAATCAAAATATCATAAATGCACGTGTAACATTTCGTAATTCACCAATCCATATTTTAGAAAAATTTACGATCAAAGATATAGACAATGCGTATCAACAATTCAAAAAACATTCAGAATTAGATGAATGTGTGATTATTCAAACATGTAATAGAATTGAATTATTTGGAAAATCAAAAACAGACAATACAGACAAAATCAAAAAAACTTGGGCCAGCATTGCAGGATTAGATAAAGAGATGTTTGAAGAGAATGTTGAATTTGTAGAAAATCATGATGCTTTACATCATCTGTTAAAACTAACATCAGGCTTAGATTCCATGGTATTGGGAGAAGAGCAAATTTTAGGTCAAATAAAAAATTCAATTACTTCAGCTAGGGAATCAAAAGCATCAGGTCAACATCTCAACACATTATTTGATAAAGCAATTAGAATGGGTATAAGAATCAGAAATTCTAGCGGGATTGGAAAAGGCGGAATATCAGTGGGTTCAATGGCAGTAAAACTTGCAGAAGAAAATATTGATGAATTAAAAACAAAAGAAGTTCTATTAATTGGAACAGGAGAAGTATCTACTCTTGTTGCAAAGTCATTACAAAGAAGAGGTTATTCTTTTAATGTTACAAGTAGAACATTAAACAGATCAGAAACATTTTGTGAAACTATGGGCGGCAATCCAATTAAATTTGAAGAAATTCTTTCAGGATTTGAAAAATATGATGTAATATTTGTAGCAACAACAGCACCGTATTTTCTAGTGACAGAAGAAAGAATAACAAATGCAATGGAAAATAAAAACAACGGGATTATGATATTAGATTTATCAAATCCAAGAACAGTTGATGAAAAAGTAGCAACTATCAAAGGAGTCAAATTGATGAATTTAGATCAAATTGCAGAAATGGTTGAGAAAAACATCAATGCTAGATTAAACAAGGTGAAAACAGTTGAAAATATAATTAGAGAGGAAATCTCAGTATTAGAGGCTTCAATGAAAAGATTAGATGCAGAACCACTTGTAACGGACGTATTCAAAAATATAGAAAATTTAAGAGAAAAAGAATTACAAAAAGCATTACAAATGCTAGATGAAAAGGATGAGAAAAAGATCAAAATTATTGAAGAATTAACAAAAGCAGTTGTCGAAAGCATAGTATCAACACCAATGAATAATATCAGAAAAGCATCAGAACAAGGACAGCCTGATGTATTAGAATTGGCAACTAAACTTTTTGACTATAAAAAACAGAATCAGGCTGACTAGGATTATATTTTAGCGAGAATTAATTTCAAACATGTCATTTCCAACTAAGCGTCTCAGAAGATTACGAATATCAGAAAAAATGAGAGAATTAGTTCAAGAAACAACACTAACACCAAAAGATTTCATTTGTCCAGTGTTTGTACAAGAGGGTCTTAAAAGTAGAATCAAAGTAGAATCAATGTCAGAAATTGAAAGATTACCATTAGAAGAAGTAAATCAAGAAGTTAAAGAAATTATAGATTTAGGAATCCCAGCAATAATGTTATTTGGAATTCCTACAAAAAAAGATGAAGCAGGTAGTTCTGCTTTTGATGATGAAGGAATTGTTCAAAAGGCAATCACCCAAATTAGAAAAGAATTTGGAGATAGAATAGTAATTATGGCAGATGTTTGTTTGTGTCAATTTACATCTACAGGTCATTGTGGAATTATTCATGGAGATAAAATAGATAATGATACGAGTTTAGAGACACTTGCAAAAATTGCTGTTAGTCAAGCTAAAGCAGGAGTAGACACAGTATCACCATCCGCAATGATGGATGGTCAAGTTGCTGCAATCAGAAAAGCATTAGATGAAAAAGGATTTACAGATGTTTCAATAATGTCACATTCAGCAAAACATCGTTCAAACTTTTATTCGCCTTTTAGAGATGCTGCAGAATGTGCACCAAAATTTGGGGATAGAAAAACATACCAAGTTCCATTTACAAATGCAAGAGAAGCAATGATGGAAGTAGAAACAGACATTGATGAAGGAGTAGACATGGTAATGATTAAACCAGCATTATCATATTTGGATTTAATTGCAGAAACTAGACGAAAGTATAACGTTCCAGTATCAGCTTATAGTGTATCAGGAGAATATGCATTAGTCAAAGCAGCATCACAATTAGGATATGTAAATGAAAAAGATATCACATTAGAAATTCTTCATTCCATTAAAAGAGCAGGAGCAGACATGATAGTGACATATTTTGCAAAATCAGCCTCAAGATTTCTTCAAGAATCATGAGAAATGATGAACGTTTTGAAGTAGAAAGGGCCTTTGATTTATTGCCACATGTGGTAGGTGCAAGTTGGACAGCAGTATGGTTTAGAATGCAAGGAATAAGAAAACCAACAGTAGAAGAATTTAGAGAGAAAGCATTAGAATATCTAAAAATGATTGAACCAGTCTTTGAATCATTTCCAAAAAATGAAGATTTTGAGGCAATCAACAAGTACATAGATTTTAGAAAAAAGCAAGAATATGAAAAAATTATTTCTGGGGAGAATAAGGAAATCGAAAAAAGATATGACAGATATGTCGATTACGGCTAAATTTCACTTTTAAATTGTTTTAAAAATATTTTCAAGGCCTTAGTTCTTTTTTTAGCTTCTATTTTACCAGATTTTGTATTCATTAAAGATTGTAATTTTAATAATTTATTAAAAAAATGATCAATTGCCCAATGATCATCATCAGGCTTTCGGTTATTACAAAAAGGATCATCAATTTTGTAAAAAGGTCTATTCAGTGAGCCACTGGTAGCAAAAACTCTTGCAATACCTATTGCACCTAAGGCATCAAGTCTATCAGCATCTTGCAATATTTTTCCCTCAATAGTTCTAGGAATTCTATTTTGAGAAAAACTATGATCTTCAATAGCATCACAAATTATACTAATTTCTTCATTTGAGAAAGCATATTTTTTTAAAATGGATTTAGATTTTTTTGCACTGTCAACAGAAGATAATTTAGATCGTTTACTTGATTTTGGGTATGAAACAATATCATGTAGTAGTGTTGCAGTAAGAACTAATTTTTGATTTGCTTTTTCTTTTTTTGTAATTTTTTGTGCATTATGAAAAACTCTCATAACGTGTTCAAAATCGTGTGCAGGATCATTATTCATTATTTTTATTACTTCTTTTTTTATAGAATCTAATTCTTTCATTTATAATCTCCAAATTTTTGGTTTAACAAATTTTATTTTCCTTTGAGTAATCAATACAGTCCAATTAATACATGCAAATAAAACAATTAAGCCAATTCCAACTCCATCAATTAACAATATACCAGTAAGACGGTCTTCAAAGATTTCTAAAAAGGGAGTTAAAACAGCATTTCCAAAATATATCATTACAATATAGGAAATAGTTCTACCAAACCAAAATCCAACATAGATTCCAATACTCTTTGCTCGCATTAATCCATAGGTAATGAATAAAATATTACTTGGAAGTGGTGTTGCCCCAAACAAAAATGATGCTAGTAAATATCCATATTTTTTCTTATTCAAATAATCTCCAATGATATCAAGATTTGATTTTTGTTCTTCGCCAACAAATTTTCGAAATAATCCACTTATTTTTTTTAAAAAAAATCTACCAATTGTAGCTCCAGTTGCACCAACTGCTGCAAGAAGTACAATATTCAAAGTAGGATCAAGAAGATAGAAAGATGTCAAAACAATCCAACTTGGAGGCATTAAAATCGGTGATGCATTAACACCAATCAATACCAGAAAAATTCCAAAATATGAAAATTCTCCAAATAATTCAAAAATATCCAATTTTCTTCAATAATCATACTAGTATTTTGTTTCTAAACCCTTGGATCTATATTTAGTCAGTAGATTATATGATAATTTTTGGAAATAATCAAAAAATTACATGTTTTTCCAAACAATGATCATGTTTTACAACAAATAGGATCAATCATGCAATATCTTTATAAGCAATTTGGGAGTTTATAAGGTATGTCAGGTACGGTTTGGAAGTGCTATAGATGTAATCTTACTTTCAAAGATGAACAATTGGCAGAAATGCACAAAATCATATCAAACCATTCAGTTAGTAAAACCAAGACAATTGTTGCATGATTTTAGAAATTTTAGTAAAATTATAGTGCAGAGGGTGGGATTTGAACCCACGAACTCCTAAGAGAAGGGATTTCCTATATTATAGAGATCTTGAGTCCCTCTCGGTTGACCGGGCTTCGATACCTCTGCAATAATACTAGATTTTTCCAATATTTCTCAATTACTATTTGAGAAATTGATCCATGATTTTAGAAATTTTTAACAAAGCTTATAATCGAAAAGGTTATTGAAAATCACATGTCAGAATCAATACCAATTTCCGAAGCAAAAAAAATGCGAAGTGGAGTTAATGTTGAAGCCGAAGTTATTGGCAAAGGAGAACCAAGAACTGTGAACCTCAAATCAGGCGGAACAGTAGATGTCTGTGATGCAACAATAGCCAACGGAGACGGGACTGAAGAAAATCAAATGAAACTTACATTGTGGGGAGATGACATTAAAGCAGTTAATGTTGGTGACAAAGTTGTCATTGAAAACGGATACACAAATGAGTTTAGAGGAGAAGTATCTTTAACCAAAGGTAAATTTGGCAAGATGACTGTAAATCCTTAGAAATTTTTTTTATTTTCAAAATTATTTTTTAAATCAATTAAGAGGGCTATGATCCCTATTATCATAGTAATAATTCCAACGATAAGTAAGATACCAGAAACAACTAGAGGAACAACCATTTCAGCAATAGGCGAATTAGGATTTGTAAAAGATTTAGAATTTTCAGGGTCTTCAGTAAACATTATTACAAATTCTATATCAGTAGAACCAATATTTTCAATTTCAAAGTTTAATGTGTCAGATTGTTCAACAAAAATTGTTTCAAAATAAACTGAATCAGATTGAACATATTCACCATAAGAATCTCCAAAAATATTTGAGATTTTTATAGATAATTTATCTCCATTTTGATAATCCATAATTTGAATTCCCCACAGAACAGGAACATCAGAAATGTAAGTGCTAAAAGAAGTATAGACTACATTTCCAGGCAGGATTTGAAAGGGTTCAGAGACATCATCAAACATCCCTTCAAAAAGAGAAGAGATCAATAAAGATTCAGAATTTGGAACTTCAGTAGGAACTGCAGATACAGCTACAACAAAAGAAATCATAATCAAAAACGAACCAGCAAATGAAATTAAAGGTCCTCGTTTATTCATTTTAAAAATTAAATATTTGATACATTAGTAACTCATTAAAAAATTTAAAAAGATTTAACGACGTGTTTTCTTTGCAGGTTTTCTTTTAGCTGCTGTTTTCTTTGCAGGTTTTCTTTTAGCTGCTGTTTTCTTTGCAGGTTTTCTTTTAGCTGCTGTTTTCTTTGCAGGTTTTCTTTTAGCTGCTGCACGTTTTTTTGCAAGATATTCTTTTAATTTTTTTGATGCATTATCCAAAGCCTTGGTAATTCTTTCTTCAGATTTTGTTCGTCTTTCAATTTCTTTTACAACTTTTGAAGCATTTTTGTGACTTGAAGAAATTGTGCTACGAAAAGATGGTTTTGATTTAGTTTGTTTTTTTATTTGTGTAGTAATTTTAGATTTAATGTCATCAAAATTAGTAACTTCACCAGTAATTTTTTTCAGTGTTTTTTGTCTGCTTTTTATTTCTGAAATTAACTCTTGGACATGATCATTTAATGAGCGTAATCTAGCCTCAGCATTTTGTTTTTCTTCAGGAGTATCAGCAAATTCTATTTCTTGTTCGGTTCTCTCAATTGCTTCTTTTTCAGCATTTACTCTTTCTTCAGCATTTGCTACTAATCTTTCAATACTTTCTACCTGAGCATTTTTTCTAGTAAGATTTTCTGAAACATCTGAAACATCCTCTTTTTCAGATTCAATTTTTTTAATCATTTTTTGCAAACCTGTTACAGAACGTTTTTCTGCAGATTGAAGTTGTTTAAGTTCTTCTTCAGCTTTTAATTTTAGTTGGGTTGCTTCTTTTTTCTTTTGACGTAATTCAATTACTATTTTTTCTAATGATGCCAATGAATTTCTAAAAATAAAGAGTGGATTAAGTTGTTAATATGATCATGATTTGACTTTTCTGTTAAGAAAATTAACCAATATTGATCGCAAATAGATGATTTTAAAAAATATTAGTGATTAAATTTTATACAAATTATGGAATTTCATCCAAAAGATTTACCAATTTCAAAAACATATGATCTAAAAAATGAAGAAGATGCAATAAAAGCAATTGAAGATATGGTACATTTAGGATTTAAAGAAAAAAAGGAAGGTTACAAAGTCTTAATGCCAAAAGAAACTAAAATTGCAAAAAGAATTGGCTACACAGTAACTACGGGAATTACAAAAGGACTAAGAGAGAAAAATGAGACCAGAGATGTAAAATATTGGACATATCATCATGATGATGAGCATTTTGCAATTGTTCTTATCGATAATTCAGTTTTAGAAGTATTAGGTTTTTGATTTATCAAAAATCTGGTATAATTTTGTCCTATTTGCCATCACTCCTGCCAACATTACACCAATTACAGTTCCACCAATAACATCCATTGGGAAATGCTGTAAAACATACAATCTGCTAATAGAAATCATTGCAGGATATATGAAAATTAAATAGGCACCACGAGGGAATCTTTCAGATAGTGCATAGCCTAAAATGATTGCAAAAATCATAGATCTAGCTGCATGACCAGAGGGATATGATGCATCATATCCACCTTCACAAAATAATGCAAAAGTATCATGACTGATTTGAACAGGAAATTCAACTCCAATGTATTCAAAATCAGGCCTATCTCTATCAACACCACATTTGATGTAACCAGTAAGAAGAGTAGCAATAACAATCAAAATCAACAGAGTAATTCCAACTCTTCGAGTTTTTGGAATTAATAATACAATTATCGCAAATATCATCATGTTAAAAACATCTCCACTTTCAGTCACATACTGCATGAAAATATCAAGAGTAGGATTTCCAACATTTTCAGAAATGAATAGAATTACATTTTGATCAAAACCTTCAGTTAATTCAGATAATACAAAAGCAGTTAAGATAAGAAATAGTGCAGTTAACAATACAAAAGAACGTGAACGTATATCAAATAGCCAGTTTTGCAATTAATTTACCTCAACCATACAACTTTTAATTTTTATTAATACATAACCTTCAAGGAAATTATCCATATCAAACAAATTATTTTTCACAAATAATTTTGATCGGCTTAAAGATTTTAACCAAGTGCATAATAGAAAAATTGTGAAAGTTCTCACATTAGATGACTTTGATCTAGATAGTAAAACAGTATTTCTAAGAATGGATATGAATTGTCCAATAGATCCGGAAACAGGGGAAATTTTAGGTACTAAAAGAATAGAAGAAGCTATTGTTACCCTTGAATCATTAAAAGATGCAAAAGTAGTGATTGCATCACATCAAGGAAGAGTTGGAAATAATGAATATACAGGGATGCATAAACACGCAAAAGTTATTGAAAAATTAATGGGTAGAGAAATCAAATATGTTGAAGACACTATTGGAGAAGCAGCACAAAACGCAATTAAAAATTTGAAGAAAGGGGAAATATTACTTTTAGATAATCTCAGATTATGTGCCGAAGAAAATTATGAGTTTACACCAGAAAATGCAGCAAAAACAATAATGGTCTCAAGATTATCAAAATTATTCGATCTTTGTGTATTAGATTCATTCCCAAGCGCACATAGATCACATCCATCAATCGTAGGATTTGCCCAGGTATTACCAGCATGTGCAGGAAGAATTGTTGAAAGAGAAGTTAGAAACCTAGATGAAATGATGACAGTAGCAAAAGCACCTCATGTAATTGTTTTAGGAGGATCTAAAGTACCAGATAGATTAGAAGCCATTAAGTTATTAATTCAAAACGGTCGTGCAGATCATGTTTTACTCACAGGCTTAATTGGAAATGTGTTTATGCGAGCACAAGCCAGAATCAAATCACCTTTAGGAATTAAAAATGAGGATGAAGTAGTATCTAAAGCACATTCGTTAATTGGGGATTATCCAGATGTTTTTGCAACTCCTGTAGATATTGCAATTGACAAAGACGGGGAAAGAGTAGAGATGGACGTTAGAGAAATTGGTAAGGGAGATAAAATTTTTGATTTGGGTCCCAAGACAGTAGAATATTATTCAAAATTAATTTCAGGTGCAGGTACTGTTTTCATTAGTGGTCCAGCAGGATTTTTTGAAAAAGAGAATTTCAAATATGGAACATCAGAAATGCTTAATTCAGTTGCAAATTCAATGGCAACAACAATTGTTAGTGGAGGTCATTTAACAACAGCATTAAAACAACAGGGGTTGACCGATAAAATTAATCATATCAGTACAGCGGGTGGAGCATTAGTACTGTACCTAACAGGTGAAAAACTTCCAATGATTAAATCATTAGAAGATGCTGCAATAAAATACAGAGCTAAATAACAGATTTACAAGAAGGATTTGGACAAATCCGTTCTTCAGACGTTCCAAGAAAAACATCATGATTACAAGAGTCACATCGTAATTTCTCAACAGGATCAAATAATTTGAAAAATATAGTTGTGAAATTTTGAGCAATATTTCTCACCAAACCAGAATCACATATTTCATGGAATAGTGATTCAGTATCATCAATAATCCAAGAGGGGTCAATATCACCATTAGATTTTAGAATTTCAAAAACTTCATCATTAGTAAATTTTTTATCTGGATCATTAAATTTTTCAAAAATTACCTTTCTGATTTGTAATTCTAAAGGAGTTGAAGGAGTAAAATCACTCATACTAATACAGATTCTCTGCCTCGGCTTTTAGCTTATCTATTGCATCAGTATTTTCCAAATGAGAGCCAAGGTATGTGTATAATGCACCTTTGAGGACCTTTAACGATAGTAATGCACATTTTATTCGAACAGCTTGTAAATGCTCTAAGCCTAATTCACTCAAAACATCACTTTTATCGATGTTTTTAATTTCATCTAGAGATTTTCCTTTAGCAATTTCAGTTAGAACTGAAGTACAAGCCATACAAATTGCACAACCTTTTCCATGAAATTTAATATCAGAGACTTTCTGATCATCAATTTTCATATCAATATCAATACTATCTCCACACAAAGGATTTGCATCATGGAAAGTTACATCATGATCTTCAATTTCACCAAAATTCACAGGATTTCTAGAATAATCAACTATCATTTCATGATAGATATCGGCTCCACTACTCATAACTTAAACACCTTGGCTACTTTATTTAATGAATCGATTAAAGCATCGATGTCATCTTTTGTATTATAAATATAGAAACTAGCTCTAGATGTTGCTGCAACATTAAGACGCTCCATCAACACTTGAGCACAGTGATGACCAGAGCGTAAAGAAATACCTTCTTTATCAATTATGTCAGCAACATCATGAGGATGAACATCAGCAAAATTAAATGAAATTACACCACCACGTTTAGAAATATCTTTTGTACCATAAACTTGAAGTCCAGGAATTTTTGAAAATTTCTCCATAGCATATTTAGTTAATTCAATTTCATGTTGCCTAACATTATCCATTCCAATTTTTGTAAGATAATCAATTGCTGCACCAAATCCAATTACATCAGCAATATTTGGAGTACCTGCTTCAAATTTGTAAGGAAGATCATTCCAAGTTGTTTCATATTTGTGAACTTCACGAATCATATCACCACCACCATGAAATGGACTCATTGTTTGCAATACAGATTTTCTTACCCATAAAATACCAACACCAGTTGGAGCCAACATCTTATGACCAGAAAATGCAAAGAAATCACATCCAAGTGTATCAAGATCAACTTTCATGTGAGGAACTGCTTGGGCACCATCAACTAATGTAGGAACTCCAGCAGCTTTACATTTTTCAATAATTTTTTTAGCATCTGTAATAGTTCCAAGAACATTAGACATCAAACTGAAAGTTACAAGTTTTACTTTTCCAGTTGCAAGATATTTATCTAAATCATCTAAAATTAGTTCACCATTATCATCCATTCCAATGTATTCTAATTTTGCATGTTTTTCTTGTGTGAGTAATTGCCATGGCACAATATTACTATGATGTTCATATTCAGTAGTTACAATAATGTCACCTTCATTGATATGAGGTCTTCCCCAGGCATATGCAACCAAATTTATTGCTTCAGTAGTACCTCTAACAAAAATCAATTCTTGCCTATTTTTTATATTTACAAAATTTGCAATTTTATCTCTAGCATTTTCATATGCTTCAGTGGATTCTTCAGCAAGGGCATAAACTGCACGATGAATATTTGCATTATGATTTTGATAATAGTCAGTAATAGCATCAATAACTTGGTTTGGTTTTTGTGTTGTAGATGCATTATCAAGATAAACCAAAGGTTTGTTATCCCTAACAGTTCTAGTCAAAATTGGAAAATCTTTTCGTAAATTTTCAAAAGAGGATTCAGTACTTTGCAATTTTCATACCTCCACAAAAATTTCATCGTTATCAACTTTTACTGGATATACTTTAAGTGCAGTTTCAGCTGGAAGATTATTTGGTTTACCGTTGACTAAATTAAAAACTGAAAGATGTAATGGACATCGTACACCTTCTTTACTAAGAAATCCAGTTGAAAGATCTGCATCAGCATGAGTACATATTAAATCAGTAGCATGAATTGTACCATCAAGATTTGCTATCAAGAGTTTTCTACCATCTTGAACAAATCCAAAAAGTTCACCCTTCTTTACTTGATCTAAACTACATGCTTTAATCCATTCAGACAAAATTATCACCTATACTTGTAATGCTGTTCAATTTCAGAATTCTCATCATAACGTGTTTCTTCAATTTCAACAAACTTTGCTAGTTCTTCATCAGTATTTATACTGAGTTCACGGTTATCCCATTTTGATTCAATAAGATATGCAATCCAGGCTCTTACTTGGAAAGACATTTTTCTAGATAACGGTTCTAAGAAACCTTCAACAATGGTTCTCTCAGCTTCTTCATGACTAAGACATCTACTTTTTAGATAGAAAATTTGTTCTTCATCAATTTGTGCAACAGATGCAGAGTGAGTTGCTTTAACATCATTAGTAAATATCTCCAATCCAGGAATTGCGTCAGATTTTGCATCTTCATCAAGTAAGATTGAACGACCAGATAAGAAAGAGTTAGATTTAGAAGCATTTTCTTTAATCCTAATCATTCCCTTGAAAAGAGATTTAGATTTATTTCGAAGAATAGATTTTTCAACTACTCTTCCTTCAGTGGCAGGACTTTCATGATTTACATTTGTTTGAATATCAAAAGATTGTTCATTATTTCCAAAAACAACTTCAGAATCATTAGATGATGCACCAGTTCCATTAAGGAAATATTCAATTTTGTATCGAGATAACATAGAACCAAATAGACCTGAATACCAGTTCACTTTTGCATCTTGACCTAAATCAGTTCGTTTAGTTGAAAAGGTTACAGCATTTTGATCTAACATTTGTAAAGTGGTAACATCTAATTGAGCATTGTCACCAACGTTAGTATTCATTAATTCAAGGTATGCTTGTTGTGTTTGAATTTTTGGGGAATACAATTCTTGGACAACGGTAGCTTTGCTACTTTCATCAGCAAAAATAACATTTCTAGAGATGGTAGAATGTCCATCCTCAGATAAACAAGTCAAAAAGTAAATTGGTTTTTCTAAGATAAAGTTTCGAGGAATATGAATAAAAATTCCAGAATTAAATGCCGCATTATTCAAAGCAGTAAATCTATCTTCTTCAGACTTTGATGCTTCCAATGCTTTCTTTACTAAATCAGAATTATTTTCAATTGCATCAGATATTGAAGAAATTACTAATCCTTTTGATTTTAACTCATCAGGTAAATTGATTTTATAGATATTTGTTCCAATTTGAATAATACAAATTTCATTTTCTAACTCTCCCAATCTTTTTTGAAGAAAAGATGGAATTGTTTCAGCAGTAGTTGTAGAAAGAGATACTTTATCAGGATCCATTTTTTTGGCATCGGTATATTTGTTGTATAACGGAGATGTCTCTATAGGTAAATTATCATAAACAGACAATGAATTTTTTCTATAATCTTTTAGCCATTCAGGTTCATTTCTAGACGAAGAAATTTCTTCGATATGAGCAGTATTTAATTTTGAGAGTATTTCTTGAGACATAATTTACCATTAGTGAATTTAGATTATCCTACAGAATCATCCATTTCTAATTTAATGAGTCTGTTTAGTTCAACTGCATATTCCATTGGTAATTCTTTTGTAAATGGCTCCATAAACCCATTAACAATTAGAGATAATGCATCTTCTTCACTAAATCCTCTAGACATAAGATAGAAGATTTGATCATCACCAATTTTTCCGACGGTAGCTTCGTGAGTAATTGTTGCATCCTCTTGATCAATTACCATGTATGGATATGTATCAGTTTTTGAAGTATCATCTAGCAGTAAGGCATCACATCTAACAGTTGATTTTACATTAGTTGCACCTTTTGCTACATTTAGCATTCCTCTATAAGTTGAACGTCCATCAGCTCTGCTTACAGATTTGGATGTAACTTTAGAAGTGGTATTTGGTGCAAGGTGTACCATTTTAGCTCCGGTATCTTGATGTTGTCCTTTGCCTGCAAATGCAATAGACAATGTTTCACCGTATGCTCTTTCACCCATCAAATAAACACCAGGGTATTTCATTGTTAATTTACTTCCAATGTTTCCATCAATCCATTCAACAGTAGCACCCTCATATGCATAAGCACGTTTTGTTACAAGATTGTAAACATCAGAACTCCAATTTTGAATTGTAGTGTATCTTAATTTTGCATCTTTGTGTGCAACTAATTCAACAACAGCAGAGTGAAGAGATTCTGATGAATAAACAGGAGCAGTACAACCCTCAATGTAGTGTACTTCTGCACCCTCATCAACAATGATCAAAGTTCTTTCAAATTGACCAATATTTTCTGCATTAATTCTAAAGTATGCTTGTAAAGGCATGTCAATATGAACACCTGGTGGAACATAGATGAATGAACCACCACTCCACACTGCACTGTTTAATGCTGCAAATTTGTTGTCCTCTGGAGGAATAATTTTACCAAAATATTTTTTGAATATTTCAGGATGGTCAATTAATGCTTGATCAGTATCTAAAAACAAAACACCTTGTTTTGCCAAATCTTCTCTTAAATTGTGATATACAACTTCAGATTCATATTGTGCACCGACACCAGCCAAAAACTTCTTTTCAGCTTCTGGAATTCCTAATTTATCAAAAGTATTTTTGACATTGTCTGGAACATCATCCCAGTTCTTTTCAGTTTTATCAGATGCTTTAGCATAATAGTAAATATTTTGGAAATCAATTACACTAAGATCTCCACCCCAAGTTGGCATTGGTTTTTCCATGAATACTTCATATGAACGAATTCGGAAATCAAGCATCCATTGGGGTTCATTTTTCATTTTACTAATTTCAATTACAGTATCTTTAGAAAGTCCTTTTTTACTTAGGTGGACATACATTTCTGTAGAATCTTTAAAATCATATTTTGTATAATCAATGTCGATATTTTCTGTTGCCAATATTGAGATAACCCCGTTATATTATAAATACATGAGGAAAAATAGGCAGAGCTAAATAGCTAGAGCTAAATTTCAATGTCAAATTAATTTTAGATAAAGAGATCTACACATACCATAGAATTAATGTAGAAAATTATCAAAGCAAAGAAAAATTTCAACAAATGTAAAATTGGAACAATAAATGTAATTCTTAATTACTCTCTAGTTTTTTGTAGTAATATGAAATATTCTGAAAAACCAGTTGTTGGAATAATTATGGGTTCAAGTTCAGATAGCAGAATTATGCAAGCAGCTGCTGAAATTCTTGACGAGTATAAAATTAAACATGAAGACCAAATTGTTTCAGCACATAGAACACCTGCACGATTAGAAGAATATGCAAAGCATGCTGAAAAAATAGGCTTAAAAGTTATAATTGCAGGTGCAGGAGGAGCTGCACATCTACCAGGAATGATTGCATCACACACAACAATTCCAGTAATCGGAGTACCGATTCTTGTGTATAACGACAAACATCCAAAAAAAACAGATACAGCTAAATTTTCTGCATTTGGAGGATTAGACTCTCTACTATCAATAACGGAAATGCCATCAGGTTCACCAGTTGTAGCAGTAGGAGTAAACAAAGCTGGAAATGCAGGCATCTATGCAATGAAAATGCTTGCTAACGAATTTGCAGATTTGAAAAAGAAGTTAAAACAACACAAACTAGATCAACATAATTCAGTCATGAAAGAATCTGACAAATTAAAAAACGAAGGTCTTTCAAAATTTGCTAAGAAAAAATTCAAATAAATTAATCTGAAAGAGAAATTTTCATCTCGTCAAATGCACCTGCTACAGTATGAACTTCTGCAACAGAGTTTTTGACTTTAAATTTTTTTAGTTCATCAGAAGTAAAAGGTCCAATTGAAACAACAGATAATTTTTCAAGAATTTCAAGTAACATATCCTCAGAATAATCTTTAGACATTATTTCAAAGAAACCCCTTACAGATGATGCACTTGTAAATACAACACCATCAACATTGTTTTTAGAAAATAATTCTCTAAATCCATTCCATTGAGTTGTATCTCTAAATGCACAAACATCATACAAATGAATTTCTAAAACATTAATTCCAATTTTTGAAAGTAATTCTTTTAGAAAAGGGGTAGAAGCCCCACTACGTGGAACAATAACTTTTTTTCCAACTGCATTAAGTTTAGTGAATTCTTCTCCAACACCAACTGAAGAATAAGTTGTTGGTTGGTGATTGACTTTAATTCCCTCAGCCTCTAAAGTAAGAGAAGTTTTAGGGCCTACAGACATTACAATTGTATTTGCAACTGCTAATTGTAATTTTTCAAGTTTTCCTGATTGTTTTGCAGTATCAAATAACAGTTTAACAGCTTTAGAACTCATAAAAACAGAATAATCAGGATTGTATTTATCAACAGACTCTAAAAATTCATCAACAATTTTTTCACCTTTACTAACTAATTCAATGGTAGGTAATGCAATAGGAGTTGCACCATTATCTTGTGCAAGTGAAATAAATTCTGAAGCATCATCTTGTGAACGTGTAATTGCAATAGTTTTTCCACTAAGCATCATTTCCACCCAATTACATCAGACAAATCAACTACTTTACCAATGATAATATTTGTAGGAGGGATTATCTTGTTTTCTTTAACTTTTTTTGCGATGTTAGTTACATTTCCCTTAATCATTTTTTGTTGAGGGGTTGTTCCATTTTGAATTACAGCAACAGGTGTTTTTTTATCCATTCCACCTGCTATCAACTGTTTACAAATAACATCAATTCTAGACAAGCCCATCATAACTACAATGGTATCAACAGATTTTGCAAGATTCTTCCATTTTACAATCTCTTGTTGTTTTTCTGGATCCTCATGTCCCGTTACAAAAACTACGGATGATGCATACTTTCTATGAGTTAAGGGAATTCCAGCATATGTTGCAGAACCAATTCCAGATGTAATTCCAGGTACAATTTCATATTTAATTTTGTGATCTTTTAGAAATTCAGCTTCTTCCCCACCACGGCCAAAAATTATCGGATCACCGCCTTTCAATCTTACAACGTGTTTTGTAGTTTTTGCATATTCAACCATCAAATCATTAGTGCTGTTTTGATGACTAGTATCATCTCCAACTGAACGTCCAACATAGACTTTTTTTGCAGTTTTAGGAATCATAGAAACAATTTTTTTGCTCACTAATCGGTCATACAAAACAATATCTGCTTTTTGAATCAATTCAACTGCCCTCATAGTAATTAATTTACTATCTCCAGGCCCTGCTCCAACTAAGTATACTTTTCCAGTCATGTCTTATTCCATTCCTCCACTTTCTCCCTCCAATTTAATGCAAGATCATTAATTCCTTTACTGCGAAGATCTTCTCCAACCTGTTTACCCAATAATTTAGGATTATTTTTGTCTCCAGATTGAGAAACTTGTAGAAATTGCTTACCATCAACTGAAAAAGCATATACAGTTAAAGTCATTTTATTACCTTCAGATTTTGCATAAGCCCCTAAAGGAAATCGGCATCCAGAATCAATAAAATCAGATAAAGCTCTTTCAGCCTCAATTTCTAATCTTGAATCAATATCTTCAATTTTTTTCAGCATTTCAATTGTGTGAATATCATCAATTCGTGCAACAATTGCAATGGCACCTTGACCAGGAGAAGGTGAAAAATCATCTACAGATAACGGAGTAAAATTGACATCAACACCCAATCGAGAAATCCCTGCTTGTGCAAGTACAATTGCGTCATAATTTTCTCCAGAGGTTTTATTGATTCTAGTTTCAATATTTCCTCTAATCGGTTTAACTGTTACATCAGATCTTTGTCGTGAAATCTGAACAGCTCTACGTAATGAACTTGTACCAATAATAGAACCAGATTTTATTTTTTCTAAAGAAGAATCATCTGAGGAAATAAAAATATCATTTACTTTTTCACGTTTTGGAATTGATGCAATTATTAAATTATCAGCTAATTGTGAAGGAACGTCTTTGAGACTATGTACAGCAAAATCAATTTCTTTTTCTGCAACTGCCTTATCAATTTCTTTTTCAAAAATTCCTTTTTGTTCAATTGTAAATAAGGGTCTTGTATCAGTATCACCTTTAGTAGTGATTGGTTTGATTTCATATTCACAATCGGGATTTACTTTTTGTAGTTCGGAAATAACCCAATTTGTTTGAGCCATCGATAATTTACTACCTCTTGCACCAACTACATATTTCAATTTTTCACCGACTTTAATGCAGCATGATATGCATCTAATGTTTTGTTTAAATCATTTTCAGTATGAGCATCAGATAAGAAAACAACTTCAAATTGAGAAGGAGGAATGAATACTCCTTTTTTCAACAAGGTTCTAAACAACTTTTGGAATTTTTTCCCATCTGCTTTTTTAGATGTTTTAGAGTCAGTTACAGGCGTATTTGTAAAGAAAATTTGCAGCATAGAGGCTGTAAAATTGATTTGATGAGGAATTTTCATATCAGTAGCCATATCATCTAATGCCGTGGAAAATAATAGATTGAATCTTTCAAGTTTGGAATAAAGTTTGTTTTTCATTTTATTGATTGTTTTAATTGAACTAATTGCAGCACTAACAGATATAGGATTTCCAGCAAAAGTACTTGCCTGATACATATTTCCACCAGGAGATAATAAATCCATTATTTCTTTTTTCCCACCAACAGCTGAAATTGCAAATCCATTACTCAAAGCTTTAGCTAAAGTTGTCAGGTCAGGTTTGATACCAAAATGTTCTTGTGCTCCACCAGAAGACACTCTAAATCCAGTAACGACTTCATCAAAAATTAATGGAATATTATTTTCTTTTGTGATTTTTCTTAAATCAGTGAGGAAATTTTTTTCTGGCAAAATTAATCCCATGTTAGCTAATATGGGTTCAACAATTACACCTGCAATATCTTTATTTTTTGAAATTGTTTTTTGTAGAGATTCAATATTATTATACTCAACAACTAAAGTATTCTTTGAAACTTCATCTAATCCACCATCAGAAACAGAAATACCATTTTGTGCAGAACCAGAACCAGCCTTAACTAAAACAGAATCATGTGCACCATGATAACACCCTTCAAATTTGATGATTTTTTTCTTTTTTGTATAAGCACGTGCCAATCTAATTGCAGTCATTGTAGCTTCACCGCCAGTATTCATTAAACGAACTTTATCCATTGAGGGGAAATTTCCGATAATCAATTTTGATAATTCAATTTCAGATGCAGTCGGAGTACAATACAGAGTACCTTTTGAAAGTTGTTTAGAAACAGAATCTAGGATCTCTTTTCTTCGATGTCCTAACAATAATGCTCCATACGCATTACAAAAATCAATGTAACGAGTATTGTCTTCATCCCAAATATAGGCACCATTGGCCTTTTTTGTAAAAAATGGGTAAGGATCAAAATATCTTACAGGACTATTTACTCCTGATGGAATTACTTTTTTAGAATCAGTAAATAATTTTCTAGATTTAGACATATTTAGTCTACATCAGGGTCATTATTATTCCTAATTTGTGTCCTTTGAGCATAGAATTTACCTCGAAATACAAATGCTGCTATAATAGTTCCAATAAAAGGAGCAGTCCAATATAGCCATAAATCATCAAAAGTACCAGAAAGTAATGCAGGGGCAAGGGCTCTTGCAGGATTCATGGATGCACCTGAAATAAAAGCCAAAAACAAAATATCCAATGCTACAATTCCTCCAATTGCAACTCCACTAAATCCCTTCAAACCTTTAGTGTATACAACATAAAAAATTACAGCCATTAACATTAGAGAAGCTAAAACCTCTACAGGAAAAATTAAAAATATTGAAAAATCATAATTTGGTGCATTTGCTCCGAGATTTGCTTTTTCTCCAATAAAAGATAAAACAAAAAGAGATCCCAACAAAGCTCCAATTATTTCTGCAATTAAATAATACAATACTTGAATTTTTGTAATGTGTCCAGTAATAAAATATCCAATAGTTACTGCGGGATTAAAATGAGCTAAAGAAATTTTTCCAAACGAATAAACTCCAATTAGTAATGCAATAAAGGGTGCAACAGCTGCAAACGGAATTCCCAAATTACCATCAAAAAATTCTACATCATAAACAATTGAACCAGTAGCAAACACTACAAGAATAAAAGTTCCAATTAACTCCACAGTAAAAATTTGTAAATTAGAATAGGTCATCAAACATCACTTTCAAGGGAATTAATTAAATTCAAAACATCATTTTTAATTTGATCTCGAATCTTTCTTACATCCTCAATAGATTTTCCTTTTGGATCATCAACATTCCAATCATCAACATCTTTAACAAACAATGACGGACAGGATTCTTTATCCATACAACCCATATTGATAGTTTTATTAGAATTTTCCATCATAGATGAAGATAGTAATTGAGGATGTTGATTTTTCAAATCTATTCCAATTTCTTCCATTACTGAAACGACTACAGGATTCAGATTAGAAGAAGGAGATGTTCCAGCACTGAGTACATTGAATTTATTTTTAGCAAATTTTTTAAAAAATGCCTCAGCCATTTGACTTCTACCAGCATTTTCTACGCACACAAATAAGACATTTTTTACATCACCCATAAAACAACATAAATATTAGTTTATATAAATTTAAATTGATATGAATGGAGTTAGTCTTCTAAAATGTATTTGTGATGAAACAAGATTTGAAATTTTAGAATTATTACAAAAAAATCAAGAATTATGTGTTAATGATTTTGTAAAAGAATTAAAAAAAGATCAACCACTAGTCTCACATCATCTTAAAACATTGAAAAAATGTGGAATTGTAAAATCTAGAGATGAAGGAAAAAAAGCAATGTATACGATAACCAGTAAACAATTATCGGAATTAATTACAAATGTCACCAAGACATCAAAAGAAATCCCAGATTTGTGTCTAGACAAAAATTGTTGTTAAAATTTTTCTGGTCGTAAAACACCAACGTCACTAACATACAAAACTATAGCAAAATTTGCAAATTGAGTTCTAGAGATTTCCTCAACTACATCTTGTAATTTTTCTTCTCTGATGATTACTTCAATTTTGATATTCTTTTCATTTTTGAATCCTTGTCCACGTAATCCACGGGCCCCATTCCCATCAACTTCATATTTTGTATAACCAGTTATTTCATGTTTCTTTAAAATTTCAAGAATATTTTCTTGTGCTAATATCTCACATGTGATAGTTAGTAGTTTTACATCATATAGTTTCATACTAAACCTCCAGTAAGGAAATTGAATAAGTCTATCGTTTCACCAGAATGAAGAATTGAAGATAGTGCAAATAACAAAGGTAACGTAACTATAATGTTATACGGGAATGTTATCCCCAACGCAGATGTAATGTATAGACTAGGTTTTGCTTGAGGTATTGCCTGTCGTAAAACTGCAGGTGCGGCAATAAATGATGCACTAGCAAGAAGCAAGCCAAACATCACTGCACCTCCCAGGCTCAATCCTATTGCAGTAGAAACCAAAACACCAATTACTCCATTGAAAGTAGGTATCAAAACAGCAAATGCTGTTAAAAAGATGCCAACTTTTTTGATATCACCCAATCGTTGACCAGCAATAATACCCATTTCAATCATAAAAATCACGATTGCACCAGTAAACATTTCATCAAATACAATTTTAATTGGTTCAAAACCATCTTCTCCAATTATGTACCCAATTACAATACTACCAAGAAGAATAACAATTGCTTTTCCAGTAATAGATTCATGTAATACTTTTGAAAGTTTTGTTTTTGTTTGATTTAATCCAACATCAATATCGTTTGAATCAGTATCGCCAAATGATTTTTTCTTTTCTCTGATCTGTTTTGACACAGCCATATTTGTCATAAATATTGCCAAAATGAAAGCAAGTGGTTCAAGAACAGCAAGTATTGCTGCAATGTATCCTTCAGATGATACACCCTGATTTTTCAAAAATGATAAACCAACTGAAAAGTGTACTGCACCAACTGCACCATAGGTAGATGCAAGTGCATATGAATCAAATAAGTTGAATTTTCCCAATCGTCGTAAAATTTGATAATGATTCAGGGTGAATAGTAAAGAAAGTCCTATTGCAACAAACATCGGTACAAGCATGTTTTCAAATCCGGTGTTTCGCATTTCAATTCCTCCATGAAGACCAATTGCAGCTAAAAGGTAAATTGGCAAGAATTCAGAAATTGCATCAGGAATTTTCAAATCAGATTTTATTCTAGCTGCAATTATTCCAAACAAGAAAAATAGAATAATCGGAGTAAGAAGATTAGCTTGAATTAGTTGTAAAATATCCATCAGTAATGCTTGTGGGAAAAATTGTCGAAATAAAAATCAATGTAAAATTATACAAATAGATTAAACACTTCAAGCATTAATCAGTCATTATGCTCTATCTTGTGTTTCCCTGTGACAATATAGTTGACTGCATCGCTCATGAAAACAGCGTGATCTGCAATTCTTTCCAAATATCTCAAAATTAACGTCTCCATTAATGCACATTTTGTGTTATCTGAGTTTACTAATAGAGGAATTCTTTCACGATAAATTTTATCAACTTTTTGCTCTCTTGATTCAATCTTGATTGCTTTTCTAATATCTAGTTCCTTATACGAAATCACTGCATCACGGATCATCTTTTTTACTCTAGTTGATGTTTCAGTTAATCCTTCATTGACACATTCTGTTACTCCACCATACGTTTCTCTAACAAGTGACATATCGTATGCATATCTGCCAAATCTTGAATATGCATATGAAATCTCTGTTGATGATCTAATAAATCGAAAGTCTTCTGCAATTGGTTGGTACTTTAACATGATATCAAAAATCTGATCTTCTACACTATAGTAATTTTTTCGAATTTTCTCTGATAAATCATGAACTTGTGGTGCTGTTTGTCTATCTTCTAGGTATGAATCTACGGCTAAAGAAAAACAGGTAATTGCATCTTGACCCATATCATAAATCGTATTTGACAATTTTTCAATTGCTGGATCAATTAATCGTGCCATCTATCCAAATCTCCCTTGCACATAATTTGCAGTCAATTCTTTTTTTGGATTTTTGAATATTGTTTCTGTTTTATCGTATTCAATCATATCTCCCAAATACATGAAGCCTGTTCTATCTGAAACCCTAAGTGCTTGCTGCATGTTATGTGTTACAATAATTATTGTATAATGTTTTTTTAATTCGATAATTGTTTGCTCAATTTTTTGTGAAGCAATTGGGTCTAGTGCAGATGCTGGCTC
>NZ_LQMW01000010.1 GCF_001541925.1 Nitrosopumilus sp. Nsub
AAACCCTAAGTGCTTGCTGCATGTTATGTGTTACAATAATTATTGTATAATGTTTTTTTAATTCGATAATTGTTTGCTCAATTTTTTGTGAAGCAATTGGGTCTAGTGCAGATGCTGGCTCATCCATGAGTAATACTTCGGGTTGTATGGCAAGCGCTCTTGCAATACACAGTCTTTGTTGTTGTCCTCCTGATAATGCAACTGCAGGTTTTTTCAACTCATCTTTTACCTCGTCCCAAAGATATGCCATTTTTAGTGAATCCTCTACAATTTCATTTAAAATACTCTTGTCTTTTACACCGTTGAGCTTCAATCCTGCTGCAACATTGTCCCAAATTGACATTGTTGGAAATGGATTTGGTTTCTGGAACACCATTCCAATTTTCCTTCTTTGTAAAATTGGATTGATGTGTGAATCGTAAACATTTTCTCCATCAATAATGATCTTGCCTGTAACTTTTGCACCTTTTGTTAAATCGTGCATTCTGTTAATAGTTCGTAAAAGGGTGGTCTTTCCACATCCTGATGGACCAATTAATGCTGTAACTGCTTTGTCTGGAATTCTCATGCTGATATCTTTGATTGCCTTTTTTCCATTGTATGATACAGCCAAATTTTCAATTAAAACTTTGTATTTACCATCATTTGTCATGTCATTTGGTATTTCTTTTTCTGGCTCATTTCTTTTTGTTGATGGTTGTTCATCATTTTTCATTGCGTTTAAGACATCCAAGGCACTCATTTCCATTATTTTTTACCTCCTGTTATACGCATAAACATTCCAAGTGAACCCGATCCCCCTTTCCTATAAAGAACAAGATATCTGACACTCATGTTTAGTACAAGAAGTATTGTAATTAATACTAGTGCAGCACCCCAACCAAACATAACTGCCTCATCATATGGTAAAAGTGACAACCTCCAAATTGTCAATGGAAGTGCATCCATTGCAGTCTCTGTACCTCTAAACCATCCTTTACTTCCTAAAATTGTCATGATTAGTGGTGCAGTTTCTCCTGCAATTCTTGCAACTGCCAACATTATTCCTGTAATTATTCCTCCTTTTGCAGCTGAAAGTAAAATTTTTACAGTGACAACTGCTTTTGGAAGTCCTAACGCATGTCCTGCCTCTCTATATGTATCTGGAATTAATTTTAATGCCTCTTCTGTAGTTCTTGCAATAATTGGGAACATGATTAGTGAAAGTGCAACTGCACCTGCCCATAAATTGAATTTTCCTAGAACTAGAACAATAAACAAAAATGCAAAAATTCCAAATACGATTGATGGAAATTGCATCATTACATCATTGAAAAATCTAATTAGTTTTCCAACCCTTGAATTTGCATATTCAGATACATAAATTCCAGACAAAACTCCTATTGGTATTCCTATGACTGATGTCATTCCAATCATTATGAATGTGCCTTGAATTGAGTTTGCAATTCCTCCTTCTCCAGAACCTGCAGCTCCTGGTAATGCAGTTAGAAACTCAAATGAAATTATTTCAATTCCCATTCTTACAACATCAGCTAAGATACTTCCAAGCGGAATAATGGCAATAACAACACATGCTATGACAATTATCTTGACAATCTTGTCGGTCACCATTCTTTTTCCAAGATTATCTTGGAAGTAGTTTCTAAATTCTAGTCTGCGTTCTGAACTACTCAAAATCCTTTGATACCTCCTTCGTGTGCATTTGTAACTCTACGAATAATCAGATGCGCGCATACATTCACTGCTAGCGATACAAACAAGAGAATTAATCCCAATCCAATTAGCGCTGGAAAGTACATTGAAACAGGTGATGCTTCATTAAACTCATTTGCAATAATACTTGCAAGTGAATTTCCCTGCTGGAAAAATCCAAATGGAAATGCCTTTGGTCCAACTGCATTTCCAATTAACATTGTAACTGCCATGGTTTCTCCAACTGCTCTTCCTAATCCTAAAATTGATGCACCAATCAAACCTGATTTTGCATATGGCAACACTGACATTCTAAATACCTCCCACTTTGTGGCACCTAGCATGTATGCTGCCTCTCTTTGAATTGCAGGAACTGCCAGTAAAATTTCACGTGAAACTGCAGAAATTGTAGGAATTATCATGATTGCCAATACAACACTTGCAGTCAGTATGTCAAGTCCAAATGGTGCATCTCTGAACAAAAAGATATGTTCGCCTAATGCTTCATGTGTAGGACTTTCAAACCAATCTTTGAAAACTATCCTGAATGTAAACAAACCCCATAATCCATAGATGATACTTGGAACTGCGGCTAACAATTCTACTATAAATGAAATTGGTTCTCGAATACTTGTAGGTGCAATTTCTGAAAGAAACATTGCAATTCCAAGGCTAAGTGGAACTGCAATACATAATGCAATTAATGATGTCACTAACGTTCCTGCTATGTATGGTAATGCACCAAAGGCTTCACGACCTTCTACAGGATTCCACCTATCTCCTGTTACAAATGATAATCCTTCTTTTTCCCAGATTAACCAAGAATCTGATAACAATTGACCAAAAATTAATACCATGATCAGTAAAACAAACGCACCTGCACAAGTAGCTGTAATTTTAAAAATACGATCCCAATGAAAATTTTTTTTCTTTGCTAATAGATCTCTTGACAACGCTTACACATTTTTATTATTTTTGAAGTAATTACATTGGATCTACATTGTCTATATAGTACAATATACCATACATTGATCATTGCTATATGCAAAATTGATTACAAGAAATTATGACAAAAACTGTTGCAATCACTACATCTTTACTAATGATAATTCTTATGATGCCCGCATCTGCCTTTGCAACATCACCTGTTGAGCCCGATCCAAATGCAGATGTACAAATTGATGCAGCCGGTGCATCTTTTCCATTTCCATTAATTGATCTATGGAGAGTTGAATACGGAAAATTATATCCAAATGTTCAATTGAATTATCAATCAATAGGCAGCGGTGGCGGTGTCAAAAATCACATATCTGAAACTCTAATTTTTGCTGCATCTGATGCTCCACTAAAACCAAAAGAGATGGAAGCTGCACCAAACACACTACACATTCCCGAAGCAATCGGTGCAGTAACTATTGCATATAATTTGCCTGGCATGTCCGAATCAGAACTAAAACTTACTGGTGAGGTTATTGCAGACATATTCTTAGGAAAAATTACAAAATTCAATGATCCTGCAATTCAGAATTTGAATCAGGGGGTTTCATTACCTGATGAAGATATTGTAGTTGCACATCGTTCTGATGGTGCTGGCACAACATTCGTTTTTGTCTCATATTTGGCAAAAGTTAGTCCGGAATGGGATGAAAAAGTAGGTGTTGGAAAAAGTGTTGAATGGCCAGCAGGTATTGGTGGAAAAGGCAACGAAGGTGTTGCAAATATCATAAAGACAACACCATATTCAATTGGATATATTGAACTTGCATATGCATTTCAAAATGATATCCCTTATGCGGCAGTAGAAAATGCTGATGGAACCAACTTTGTTCTACCATCAATGCAAAGCATTGCTGCTGCTTCAGCAGGTGCTGCACCAACTCTTCCACAGGCACATGAAAGTTGGTATGGAATAAGTATAATCAATGCACCTGGAGATAACTCATATCCAATATCGACATTTACTTACTTGCTAGTATATGAGAATCTCAATAATGTCACAAATGATCCTGATACTGCACAATCACTAATGCACATGATTCACTGGATGATTACTGATGGCCAAAAATTCAATGAAAGTTTACACTATGTTCCAATTGCACCTGAAGTACAAAAAATAGGAATTGATGGTCTGAAAAGAATTCAATTCAATGGGGAATCTGCTTGGATTGAATCTGATACTTCATCACACGTGCAGTCTATTGTCCCCGAACAACCTACTGTTACTAAAGAATCTGTACCTCAAACATATGAGCAACCAATGGTTGTTCAACAAACAACCAATCAATCGCTTAGTTCTGAAATGGAATTATTGTCTTTTTACATAACTGCTCTAATTGCCTTGATAGCTATTGCAGTAATTCTCGTCATAATTCTAATCATTGTCAACATGTCACTAGTTGCATCAATCAAGAAAAAAATCTAACACAAATAATTAAGAATCATAATCAATTTGTATGAAATGTCATGTAAGATGTAACAATATACCTAAAGAAGAGATAATTTAGAATGTTTGACCTGCCTATAAGTTCTATTATCCTTATTTTTGCCATTTAATCTAGGAAAGTTCAAAAAAATTAATGATTATAAAGGAATTTTTCAGATATCATTTAATGATATTTACAGAATTAATTACAGATTTACAAAATGAACTAAAACGAGAATTAGCACAAATCAGATTTTTAATTAAAAAGAATCCAGGTTTAGGATACAACAGAATTGTTGAAATTGGAAAAGAAGTAGGCAAGATGTACAATATCAAACTCATTGTAAACTTTCCAAAAGAAGGGAGAATAGAAGAATATGAGATGTATGGAAAAAGAGATCTTAGTTTAATTGTAGATTATGATCGAAAAAGATTTCCAATGGATAGAGAAATTATCAAACAAAAAGCAGTTGAGATGTTAGGAGATGTAAAAACAGAGGACGCATACATGTATGAAAATAAAGAAGGTGTCAGAGTTTTTACAGATGACTGGAAAATTGATATTTTACCACATTCAGTGCACATATGGACTGAATTTGATGAAAAAGTTACAGCATTTTGTAATTGGTTAATGGAAAATGCATACGAAATGAAAAAGAAATGAGTTTATAGGTTTTCTAATTGTTCAAGTAAAGATTCAGCTTCAGAATTTTTTGGATTCAATTTTAAAACTCGTTTACAACAATCGATAGATTCATCTTTTTGCTGTAATGCTAAATGGACATTGGTTTTCAAAGTAAGCATTTCTACATCATCAGGATTTAATTGAAAAGATTTTTCAAAATAAGGTAAGGCTTTTTTTGCATCATCTACAATAAAGAAAATACTGCCCATTATGAACATAAAATCAGCATCATCAGAATAATCAGGCTCCAAACTTTTACCAAATGCTATTGCATCATCATATTCACCGTCTTTAACTAATTTCTTTAATTTACGTTTTGGTTGTTTGAATAGACCTGCCATTTCTTATCAAAAGATTATTGTGGAACGTTCATTATTCCTTCTTTAATTAAGAATTGAATTCCTTGGATAAATGAATTATCGTCAATTGTTCCATCAGCCCACCAGCCTGCATTGTTTTTAATCCATGAAGGAATTTCATCAGAAGCCCCACCTACTCCCTGTGTAGTTTTTGGTATTGTCATTATTCCTTCTTTAATTAAGAATTGAATTCCTTGGATAAATGAATTATCGTCAATTGTTCCATCAGCCCACCAGCCTGCATTGTTTTTAATCCATGAAGGGATTGCCGGAGTTTCAACAACAGATTGGGTTCCATCGGATGCAGATATTGGAACTTCAATTTTCAAGAAATCAGGTGCCGTGGATGGATAAATTCCATCAGGAGATAAACCATAAACCCAAATCACATAGTTTGCAGTTCCAGGATCCTCTTTTACAATCATATCCATCACATATACACCAGAAGGAGAATAGAGATTGGTCCTTCCCTCATCTTGAGCAAGTGAACGTAATGGTTTCATATTATCATCAACGGTAAGGAAATCAAATTGAACTTGGTTCAAGTATTCAGTATCATCATATTTGCTGATAAATTTTATAATCCAAGACATTTCACATCCTTGAATAGGATATTCAGGTCCATAAAATGCATGTATTTGATAATCAAAATTTACAGTTGGTTTTTTGATAGATACTTCTTTTTCATAATTTACATCACATCCTTGTGCTGCAAATGTATCTGCAGTTGGAGTAATTCCATCAAAAGGACTTTCAATCATATTCTCTTGATAATCTAATAATTCAAAACGATATTCAGGAGGAGGGATTCCTTCAGAAACGTGTGTGTATGTTGAAGCTTTTACAGGAAATGGAAAACCGTCAACAATCCAAACTTTACTCATTGCTCCACCTGTTTTCCAACCAACTACAACAGCATCCCACAATCCAGATTGTGTTTTGACACTTTCTATAGACATTGGTACAACTTGCTCACCACCGATATTTCCAATCTTTCCCCAAGACTTTGCTGCAAATTCTTTTGGACCTTTACCACCTGAACTTCCATCAGAAGTTGCAAAAGCAGACAACCAAGCAATAGAAGATTTGAATGCACCACGGTATATTCCCAAGTCTTCACTTCCACCTGTTGGTTCTGGAGCAATTTTACCTAATTCCATAGTTCCAACTAAAACTTTGTTACCATCAAATACAGCAACTTCAGCTAACCACTTTGTTTCGGTTCCAACTGTAATGTCACCTTTAATCCACATATCTAGTTCAAATTGTGCACATTCCTTGTAATCTACATGACACATTGAATATGAGAAATAATCACCTTTTTTCAAACCCTCACCAGCATACCATGCACTACCTGCTGGAAATTCATCAGATGTTACACCGCCAGATTGAAACTGGGCAAAAGATGATGTTGGTAAAAAGAAAGTAACTACCAATATGGCCATTAAACCTATCATTAAAGGAGAATGTGTCAAATCTAAAAAAAATTGTCCAAACGGATAGTTAAACGTTATTCAAAATCTTAAAAAAATGCAATAATATACTAGTAATTTCAATGCAAATAGGCAAATATAGAGGAATATTTGAAAAAAAGTAGAAATGTGTGAATGTTCCAAAGTACACTTGTTTGAAGTTGAGTTCAAATTAGATGGCATGACAGTTGTTCCTACTCACAAAAATTGCGGTTTTGGATTAGATGAAAAACAAGCAGACAAGTTCCAAAAAGAGTTAGTAAAATCTTGGGGATTCGAGGAAGAAGAAGATTAATTTTAAAAATAAAAAGTTAGAATGTAATTTCTATTCAATTACATATCTTTTGTAGCTTCTTTACATACATCTGTTGAACAGTTGCAATCTGAGCTACATATGCAATGACCTTGCATTGCACAATCACATGAGTAATCTGGATCTCCGCTATCAGCTTCGCATCCACATGCTTGATCTACCATGATAAATCTTAATTTTACTTATTTTAAAAGGTTAGTACAAAACAGTAAATCAAGCATGTGTAAGAGATTCTAAAAGTTCATTACAACTAGTCTGAATTGTATCAACTTGCTGTAATAATTGATTTGGATCAGACTCAATATCAAATGCAATTTTTAAGATATGAATTAAATCCTGTTTTCGATTTAATTCATCCTTTATCTTAGAAAAATTCTCTTTATTGACATAACCAAGATAGAAATAACAATCAGAAAGCATTGAATTTTCTAAAAAATATTCATATTTTTTTTGGATTAATTCAGAATGATTATTTTGTTCAATCAAATCAGAGAATCCAATAGAGGATTTGAGCATGCGTTCTAACAATGTAGGAGTTGCTCTTTCAATACCAATGGTTTGAAGGACATTAGAAATGTGATTGTTGATAGGATTTTTCTCAAAATTTCTAAGCAAATCAAGCATATGTGAAGGGCTTGAATGAGAATTGTTTAATGAAGTGATAGCGTCTGCCAAGTAATAAGATGCACATTTTTGCCAACAGGCTGCAAAATTATCATTATTTTGAATTGCATCTTTTGTTTTTTGGCAACAAAAAATAGATTCAATTAAAGAATTTTTAGCAGAATCAGAATATAACAAATTACGTTTTTCAGAAATTTTTGAAAGAAATATTTTCAAATTCCAAGAATCATCTTGTAGAATTTTTAGATCATCATATTGAAGTAGTTTTTTTGTATTTTTTTCAGATAATGATGCGTGATGAATTGTGATTAAATTACCTTCAAATGAAATTATTTCATTATTTGAAGAATTTTCATCAAAAACCACAATATCGTAATCACAAGAATCAAAAAAATAATCCATAGTCCTACATCCACCTAACCCAATTGGGAAATCAGATAATTCTTGATTCTGAATAAATTTTTTAAAATCCATATGATTTGATTTGTTAGTTTTTTCTATAAAGGAGTCAAGTTACAAAGTTTTACAATTTCATTCAAACTCAAAACATTTCCTTTAAATTAAGATTGAATGATTTTTGAACAGGCTCCTATAGTGTAGTCCGGTTAAGCATTTTGGCTTCTCAAGCCAAAGACTCGGGTTCAAATCCCGATGGGAGCATTATTCATTTGGTTCAGTACTCCAACAATTCTCACGCCTGTGAGATATTGGAGTATTGGACTCAGAAGATACTTTCCGATGAGAGTTTGATTTAGTTCCAAACATCATCAACACTAATTGAAAATTATTTTGATCAACATCAGGATTACGCCTTTTGAAACATCTAATGCTCTATGACTTGCAAAGAGGGTTTTGTTCACAATTATGCCTATTTTTCAAGGATTATTCATCAAAAATAATCCAGATGGAATAGGATGGTATTAATTTACAATTACTGTGAACTAAAAATATGCCATTTCGTAAAGTAGCTGTTGCAATTATCACCCCAACACATACCAAAAAATCCTTTGAACTTGGTCTTGAAATGGCTAAAAAATTTGATTCAGAATTGACGGTGATAGAATGTATGTACAAAACTCCGCCAAAATTTTATTTTTTTGAAACAAAATCTGACAAAAAATTAACAAAAAATCAGACTACAAAATTAAAAAAGGAATTAGAAAACTGGAAAGGAATTGCTCAAAAACAAGGAGTTCCAATTAAGACAAAATTAGCATTAACTGAGAATATTTCACATTGGGTAATTGATTATGTTAAAGAAAATAAGATTGATTTGTTAATTGTCGACTATCCAAAATTATCCATAGAAGAAATAACACTTTTTGATGACATCATAAATGAAATTCATCATAAATCCCATTGCCATATTTTAACAACTAAATCTTAATAGTTCATAGATTTCACATTCACAAAGTCAACTAACATTTGCCTTGATTTTTTTGAAATTCTTTCTGATTTTAAAAAACGAGTATTACATCACCATATGTGATTTTAGGGCGGAGTGAGTTTTTTGAGATATCTCTAATTGTTTAGTTTGTCATGTTGATATTTTTTCATATTAATGGTACAGTCCAAACACGATATACTATCGTGTGTTGTTTTCATGTTTTAGATTAGGATTTGAGGTATTTTAGATTTGATCAAGGTCTTATGATTTCTATATAGTAGACAACATACTACATAAACTAATCAGAATCAACATAAGTAAAAATTTAGAAAATACAATGTATGGAAAACGAATATGAAAAAATCAAATCAAAAGAGTTTCACGTAGACGATCTAGATGATGTTGACGCTCAAGTCGACGATTTAGATGATATTGACGATGAAACAGATTTTTGGTTTGAGGATACGGTATTAGCCGCATAATGGGTGTGAGAGTTTAGAACATACATTTTCATGCCTATTTTTCAAAATTATTTCTGATTTTAAAAAACGAGTATTACATCGCCATATAGGATTTCAGGGTACAGTGACTTTTTTTATCTATTCAAAATAACTTGATGGCAATCAACTTTCAATATTGAACCACACCATGTAAACACCCATACAAAAATCACAATTACTGAAACAATCCAGATTAGAAATTTCCATTTAAAACTCAATTTTTTTAATTTATTCCACATTGCTTTTCATGTAATAACCAACGTGTCTTAAGTAAATCGGGGATAGATAAGACTATTGTTTGTTCCATGTACTTTATGCAAAAAGATTATGCCGTTTAACGAAAGAAGAGTAAGACATCAACATGATCATCATAGGAAATGTGTTTGGCATGTTGCTCACTTGGTAACTATGGAACACTTCTTTTGAGACGCGAAAGATAATACCTCTATCCAAATAATGACTTTGGTAAAGAGTTAATTAATTTAGTTAAACTCTACACATGAATTCCATATTGGAAGTGTTTTATTTTTTAAAATTATTGACAGTTATTATGTAATTTCCACATTTCAGGGTCATGTCCTTGAGGAATATTTTTACAAGGATCATCTAAAGTATACCCTCTCAATTCATTGTATTTTTGAATCTGTTCTAAAGTCAAAACATCCATCATTAAGAGATGGGATTGTAAATGAACATTACGTAATTTGGCATAAAATTCTGCGCTTTCATGAATTTTTTCTTTTAGATTAACCTCATTAATTACGCCTTCAGAGAACTTTTCATCCAGGTGGGTTTCAATTGAGATTATTTTATTTCCTAAAATTTTTGCCTCTGAATTCATTTCTTGATAGATATGTTCAATTTGTTTAGTTTGTGAATCAGTTAACTCCATCTGGTGTGCTAAATCAAGCACATGTCGTGGACCCGGATAACCATTCAACTCGGCAAGTTTTGCCATTCCTCCAAATGGAGTTCCAGTACCATCTTTCAAACCGTTAATATCATCTGTAGAAAGGGATTTAATTTCTCTTACATGTTCTCCGGCATATGGCGACGTCATATTACCATGTAAAGAATTTTGAGAAACAAAATCATATGTAAAAAAACCTACAACAACAATTACAATTACAATTATAACTGCAATAATTACTACAGGTTTCATTTTATTTTCTAAGAATTTGGGTTATTTATCAAATCGGTTCTGATTCTCAACACTGATCGATAATTATTTTCATATGTTATTTTTTAGATTTTGTGATACTTGGTTTAAAATGCAATTATGCGTATTGTAAAATATGCAAGTAGTTCGAGAACAAAAAAATACAAAAGAAAGGATATTTCTTTTTGTAGGGATTCTAGCAGCATTGGGATTAGCAATTATGCTACTTCCATAATTTTTTTTGAAATTATGGTGAATCAGATTCTAAATTATATCTTCTTCACTTATTTTTAGTGGAAAGACTGAAAGTTATTACAAATTCTAGTAAAAAGAATTCCTACACATTAAATTCAATTAGTTGCAACCTCATAGTTTAGATTTGTATTATTCTATGTTACAAAATTAATTTGATTTACAAGTTTCATGGATGCAGTAATTTAATTTCTATATCTTTGAAAAATCTTTTCTTGATTTACTATACAGTACAATCATGATTGCAGTAATTATTGCAAAAATACTCAAAGCAACACCAAGTGTAAAACTATATTCTGATGCAGGATATGCTGAGGACAATATCAGTTGGATGACTAGTCCAATTCCACCTAAACCCATCATCAACAAGATTTTTTTATTGATAGGAGGTTTGGACGAGGACACAAATCCTTAAAAAAATTAAAATCAATTAAAAATTATCTTTTTTTAAAAAATCAATCAAATATCATAAAAATCAACATTCAAAGTATGAAATTATAACATCA
>NZ_LQMW01000011.1 GCF_001541925.1 Nitrosopumilus sp. Nsub
TCAAACCTGGGAATTGCTCTGGTTCGTACATGCTTCTTGGCAATGTTCTTGCTGCTTGTTCCAAGTTGACTTTACCTCCAAGGTTAATTGAGGATACGATATTTTGAATTGAAACTACGGCATCTTTTTTGACTTTGATTCCTCCTTTACGGAGTTGTTGGACTACTGTTTTTACTGCTTTTTTTGCTAATTCTTCTGATTTAGAACCTGTACATACCATTTTGCCAGAACTAAAAATTAATGTTGCACTTTTTGGAGTCTTTAATCTGTATACTAGGCCTGGAAAAACATCTGGGTGATACTCTACATCTGGGAATGTTTTTGTAATTTCATTTAAGTCCATTTTTTGCTCAACTGAGGCTGATGCTACTACGTTAACTATGCTTATCATTGGTTTTGTTTGCGGCATGTCGAGGTTTTTTAGTCCTACTATATAAAAGGACTATCTGTCTCTCTGTTTTTAGATTCCATTGATTTTACGAATCATTTAATTTAGATCTACAAAGTTTTCTTTTTATTGAATTTTACAGATTTTGAACAAATGTTCTCTATGGGTGATGATGGAGACACTTTGATGATGTTGGTTTGGATAATCCCAATAGTCATTTTTGTATTCTATGGACAACAAATTCAATTACTAGTTACTTCTGGTGAAATAAAAAAAGCAATTAAAAAATTAGACAAATTTAGTTCTGATTCTAAAAAAGAATTAATTGATTATGTTAAGAAAAATTTAGAACCTGTAGATGAACCTACAAAAAAAATTGAACAGTTTTTGGATTATTTCACAATAATGCCTGTTGATATGGATCCTAATGGAATTGTTGAGAAAGTAAGACATACTGTAAGATCGAGAGAAGACTATACCCGAAATCATATCAAATCTCTATTGCCTAATATTTCAGAAATTGAATTAAATCGTGTTCAGACATTACTTGAACTTGCTTCTTCATTACAAATGATTCACAAAATTGTAAATCACATGTTTTTGACTGCAAAAAAACAAAAAAATTATCCATTAATTTTGCCTCTACAAATGATTTTACCATTTATTATGGAAAATGCAAAAGCAATGCAATCTGCAATCCCCGCATTTAAAACCGGCCAACCAATCGGTGACGGAATTGGACCTATTGTAGTTGGTAAAATGATGTTAAATGAAGAAAAAGAAATTATTTCATTTCAAACTGTCATGGCAAAAACTACTTTTGAACAAAGAAAACTATTTTTACTAAAAGCTGAAGGGCCTAGCTCTACTGTTGGTAGACCTGATGAGGCATTACAAAAAATTATTGAAGACAGCAAAATTGATGCAATAATCATGGTTGATGCTGCATTAAAAATGGAGGGTGAAGATTCTGCATCTATTGCAAGAGGCTTTGGGGCAGCTATTGGGGGAATTGGCACTGAAAAATTCCAAATTGAGGCCATTGCAACTAGCAATCAAATTCCAGTTTTTTCAATTATTGTAAAACAATCTGTAAAAGAGGCAATTACTCTAATGAGTAAAGAAATTGCTGATCAGGCTGATAACGTTCGCTCACAAGTGTATGAAATGATTTTGGAAAATACTGTTGAAGGACAATCTGTTGTAATTATTGGTGTCGGAAATACTGTGGGAGTTCCACAATGATCTTTTCAAAAGAAGAAACAATATTGGCATATACTGTTGAAAAATGTCCTAAATGCAATAAACTCAACAGGCGAGATTTTTCTGAAGGTGATATTTTGTTTATGTCTTCTTCTGATTGTTCTTTTTGTGATGGCATTACAGTCATCGAAAAAATTTATGGTGAAATATTCCAAAAATAACTTGTTAAATTCTCTATTTTTGTAATTGGATAAATACAGTATCTTTTTTTAATTTGATTAGATGGCACTAAAAAATAAATTGGATCTGTCTAAACAATATGCAATAAAGCAACATAAGGGGCAATATCGAAAAAATAACAAAACTCCCTATTGGCATCATTTGCAAGATGTAGTGAAAAATCTTGAAATGATGGGAATTAAAGATGAATCAATTTTGTGTTCTGGGTGGTTACATGATTCTATTGAGGATACTTCTTCTGATTTTGATGATGTTTCAAAAAATTTTGGTAAAAAAATTGCTCAAATTGTATCTGATTTAACAAAAGAAACTCGTTTACCTAAAAATCAACAAGAAAAAAATTATCTAAAACAACTGTCTAATTCTTCATGGCAAGTTAAAGTTGTTAAATTTGCTGATATTTTGGCAAATGTATCTGATTTAAAAAATTCTGAATTGAATGGATCGCAAAAAATTATACAAGTAAAATATAAGCTAAAATATCTTGGTGCAATAAAATCTGGAATCATTCAAAATAAAAAGAAGATTCCTAATCTATCTCATGCTGAAAATATGTTAAATTTAGTTCTCAAAGAATATGGTCAGTGTAAAATTACTTTGTCCTAAATTTTAAGTTACACGATGGACAAAACCAAGAAATTGTTTCACCTTGCTCTCTAAACATTAATCCTCCGCATTTGGGGCATGGTCTAATTTCTTCACTCATTTTCTATTCTAATGCTTTTGTTGTTACTGTTACTCCGCTTTTACTTGGAATGAATGTATGTTCTGCTTGGGCAACTCTTTGTTCATTTACTTCAATTAATACTGGATATGCTTGAACAGCTTTTTTCTTTATTAGAATATCTAGTAACTCTCTAGCTTTCTTTTCTTCCCACTCTTTTGTAATCCATCTTAACGCAAATGGTAGCATGTTGAAATTTTCCCAAATGAAATTCAATAATTTGTCTGCCTCATCATTTTTTGTTTTCTTTCTGGAATTAATTGCAAAAATATCTTTTATTTTTCCGTTTCTTACAAATCCTCCCCCTTGTTCAGTTGTAACAAATGGTTCACATGCATAAGCTGTATTTTCAGATAATGAGAATCCTCCAATTGACCAAATATTTGGAATTGATTTTCCTGCATGTATTGTATATTGTTCTAATGAATGTCCACTAAGATTTGCAATTGGTTTGAATCCTAATTGTTTGATTGTTGTTTCAATTGTACGACCAATGTCGCTTGCTTTAACTCCTGACTTGATCATTGACATTGCACTTCCTAATGCTTCTTCTGATGCTTGAACTAATCCGTCAAACTGCGCATCATAACAAACTGTAACTGCTGTATCTGCTATATATCCATCAATTTGTGCACCAAGATCAATTTTTACTAAATCTGTATCTTTGATTGTAATTGGATCATTTGGTTCTGCTGTGTAATGTGCTGCAACTTCGTTGATACTGGTATTGACTGGAAATGCACACTTGGCACCTCTTTTTCTAATTTCTTTTTCTACCTCTTCACAAATCTCATAAACTGTTTTTCCAACCCAGTCTTTTACTCTGACCATCTCTCTTACTTCTGCTGCAATTTTACCTGCTTTAACATAATTTTCAATTGTCACAATCTTGATCCCTTGTTTGCCTTTAAAATTATTATCTGTGAAGCTTAAATTGGGGCATTTTCGTATTTCGCTGGGATCGTGGTCTAGCTTGGTATGATTCTGCGTTTGGGACGCAGAGGTCGCGAATTCAAATTTCGCCGATCCCACCATATTCTTATCTTATTATCAAATTACTGTTAATTGATGAAAATTATGCCTGAGAAATGATGATACTATTCATGGATATTTCAGAATTAATCCATTACAACTAGAGTTACAACAATTTCGGTTTTATCATTATCAAGATCATCTTCTAATGTAATTTTTTTATCTACTAGTTTATTTTCTTCAATCAAAGTTCCGTATTCATCAAATCTTCTAACTAGTTTGCTTTTTGGAAGAACCACTACATCCCCTGCATTATGAAATGTTTCAATGGTTTCACCATTTTTTATTAAAATTTTCAATCTATTCTTCTATTTCTAATTAGTAATAATAAAGTATGAATTTCCTAGTGCTGATTACTCTTTGTTTCTGTCAGTCATAAGCAATTAGTTATTATCAAATTGATGTCTTGAATCATTGCCGAGCAATGAAGATGAGTTAGAGAAATGACTTTGAAATGAAGTAAACTAATGGCCTGAGCCCGGCAAACTTTTATCGATTCAATTTAACACATTTTATTGAATTTTGAGCGTCGAGATATTATTCTGATAGTAGGCTTGCTTCTTGTAATGCTAGCATTAATTCAGTATTTGGGACCTGCATATTCTGCAATTATTGTAATTGGACTATATTTTGGAATAAAGATCTATGTTGGTAAAAAACGCCAATTAATCCAGCGTGATGTTGGTGAGGGAATTTGCATGGAATGTGGATCTAAAATTATCAATAAAAAATGCACAAATTGTGATTCTGGAGAGGAATAATTCATTCGAATTCCTTAAAGTCCTGAAATTTTATTATTTTTTGATGATTTTAAGATCTTTGACTTTAACAAATAGCTCAACTTTTTCTCCATCTAATTCTAAAATGAGTCCTTTTATGAAGAAATATAGGAAATTCCAATGAACCATGCTTCCATACTTATCGTATTTGCAGTACTAATTACCGCAGTTTCTATTCCTGCATATGGCGAACTGATTACTGATCATGTTGTGATTAATGAAGTTGATACTAATCCTTTTGGTGATGATTCACTTGCAATTTCTGAGTGGGTGGAACTTTACAATCCTACTGATTTAGATGTAGATTTGAGTGGTTGGAAAATTGCATCTACAACAGTTCTGAAAAAAACATTCACTATCCCTGATGGAACAATAATTTCTCCTGAACAAATGTTGACATTTACTTATGCAAAAGTTTGGTTTACTGATTCCTCTGAATCAGTTGAATTACGAAATTCTTCTGGAGATGTTGTTGATAAAACTCCTGAAATTTCTGATGTGAAAAATGATTTCATGTCTTGGCAAAGAAGTTATGATGGTCACACTGATTGGGAATTTTCTCTTGGAAATGCTGGTGGTTCAAATGGTAAACTATTATCATCTGATGGGGCCTCTTTAGTTGAAGTTACATTATCAACAGATAAAACAAATTATATTTTTGATGAAACTGCAATAATACAAGGAACCGTTTCTGAAAGAGTTTTTGTTGAAATTCCAACTTTTCAATCCTCCCCAATTTTGATAAATATTTCTGGCCCTGATTTCCAACAATCTACTTCATTATATCCTGATTACAATCTAAACTACGAAACAAGTTTGAATTTATTTCAAGTACTGGGAATATCTGAAGGCACATATGATGTAACTGTAAATTATGCTGGTGTATCTGAAACTACTAGTTTTTTTGTTGAATCTGAAAATATTGAAACTAATGAACTAGTAGCATCTTCTTTCAATATTTTTGTTGATCAAAATGAATATTTTCTTAAACAATCCATTTTACTAACTGGAAAAACTAATGAAATAATTCCTTATGAAAGCATGCAATTTACTGTAACTGATCCTGATGGTGTTCAAATTGATAGTGGAAGTTTGTTTACTGTCGATGGTGAATTTAATACAATCATTTTAATTAATTCTGCTATTCCTGTATTTGGTGAATATGTCCTCACCGCTGAATATGGTGAACATATTTCGTCTACCACATTTTCTTTAATTGAAAAAATTGTTGAAATTGATGAAACTGTTTCTAATGAAATGATTTTGACATTGGATGATTTCCAATATCTTGAAAATGGTTCTCTACAAATTTCTGGAAGTTTGCCTAATTTTGATTTTGATAGTGATATTTACTATCAAGTTGTTTACTTGAATTTTTATTCTTCTGACGGAAAACAAATCCATTTTGCTGCAGCAAGTGAAGATTATAGTTCAAACGAATCTCCTGTAGTGCCTTTTAGTGCTACTGCTATCCCTAATAGTAATGGTGAATTTTCTGTTAATGTTAGAATTCCTCCTGTAATCTTCCCAATTGGAGATTATTATGTAACATCTAATTATGGTGGTCTCAAGAACACAGTAAATTTCTCAATAATTTCTGAAAAATCTTCTGAATCTGGAAACGTTACTGGTGAAGGTAATCTAAATACTTTAATTCCTGGAAAACAATCTGTTTCTGAAAAATTAGATGCAGGTGGATATGCTGTAGCTAGTGTAAAAACTATAATTGAAAAAACTAATAGAATTTCAGATAGTTTGATTTCTATTGAAACTAAAGATAAAACAATTGATGAACAATCTGTGCAACCTAGAGTTTTATCTGGTTCTATGATCACTCCTTCAAAGGCTGATGTCTCTAAAGTGAATTTACAAGTATCATCTGAATCTGGTATTTGCATAATTGGTCAAAATTCTGATTGTTTAGTTAGTGAATCAACAAGAAAACCTGGACAAATTTTTGAAGTAATTCAAATTGATGGCATGAATCTTAATGTGAGATATTCTGGTCCTGATGTTAGATTAGAAAAATTCAGTATTTTACCTCAATCCTCTGATGATTTCTTGTCTAATGCAAATTGGAATGTAGAAGTTCAAAAAGACGATGAGGTATCTAGATTTTACTATAAAGTCACTTACAAAACCACACAGTAAATTCCAAATACTCATAATTTGATTATCTATTAAATTGAAATTACAAGTTTTGATGTTTTATCAGGATGATCCAAAGAAATGTACTGCTGCAAAGATGGTGAAATTTGGCCTTGCTCAAAATATTAAAAAAATTGGTTCAAAAGGACTAGTTTTAGATCCCTTTGCTGAAAAAACTTTACTTCCAAAAGATTCCTCTATCATTAACTCTGTTGTTGGAATAGATTGTTCTTGGAATCTTGCAAACCATGCATTTTCTCAAAAATTTAATGGAATTAAGAGAAAATTGCCTCCTTTGCTTGCAGGAAATCCTGTAAACTATTCAAAATTAAATAAATTAACTACTGCTGAAGCTTTATCTGGTTCTTTATTCATTTTAGGTTTTAAAGAACAAAGTTTGGAATTATTAAACAAATTCAAGTGGGGTCACACGTTTTATGAGTTGAATCAAAATCTACTAAATGATTACTCTCAATCAGAAACTGAAGAAGACATTAAGACTATTGTTACAGATTACGGGTTATCTTAAACTCTCTTTTTTAGAAATATCGCAATTCCAATAATTATAATAATTAATATGATGGAGATAATTTCTATGTTGTAATTTATTTCATTTTTTATATTTTGTAAATCAATATTTGATTTAGGGATGTCTGATTTTTCTTTGGTCACCAAAAAGTTTGTTTCATAAATATCTGGTTTTAAAACTGAATCTGATACACCAAAGATCTTAATTTGATTTGTTCCAATTTTCAATTTTTGTGTATTCTCTGATGTGAGTTTAATGATTGCTTGATTTTCATGAATCTTTGATTGTTCAGATATCTGAATTGCCCCTTCATTATTTAAAATGAAATATAGTAATGATGTAACTCCATCTGTTTCTATGTTAATTTGAGTAGTTTCCCCTTGTTGGATTGTCTTTTCCATGCTTATTTTTTTGATGTTTGGAAATTGTACGTTTTCAAATCCTGACCAAGTTCCAGTTTCAAATGGATATGTGTTATCTTCAAATGCCTTAACTAGAATTGTTCTTGATTCTGGTGAATATGTTTCCAAATAAAATGGCCCATTACTAATTACTGCATGATTTTTTTCTTCAATCCATTTGATGGATGAATCAAATCTATTATCAAAATATTGTTGTTGAATTTGACTTTGTTTTAATGAATTTGGAATGAATTTATTTTCTTTAAATTCTTTCAAATATTCTTTGATAATCTGTGCATCATTTGGAACTATTAATGATAACCAATTTACATTCTTACTTGTGGCCCCTGACCTTGAAAATGATACTTTGCCATCGATTACTGCTTTTTCCATTGCAGCAGTAATTTCCCATGGAACTGGACTCCATACAGCTGCCCATTCTGCAATCTCATTTTTGTCAAAATGCCAATAATCGACATATACTTCTACTGTATCCTCATCAATTTGATTAATTGCAATTATTGTTTGAATGCTTTGAGCTGCTCTGGGCGTGAATTCTGTGTCAAACGTTTTATCTTTTTCATCTACTTGTGTGCCCCATTCCATTGTAAAATATAATGAATGTAAAATATCGTTAATATCCATTAATTCTCCATTATGCCAATTACTAAATTTATAGTCAAAAGTTACTTTACTAGTAGCAAATGTCTCTGTTGGTACATTTTCCCATTTTTGTGATGATGGATTCCACATTTTTGCATCTGTAGGAACGTTGATTTTTTTATCAAACTCTGATGTATCTACTTCCCATTGTGCTCTAACTGGAAATGTTTCTCCCGTAAATGGATGCTTAAATGTAATGGGATCTGAAATGATTCCCCAAATTTGTCTACTGTAAGTATCTGTTAATCCCATTATTGGATTCCATGAACCTTGATAGATTTGCTTAACTCCAATGCTTAATTCCTTGTCATTGGTTTTTGCATTAATTGGCGTGAATCTACTTGGAACTCCTGCTCCCAAATCATTAATCACTCCTTCAACATTTTGGTTTACTACATATTGATCAATTTTACTTGCCAAAAAAATTCTTACTGATTCATTAATTCCTTCTACTACTGCTTTTTGAATTAATTCAGATCTTTTTTCTGAAGACTCAAAATCTCCTTTGTAAATTTTTTGGGTTAATTCATCTAATTTTTCATTTTCATAATTCCAGTATGATGGGTCATTAAAACCTGGCATATTTGAAAACCAAGGTGAATACATTTGACCTAATCCAATTGAATCATACTTTACAAATGCAGAACGCCCCCATCCTTCTGTGTATAAATTCCAATTCATATTTGCTGGATTTGAACCATATACGACAACAAATGCTTTATTCAAATCTCCATAGTCTTTTTTTATTTTGAATCCCATATTTTCTAATTCTTTGGATAATATTTCTCCAATAGATTTTCTTACTGGATCATCACTTCTAATAAAAACAATGATTTCAATTTCTTCATTATTGTGAATCCATTTACCGTCAATTTTCTTTGCTCCTCTATCTATCATTGATTCTGAAATTATTTTATTTGCCAATGTTGGATTGTATTTGAAATTAAATGATTCTAGTTCTTTGATTATTGTAAGATATTCTGGATCTGTTGGGCCATAATAAGAAATAATTTGAGAGCCGTATCCACTCATTAATTCATTTATGATTAATTTTCTATCTACTAGATAATTCAACGCAAATCTTGCATCCTTTTCTGAAAATGGATTAAACTTTTTGGACTCTGCTGGATTGATTAGCAAACTATATGACCCTCCTGTTGAATCAAAAATCTTTAACCCTCCTGTGGTCTCTATGTTTTCTAATCTGTCTGGTGAAATTCTATAATAATACAAGTCCAAATTTCCATTTTTTACTTCTTCTAATGCTGTATTTTCGTCTAAATATTGAATGAATTTTATTGAATTTACAAAACTATTTTTTTCTGCAAATGATTCATTGTAGCTAATTGCTATCACTAAAAGAGCTAGTATAATCACTAGCATTTTTTTCATAATTTTATTTTTTTTGCTTGTAATAAAACCTATGTTGTATTTTCAATTTTAATTTCTATGGATTGTAATTATGTGAAATAATGTGTAAGAAAAAAGTAAAATGTCTAATAGATGGAATTTAATGTAAAAATCAGGCAAATTAAAGGAATAATGCATATGACACAAGAAGATGATTTACAAAGAATTGAAGAATTAGTTAACAAGGGAATTTTATTTCAAAGAGAAGGTAAACATAAAGAAGCAATTACTCATTTTGATCAAGCAATTGAAATTGATAAGTCCTTAGGTGGAGAACCTGATCCAAATCTATTACTTCTCAAAAATAACTCTTCAATGAAATTATGATTGAGAACAAATGTCTTTGTTGTGGAAGAACTTTTCAACAAAAACCAAACAAATGTTGTGATAAAACCTGTGTGGAATGTCATACTAATCCTACTATGAACTGTCCAAATGCATAATTTCTATGCCTAATTTAATAACAAATCAATCTTTATTGTACATTTTTTGTGATACCATTGACTATTTCGTATCTGTGGTTTTAATCGAATTTCCTTTTTGCAAAAAGTACAAAAAATTTTCAAGATTACTAAAATATCTTAAATTTGCTTAAGAGCAGTTGGTTATTGTAATAAAATTTAGTATTGACCTAAAACCTATATCCTGTATATTATTCAAATTTGTTTATTGAAAACTCATCCTAAAATGATTCAAGGTTTAAATGGAATTATTTCTGGTGGTGTTTCTATAAAGGATTTTTCCACAGTTACTAAAATTAACTCTACTGAATCTGAAAATATTTTAAATAATTTGTTAAATAATGGGATTGGAACTCTGAAAGAGAATTTTTATTATTTTGAAGATGGCGATAAATTAAAAATTGCCATGATTTTGCTTGAAAATGGTTTTCCTTTAGATGAAATTTCCGTTGTGTTGGACTGGAAGGATTTTGAGGGACTAACTGCAGAAATTTTATCATCAAAAAATTTTGCTGTAATAAAAAATATGATGTTAACAAAACCTAGAATGGAAATTGATGTTGTTGGAATTCGTTTGGGTATTGCAATATTGATTGATTGTAAACATTGGAAAAGATATAATTCTTCATCATTATCATCTGCAGTTAAAAAACAAATTGAAAGAACAAAACATTATGTTTCAAAAACTGAAGGATCTATGGCTGTACCTGTGATTGTAACTTTATACCAAGACAAAATTGATTTTATTGATAAAGTTCCTATAGTCCCAATCTTTCAATTTTCCTCATTTATTGATGAATTTTATGGTAATATTGAAGAAATGAAAACTATAGAAAAAGACTAGTGATGAATAATCCTAGTCCTCCAATGACAAACATTTTGGTAATTCTTAATGAGTTTTCTAATGCTTTTGAATAATCTTCATAGATACTTTGACCCATGACTTTGACTTTTGTTTCATTTTCTAAAATCTCATATTTTGCTGATGATATTTTTAATTCTGCATTTTCTGCAATTTCTAAAAACCATTTTGAAAGTTTGTCTGCTCCAGCGATTAATCCTAATTGATAATACCCATTTCTATTTCTAGCTTTGACTACTGCATAATGTGTATCTGAAGTACAAATTTCTAATAAATTATGTCCTTTATCGGCAAAATTCTTGATAATTTTCTCTCTAACTCCATTTTCCATGTTGTTTGCATCTGCCCATCCTAGAAAATATTTTTTATTGTTAATCTTTAGGCAAGTAATCCCTAACCCTCCTTTTGCAAGATCTTCAGTCCATACGTCCATGTTGTTTGAATTTGCATATCCAAACTCAATTGGGAAACTATCTTTTGTGATTAATGCATCTAAACAAGATTTTGTAGCTTTTAGCATATCTTCGCCATCTTCACTTGAAATTTCTTCACCCATTGCATTATGACAATCTATGGTCATGATTTTTGTAAAATTTCTATTTTTTCCATATTGTTCAATTTCTTTTTTGATATAACTTGGAATATCTTCCATTCCATGTGGTGATAATGAGAGCATAAGTAATGGATTATTTCCAAAAAGCATTCCTGTTACTCTAGCTTTGTTGATTTGAACTATTACTGGTTCTGTACATGTCATTCCTTCTTCTTTGACAACGCTTTTTTCTAAATTTTTCAAATAATTATTCACTTCATTCCGTGATGGCAAATTCAATGCATGATCTGAAATACTGTGCATGATCATTGCCGATGATGCCAAATTTTTATAAATTAGATATGGGATATTGCTACCTCCTACTGGATGATATGGTCCTGGATGTATTTCTGGTAGTACCATGTGGAATTCATTAGCCCCATCTTTGGATGAAAATTTGATTTGTGAAGTTCCTACTTTTGTTTCAGTTGCATGTTGTTCCATTAATTCTTCAGCATCTTCAAAATCATTTCCTTGTGATGCAAGATATGCCTGAATAGTTTTATGTGTACTTTCCATTCCTGGTCTACCTGCTCTATCTGTCGTTAGTGACCATACAGATGCAATAATCAAAAATGCAAATCCATATCCTATTCCCAATGGTTCCCTAAGTATTGAATACCATAATTCTTGTGGTATTAATGCAAAGAACATCACTAGTGGTTGAATAAATGCAATTGCCCATGCTTTTTTCAAACTTAATCCTAATGTGGTTGTGTAAATTCCTATTCTAAAACTTGCAAACAAAATCATTCCAAATGTTATGAAAAATAATTCAATATTTTTTGATAATACAATGCTAGATAATATTCCCATTAGGATAGTAACCACCCAGAGCATACTTCCAAACAATGATGAATGTAATGATTTTGAATATTCTTTTTTCTTTGTAAATCTTGTATCTAACACTTGGATTATTGCTAATGCTCCTAATACCATTGGTATTCTATACCAAAATTCTTCAACACTAGGATTGTTCAGATATCCAAAATATGTTGCAAATACGATAACTACTCCTACCCCCATTGATGCAGCTAATGAAAAATAATGTGAACCCGGGTTAACTAATGTAAGTGAAAACCTATTGTGTATGTTTGAAACGTCGTCTTGTTCCTTTTCCATTGCTTTTTCACGGAGCTAAAAATATGTCAATTACCCATGAAATTGCAATTAAGCTTATTGGAATTGATACAACTATTCTTGGATCTAATTTGAAACCTTTTGTTTCATCTTCGAAGAATCTCATAAGACCTCCACTTGATGCTGGAAGTGGAGCTGATTTATCTGCCATTATGATTCAGACAAACGAATTTTACCATAAAAACTTTCTTATTTTTCTCAAATTTTATCAATTGTCTCTATTATTGAGTTAATGGTTTTGAGAATGGCTTGTTGTTTTTCATGATCTGCCTCTTGCTCTAACTCTTTTGACAGTGATTCTAATTTTTTTTCAAGTGTCTTTTTAAGTGAATTTGCTTCTGGCTTCTGCTCTTCTGGAATGTCTCTTTTTTCAGGTTCCCGTCCACATTGAATACATAGTGCCTGACCTTCTTTCATCACTCTCACCCCTTTACAATATGGGCATGGTTCACTCAGTAATGTTGCTCCACCAAGTAACATTTCTGCTGCTCGTTTTTGAAGATCTTTTGACATCGTTTTCTATTGTTTTTGGATTTAAAAAATCTGATTATTTTTATTTTGTTTGTCAAACAAGGCTTAATAGTGCGTATCATTGAAATTAATTCGAACGTATGGCAGTAATTTGTAATACTTGTGGTCTACCTGAAGATTTGTGTGCATGTGGAGAACTTGCAAAAGATAGTACTAAAATCATTATTCGATTAGAAACTAGGAGATTTAAGAAAAAAGGAACCATGATTGAAGGTCTTGATCCAAAATTAAATAATTTAGAAACTGTCGCAAAAGATCTCAAAAATAAATATGCTTGTGGTGGAACTGCAAAAGAAGGTTATATTTTCCTACAAGGTGACCATAGAGATACTATTAAGGACACTTTAGTTAATTTGGGATTTGCAGAAGATACTATTGAACTTCATTAGAAAAATTGCAAAATCCGAATAAGGTTCTTCAATTATTTGGAATTCCTTTCACTGCACTATTATCGATTCTCTTTGGACTGCTTGTAATTTCTTTTCCTATTGGAATTTACATTGTTTTTGAAACTGATATTGGTGAATCCATAAATTATGATTATCCTATAACTCATTTGGATATATTTCAAAATTCTTCTTTTTACCAATCTAATGTTGATTTGAGTATTGGTGATGTCTTTGTAGTTTTATGGTTGTTTTATCTTTTTATTTTTGTTATTTCTATTCTTGGACCCAAGCAGAATTTTTTAAAATCTATTTCTTCTTTAATTTCTCTTGGCAAATATGATGCAAAATTAAATTATATGTTTGCTATAACAAAATGGTTATCTGTTTTAGTTTTAGTTTCAGCAATAATTAATCTAGTTCAAGAATCTTTTGGAATTGTAACTGTTCCTCCTTTAGGCGATAATAATTTAATTCAATTTTTTTATGTCTCTCTTGCTCCTCTCTTTGAAGAATTTATTTTTCGAATTATTTTGATTGGTATTCCTTTATTTGCATTATATTCTAGTCGTGCTTCTATTCGCTATTTCTTGAAATGTCTGTGGACTCCTTCATCGTTAAACATCATTGATTCGAAAAAAGCAATTCTTGTAATTATTTTTGTGGGTATGTTATTTGGATTTGCTCATATTGCATTTGGTGATTCCTGGACAGAGGGTAAATTTGCTCAAGCCACTGCTGGTGGAATTATTTTGGGGTGGGTATATCTTCGATATGGGTTTGTTGTTTCTCTTTTAATTCATTGGGCTACAAATTATTTCATTTTTGCATATGCTCATTTTATTTCTCAGATAAATTATGTTCCTTTAGAACTTGCTTTTTCTAATCCATTGATGTTTACTTTGGAACTGTTGTTTTTATTTTCTGGAATTTTAGCAATTTGTATTTTAATTTTAAATAAATACTATTCAAAAAATTATTAATTTAGAATCTTCTTGACTTTTTCTACAAAATTTGGTTTTTCCTTTTGTTCTAATAACACACTCAGGTCTTCTTGATCATCTACATCTAACATAATTCTTTTTACGAAAACCATTGCGACATTTAGTGTGTGTTCTTTTGCTGTCTTCATATGATTTCTATAACTGTCATTATCGTAATGTGTTTTCATGATATTGATTGGCATCCTTACTAGTGCATTAGTTCCATCAAATTTTCTTGATGGTACAATAATTACAAAATTTGGGTGCATTTGATATTTTAACATAAAATCAATATCTTGAGTTTTAATGAATGGTATATCTTGAGGAAAGACAATTGATGCGTTAAAATCATTTTCTAACAGATATTCTTCTGCGAGAGATACTGCTTCATTTACACTTTTTTCTTCATTATCAATTATTGTAACTGTGTTGAATTTTTTGCCTAATTCTATGGCCTTTTCTTCTTTTGTGATTAGTATTATTTTTTCAATTTTTGGTGATATGGATAGTGTTTGTAAAATTTCTTCTAACATCAATTTACATAATTCTTCAATTTTTTCTGATGGTAATTTTAAGCGTGTTTTTGCGTTTGAAAAAGTCTTTACTGGTATAATTGCTGCAATTTTCAAATTAAACGTGCACTTGTTTTAAAATGAAATTTGCTAATGCTTCTTCTGCCAATTTGTTTTTCATAGTAATTTTTGTTTCATATGTCTTCATATCTAATCCTTGAATTTTTTTAACAAGTGCTTTATCTTTTGTATCTACTATGACATTTGAACAAACATCTGAATACATTTTTGCTAATCCATATGCATTTGATTCAATTCCTGCAGCTTGCATGTACTTTGCTGCTGGACCGCTAATTGATTTATCTCCAATCAGTGGACTAACTGCAACTACTTTTTTCTTAATTTTTGATAATTCTTTTCTAATCCCTTTTAGTTGTAACATTGGACCTATTGATGTTAGTGGATTTCCTGGAGCTAAAATTACCATATCTGCATCATGAATTGCATTTATTGCTTCAGGGTTTGGTCTAGCTTTGTCAGCTCCTATGTATTGAATTCCTTCTACAGGATCTAATCCTCTGTGTTTTACCCAATATTCTTGTAAGTGTAATTCTCCTTTGTTTGTTGTAATTCTTGTTTCAACAGTATTGTCTGTAACTGGAATAATATTTGCAGTAACTGCAAATTTTTCACACATCCATTTTGTAATGTCACTAAGATTTCTTCCGTTTTTCAACATATTGGTTCTAATCAAATGTGTTGCTGCATCTCTATCTCCAACACCAAACCATGTTTCTTCTCCAAATACTTCCATCTGGCGCAAAAAGTTGAATGTATCTTTTTTAATTCCCCATCCTTTTTCCTGATCCAAAAGATCTGCTAATCCGTAAATTATCGTATCAATATCTGGACATACATACAATCCATATAACCAATAATTATCTCCGACATTACTAATTACGTTGACCTTTTTTTCTTGTGCCACTAAACCTCTAACTAATTTAACGGAACCTGTTCCTCCTGCTAAAACTGTAATCATCTCATATACCTCTAAAACGATTTTCCTATTGTGTTACTACATATTACTTTTTAGAAAATTCTATGATCGATAAGTTAAAACTGATTCTAGAATTCTTGGATAAGTTTATTATGACTGTGCTGTAATTTTTAATCGTGACTAAAGCAGTAATTTTGACAGTTTTGTTGGCAGGACTTATTGTTTTTGGTACAAGTGCACCTGCATGGGGCGCACAATTGGATTCTCGAATTAATCCAAATAATGATGAATCTCCTTTTAAAATAGGTTATCTCAAAACTGTATTTGTTGAATATCCAAACGGTGGTGTCTTGTATGATACTTTAGCTGGGTCTGAATGGAAAACTTCTGGAGAAGCAGATGCAACAAATCCTGATGTTCAAAAGTTAATGATACAACTTAATGAAGGAATTCAACAAGATGGGAGTCAGGCAAGAATTTCTGACTTGAATGTACTATATGAATTTCAATTGAAAGGAAGAAATTTACAAACTTCTATTGATTACCGTGTAATCTTAGAGGGAACTATTTCTAATTATGTTATTACTGAAGATTCTCAAAAGAAATTAGTTGATTTAGGATGGAGAGGATTATCCACAAAATCTCCAGTTGAAATTGATGGTGTTGAAATCAATATTCCTCTTGATATTTTGCAAACCGAAGAGCCCATTCTTTACAATACATTTGTGAATACAGAAGCTGAAAGTGTTTTGAATAGAGAATTAATTAACGCTGATTTTATTTTAGAACAACCATTAACTAATTGGCATTTCTTATTTGATCCAACTGGAATTAATGCAGATGCAAGTACTTTTGGTTTGGATGACGAAATTGCAGGCTTTGTTGTTTCAAGTTGGACGATGGGTGAAAGTAGTATTAGGGAAGGTAGACAAGTTGAAAGGGTCTTTGAAGCAGAAGTAATGGCTGATCAACATTATACCGTAAGAAGTGTACAATCTACTGATACTGCAAACTTGTTTCTAATTGGATTTGGTGCTTTAGATGTTTTAGATGGAATTGAAATCGCTGGTGTTACTCCAACTCCTCCAGAGGATTATATGACAACTTCCACTGGTGATTTCCCTGTATTGATTATCTATGGAATGGCTGGTATGGCAGCTATAGCCGGAATAGGCTTTTTCATTGTTAGTAGTCGTTCAATGAAAAAGCAAGCAGTTGGACAACAAGGAATTGATCCAAGTAATCTTGTTGGATATCAAACCAGTGCATCATCAGGTGGTTATCAAACCAATAGAGGTGAAGCACAATTGAAATCTGATGCAGATTATAATCAAACTAGAAGTGTATATGAAGAATCTGCAGAAGTATCTCCTCAAGAAACTGTTCCTGAACAAACTACTCCATCCACTACTGAAGAAGCAGCATGTGGATGTGCTGCATCTGCAGAAATTGGAACTGAATGTGATTGTGCAATGCATGGTTCATGTTTGTGTGATGCAACATGTAATTGCGGTGCAGATATTTGTAAAGAACATGTCCGTGAAATGAGTTAAAGTTTTTTTTAAAATCTAAGTTTCTAAAATAAAATAATGTGTGCTGGGAGTAACCCTCCTTCTGTTTTCACGATATTTCGCTTTGCAGCCTACCTGAACCTGGTACAGGAACCTGTGGTTCTGTTTGGCTTTGCTCCATGTGGGTCGTCTTTTTCATTCCTTTTATGGAAATCTCAGGTTTTCACCATCACTGTGCGCCATATTGGATTTTTTTCTGCATCGTTGCCAACCATCTCTGATTATCTATCTCCAGATCACATTTCCTGTATGGAGGGAGGAGTTTCCTCTGCCGTAGCAGCGTTTCGTGCTCCAGCTCACATCATGGTAATTTTTTTAATATGATTTGAATATTACTTAATGGATTTTGTGCCTATGATGAATAATGTTCCCATTTCTCTTTTCCATTTTTCATTTCCTTTCAAATCTTTGATTTGTTTTGTTTGAACTGAAAATCCTGCATTTTTAAAAAATTCTTTCCATTCTTTTTTTGAATGTAAATGCATTTGGATTTTCATCATATTTGCCCACTTTGTTGTATCTTTATTTTCTGTATAGAAATCTGTTCCACAGAAAAACTGTCCTCCTGGTTTTAATAATTTGTAAATTTTTTTAATTGCTTTTTCCATTGAATCTGAATAATAAATTGATTCCATTGCAAAAACGAAATCAAATTTTCCAGTATATTTCCATGATTCTACATCTGTATGAATAAAACTCTCTTTGTTATTTCTAATTTTTTTATTTGCTAGAGTAATCATTTTTTTACTTTTATCTATTCCTACAGCTTTTTTACATGTGGGAATTTCTGTTATCTGTCTGATTACCCATCCATTTCCACATCCTACGTCCAAAAAACTAAATGGTTGATCAAATGAAATTTTATTCAAAAATTTTAAAACATTTTTTCCATGTCCTTTTTCCATGGATTCTGCTTTTCCATTTATTGCCCATTCATCAAATTTTTTACTAATTCTATCCATGTTCAATTTAATTTTTTAATTCAATTATAACTTTCTTCGTACTGATGATTTATTCGAATAAATTCTACGTCCTCTTTATAACTAATTTTTAATGAATAATTTTGAAAAGAAATTGCCTGATGGATCATGTAGAAATTGTGGAGGAAAATTAATTGAAGCAAAAAAATGCTCTCATTGCTTCAAAAATGTAGTGATGATCTGTAAATGTTGTTCTACAATGACTATTGAGCAATTTCATTCGTTATGTATGTCCGAGCCAACTGACCATACTGTATCTGTGCCTAAAATCATGCCTAGCATCTATTACCCCTTAGTTGCTACGGCATGATTTTTTCTATTGTTTTGATTTCACTAAATTGAATAATTGTCTGACTGCCAATTTGGGATGACTCATAGCTAATTTCACCATGTTTGATAATCCAAAATCTGCCTTAATGAAATCCAAAAATTCTTCAGTTTTTAATTCTTTAATTATGTCTAATTCTTTATCCCATTCTTCATCTGATAATTTAATCCATCTATCTTGAACTTTACCTGCTGAATTTATTTTTGATTCAATGGCATTTCTCCAATTCTCTTCATATGGATACAATGCATTTTCATCTGTTTTTTTATTTTTGATTGCTTTAGATGCAACTTCTCCTGCAACTCTGCCAAATTTTATTGCATATCTAATTCCTTCTAAAACCAATGGGTTGGCTTGACCTGCAGTGTCTCCTACTAAAATCAAATTATTGTAAACTGTCTTTCGAGATAATCCGTCATTTGGAATTAACCCGTAATGAAATTCTATTGGTGTAATTTTTCCTAGTTTTTTTATTGGTCCTAATTTCTTTTCTATTATTTCTTTTAGTCTCTGAGTTGGGTCTATGTCTGATTCTGGTTTTCCTACCCCTACACCAATTCTAACAATATTGTTTCCAAGTGGAAAAATCCACGCATATCCTGCAGGTGTGTATTCTTGACCTACCATTAACCACCATGTATCTGGGTCTACATTTTCAACTTCAGCTTCGTATTCTGCTCCTGCTCCAAACCTTTCCCATTGTGTTACGTATCCCATTGTTTTAGAAATTGTTGATGTAAATCCTGTTGCATCGATTACAACTTTAGAGTTGAATGTAATTCTTCCTTCTGGACCCGTTCCTTTAACTCCTATGATGTTTTGCTCTTTGTCTTTGATCACTTCATTTATGTTGGTCTTAACAAAAATATCTGTCCCTAATTTTCTTGCTTCTTCAGATAACCATCGATATGTTTTTCTTACATCTAATACTGCTGCTGTAGGGATTGAATCGCTGATTGTGACTTCGTTATTTGGTGATGCAAATGAGAAGTTTTTGATTGGATGATAACAATTTTCAGGAATGTTAAATTCTTTAATGCTTTTAATCCATGTAACTCCGCTTGTTCTTACTGTTTCTGCAATTGAATTTTCTTTTTCAATTAATGCAACTTTAATTCCATTCTTTGCTGCAGTAAATGCTGCTGATGAACCTGCAGGCCCTCCTCCTACGACAACTAAATCATAATCATATTCTTCAGTCAATTAAATTCCATAATAATTATCTAGGATATAATTTTGAGGATGTTGAATTGTTATTTTTTTAAAACTGGTTCGCCTGTTGAATCGTTTTCTCTTTCTATGTCAAATGTTTCCATGTGTGCTGGATCTCTATGTGTAAAGCTATGGATCTCCCCTTTAATTTTCCTGCAAAATTTTGAATGAATTGTTTTTTCTACTTCTAAAGTGGTTTCATTTTCATGAAATAGACGTTTTCCACAATCTTCGCATTTAAATTCAGGCATAAACTATCTCAATCTCAAATCTATTTAGATGTTTCAGCATAATTCCATGAGTAATTTTTGAACTTTCTTTGACTGATCCTAAACTTTAGATGTTTCAAGTTTTTCCACTAACTTATGTCTGAATTTGATCTGATTTCTTTTGTCATGTGGGGTGGTTTAACTGGAATTGCAATGTTGGTTTTTGGTTTCTCTTACAGGAAATATATTAAAAAAAATAATTTACCTGCTTAATTCTGGGAATTGTTGATTTTTTTAATATATTCTATTATTCCTGTATAATCGTAATCCCCTAACCCTTCTTTAATTGCATTTTTGTATATTTCTTCAGCTTTTGTGATCATTGGTAACTCTACACCTAATTTTTTAGATGTATTTATCATGGTTGTGATATCTTTTTTCAAATTTGATAATGTGAAAGTTGCATCATAATTTCCTTCAATCATTTTAAATGCTTTATTTTCACTCATGCCTGTTTTGAAATACGTTGAATTTAGAACTTCTAAAAAGATTTTTGGGTCTACTTTTGATTTTTCAACTAATGTTATTCCTTCTGATAAGGAAAGTGCCAACATTGTGATTTGTAAATTCATAGCTAATTTGATTGAATTTGCTGTTCCCTGTTCTCCTAGAAAAAATACTTTATTGGCAATTTTTTCAAAAATTGATTTACATTGTTCGAAACTATTTTTTGGTCCTGATGCCATCATTACTAATTTACCTGTAATTGCAACGTTTGGACCTCCCATCACTGGAATTTCTAATTTCTGAATTTGTTTTTGTTTAAAATTATTTGCAATTTCTTTTGATTCAGTTGGCTCAATTGTGCTCATATCTGCCACAATCAATTTTTTATTTCCTGATTCTATGATTCCATCTTTTCCAAATGAAACTTCTTTTACTGCAATTGCATCTTTTACAATGATAATTATTACTTCAGAATTATCTGCTACTAATTTTGGTGAATCCATTACTATTGCGCCTTTTTTTTCAACTTTTGATACTTTTTCTTTAGTTCTATTGTATACTGATACTTTAAACCCTAAATTCAATAGATTCAATGCAACTGCTTCTCCCAACATTCCTACTCCGATGATTCCTATTTTCATTTCATCATTCCCCAATTTTTTTCAATGTCGTTCTTCATCTTGAATTTCCCACTCTGCATTTCCAAATCGTGATACTGCAAATTCTAATTGGCCTATTGTTTTATCTCCTTTTTTCACTTTAGCAAAATCAAACTTTTTCATTTTAAACACTTTTTCTTTTGGCTTATACCCTCCTTCAATTATTTTAATCTTGAATTTTTTACTAGCTTTAATGATTAATTTTCTTGCAATTTGTACATCCCCAATCCATGAAAACATTTCAAATTCTCCAAAATTTTTTGTTGCTACTGTGTATCCGTATAACCTAGCTTCTAATTTGCCTTTTTGTGTTTTTGATTGTTCATTTAACCATTGAATAATTTCCTCCCCGTGGCCTTTTTGAACTCCAAATGTTTCTGAATTTCCCATACTTTCATTTCTAATTATTATCTATTAATATTATTTTCAAATTACTGTTAAACTAAAATATTCATTATTCTTTGGAATTTCATGCTTACTGTTGATTGTGCTGATGTAACTTCAATTCAAAATGAATTAGTTGTTTATGTTGCAGATAAAGTTGAAGCAATTCCTACTTTGAAAAATCATCAATTTACATTATCTACTCTAGATGATGAAATTATTGATGTTGAAGTGGTAATTTCAGCTATAAAGGAATATTTTGATTTTATTGAGGAAAGTTCAAATTTTGCTGTAATTTCTAATAATGATTTAATCTATATCAAATCTGTAGATGGAAAAGTACTGCAACGTGAATCTAAATCTCAACAAAATCAACTTTTTTCATGTACTCATTGTGGATTTGTAACTCAATATCAAGTTGAATTAACTGTTCATATGAGAATGCATTATCTCTAATTCTTTGTTGATTTTCAACATGATCTTTATAAGCAATTATTTTAGTTATTCAATGTGAAAAAATTTTCAAATCCTAATAATGCAAAAGTTTATTGTGAAAAATGTGATTTGGTATTAAATTCACGCGAAAAATTCCTAAAACATCTTGAAACTCACTCATCAACAATTCCTTGTGATGTTTGTCCAATTGATACTGTTATAGAGAAATTTGTAAATTTATTTCGTAGAAAATCTTCCCAAAATCTCAAATAGGTTTTTTTAACTCATTTTGATAAACCTTATTTGATGAAGAAAAAAGGTCCTATTTTAGGAATAATTATCATTTCTATAATTGCTGGAATTGCAGCATTAGCATCTTCATCTGAAAATGAATCAAACTTGGGTGAACAATATGATGTTGATATGAGTAGAATTCATGGTAGCATTTCCACAGCTTTGGGCTCTCCAATTTTAGGCAATCCTGATGCTCCTATTACAATAGTTGAATTTGGTGATTATCAGTGTCATCAATGTTATAATTGGTTTCATAACACTAAGCCAATGATAGTGAGAGATTATATTGAAACTGGAAAAGCAAATTTAGTTTTTGTTGATTTTGCATTTTTAGGTAAGGATTCTCCAAAAGCAGCTCAGGCAACTTATTGTGCTGATGATCAAAATAAGTATTGGGAATATCATGGAATTCTCTATAATTCACAAGAGTCTAAAATTGATAGTGGATGGGCAAACACTGAAAGATTGAAGGCTTTTGCTTTTAGTTTAAATCTTGATATGGAATTATTTAATGAATGTCTTGATTCTGATAAATATTCCAAACGTGTACAATACAATTCACAACAGGCTCGAGATAATGGTGTTAGAGGAACTCCTGGATTTTTTATAATTGGTCCAGATTTTGACCAAAAACAAATTGGCGGTGCTCAACCATTCTCTGTATTCAAAAAAGTTTTGGATTCTATGGTCTAAATGATCAATATTTTAAAATTAATTTTTTCTAATTTCAAATTCATTGCATTATCTTTGATAATTTTTTCATCCTTGATGATTACTTTGTTATTTGTTTCTGAATTTATTTTCTTTGAACCATTCTTTGTATCTCACTTACCGTCTGGAAATGAACTTGGATTCTTCTTAATTCTAATTCTTTCAATATTGTCTGCATTAGTAATTCCTATGAATCTTTTTAGAATTACTCATCTAAAAAATTCTAAACAAAAAATGGGAGGAAGTATTTTGGGTTCTATTGTGGGTTCTGTTGCAGGTGCATGTAGTTGTGGACCAATTGGATTTGCAGTTATCTCTACATTTGGATCAATTGGAGCTACTGCCACTGCCTTCCTTACAAACTATGAAATCCCAATTAGAATAATTGCCATTGGAATTCTTGTAATCACCTATTTTACAACGATTAAATCCCTCAAAACCGAATGTCAGGTAAATTTTTAGTTTTGATGGACTGAAAATTACCAATTAGACAAATTTTTACAACCCTTGATTGTATCATCTAGTCTGATTATTCTTTATTGTGACAATCATTTATGTTCCAATTCGACCAAGCAGACGAGACTCTGAACTTGATGAACTAGAAGATTCTGAAGACTGATTTTCTATTCCTCTTTTATCTTATCGTAACTTTGATTCTTCACTACGTTCAGATTTTTATTTGCCATTTTTAGTTTGGTTTGTATGCAAAATTGGAATCTATTTGTTGGGATATTTCTAATATCAAGTCCAATTTTATTTGCAATGATCGCATTTCCTGATTCCATTGCATGGAGTTGGAATGAAGGTAGGGGTGGTTACTTTTTTGCATTAGTTTTTGTTATTGCTGAATTAATTGGTTTGAAAATAATTATTTCTAAAAAAAGATTATTTGCTTTAATCCCAATCGCACTAATTACTATTTCATATTTGATCTCATTAGAATATGGTTTGCGAGAATTTTTAATTGAATCTGCTACACAGTTTGATGTTCAATTAATTTACTCTTGGACTTGGATGTGGGACTTTATTGTTATGGCAATTTTCATTGTACTTGGTTTGACTATCTTCTTTGGTAAACGTTGGATTAGAATTGCACCTGCTGCACCAATTTTTCTTAGTGGGACTGCAATAATTCTTTCTTTAGATGCATTCTTTCCTTATGATACACTTGGTCCATTACAATATGTTGTTCCTTATTTCGTTCAAGCTAATGTTTGGGTAATTACAGCACTTGATCTTGGAACCGCAATAGCTCGTGATAACATAATGTTCTTACGTGGTGATCATGGTTCAATGGCATTACAAGTTTTTTGGCCTTCTGCAGGTGTTCACAGTATAATCATTTTTTCACTTGTAATTGGTGCATTTATGTTAAAAATGAATATTTTGAAAAGTCGAAAAATTGTATATTTCATTATAGGAATAATAGGAACTATAATTGTTAATTTAATTCGAATTTTCTCTTTATCTTGGTATGCTCTGAAGGTAACTACTGATCCTGTTGCCTGGGAGGAATATCACAAAATTGCCGGTGAAATAATGTTCTTACCGTGGTTATTTGTTTTTATTTTAGTTGTAATAGTAATTGAATCTAGACGACTAAAAAAATCTGAATCTGAAAATATTAAAAAAAATTAGTTATGTCACTTTGACCTTTTATTTCGCTTAAATCTGATACTCTAACACCTATTCTTCTAATCGTCATTGATTGATCTTCTAATGCATCTGTCAATAGTTGTTTTACATTTTTTTCTAATTCTTCAAGATTATTAGTTGAATTACGTAACATTTTTGATTTTGATTTGTTACTTAGATCTGTTTGTACAAAATGTATGCCTATTGATTTAAACATTTTATTATTACTTTTAATTAAATGATGAACCTGTTTACACAATTCGTATAAATTTTCTAATAAAAATTCAAATTCTTTAGAATCTTTTTTCAGTGTAATGATTTTACTATATTGAATATTCTCTTCTTTTTCTTTAACTGGTTCATTATTTGCTCCTCTTACTGCATTGTAAATATATGCTCCATTTTTTCTTCCAAATTCTTTATTCAAAGTAAAGATGTCGATTTTTTTTATTTCTTCAATTGTTTCTAAATTCATTTCTTTAAACCTCTGTTCTGTTTTTTTACCTATTCCTGGAATAACTCGAATGTTTAGTTGTTCTAGAAATTGTTCCATTTTATTAGGTTCGACTATTGTCAATCCATCAGGTTTTTGAAAATCTGACGCTATTTTTGAAATTAATTTATTTGATGAAATCCCTATTGAGCAACTTAGTTTTAGTTCTGTTCTAATTGAATTTTTAATTTGTTGAGCTAGGTGACTAGCTTTATCAAAATTTTCCTCTACTCTTTCTGTTACGTCTAAATATGCTTCATCTCTTCCAACGTATTCAAAAATATCTGCATTGTTTTTCATTATTTGCATTGCTTTTTCAGTTATTTTTTCATAATATTGAAAATCTACTGGTAAAAATACTGCATCTTTTCTGTGTTCTAATTTTTTTTTTGCAAATGTGATTGGAATGCCTGATTTTACTCCAAACTTTCTAGCTGTATAGTTTGCAGTGGCAATTGCACCACTATCCCCTCCTCTATCCGAGAAAACACAAACACATACTGGTTTTGATTTTAAATTTGGTTTTCTCACTTCTTCACATTGAGCATAAAAATAATCAAAATCGATGTGGAAAACTACTCTTCCCAATGTACTATTTTGTTTTTTTGATTATTATTGTATTTTGTATCTGTTCCATTTTTTTGATTTTTCTTTATTAACTTAGATTACTTTTTTCCAATAATTATGTCTACTTTATACTCTAGACTTGCTCTATCATAAAGTTGCAGTTTCCATGATGTAAATGACGGTTTTTTTGTATTGCTGGTTATTTTAAACTCTAGTTCTGTTAATTTTTTTCTCAAAATTTTTTCATCAATTGGTTGTTTAACTGAATTTATCCCTCGGTCATAATCATATGGATCTGAAATCATTACATATCCATTTGATATTTGCTTGGAAATAATTTTTAATAAAATATTTGGTTCCATTAATTCTAGAATGTTTAACCCAATAATCAAATCAAATTTTTTATCTCTAAACGGATTTGATGCAAAATCAGAAACTATGTAATCTGTATTGTTTTTTTGATTTGTTTTTGCATGTTGAATTGCACTAAATGATTTATCTATTCCAAAAACATTCTTACTTTGATTTGATACATAATTACTGATGATTCCAATTGAACAACCGTATTCTAGAACTAATTCTTTTTTTGGAATTTTTCTTAGTTCTGATTTAATAATTTTATAAAATTTAATATTTTTATTATTTTGATAGATTTTTGTCCATCTTTCTTCAATTCCTGATTTGTCATTATTATTCCAAATGATTTCTTTAAACATTGACTTCAGAAAATTTTTCATTTCCTTACTTGAGGTTAATCTGTATAATTTACCACTTAAAATTTTATGTTCAGAAAAATATTTTTTTAAATCAGTTAGCATAATGGGAATTTTATCAATTATTGGAAAAACTAATTCACAATTATTGCATTTTAAAATCCCTTCAACAATTTCTTTTTTATTTTCATAAATCTCCAAATCTACTATTTTGTTACATTTTGGACATTTGATAAACTTGAGAGTTGACTCGTTCATTTGATATTTTCTATTTTTCTTGAAATTAATAATTTTTGATTTTATATTCTTCTTGTTTAATAATTTGTCAATACTCTATAATGGAAAATTGTTAAAATCTAAATATTGATGTGAACTATATTGATTATGGTATACCCTGTATCTGTTGATGAGAATGGTGTAAATTTTAATCCTGATAATATGGAAAAAGAGAAATTATATCATTGTATTTTTAAAAACAAGGCTATGCTGATATTCAAAGATTCTCAGGAAATGATGAATTGTTATGAAATTGAGGAACCTGTTTTGGTTGAGCAAATTAAGAACTGTAATTCTGACGATGAACTTGAAAAATTATTTGAAGATTATCTTCAAGGCAAGCACCTGAATAATTAAATAAAAGATAAAGTCATTTTTTAATTATAGGAATTCCAAATTGAGTTTTAACAAAAAATCTAATGATGCAGAAGATATTTTATCTGAATTTGATACTAGAACTAACCCAGAGCCAACACCAGAACCAGAGCCAACACCAGAACCAGAGCCAACACCAGAACCAGAGCCAACACCAGAACTTTCAAACAGCGATGAAAATTCTGCAAACTCAAACTCTACTGAAGAACGAAATGTTATCTTTATTGGAACTAAACCCATAATGAGCTACGTTTCAGCAACCTTGACTCAACTTTCTACTAGACCGAGTATCACAATCAAAGCTCGCGGAAAAAGAATTACTCAGGCAGTTGATGTATCTCAAATGATTGTCAAAAGAATGGATACTGTTGGTTATGTAATTAGTGACGTTAGAATTTCTTCAGATTCACTTACTTCCCAAGATGGGAAACAACGTAACGTTTCTAATATGGAAATTGATATTACAAAAGAATAATTTAAGAATTCTTCTTTTAATTGTTTTAGTAATTGTTGTAGTGATATTTTTTTTAACATCTGAAAAATTGTGTGGTGTAAATCACATGTTTATTTTAAATGAGATAAAAATTTATGAAAAATCTTTTGATCCTGAATTTTGTGAAGAAATTTTAGAAAAAATTGATTCATATAATGACAGTTGTACTCCTATAATTGAAATTTTAGATTGTGGTTAATTGATTGCATCTATCAAAAATGTTATTCCGAAATAAATCAATATTACACTCAGCGCTAACATAATTATTTTATAATTTGTATTTGAAATAATTTTCTTACTTTTTGAAATTAAAAATGCAGTAGCTCCTAACCATACAAAATCCATCCAAACATGCAACACAAATACAATTAAAATTCCTACAAATGCCCATATTGCCATTGCATCTGAAATTAATTTTAATCCAATTGTTAGCCACCAAATAATAAAAAATGGATTTAATCCACTGAGTAAAATTCCTGTGATGATTGGTCCTTGTTTTGGTCTTGCTTGTATTTTTTTATTTTTCTCTAATGTTGTTTTAATTTGTAAAAACGCAAATACAAAAAGTGTAATTGCGCCTAAAATTGAAATAATTGATCTAAATTCTGGAAAAATCTCCATTGACAAAATCCCAATTCCTAATAAAATTACTAATGGAAATTCTACCAGTGAATGTCCAATTGCAATTTTTATTCCTGCTTTAGCTCCATACTTTAATCCATATGTGATATTTGCAGCAAATAGTGGACCTGGTGACATTACTCCTGATACTGAAATAACTATTACAATAATTGCAAATTCTATAATGTCACTCATAATTTTTTCATAACTTTGTCATTGCTATGGAATTATCTATACATTGAATCTTTAAGATGGGTTGATTCTTCTTGTGTTTCCTTAATTGTTGCTTCAGCTTTTTCAGCTTCTTTTTGCAATGATGGGATGTCGCATGAAGCTCCTGGAATCAATTTTGACATTGACATACACAAATCTGCACTAGATTTGAAATCTGGACCATCTCCTAATGTATTGAAAATTATTACAACAACATCTTGATTTGTTATACTTCCTTCATTAAGTAACATTCCTGGTATTCCTGGAATTGTTCCATGATCTAAAATTTTTATTCCTGCTTCTTCGATTTTTTTCCTAGCTGACTCTGTACTTCCAACCCCCATCATCTCGGAATTTTCTTTATCTGATTTTATTGCTACACTGCTAACAATCAATTTGATTTTGTGTGTTTTTGCCCATTGTAACATTGAATCTGATACTTGCCTGTGTAATGATTGATCTAAATTAAGATATGATGAAAATACTCCTACTTTCAAATCTTCGTTAATGAAAATTCTTGAAGGATAGTTTGGTTTACCATTTTTGATTACACTGATTGGTGGAAATATCTCTGAGTCAATTATCCCGCCTAATTCAAATTGTGATGTATGAATCATTGATTCAGTTGCAATAGCACTGCTAAATCCTACTGAAGGAAATCCGTCAATTAAATAACCGCCTTCTAAATTGATTTTTTTAAATTCCTTAATCTCGATCTCATTATCTGTCATAATTAATGACTAATTTTTATTAAATAATAGGCTTTTCTGAATATCATTTAAGAAAAAATGTTTATCTTGTTCTGAACTCTAATTGGTTAAGCAAACTTTAAACCGCCTAATTTTATTAGAATTGTTATGACTGGTAGAATTAAAGTTGCTCTAGTTGGAATTGGCAACTGTTTTTCTGGATTAATTCAAGGAATTGAATATTATCGACAAAATCCATCTCAAGAAGTAATTGGAATTATTCACGATAAATTAGCAGGATATGGTATTCATGATATTGACTTTGTATGTGGATTTGATGTTGGCGAAAATAAAGTAGGACAACCTCTCAATGAAGCAATCTATGCTTATCCAAATATGGTAGATTGGATTCCAAAAGACACTATGCCTAAAACTGATGCAAAAGTCTATCAAAGTCCTTTATTAGATGGTGTTGGAATTTGGGTTCAAAATCGTGTTAAACCTATTGAAACAAAATTAACTGATGCTGAACTAGCCGAAAATGCAAAAAAAATTCTTAAGGAAACCGGTGCAGAAATACTTGTATCTTATTTGCCTGTAGGTTCTGACAAAGTAACTGAATTTTGGGCTCAAGTTTGTCTTGATTCTAACACTGCTTTTGTTAATTGTATTCCTTCATTCATTGCATCTGATGAGGCTTGGGCAAAAAAATTCCAAGAAAAAAATATTCCCTGCATCGGCGATGATATCAAAGGTCAAGTTGGTGCAACTATAGTTCATAGAACTTTAGCTAAACTTTGTAATGATAGAGGAACCAAAATTGAAAAAACATATCAAATCAATGTAGGTGGTAATACTGATTTCTTAAACATGAAGGAACAAGATAGATTAGTTTCTAAAAAAATCTCAAAAACTGAAAGTGTTCAAAGCCAACTTGATGAACGTCTAGATGATGATCAAATTTATGTTGGCCCTTCTGATTTTATTCCATTTTTAGGAAATACTAAACTTATGTTTATGAGAATTGAAGGAAGACAGTGGGCAAATATCCCTTACAATATGGAAGTTCGTTTAGACGTTGATGATAAAGCAAATTCTGCTGGAATTGTTATTGATGCAGTAAGATTGGCAAAAATTGCATTAGATAGAGGTATTGGTGGTCCAATAAAATCCGCTAGTGCATATCTGATGAAACATCCAATTGAACAAACATCTGATGTTCAAGCAAGACAAGATTGTGAAAAATTTGTTGCAGATCAATAATCACTGAAAATTATTTCTATCTTCTAGTCTGTGTTTTCTGATTTCCTTGTAATTTGAAAAAATTATGTCTATTGATTCACTTGATTCTCCATATAATTCCGTTAATTTGGTTTTTACAATTTTTTCCTTTTTTTGAAGCTCAATAATGAGGCTATTTCCTCCAAATTTCATGTCTATAACATTTGGGGCAACAATTGGTATTCTGTTCTCTAAAGATCTTACTTGAACATACATTTTCCATGGTTCAATACCTTCTTTGACAATTCTGCTTGGTGAAAACAAGATTTGTGCCCCCTTTTTGGTTAAAGTGTCTGCCACGCCTGGAAAAACAGTATCATAGCATATCATCACCCCAAATTTGCATGATGTGTTGAAAATTTTGGCTTCATTTCCTGGATTTACAATCTCTTTTTCGTAGTCGTATGGGTGAATTTTCTCCTGTTTTCCAATAATTTCTCCATCTGGACTGATTATGGGTGAATTTATTGAAATTTGATTATTTTTTTCTTGATAAAATGCACCTGGAATAATTGTCATATTGTATTCTTGTGAAATTTTTTTAAATTCTGAAAATTCTTTATCATAATCATCGATCTTATTATTTGGAAGCCATTGTTCTGGCAAACAAACAATTTCTGTTTCATCTGTACCTAACTTTTTTAATAATTTTGAAACATTTTCAATTCCTTTTTTGTTATTTTCATAATTTGATGTTTGGATCAATCCAACTTTTGTCATGCATTACAATTGTTTACTTGCTAATTATAGTTAGGCTCATTTCTTTTGAAATTGTCTTTTTGAAAGTTATTTGATAATTACCTCCGTTACGAAAAATTTGATAATATAACAAGAAAAATTAATCAATAGAGTCAACAAAAATTGTTAAACATCGATTATCCTGTCTAATGAAAAATGATCTCTATTGGTACATGTAAAAAAAGTAGAGATCTTTGGATTCAAATCATTTGGATTTAGAAATACCACTGTTCAGTTTGAACCTGGGTTAGTTTCTATTTCTGGTCCTAATGGTTCAGGTAAAAGTAACATTTTGGATGCAATTATTTTTGCAATGGGTGAGAATAAACCCAAAGTAATGAGAGTTGATAAACTTCGATCATTAATTCATGATATTGAAGGAAGTCGTCGAGGTCCTAAAATGGCACGATCAAGTGTCCACTTTGATAATTCTGACAGAAAAATTCCAGTAGATAGTGATGTAGTTGAGATAACTAGAGAATTATCTGAAGATGGTGAGAATACTTATTATCTCAATAAAAAGAAAACCCAGAGAAGTCATGTTTTAGATTTACTTGATATGGCAAATGCTGGATTGGGACAACTCAATGCAGTACAACAAGGAACTGTAACAAGAATTTCTGAATTCACATCTGAAGAAAAAAGAAAAACTATTGAAGATTTAATTGGACTTTCTTATTTTGATGAAAAAAAATCAGAATCAATAAAACAACTTGATGAAGCTGATAGGCGACTTGAAATTGCACTTGCTAAAATGGGTGAAATTAAAAACCGTATTGATGAATTAGAAGAAGAAAGAAATCAAAAGTTACGTCATGATATACTGGAACGTGAATTAAATCGTTACAAAGCAATTGCTGCTGCCAATAAAATGAAGGTAATTTCTGCTAAAAAATCCAATAAAGAGACAACTTTGTCTGAATTAACACAGGAAATGGCCACATTTGATGGTGAACGAAATGTTTTGAAAGGTGAAATTGGAGTTTTGGATTCTGAAAAATCAACATTAATGAATGCTGCAAATGACTACACTCAAGCAAAATCTACACTTGATGCTGAAATTAGTTCTGCAATGGAACAATATGAGATTGACAATACTGCAATTTCTGCATCAAAGAAAAGACTTGAACAAATCAATATTCGCATTCCACAAATAAAAACTGAATTAGATGAAATTGACACTGCTAGACAAGACATAGATACACAAATCCAAAAAATAAAAGATTCTATTGAAATAACTAATGAAGAAAGAAATAAGATAAATGGTGATTTGGAATTAATTGATTCAGAACGTAACAAAATTCTTACTGAGCAATCTGAAGCAGCAGCAAAAAAATCTGAAATTGATAATAAAATAAAAATTCTTACTGAACAATCAAATGGTGTTAAACTAAAACTTTCTAAAATTTTACATGAAAAAGAAGAATCTGAATTAAAAATAAAATCTAATTCTGAAAAATTAACTCAATTGGAAAAAGATATTATAACACTGATCAATTTGGAATCCAAATTATCTTCATTAACAAATAATCATCGTGCAACTATCTCTGAATTAAAATCTAGAATTTCAAAATTAAAAACAAAAAAATCAAAAACAATTCATGATATGGATGAATTAGGATTTATTTTAGAAAAATCTGACAAGGCTGCTAATCAATATGAATCCAAAATTAAAACTGTGAAAGGTTTCATGCATGAAGATTATACTGTTGCAAAATTAAAAGAAGATGCTGACAAATTAGGAATTGATGGCTTGGTTTATGAAATGATTTCTTGGGATAAAAAATACGAGCGTTCTGTTCTTGCTGTAAGCTCTGATTGGATAAAGGCATTAGTGGTAAAAGATTTTGCAACTTTATTGGGTATCGCCGAAGTTGCAAGAACAAAAAAACTTCCAAAATTAAAAATTATTCCTCTTGATGCTATTCCAAAATTCAAACTTACTATGCCTAAAGAATCAGGTATTATTGGAGTCTTATCTGATTTTGTAAAATGCAATGATGCCTATTTTGCCCTCAAAACATTCCTATTTGGGAATATCCTTTTGGCAGAAACCCGTGAATCTGCATACAATTTATCTCAATTAGGATACAAATCTGTCACTCTTGATGGTGAATTCTTTGAGGCTAAAGGTGGAACTGTGGTCATTGATATAAATTCAAAAATTTCAAAACTAACAAAATTAATTTCAATGAGTAGTGACATTGATGGATTGATTCAATCGATAAGTTTGATTAAAAAATACATGCTAAAGAAAAAACACACCTTAAAAAAATTGGATGATTCTATCCAATCTTATTTTGATAGACTGTCTATGTCTGAAAATGCATTAACTTCGGCATCAGAAAACTATGAAAATCTTAAATCTAGAATTGTATCTGCCAAAAATACTAAAGAACAACTAACAAAACGAATTTCTGAACTAACTTCTAGAAATAATATGATTGAATCTGAAGTTTCAACAAATCAATCTCACCTTGATTCATTACTTGATCGTATTAGTATCGTTGAACAAAATTATGCTAGTGGAGAACAAACTAGAATTGCAAGTGAATTATAAAAAATAAATATAAAAAAATCTGATATTGAAAAATTATACACTTCAATTATGAATGAATATCGTGATAAATCATCTCAATTAACTACAATGCAAACACAAGATAATCGTGAAAAATCTCAAACAACTAGATTAAATGATGAAGAAAGTTCATTACGTTTAGAATCTAAACAAATTGAATCAAAAATTAACGATTTGGAAAAACAAAAAGATCCTAAAAGAGAAGTTTTAGAAAAACTAAGACAAAAAGAACAGGAATTAATCTCTACATCTGGTTCATCTATTGGGCAAGTCCAAGAAATTGATGATAAACTCAAAACTTTAACTGAAAAAGATAGAGAATTAACCAAAAAAATTAATGATTTTCAACGTAAATCTGACTCTTTGAATCGTGATTTAAAAGATTTAGTTGAAAATGAAGTAAAATTACAACAAATTCTTTCAGCCTTTGGGTTCCACAAAGATATGGAAACATTTGATGTTGAAACAATCGTCCAAGGCTTGACTGCTGAATTATCCTCACTTAACGCCCTAAATGCAAAAGCTCCTGAAGCCTACCTTGAAGTTTCATATGGATACAGGTCAATGTCTGTTAGAAAGAATTCCTTGGAAGAAGAAAGAATTGGAATTGTTAAATTTATTGAAAGTATTGAAAGAGATAAGCGACAAACTTTCTTGGATGCATTTGATAAAGTCGACAAAGAGATTAGATTAATTTTCAATAAAATGACTGGCGGTAACGCTTGGTTGGAGTTACAAAATGAAGATGACATCTTTAATTCTGGAATATCTTATTTGATTCAATTCCCAAACAAACCAAAAAGAGAATCAACATCAATTAGTGGTGGTGAAAAAACACTTGCAGCAATTGTATTTGTGTTGGCATTACAAAAACTCAAGCCTTCACCATTTTACTTGTTTGATGAAGTTGATGCTCACCTTGATGCACCTAACGCTGAAAGACTCTCTACAATTTTGGAGGAACGCTCTAAGGAAAGTCAGTTCATTATGGTGTCTCTGAAGGATTCTGTAATTCAAAAAGCCAAATTGATTTATGGTGTATTTCCTAAAAATGGAGTTTCAAATGTTGTTACCTATAAGGACAAACGTGTTCCTTCAGTAAAAACAATCTAATCTAGTTTAACATAACATGCAGAAAAATGTTTGTCACCAACTTTTTCTAAATCTGGTTCTACATCACATTGTTTAATTGCATATGGACATCTCGGTTTGAATCTACATCCTTTTGAAATGTCCTTTCCAGTTGGTTCTTTAATTCTAATCTCTCTTACTTTGTGAATATTGTTCGGATCTGGTTCTGAAATTGCATCAATTAACGCCTGAGTGTACGGGTGTTTTGGACTTTCTAGTACTTGATTAATTGGTCCTGTCTCGACAATTTTTCCCAAATACAAAATTGCAATTCTCTGACCAAAATATTTTGCAGTTGCTAGATCATGGGTGATGTAGATAAATGAAATATTGTATTTTGTTTGTAATTGTTTCATTAATTCTAGCATTTCTGCTCTAATTGACACATCTAGCATTGAAACTGGCTCATCAGCTATGATTATTTTTGGTTTTAATGCTAATGCTCTGGCTAGCACTACTCTTTGTCTTTGTCCTCCTGATAACATGTGTGGGTATTTTCCAATTATCTCTTTTGCTGGTTCTAACTTTACTTCTTGTAACACTTCAATTACTCTTTTCATCCTTTGCTCTTTGTTTTCTGTATTGTGGATTTCAAGTGGTTCTGATATGATGTCTCCTATTCTCATTCTTGGATTTATTGAGTCATATGGGTCTTGATGAATCATTTGACAATTCATTTTAATTTTTTGCAAATTCTTTTTTTGTTCATCTATCTCTTGACTCTCAAAAATGATTTTACCTGAATCTGCTTGAATTGATTTTAAAATTAGTTTGGCAATTGTTGTTTTTCCTGACCCTGACTCTCCTGCCAACACAAACACCTCTCCTTTTTTAATTGAAAATGTTACATCATCTACTGCTTTGACAACTAGTGATTTTGAACTAAATATTTTCTTTTTTGTGTAATATTTTTTTAAATTTCTAATTTCTAATATTTCTTCCAATACTATTTCTCTAATCCTTGGAGTATATCAAGAAATATGTTGTTTTACATACATTTGGGATAAGACACTTATGGAAACTGAAGATGACTCATATCACTTGAATGACGTTACATCCAACTCCAATTATAAAAAATATGTACTAGATGATAAATTACAATATTTCAAACCACATGCTACAAAAATTGAGAATTCTTTTGCAGATGAAATTAAATTCAGTCTGAGTAGAGACAAAAAATTCATTTCTCCAAAATTTTTCTACGATATTAAAGGCTCTGAACTCTTTGAGAGTATTTGCTCACTTCCTGAATATTATCCTACACGAACAGAAGTTAGTATTCTGGAACATCTCCAAGAAGATTTACTTGATTACTTGGATGATTCGTTTCGTCTAGTGGAACTAGGTAGTGGTTCTTCTACTAAAACACGATTAATTTTGGATATTTTTGAGAAATTTCAGAATAAAATAGAGTATTTTCCAATTGATATTTCTGATATTTTGACTGAATCCTCTGAAATCTTACTATCTAACTATGAGAATTTGCACATTACAGGAATAATTGATACTTATGAAGGAGGATTGGATTTTCTCAAAAATTATGATGCAAAAAAGAATTTGATAATATTTTTGGGTTCTAGTTTTGGTAATTTCTCACCTGATGATGGTGTGGAATTTTTGAAAAAAATTCACTCCACAATGAAATCTGGTGATCTATTTTTAATTGGACTGGATTTGGTAAAGGATTATTTCATTTTGGAATCAGCTTATAATGATTCAGCAGGAGTAACTGCTGCATTTAATCTCAATGTATTATCTAGGATTAATGATGAGTTGGATGCTGATTTTGATTTGAATAATTTTGCACACCATTCTGTGTATAATGAATCAGCACAACGAATTGAAATGTATCTCAAATCTTTGGTAAATCAGACAGTTGTGATATCTCAATCTGAAATGAAAATACAATTAAAAAAAAATGAACTAATCCACACTGAATATTCTCATAAATTCAAACTATCTCAACTAGAATCCCTCTTTGAAGATATTGGGTTTGATGTTAATCATACTTGGTGCGATGAAAAAAAGTATTTCTCATTAACATTGTTATCTAAAAAGTAGACTCGTTTTTTTAGATCTTTTACATGGTGTATTATTTTTTCGATACATTGTTGTACATCTCCATCGTACAATATACTTAGAATATCTGTTTTTTGATTCACTAATCTCATCAAGCATCTTCTGCACATCTAAATCCAGAAAACAACCACCTCTCATCTAGTCTAAAGAAATTTCTATAACTTGCTCTAATTGACATTGAAGGTGTTCCAAATGAACCCCCTCGTAATACCTTTTGATTTGAAAACCACTTGTCATTATACTCATCAAATCCTGTAACAAATCCTGGATACCCTGTATACTCTGATGATGTCCACTCCCACACATCTCCAATCATTTGTTGACATCCTGATGGACTGACTCCCTCTGGATATGCACCAATTTCAGTACATCCCCATTGGTATGATTCTAGTAAATTACAATTATTTTCAGTTGGGGGCTCATTTCCCCACGGAAAAATATTTTTTTGTTGAGTTGTATCATTCCAACATGCAGCTTTTTCCCATTCAGCTTCAGTTGGTAATCTTTTTTTTGCCCATTTACAAAAAGCATCTGCTTCGTAGTAACTGACATGTTTTACTGGTTCGTTTGGATTGATTTTGTGAATCCCTGCAAAATCTCTAATGTGCCATGCATCATCAATTTTCTCCCAATACATTGGAGACTTCCATTTGTTTTTCTTTACTTTCTCCCATCCGTCTGATAACCAGTACTTGTATGTGTCATATCCGCCTGATTCCATAAATTCCAAATACTGCCCATTTGTAACTGGAAAGACATCTATCTTGTAATCATTTAGGTAAACTTTGTGTTCTGGTAGTTCGATGTCATAACAGTACTCTGTACCGTTATACCCCATTGTGTACAATCCACCTTTGACTAAAACAGATTTTTTCTCTACACTACTTGTAGATTTTATTTTATTTTGTATTGCTGGTTTGTATGATTCTGCTAGTAAATGTTGAAAATCATAAATCATTAATTCTTGATGTTGACATTCATGGTGAAATCCAATTGTTATTAATCTATTTTCTTCATCCGTTAATTCATGTGAGTTTATGAATTTTTCAACTCTTTGATTTATTGTATTAAAGTACGCAAACACTTCATCCACTGTTGGTCTTGAAACAATTCCACGTAACCCTTTATCATGTGGTACTCCGAATTGTTGATAGTATGAATTTAGATATTCTGAAAATTCTTTTGAATAAAATTTGTAATCTTTATCGATTTTACTAATAATTGCCTCATAAATCCAACTAACATGACCAACATGCCATTTTGGTGGACTCATAAAATATGCTGTCTGTACCACAAAGTCATCTTTTTCTAAATTTTTTACTAGTTGTAATGTTCTATTTCTGGTTTCTCTGAATTGTTGAATTAGTGGTTTTAATTCCAATTCTGGATTTGTAGTCATTGTCAAAAATTATATTTTTTTTCTTATTATGTTTTGGGTGGATAATCTCCAATGATTATCCTAGTATCCTCTGGCAAAAACTGGAATTGATTTACTCTGCTCTTTACAGTAAATGCATTTTTGAGTCGTATCCTCACTATTCCATGGAATTACTCTGATTTCAGCACCAGTTTCTTCTTTAATTTTCTCTTCACACTCTAATTTGCCACACCATGGAGAGTTGAAAAATCCTCCTTTCTCAATTTTTGATTTGAATTCAGTATATTCTGAAATTGATATTGTATTCTCTTTGGATTGCTTTCTTGCATTTTCCAACATGGTTCTTTGAATTTCATCAAGCATTGATGGAATTTTTTCAATATTTGAAAATTCAACACTTGTCTTTTCACCGCTGTGTCTTTTTGCAATAATGACACTTTGTTTCTCAATGTCTTTTGGACCAATTTCAATTCTAATCGGTACTCCTTTTAATTCCCAATCATTGAATTTGTATCCTGGTGATAATCCTTCTCTGTTATCAACATGCACTCTTATGTTTAATGACTCTAATTTTTCTTCAATTTCTTTAACTTTAGGTAATACGATATCTTTTCCTTCATCGTTTCTATAAATTGGAACAATCACTACTTGCATTGGGGCTACTTTAGGTGGTAAAACTAATCCTTTGTCGTCTCCATGTGCCATTATCATTGCGCCTATTAATCTCCATGACACCCCCCAGGAAGTTTGCCATGCAAAATGCTCCACATTGTCTTTGTCTGCGAATTTAACTTCAAATGGTTTTGAAAAATTCTGTCCTAAGAAATGTGATGTACCCATTTGCAGTGCCTTACCATCTGGCATGATTGACTCCATTGTAGTTGTATATTCTGCACCAACAAATTTTTCTTTTTCACTCTTCTTTCCTGTAGTTACAGGAATTGCTAATTTTTCTTCTACTGTCTCTTTGTAAATATCTAAAATTTTGATTACCTCTTTTTCAGCTTCTTCTTTTGTTGAATGTACCGTATGCCCTTCTTGCCAAAGAAATTCAGATGTTCTAAGAAATGGTTTTGTAGCTTTGATTTCAGCTCTTAATGCTGTATTCCAAAAATTAATTTTTAATGGTAAATCTCTCCAACTTTGAATCCATTTCGAATAAAGTGTATATGCTAAAGTTTCTGATGTTGGTCTTAATGCCAATCTATCGCCTACCTCATTTGTTCCTGAATGTGTAACCCAAAATACTTCAGGATTAAACCCTGCAAAATGCTTCTGTTCTTTTCCTAATAGTGATTCTGGGATCAAAATTGGTAAAAATCCATTTCTAATACCATTACGTGCAAATTTTTTATCAAATGTACTTCTTAATGACTCCCAGATTGAATATCCATCTGGTCTTAAAACAATTAACCCTTTTACTGGTGCGTAATCTGCTAGTTTTGCCTTTAACACAACTTGTGTATACCATTCACTAAAATCCTCATTTTTTGAGACTGTAATTCCAACATCTTGTTTGCCCAAAACTACTCTACTGAGAATTATTTTAATTAATGAGCCTTTCGTGAACTATTAAAATTATTTTAGTGGTTCCCCTTTACAGAAAACCTCGCCCATAACTCTACTTTGGAAATTTGGACAAATGAAACATTGTACAAATTGAATGTCATCTTTTAAAACAGGACATTCGACATATTCTTGTTTCATTCTTTTAAGCATTTTTGGACTAACTCCTTTGAGTTTTAATTTACCCTTTTCATCCATCATTCCTGATTCTTTTAATTGTGCTTTTAATTCATCAGGAAATTTTACTTTTTCTTCAGTCATTAAGATTTTGACATCATATTTTCGTTCAAGTTCTTCAACCATAAACTCATAATATTATTCCATGATTTATTATTACCGTTTTTGATTTTTTTCATATTTTAATACATTCAAAATTGGAAATCTCAAATTAAGATGGCACTACTTTAATATTATTAGAATTTTTTTCAAAATCAGAAATCTATTGCTAATAATTTTTGATGTTGAGGGTGTATTATTAGATGAAGAATATCTTCCAATTCTTGCAGAAAAATTAAACAAAGAAGATGAGATTTGGGAAATCACTAAACAAGGAATTCAAGGTAAAATTAATTGGGAAGAAGGCCTTAGAACTAGAGTTGCTGCTTTAAAGGGATTGGATGAAAAAGTATGTCAGGAAGTAGCTGATGATTTACCAATTATGACTGGAGCTAAAGAAGCTTGTAAAATTTTAAAATCTGCAGGTTGGAAAATTATGGCTGTTTCAGGAGGTTTCACATTGATGATGGACAGATTACAAAAAGAATTAGGCTTGGATTATGTTTTTTGTAATGATTTGATCTTTAAAGATGGAAAATTAGATGGCGTTACGATAAATGTTGATTCAGATAAGTCAAAATCTGCAAAAATAAAAATTGAAGAATGGGGTGAAAAGAAAGAAAATATTGTCTGTGTAGTTGATGGTGCAAATGATATTAAATTATTTGATGTCTGTGGGTTGGGAATTGCATATCGAGCTCAAGATCTAGTTAAGGATTTAGCTACTACTACGCTTGAAGAAAAAGACTTAACTAAAATTTTAGATATAATCAATAAACACTATAAATTAGAATTACAAACTATTGTCTAAACAATTTTTTACTTGTTAGTTTAATGATAAAATAATTGAAAATAACTCCCGTCTATATCGACAAAGAAATTAATTCTGACGATGATCTTTCTAAAATAATTTTAAATTCTGCTAATGTAACTGATGGGGATATTCTTGTAATTGCTCAAAAAATTATTTCTAAACAAGAAGGACGTTTAGTTGAATTATCTGCTGTTACCCCTTCACTATTATCTGAAGGAATAAGCTCTCAATACAAAAAGGATCCTCGAATTGTAGAACTAGTTCTATCTGAATCTAAGAAAATTGTTAGAATGAAAAACGGTTTAATCATTACTGAAACTAAAAATGGTTTCATTTGTGCTAATTCTGGAATTGATGAAAGTAATGTTGTTAATGGTTTTGCCACCTTGCTACCGTTAAATTCTGATGAATCTGCAGAACGATTAAGAAAAGAAATTTTTGAACAAACTGGAAAAACTGTTGCGGTAATAATTTCTGATACTTTTGGACGTCCTTTTCGAATGGGACAAACAAATTGTGCAATAGGCATATCTGGGATAGAACCGATTTTGGATTATTCTGGAACTTTGGATTCTTTTAATCGTGTGTTACGAGTCACTGCAATTGCTATTGTTGATGAGCTTTCTTCAGCTGCAGAATTAGTAATGGGTAAAACAACTAAATCTCCTGTTGCAATAATTAGTGATTATTCATTTAATTCTGAAAAACATAACATCAATGATTTAATTCGGCCTGAAACTGAAGATCTTTTTAAATAATTTTTTTCGAGGTTTTTTCACCTATTAATGAGAAACTCTTTTTTTCAATTTGTTACTTAGACTTTAATATGACAAATTTGATTTGAACAATGAATGTCAGAATCTACTGAAAAACAATTGGATGCAACTGGATTGTTTTGTCCTGAACCTGTATTTAGAACAAAAATTGAGCTAGAAAAAATGCAAGTTGGTGAAATCATTAACGTTTCTGCTGATGATCCAGATGCTGAAGAGGATATTTCCAGATGGGTAACAAGAAATGGTCATGAATTATTAAATTTGAATAAAGATGGTTCTGTTACTACGCTCAAAATTAAAAAATTAAAATAATTTTCATTCTAAAATTTTTTTAATCTCTTTGTCATAAAATTCTCTAAAATTCAAATTCATGGCTTTTTCTTGTTCAAAACAACTGTTACTTACTTCTACTAATTTTTCTTTAACTTTTTTACTCCATCGACTCTGTTGTTTGTCTTTTGAATTTGCTATTGATGGAGTCTCCTCAATCTGTTGCATTATTTTTTTTAATTGATCTCCTAATTGATGAAATTTGCTTATCTGTAATAGAAATATTTCTCCTTTTTCTTTATTGATAAGATTCATCATGTTGTGAACTTGATTGTAATATGCTATGGATGATTCATTATATTTTTCTAAATCTGTTATCCTATTTTGCCAATATTCTTTAGATTTTTTTTCTTCAATTTTATAAGTAAATTGATTTTTTGCTAAAGCTGAGCCTAACTTCATAAGTTTTTCACTGTTTTCTTTAACTTTGATTTTAATCTCATCTGAATTCATTATTTTTTACTTAATTTTTGCATTAAAGAACTTGACTTTTTTGATCATTCCATGCATTATCCAATTGATTTGAATACTCTTTGATACATTTTTCACAAAATGAATCCCATTCTCCAATCTTTAATTGCTCAAAAAATTTTAATGTCCATTGATAATTGGGTTCTTTTTTGTATTGAAATTGTTGAATTGTGTAAATATCTTTTTGATGAAAATTATTCAAACAATTGTTGCATTTTGCATTTTTATTTGCCTGCATTTTCTGTAAGGAATTTATCTACATCAATGGCTGCCATACAACCGTACCCTGCAGCTGTAATTGCTTGTCTGTAATTTCTATCATGTACATCCCCTGCTGCAAAAATTCCTTCCATGTTTGTGTGTGTTTTATTTTTTAAAACAATGTATTCCTCATCATCTAAATCAATTTGATTTTTGAACAATTCTGTATTTGGTTGATGTCCAATCGCTACAAATAATCCGCCTACATTGATAGTTTTTTCTTCATTAGTTTTTAGATTTTTTAAAACTGCTTGTTGCATTTTTTCATCCCCGTTAATTTTGATTACTTCTGAATCCCAATGAAATTGAATCTTCTCATTATTCATGGCTCTCTCTTGCATAACTTTACTTGCTCTTAACTCATCTCTTCTATGTACTACGTGTACTCTAGTTGCAAATTTTGTAAGGAAAGTTGCCTCTTCAATTGCTGAATCTCCGCCTCCTACTACAATTAGTTCTAAATTTCTGAAAAATGGACCGTCACATGTTGCACAATATGATACTCCTTTTCCTGAAAATTCCTCTTCTCCTTCAATTCCCATTTTTTTTGGATTTGCACCTGTTGCAATAATTACTGCTCGTCCTTCGTATTCTTCTGAACCGGTTAAAACTTTGTATGGTGCCCGTCTAAAATCTACATCCACTGCAATATCATCAATTATAGTAGTACCCATTCTTTGAGATTGTTTTCTCATGTCAATCATTAGATCTGGACCCATTATGCCATTTTCAAAACCTGGATAGTTTTCTACTTCTGTCGTATTGACAAGTTGACCTCCTGGTAAAATTCCTGATAAAATTAATGTGTCATAACCTGCTCTTGAACAATAAATTCCTGCTGTATATCCTGATGGTCCTGCTCCAATAATGATCACATCAAATTTTGTTTTCTTTTTATCTGGAATTTTGGGACCGTCATTATTAGTTTCTAAAACTGCTGCACCTGCATCTGCTGCCATCATAGTGAATGATGTTTTTATTTCATTAATTTAAGTCAATATCTCATTCTATCCCTCATTATTTTTCATTTTAGTTAAAATTTTTGTATGTTGATTGCATAATGATGGATTTTTAATCTGTGAAATGAATAGATCTTTTTGCCAATGTGCATTAAATAATCTACATTGAACATCTTTACAAAAAACATCTCCTGTTTCATAATACATTATTGATTGAAGTAAATATCCTTCAATTATTTCTGGTAACCTGGGATCGTCATGTTCTAAAAACTCTCCTTTGTATTTTTGCCTAATTGTTTCCTCTGATTCATTTGAAAAATTTGTCATTAAATCTATGTAGTATTGCTTGGGTTTTGCTGGTGCTTCAATAATTCCTGTAGTTGAAATAATTATTGGATTTGAGCCTACCCATACCCTTGCATGGTATCTGTAATCATCTAAATCAAATGTTCCTGTTAATTTATTCGTAAAAACTATGTGTAAAATATTTTCAATATTTTCTTGGTGCGGTATAATTTCTTCAATGACTTTACTCATCTCAATTCCGTCATAGATAGGGATTTCTTTTTCTCTAGACATATCTGTATTTTGTGATTCTATTGAAATTTCTGTAATTGATGATGTATGTTTCTGAAATGGTTTTTTTAAATCAAATACTCTTGTATTTGAAATTTTTTCATATTCTTTTTCATTTAATTTTTTAAAAATATTTTCTCGAATATCACAATTGATTCCAAATGTTTGTAAAATAAATTTTTGAATATTTTTTAAATTTAATTTTGAAACGGTTGGTTCATTGTATAAGATAATTTTAGAAATTTTCACTGAATATTCTAGATGGTTAAATTATTTATCTTTCTAACTCTTTGATTTTTTCTGCTGCAATCTCTGCTGCTCTTTTTCCAGAATATAACATTGAACCAAATGTTGGTCCCATTCTTGCTAATCCATGAGTTTCAGTAACTGACATTCCTGCTGCAATAAGTCCTGGATAAACTTCCCCTGTTTTGTGAACTACGTGTTCTTCTCCGTCGTTAACATACATTGGTTCCATTCCTTTCCATTCTGCTAATCCTCTATCTACTAACCTTTTTACTGCAACAGAGTCATGACCTGATGCATCTATGATTACTTTTGCTTCAAATGCGACTGGATCAACACATGTAATGTTTCGTGGTAATGCTGAAACTGGCATCCAATTAACAACAATTCCTGCAACCCTTCCATTTTTTAATACTAAATCATCGAATTTTGTTAGTTGTAGAAATTTAACTCCTGCATCACATGCAGCTCCAATTAATTTTGATACTGCGTGTGGCCCTGGTGTTAAGTATAATCCATCTTGAACTTTTTTGTAAGGAACTCCTAATTCATCCCAAATTTTTTGGGCTGGTTCTCTAACTGTAACTGGATTCATCATATATCCTCCTAGCCAGTAACCTCCCCCTAGATAGTTATTTTGTTCAATCACTAAAACTTTGAAACCTAAATTTGATAATTCTCTACTTGCTGTTAGTCCTGCTGGTCCTGCTCCTATGATGATTACGTCTGATTCTGCTCTATCAATTAATACATCATGAAATTCATCTGCAATTGCACGTGTGATTTCCACTTCACGAACATCTGTAAAAATTTTTGAAGATTGTTCTGCTATTGTTGCTTCTTGCATAGTGATGTCTTCTGTTTTATCCATAAATATATTCGCACGTAAAAATTAGGTTATACTAACACTATTTTTGCAATGAATAAACCGGAAAATTTTGTTTGTTTCTTGAAATTTATTACTAAAACATACCAATATCAAAAATTTATAACCAAACCCGATTGAATTTCATTGTATTGACTATCTCTGATTTGACTCATTCTTCAGTTGATCCAGTATCTCCTAAAATTAATTGGGCCCGAGTTGATGAAGCTGATCATTTTGCTGAAACTGTAAAATTATACCGTCAAGGCAAATATGATGAAGATAGTTTTAGACGATTCCGTTTACAACATGGTGCATATGGAACTAGAATGACTAGTGATTATGCAATGGTTCGTGTAAAATTACCTGCTGGTGAAATTTACCCAAAACAGTTTGAAAAATTATCTAAACTTAGTGAACAATATTCTATAGGAAGTGCCCATTTTTCAACTCGTGAAAATATCCAATTACACTGGGTAATTTTAGAAGATGTTTCTGAGATTTTTAGATCACTTGCAGAGGTTGGTTTAACTTCTAGAGAAGCATGTGGTAATTCTGTTCGAAATGTAATGTGTAGTCCTCTATCTGGTGTTTGCTGTGATGAAAAATTTGATTCCACTCCTTACGCTTTAGCAACTGCTAAATTCTTCTTGCGTAATCCTATGGCTCAAAGTCTTCCACGTAAATTCAAATTCAATTTTACATGTTGTGAAAAACATGGAATGGTTAGAATGGTTGATGTTGGTTTGATTCCAGAAATTCGACAAGTTGACGGCTCTGAACAAAAAGGTTTCAAAATTTTTCTTGGTGGTGGTTTAGGTAACAAATCCTTTGTCGGACATCAATTAGAAGACTTTACTCCTGAAGAAGATTTACTTTATACTTCAATTGCTGTTATGAGAATATTTGATAGATTGGGAGATAGAAAAAATCTTGCTAGAAATAGAATGCGTTATCTTGTAAATGACATGGGTTGGGAAAAATTCCAAAATCTTGTATTGAAAGAAAGAGCAATTGTTAGAGCAACTCAATCTGTTGTTACTAGATTAAAAGTTGATACCACTCCTAGTAAAATCACAAGACCATTAAAAATTAGTGATGAAACTGGTGGATCTGCACCTGATGGTTATGCAAGATGGCTAAAAACTAATACTGTGAAACAAAAACAATCTGATTACCGTTCTGTGTTCATTACTTTAGAAGCTGGAGATATCACGTCAAATCAATTATCTGTATTAGCTGATTTAATTCGTGAATTTTCTTCTGAAGGAAAAGCTCGTACTGGATTTGTTCAAAATGTTGCACTGCGATACGTTCATGAAGATGACTTAATTCCGTTATATTCTAAATTGTTGCAGTCAGGACTTGCAAAATCTGGGGCTTTAACTATGACTACTCCTGTAGGTTGTTCTGGAACTACTTCTTGTAATTTAGCATTAACTAATTCACATAGATTGGCAAAAGAAATTCAAAGAAAATTCTTAGAATTGAAACTTGATGATGATGATGATTTAGCTGATTCTTCCATTAAGATAAGTGGATGTCCAAACTCTTGTGGTCAACATGGTATTGCAACCATTGGTTTCTTTGGAGGTGGTGGACGAAATGGAAAAGACATGTATGCCAATTATCAAATGTCTCTTGGTGGTAGATTTGATGGAGAAACTATGTTGGGACAAACATGTTTGAGAGTTCCTGCAAAAAGAGTAATTCCAGTAATCTTGAAAATAATTGAACTGTTTAAAGAAAATAAAAAATCCGATGACACATTGAAATCTTGGATTCATAGAATTGTAAATAACAGTGAAGATTCTGCTGTTAAATCAATCAATGACATTAAAAAAATCTTGGAACCTCTAATTATTCCTCCAAACAAAGATGATGATCCTGATTTCTATCTTGATTATGGTAGCGATACTAGTTATCACACAAAAACTGGTAAGGGTGAGTGTGCTGCTTGACTCAATCCGTTAAAATTACTTCTGATGTTGATTCTGTTCGTTCAGAAATTCGTGATAATAGTATTCGCGTAATTGATGTACGACGTGAGGGTGATTACAAACAAGACCATATTCCAAATTCAGTTAATTTGCCTTTGGCAACATTATTGTCTGATGATAGTCCTGAAAATGTTTTGAAACTTGTAAACTCAATGGGTATTGACGATGAAACTCCTGTTGTTGTTTATGATGATACTTTTGGTGCATTGGCATCAAGAGTAGCTTGGACATTGGAGTGGATTGGTCATTCAAATGTTACATTACTTGAAACTACTTATGGTAATTGGAAATCTTTAGGATTAGAAAATGATTCAAAAATCCCTGATGTTTCTAAAAAAGACCATTCTTTGAATTTACAATCTGATATTTTGGCAACATCTGATTATTTAGAATCTGCAAAATCTCGAGAGGATGTAATTTTGATTGATAATCGAGAACGATTAAACTATCTGGAACAACATATTCCTGGTGCAATCAGTCTGCCTTATCGTACACTAGCAAGTGATGATAAAATTCTTCGTTCAAAAGAAGACATGAAACGATTGTTGGGTAATAGGGGAGTTTCTGGAAACTCTGAAATAATTACTTACTGTGGTAGTGTTGGTACGTTATCTGGTTTAGCATATTATGCTCTAAAATCTGCAGAATTACCAAATGCAAAATTATATGTTCGATCCTTTAAGGAATGGAAAAATCTTCAAAAACCTACTATCAAACAAGAAGATGCCAATTATTGGGATTTATCTGCAGAATAATTTATGCAATCTCGTCTCTTAATTTCTTTGTAATTGTTACTTCGATATTATCAAAAACTTCTAACATTTTCTCTTTATTGTCTATGATGTATTCTTCTCCTCTATCATTTAATCTGATTTTCCATAATCTAATTTCTCTATGTTCCTCAAAGAAATTTTCAATCATTTGTTCTCCTGATTTTGTTGGATCAATGAATTCTTCGAAAATTGATATGGTTTTATCTATGTCTCCTTCTTCTATTGCTTCTTTTGCTGTTTGAATTGATTCACTCAATTTTTTCAAATTTTTAACCGGTCTTGGTAATTTCTTCTTTGTAATTCCAAATAATCCGATTTTTTCTTTACCGATTTTTTCTGCAATATTATCTGCAAGATCATAGACTGGAATTTTACTCAATCCGTCACGCTTTTCATTTTGAACAATTAGTCCTTTTTCTAATAATTTTTTTAAAGAAAGTTCTGCATCTGCTTTATCTAGAAATGTTGTCCACACAATTGCCCCAAGTGTGTGATATCCTTGCCTCACTGATTCCAACACTACTACTTCTTGAATTCTTTTGAAGCCTTCTTCAATTCTTACATTTGCAAAGTCTTTATCTCTAATTGATTTTCTTGCATTTTTAACATCAATTTCAATGGAATGTTTCAAAGCTTGTAATGCTTCTGGAACTTGGTTTAACAATGACAGGAAACATGCTTTGTTATACCATGCCATGCCATATGTTTTATCTGAATCAATTGCTTTGTTAACTGCATCTAATGCTTGTGCATACTTCTTTTGTTCATAGTGAACTAGTCCTTTGAGATTCCATGCTTCAGGATTTGTTACATCTACTTCGAGAACTTTATCATATACTTTTAGAGCATCATTGTGATTCTCTAGATGGAATTTTGCATATCCTAACTTCATTAAAATTTCAACATTATCTGGTTCAATTCGTAAAGCTTGTTCAAATACTTCGACAGCATCATCTAATTTTTCATCTGCCATTAAATTAACGCCTTTTTTAAATAATTTTTTAATATTGTAACTTGGATCAACTAGACTAGTTTCTTTTGTAACTATTTTTGCTGATTCTTCATCTTTTGATTTTTCTATTTTCTTTTTTTTCTTACCAAACAACTTAATCATCTACGATTATTCTCTAGATAAATACCATCTTAATCCGTATATTTTCTTATATTTTCAGGGTTAATTCAAATACGGCGATCCAAATCCTGAAATACTTCAAATTTTAACAAACGATTATGTCTTCTCAATCACGAATAGAAATTCAAGGGCAGGCACCTTTTAAACAATCTGGTGTATATGAAGCTCAAATTTCAATAATTGATGTAAAACCCTCTGATGCTGATATTCGTGCTAAAAAATTTACTCCTTTATGGAAAGGAGATTTTCATTTAAAAGTAAAAGATGGTGTATTTTCAGAAATATTAGGTGATTCCAAAAACCCTCTTCCTTCATCTGTTGATGAATTGAATTCTATCTGGATTGTTGTAAATGATTTATTTTCTTCAGTATATTCTGTTTTTGATGTACCTTTAAGAAAATCTTCTGAAATTGTTAAAACTCCTGAAAAAACCATTGAAAAAACCATTGAAAAAACCATTGAAAAAACTCCTGAAAAAGCTAAATCTAAACGCCCATCAAAAAATATTACAAATTCTGATAATGTGGGATCACGAGGTATTCGTGGTCCAAGTGGAGATAAAGGTGAACCTGGTGCAACCGGACCAGCTGGTGACAAAGGTGACAAAGGTCCACACGGTGACAAAGGTGACAAAGGTCCACACGGTGACAAAGGTGACAAAGGTTCAACTGGTACCACCGGTGACAAAGGTCCAACCGGATTAAAAGGTCCAACCGGCCCAACTGGGGAAAAAGGCTCAACCGGATTACCCGGTGACAAAGGAACTTCTGGAATACGTGGTGTTCCTGGAGAAAAAGGTGACAAAGGCCCACAAGGTCCGCCTGGTGACAAAGGATTAACTGGTCCTGTTGGTGTTCCTGGAGAAAAAGGTCCAACCGGAACTTCTGGAGTTCAAGGAGAAAAAGGAATTCAAGGTTCTCCTGGACCAATAGGAGAAAAAGGTGTTACTGGACCTGTCGGTGACAAAGGACCTATCGGTCCACCTGGTCCAGTTGGATCTAAAGGATTAACTGGTGTTACTGGTCCAACAGGAGAAAAAGGTGACAAAGGTCCACTAGGTCCACCCGGTCCTCTTGGTGACAAAGGTAGTAAAGGACCTGATGGTCCAACTGGAGAAAAAGGCCCACAAGGCCCACAAGGTCCTGCTGGATCTAAAGGATTAA
>NZ_LQMW01000012.1 GCF_001541925.1 Nitrosopumilus sp. Nsub
GTTTGATGGAGAGAACCATCAACGAAGTTGTCTACTTCGACTGATGCTGCAGTGGATCCCATAGCTATGACGATGAGCCAGATTTTCTTTAGTCTCTGGATCTCAACTTCTTTTGGAATTAATGCGGGCATCTGTGCCATGGTTACATATGGGTAAATTCGGCATATAAAGCAAGAGTTCATAAATTCAAGATTTTATTGAAAAAAATATAATTTTTTTATTATTAATTTGAAATAAATTATTTTTAATACATTAAATTTAACAAAAATTTTATTGTTTATTCATTAAATTCATTGTATAGCATTGATGGTTAACATTAGAATAACGTCGATCCTCGTCAAGAAGGTAAAACATATAACGATGAAATCTACCTCTCCATTAATAGGGATATAATATGGTCGAAAAAAAGATTTTCGTATTCGGACTAGCTGTCGTACTTGCACTAGGAACATTAGGATTCAACTGGGTTGAATCAATAATGCCAACTGCAGATGCACACGGTGTCCAAGCACAACTCCAAAGTCGTTTCATCAGAATAGAAGATGAAACCTTCAATAGACAATCCCTACAAACTGGCGAAACCTTGACACTTCAAGGAACACTAGTCAGTCTTGTAGAAAGAGACCTTAGAGGATGGTTATCCATTTTCTCAGAGTCAACCAACGCAGGTAACAGATGGGAAATGTTAGCAAGAGACCCACCAGGAAACGTCTTTGACATTGCTGGTAACTCAGTTGTAGAATACTCATTGTCTGCAAAAGCACTTGAAGCAGGTGTATACCACGTACACACCCAACTCAACGTAGCTCAAGTTGGTCCAGGACTCGGTCCAGGTCAAACAGTTGTCGTAGAAGGTGACCCAATTGTCAAACCAATTCCATATACTAACATCGCATATCAATCAGTTATGATCGGTGTAGGATATGTAATCACGTTTGCAACTAGACCTTGGCAAGTTATCTAAAATAACCCAACCTTTTTCATTTTATAGATACTTCTTACGCTTTGCGTAAAACTATCAGGAACTTTTTATTCACAATAAAACAATAGAAAAAAATGTTAGATTTTAAAATCACAAAATTAGATCTCAATCAAAGTTATTTTTTTGGAGAAGTTGAATTTCGGTCAGATATATACAAAGTAAATATTCAAAATGAACGAAGAGGGAAAATTCTAAGATTGCCATTCCCAATAGAATCCAAAAAAGACAGAATTGTTGTCAGAATTTCAGGACCTGAAGGAATTCTATTTGTAGAAGATTATCTCCCATACAAAGGAGAATCAGAATGGTTAGAAATAGACTCTAATGAAATTGCATTTTTTCTTGCAGATCATCAAGACCAATTAGATACAATTGAAGTAATGTATGAGTAAAAGAAAGGACTTTAAGGAATCCTAATAAAATATTGACATGATTTGGCCAGGTACTGGAGACCCATATAAGAGGAAAAAAGCAATAAAATTTCTTCTAATTAGTGCTGCAGTAGGTGGAATTGCAGTAGTACTTACAACTATAGGGGTAAATCCAATGATAGCTCAACAAGCACATAATGCATGTATACAAGATATGGAAACAGATTGGAAAATATCATTTACATTTGAAATGATTATGGATGGTCAGAAAGCAGAAGTTCAGCCAAATATAGGAATTTCAGATGAATGTCAAAGGGCGATATACACACTATCTAACGATGGCACAGTTTATGCAGAATGGACAGAAAACCCCAATTTTGAGTTAGGGCATTTCCTATACATTTCCAAATTTCAAATCAGAGACATGGAAGAATCAAAAACTGAAATTTATGTAAATGATAGATTGGCAGAAAATGGTCTAAAAACACCATTACAAGACAAATATCACTACAAAGCAGTGTTTACTTCAAAGAATTATGATACATCTAAAGACAAAGACTTTTTGCCACCATTACCAGAAAACTAATTCGTAGAATAGAATATTCAGACTTGGTAGAATAATGAAATTAATTTAGATATCTACAAGAGGTAATTTCTAAATTTGAAAGTCCGTGGATGAACTAACTTGAAAAAATTAAAAATAATGAAAAGATGTAAGTGGTAAGTTTACCAATATTTACCGTTGTCTGGAATAAGACCGATACCTTCTCTTTCAAAGTGTCTGTCTAATTCATCAACCCATCTCTCACGGTTGTCTTTGTAAGCCCATCCGTGTACACGTAACCAGAATGAAATTACTCCAAGAAGGAATATTGTGAACATCATGGTTCCGAAGATGTAAATCATTACATCATAGAATAATGGATCATAGTTTGGTCCTAATTGTCCTGTAAGTGTTGACAGGAGACTTAGGAAAGTACCTACGATAGGAATCATAATATTTTTGCACTATTTGTGCGATATATACATTTCTTTTATTCTTACAAAGTACGAGATCAGTATCACTAAGAGAAAATAATAAAATGAAAAGGAAAAATGAGGTTTTTTTATCCTCTGCCCATTGCTGCGTATTTACCTGATCTTCCTCTAATGAAGAAGGCTCCTGCAATACCACCGAATACTGCACCTGCAATTATTGCTGCACCAACAACACCATCTGCACTAATGTATGGAGTTCCTGAGCCAGCTGCTGGGTTTGCTTCAGCAGAAGCAACTCTACGAGATTGAATCTCAAGTGCTTCCTCTAAAGTATATGATCCGGTTTGTCCTTCGCTACCAACGTTGCCCATGTACTGTGCAAATGCAACAGAACTTTGTGCAGAGAGTCCGATAGTGAAGACAGCGATTAAGGATGCTGCTAATAGTATTTTTGTATTCATACCTTTTACCTGTCGTTTTTGCGGCTAGTGACTTATTTAACTTTTATTCTAAGTGTCATTTTTAGGATATAGTTGCGAGATCAGCAAAAGTAACGTTTAATTCTGCTTGTAAATGAGCCACATCATGGGACGAATGCATACTCATAGACATGGAAAATCACATTCAATTAGACCAGCAACTCTACGTGCACCATCATGGATCACATTAACGCCTGCTGAAATTGAAGCATTAGTAATAAAATATGCTAAAGACGGTTTAACTCCAAGTCAAATTGGAATTAAATTAAGAGATCAACATTCAATTCCATTAATCAAACCAATAACAAAAAAGAGTATTGGTCAAATTCTAGAAGAAAATGATTTGAAACCAGAAATGCCTGAAGATTTAGAAAATATTGTTAACAAAGCAGTAGGACTTCAAAAACACCTAAAAGAAAATAGAGGAGATAATAGAAACGTCAGATCCCTAGAATTGATAGAAGCAAAGGTTCACAGATTATCTGTATATTATAAAAAAATTGAAAGAATTCCAAAAACATGGAAGTATAAATCAGTGGTTGCTCAATTAGAGTAATGACAAAAGTGTTTGAAGAATCATTATCACTATTCAAAGATAAAATATCAGATTGCATAAAATCCAATAAATCGATTTCAATTACAACACACAATGATTGTGATGGATTAACATCTGGAAGCATTATCACAAAAGCGTTAATCAGAGAAGGAGCAAAATGTACTATTAGAACATCAAAAGAATTTAGTAAAAATGTAGTTCAGTCATTAAAAACAGATTCAAGAGATTTTCATATTATTACAGATTTAGGAGGAGGTTTTGAAAAAGACTTGAGTCAAACACTAGGAGATGATTGGATAATTTTAGATCATCACCAAATTTCAGATGAAGAAAAAGAAAATGAAAATATCATAAATTCATGGAAATACGGAATTAATGGAGGTTTAGAAATTTGTGCAGGAGGAATGGCATATTATGCAGCAATGGCACTAAATGAAAAGAATTCAGATTTGTCTGAAATTGCAGTAGTTTCAGCTTTAGGGGACAGACAAGACAAGGGAGAAAACAAATCATTTACAGGTAAAAATTTTGAAATTGCCAATACTGCAAAAGAATTAGGTCTGATTGAAATGGATTTGGATTTATTATTAGTAGGAAAAGAAACTAGACCATTAGCTGAAGCATTAGCTTTTACATCACAGCCATTTATCGAAGGATTAACATGGAATAAAGAAACATGTCTATCTCTTCTAAAATCATCAGGTATTGAATTAAAAGAAGAAGGGAGATGGAGAGTTCCGTCAGAACTAAATGACGATGAAAAAAAAATAGTGATTGAGACTATTGCAAATTTCTCATCAGAAAAAAATACTTTAGAATTAATGTCAGAATTAATTGGATATACATACACATTTCTAAAAGAAGACAAAAGAGGCTTTCTTAGAGATGGTAGAGAATATGCAACTATGCTAAATTCATGTGGTAGAATTAACCGTTCAGGAGTGGGAATGGCAATATGTATGGGAGACAGAAATAAGATTCTAACAGAAGGAGAAACAATTCTAACAAATTATAGAAAAATGATTAAAGAATACATGAATGTGTTATCAAATGAACGATGGCGAATTTCAGAAAATGAAAATTGTGTAATGGTCAACGGAGAAGATATTGTTCCCGAAACAATGACAGGAAGTATATCATCATTAATTGCAGGATCACCTAAAAATGCTGGAAAAGTAGTAATTCTTAGAACCAGGACAGAAGAAAATACCATTAAGTTCTCATCAAGAAAATCATTTGGATGTAAATCAAATGTAAATCTTAGTGACTTGATGAAAAATGGAGCTGAAAAATTTAACGGTATTGGAGGAGGGCACGATAGTGCAGCAGGTGCAAAAATAACTAAAGACAAATTGGACGAATTTTTGAAATATTTAGAAGTAAATGTCGTTAACGTGTCAAGTACAAGTAATTCTGAATAATATATCCAAAAAAAAGGCTAAAGCAGTCAAAAAGGCATTAGAGCCAGACAATGTTAATTTTCCAAAAGGATTGAGTCTTTATGTTGAAAATATTGATAGCAAACTAATTTTTAATTTTGAGAGTAAAGAAAACATGAAACAATTAGTAGGCACAGTAGATGAAGTATTAGAACATATCCAGGTTGCATTAAAGGTGATTGAATAAAATGTTAGATCCCAAATTAATCAAAGAAAAACCAGAAGTTATCAAAGAGATGTTAAAAGCAAGATCAGTAAAATTTGATCTTGAGGGATTAATTGATTCAGATCAAAAAAGGCGAGAATTTATCATTAAGACTGACGAATTAAGAAAAAAGAAAAATCAAGTAGCATTAACCATATCAGAAAAAAAGAAAGGTGGAGAAGACATTTCTTCAATTTTAGCAGAAATGAAAGATGTTTCAGAGGAACTTACAAAATTAGAATTAGAACAAAATAATATTGAAAAAAAATATCTAAAATTAGCATCATCTATTCCAAACCTCATTCATGAGTCTGTTCCAATAGGAGAAGATGATGAATCAAATAAAGAAATTAAGAAATGGGGAGACATTCCAGAGTTTGATTTTAAAATAAAAGATCACATAGATATTTCTGAAGATTTAGATTTAGTAGATTTAGAAAGAGCCGCAAAAGTTGCAGGTGCAAGATTTTATTATTTAAAAAATGATTTAGTTAGATTAAATCAAGCATTGATTAATTTTGGATTAGATTTTCTTAGAGAAAAAGGATATTCTGTTGTTCAGCCACCATATATGATTAATCGAGAATCAATGGAAGGTGCAGTAATTGCAGATGATTTTGAAGAAGTAATTTACAAAATTGATAATGAAGATTTGTACATGATTGGAACTTCAGAACATGCAATGGCAGCAATGCATTCAAAAGAAATTATTGAAGGAAAAGACATACCAAAAAAATATGCAGGTATTAGTCCTTGTTTTAGAAAAGAGGCAGGAGCACATGGAAGAGATCAGAAAGGAATTTTCAGAGTCCATCAATTTGATAAAATTGAACAATTTATTTTTTCAAAACCGGAGGATTCTTGGAAAGAGCACGAGAAATTATTATCAATTGCAGAGGAATTTTATCAAAAATTAAAAATTCCATACAGGGTGATGTTATTGTCTACCGGAGACACAGGCAATATTTCAGCAAAAACATACGATATTGAAGCATGGATGGCTGGACAAAATGCATACAGAGAAATTGTTTCGTGTTCAAATTGTCTAGAATATCAAGCAAGGAGACTGAAGATCAGATTCAGAGATAAAACAAATGATGAAACACAGTATGTTCATACTCTCAATAGTACACTAATTGCTACAACAAGAGTTCTAGTAGCAATTATGGAAAATTTTCAAACAAAAGATGGGCATATTCGAATTCCTGAAGTATTACAGGGATATATGGGCAACCAGAAAGAGATCTAGTGACATACCCTTATATTTTGGATTCAAGGCTCGTTAAGAATTGGCACGTAGAAAAGGTCGAATTAAGGACAAGTGGAGAGAAAAACGTTGGGTAAATGTTAATGCTCCAGATTCATTTAACAATGTTCCATTAGCTTATGTTCCAATTACAGATGACGAAAATGCTTCAGGTAGAGTAATTGAAGTTACATTGTTTGATATTCTCAAAGGCGATCCATCTCAACATCAATACAAAATCTATTTCCAAATTGATAAAGTAGATGGAGATAATGCTTCAACTATTTTTAAGAGATTTGAATATTCAAAAGAATTTTTGAGAAGTCTAGTTAGAAGAGGTTCATCCAAAATTAATTTTATAATTGATATCAAAACAAAAGATGGTTATGTTTTCAGAATTAAGATAATTGCCTTAACATATAGGCCACTAAATACATCAAGAAAACACGCACTAAGAATTATTGCCAGAGATGTAATTAACAAAACAGTTCCTGAGATGACTGTTGAACAATTTGTTCAAGCCACTTGTTATAGCAAAATCAATTCAGATATTATGGCAGCATTCAAACGAGTAATCAAAGTTAGACATGTAGGTCTTGAAAAAGTAAAATTAATCAGAACTGCAGATAAAGAAACTAAATTACTAGAAGCATAAGTAATTAGAATTATCTATTTACAACTATGAGCAACAAATTAGAAATTTCAATTGATATGATTGTTCATGCAACTGAAGATTTATCAAAAATAGTGGAACCTTTTATTGAGATATTTGATATTGAAGATGAGATTTTTCACAAAACTGAAACTACGGGTTATTTTGAAAATCCCATCATTTTGTTGAATACAAAACTTGTAAAAAAACAGGCAAAAAGATTTATGAAAAAATTTTTGGATTTGCTTTCAGTTACTCAGATTAATCAATTAGTTGAAGAGATTGAAGAAAGAACTGAGGATTCAAAATTTCATTTGAGATTAGATAAACAAGAATTTGTTCAAGGTAAACTAGTATTTAGTCAAAATGATACAATTAAGATAAAAATTCACACTCCAATATATAACAAAAAAAATACTCGTGAAATTTTTTCTGAGTTATTTCAGAGTCAACTAAATTAAATAGGAATAGACAGATTAATCAATTTGGGAATGAGGAAATAACAGCCGCTCCAGTCTGAGCTGACGCTTTGAAGAAGCCGCGACGAACCGACCCCAAAATTAATCAAATAATGATGAAAGAAATTTCGTTTTTGTTACATGGTTTATTATAAATACGGATGAACAAGTTATGATATTATGGCAGATTATGATGTAATCATAGCAGGAGGGGGTCTAGCAGGCACTATTACAGCACAATCTATATCACATTATTCAAATCAAAATCTAAAAATTCTTGTTGTTGACAGAAACCCAGAAACTTTACCTGGAAGAAAAGGATTGGCAGGATGGGTATGTGGAGATGCATGCTCAAAAGAAGCAGTAGATTTCATGTCAGAAAGAATTAAGGTTCAATGGACAAATCCGGAAATTGAACATGATGTAAAAGGAGTAATGGCATTTTCACCAGATAAAGAAACAGCAATTCCATTTGACGGGGATGGTTTTATGTTAAATCGTACAGAATTACCAAGAATTCAAAATGAAAGATGTAAAAAAATGGGAATTGAGTTTGAATTTGAAATTAGTTTAACAGGTTTAATCTATGAAGGTCAACAAGTAGTTGGAATTCAAGGTGTAGATAACAAAACAAAACAACCTTACAAAAAAACATCAAAATTAGTTATTGATGCAACAGGTGTGACATCTATTCTAAGAAATGGACTTCAAAACTCAACTAAAGTTGAAAAGAAAATCAACATTGAAGATTTAGAAATTACTGGAAGATACATAATGGATTTCGAACCAGGACAAAAAGATCTCACAGAATTTGATCCAGATTATTGTATTATTCATTTAGACCAAGATATTGCACCAGGAGGATATGGATGGGTATTTCCAAAATCAGAAACTAAAGTTAACATTGGTTTAGGTGTTGAAAAAGCATTTTTAGAAAAAAGGAACAAAAGATTAGGCAAAAAAGATAATGTAGAATCATTGATGAAAGAATACCTTCAAAGAAATATAGCAATTAAAAATGCAAAACTTTCAGAAGATCCTACAGATACTTTAGGAGGGAATAATTCAGGAATTTTCCAAGTTTCAGTAAGAAGACAAAATGAATGCATGGTTTCCGGAGGATACATGATGGTTGGAGATTCTGCATGGATGCCAAAACCAATTGATGCAGGAGGAATTGGACCAGCATTAATTGCAGGAACAATTCTTGGAAACAACGTAGCTAAAGCATTAGAAGCAAATGATACATCTGAAGCATCATTATGGGAATACAATTTAGATTTCATTAAGGAATATGGATACAAAACAGCAGGTCTTGAACTTTTTAGAAGATTAGTACAACAAATGAATAATGAACAAATCAGTTATGGTATGAAGCACTTTTTAGGAAATTTGGATGTTGAAGCAATTAGTAAAGGTGAACATCCAGACTTTTCAGGATTAGGAAAAGTTGGAATGATAATTAGAGGGGCATTGAATCAAACAGTTGCAAAAGGACTCAAGTATACATCTTCAGAAAACCAATGGTTAGTTGAACATTACAATAATTATCCAAAAGATCCATCAGGATTTGATCAATGGCAAAAATCATTACATCAAAGATTGGATGAATCATTTGCAAAAATTGAAGCATTTGGAAAATAGATCCAACATTAAATATTGTCGAGATTAAGGAAATAAAGCCTTGGAAGAAATTCAATATTTAGATTGGAATAATTCTAGTGACATTATCAAAAAAGCATATGAAGCAGGACTTTTTGTTCTCATAATTGGGCCAAAAGGAACAGGAAAAACTTCACTAGTTAGAAATTTTACAAAAAATAACAATATCAATTCTGAATCAATTAATTTTAGTTTAAGAACCAGAGAAAGTCATTTGATTGGAACAAAAACATTGACAGATGGAACTGTCAGTTTTGATGAGGGTTTATTGATAAAATCAATGAAGAATGGAGATTTACTTTACTTGGATGAAGTAAATGCTGCTGAAGCAGATGTTTTACTTAGATTAGATGAAGCTCTAGATGACAGAAGACAAATTGTGTTAAAAGAAGCAACTGGAGAAGTAGTTAAAGCAAAAGAAAATTGGTTTGTAATTGCAACCATTAACCCATTAACACATAGTGGAACAAAAGAACTTCCACCACAAATTCTAAGTAGATTTCCAGTAAGAATTAGATTAGAATATCCACCTGAAGAAGTCGAATTAGATATTGTAAAAAAACATGTTTCAGGCAATCATGATTCTGAAATAATCCAAGCTATAAAATTAGCAAATACATTAAGACAAGCTGCAGCAGTTGAAGAGTTATTTTATTCACCGAGTTTAAGAGAAACTATTGCATTTGCAAAATTATTAGATAAACAAATGTCACCTAAAGAAGCTGCAAATATTGTTTTTGGAAATGTTTACACGCAGTGGGGAAATATTGAATATCAAAAAGTCAGTGACATCATTACTTCAATGTTCGGAAGTTAAATGCAATCAATTCAATTACAAAATGATTCTTTAGTAGAAATAGCAACTTTTCTAATTAGACGATGGTCTGAAGAAGAAAATGTTACAATTGAAATTTCAGATAATTTACAAACTAAAACAAGGTTAAAAGAAAAAAAAGTAATCTTAACGCCTTTAGAGAAACGAATAGGTAATGATTTTCAAAAATATAGACAATTCAGAACGTCATCATGGTATGAAGCAATGAAAATAAAATATTCTGAAAAAATTCTAAGTGATGATCATGCTTTTGGATTTATCCTAAATACAATGGAGACCAAAAGAGTGGAACAGTTAGGAAGAAAAATTTGGAAAGGGATGGATGAAGAGATAATTTTCAATTATTCATATATGCTTGTATCAAGGCCACAACTTCATACAGTTTATGGAAAAGCAAGAATCGTAGAGGCATTTTACCAATATTTCATGTTTGGTGCAATCAAAGGAGAGTTACAAGAAAGTCATTTTGAAAAAATCAAAAAAGCAACAACATTTGCAAAAAAAATTGTGATTGAGTCAATTGAGAATAATCAAAAAACTAGTTGGATTGAAAAAAATGTGGCAGAGATAATAAAAATTTTAGATATTGATTCGTTATTGACAATTCCAATATCAGTAGCATTTATGAAAGCAGGAATGGCATTATCAGAAGAAGAATTAAAAAAAGTGTTAAAAATTATTGCAAAAAACAAAGAAGGTGATTTTGGTAAAATAGATGCATCATCAGTTGTAAAAGGAGATAATGTTTATGATGAATACAAAGTGTTAATTGAAGAAAATAAAAAAAATGAAAACAAAGGACTAACAACAGAATCAGTAGGCATACAAATTCCATCCACAAAAAATATTGATGAAACAGCAATCTATGACATGAGTTTGATTAATGGATTAAAAATGAAATTCAAAGAATGGAAAACAGGATGGAAGGAACAGCATTTAAGATCAGGTGATGAATTTGATGATGAAAATTTTATTGAAGGAAATGAACCATTTTTTACAGATTTCAAAAAATCAATTAAAACAAAAATTATAATTTTATTAGATCATTCATCAAGCATATCATCAGATGCAATTGAATATAAAAAAGCAACAATTGCATTATGTGAAGTTTTAGCATTTCTTAGAGTGAAATTTGCAGTATATGCATTTAGTACTGAAAATCGTTCAGTTGTATGTTGGTCAATAAAAGAGGAAAATATGAAATGGAATAACAGTACTGCAAAAAGATTGGCACAAATTGTTGCAAATGGATCCACACCATTAGCAGAAGTATATGATAAGATGTTTTCAACACTTCAAGCAAAACAACCAAATATTTTCCTGACATTAACTGATGGAGAACCATCTGATTCAAATGCAGTTAGAAAAATGACAAAATCACTTAAAGGAATAGGAATTACCATGGTTGCTTTAGGATTAGGTCCAAATACAGTCAGAGCTACAACTATTGCAAATAATCTAAAACATTTAGGATATGATAAAACTATGGCAGTAAGCAGACTAAAAGATATTCCAAATAAAGTCATTAATCTTCTAGATGTATAAATTCAAGAAGTAAAAACATAAAATAAATCCATAAAATATATCAGATATTTTATATGACCTTGTAAATTTTGAAAAATTGAAAGAAAATTGGGAGAAAATCAGAATAGCGATATTGACAAAGTTCTTCTTGAGAGATTTGAGACTGAAATTTGGAATAAGGTGCCTCATTTAGAAAATAATCAAGAAGGTGCAAAAATTGTTAATGCAACACCACTAGTAGATATTACTGCAGATTTTAAAGAATGTGCCAAAAAAATTTACAATTTAGATCTCTCAAATTCAGAATTACAAGTTTACGGAAAATTAGATTCAACTTTACTAACTGGTTCAATTAAGGTTAGACCAGCTGCAAATATCATTCATGAAGCAATCAGTACTGGGAAAATAAAAAGTGGTCAAACAGTTATTGAAGCAACATCAGGTAATTTCGGAATTGCGTTAGGAATGTTATCAAAACTTGGTTTACAAGTTGTAACAATTGTTTCAAGAAAATTACAAGAAGGAGTATTTCATGAATTAAGAAACATGGGAATCAAAATTATGGATTTAGAGATGGATATTTGTCCTGCTCCAGGAATGGAAGGAAAGAAAGATGAGTTAGTTGCAAAAGCAACAGCTGCAAATGTTCGCTCACAATTAACTCAATTAGGTTTTGATCCTAGTATTTTTGACAATTCAATTACAGAAATAGAAGCACTATTGGGTAAACAGGACATTATCAATTTAGCAAAATTACTTTCAAAAAAATACAATTGTTTTTGTCCAGAACAATATGACAACGATTTGAATGTGAATGCACATAGAACAATTACTGGAGCTGAAATAGATCAACAACTTCATGAAGATGGAAATTCTTTAGATGAATTTAATATTCTATGTACATTTGGTACAGGTGGAACATCAGGCGGATTAAGCAGATACATTTCAGAAAAATATGACAAAAAAGGAGTTCACGTAATATTCCCACCAGGAGGTCAAGACGTTGCAGGAATTAGAACGCATAACAATGCAGACGGTCTAAAATATTATCAACCAGAAAAATATGCAGGAGAATATGAAGTAGATTTTGAAAAAGCAAAACCACTTTTGAAATTCTTTGTAGAAAAAGGACACGATATTGGTGAAAGTAGTGCATTGGAATTATACGCAACTTTACAACTTGTTAGTGCAAATAAAGGAAATAAATTCGTGGTAATGATTTGTGATGGAATAGAAAAATATAGGAAGAATTTGGAAAAAATTGGAAAAATTCAGCCGCCAGGACAAGTTTCACAAGAAGAGGTAGCCTCAAATGCTGCAGATTATGATAAAGTTATTTGGATACATACTCAATATACTCCTCAAGAGGGAGGAATCGAATTACTTGCAAAATCTTTAGGCATAGATAAAAGTAAAATCGTAATTCCAAATGCACGAACTGCACAACAGCTATTATCAGGACAAGGAATTCCTGATGAAATAAACAATTCAATTCAAGAATCAAAAGGTAAATCACTTATGGTTTGTATGGCAGGAAGAACATCATTAATGGCAGCAAATGTATTAGCTGAGAAAGGAATTGTTACAGATAGTTTAATTGGAGGAATCACAGAATTACCTGAAGCTAGAAACAGTCAACTTTCAGAACTAGTCAAACAAGCATCACAATTTTAAATAATTAAAAAGTTTACTAAAAATAATTATGAAATGTCTTTCAATTTGTCAGCCATTTGCAAATTTAATCATCCAAAATAAGAAAACAATTGAATTAAGAAAATGGAATACCGATTTCCGGGGGAGTTTTTTAATTCATGCCCCAATTAAAATTAGAAAGGAAGATTGTGAAAGATTAAAGATAAATGAAGAATTTACAACTGGTGCAATCATAGGTAAAGCTGAACTTTTTGATGTAAAAAAATATGAGTCATTAGAAGAAATTAAAAATGATAAAGACAAACATTTTTCTTCAAAAAAATTTCAAAAAAAAACATATGGTTTTATTTTAAAAAATGCTAAACCGTTTAGAATTCCTATTCCATGTAAGGGTAAATTGAGATTTTTTGATACAGAACTACCTAAAATAAAAATTAAAGAAAATAAAATTGTCAACGACATGATTGAGGAAGAATTTACATATCAATGGGTTGGCCACCACTAAAAAAGAAATTCAAAAAACATCACTAGTATATATAAGGAAGTATATAAAGAACCACGCATGCCAGAGACAAAACCAATAGTCAGCATAGTAAACGTAGTAGCATCAGCATCAGTTGAACAAAAGATGGATTTAGATGAAATTACAAAAAAATTTCCAGAAACAGAATACAATCCAGAACAATTTCCAGGATTAGTATTTAGATTAGCAAAACCAAAAACGGCAACTTTGATTTTTAGGACAGGAAAAATGGTATGTACAGGAGCTAAATCAGAAGAATTAGCAATTGCAGCTGTAAATACAGTTGTTCAGAAATTAAGAAAAGCAAAGATCAAGGTTAAAAAAGATGCAATAATTTCTGTACAAAATATTGTTTCGTCAATTAGTCTTGGCGGTAAAATTCATTTAGAAAAATCTGCCAAAACATTACCAAGAAGCATGTACGAACCAGAACAATTCCCAGGTTTGATTCACAGAATGCTTGACCCAAAAACAGTCATTTTGATTTTTGCATCAGGAAAACTTGTTTGTACAGGAGCTAAAAAAGAAACAGAAGTCTATAGATCAGTGCATAATTTACATTCATTATTAGAAGAAAAAAATTTAATGATTTACGATTAATAAAAAATATGTCTAATGACCAATTTAAAAAAGAAAAAATGAAGTTGACTCCTGAAACAGGATTTAATTTAGTTGGAAGAGATTATTTTGAAAATCCAGGAAATCAATTATACATTATTGAACATTTTGATATGTATCAAGATGCATTAAATGCAAAAAAAGATAGAAAAATTCAAGATGAATATTTTATACTTTACAAAGATCAAAATAACGAATTTTGTTCAAGATAAAATTGAGAAATAGCTAACTGTAGAAAAATTTACAAGATATTTTATCATAGATTAGAAAAATTTGAAATAATGTCTAATGAAACAAATGATATTATTGATACAATATATGAAAAAAAAGTATCAAATCAGGCACAAAATTTACCAGAAAAAGGTTTTCGTAAAAGTTCTAAAGCGAAATACCAAATTTTTGATGAATCAGAATTTACTCGTGGTAGAGAAGTATTAGGAGAAATAATTGTACATGGCATGTTAGCCTCTGGGGGAACAGATATTGATTGGTTAATTGAACACAAAGGGAGTTTCATTATTTTAGAATTCAAAGGATTCCATAATGATAAAATCAACATTCCACAGGGACAAATAATAGCATATGAGAAACTGTATGAAAAATTAAATCAATCTACAAAATGTTATTTGTATATTGTAGGATGTGATGATATTGACTTTTCTAATCCAGATTCATCAATATGGATTTTTGAGATGAATCAATGGTCAAACAACATTATTCCAAAAAGTACTACAGATGTTTACGATGAAAAATCAAATAAGCAAAATAAGTTTATAGTTTATCGTGAATACATGGAAGAAATTACTGTAGATGGATTACGAGAACTAATAGATTCACATTGGAAAGAATTTGAAAAATTATGAGTTAAATGAAAATTTTAGTGATTTTGTAATGGTACCATCTTCAACTTTAATATTATATGTACCAGAATTTTCCCATCCTTCGCCATCAGCTATAGCTAGCGTAGAATATCTTCCATCAGATTTCACAGAAACTTGTTCGGCCCATACAAGATCATTGTTTGGATTTAAAATTGATAAATTTACAACATTTGAATTTTGAGATATTCCATTTATAGAAATCAGATCAGATTTAGCATATGTAGATAAATCAGTTTGAATAGACAATTCTATTTCAATTTCAGATATGATATTTGATGGAGGGGAATCAACATTATTTGAAACCAAAAGTGCTGCTGCAACAATTATCACAACTGCTATCCCTCCAAATCCCAAAAATAATTTTGAATTTTTATTACTTGGATTATGTGTAGGTGTAGATGGTTGTATAATAACAGGTTCAGGTTTTGGGATTTCAATTTTAGGAATTTCAGGTGTAGTTATTTCAGATTTTTGGCTAGTTTGAGGTTTTCTACCCAAATGCTGTTCGACTAATTTCTGAACATAATTTCGTTCATAATTACTAATTACTTCATTATTTTTGCAGGCTCGTGCAATTTGTTTAAGTATTCGATCATCACCAAAATCCCCATCTAATAACGAATTTACATCATCAAGTAGCATATCACTCATGTTAATTTTTCCTCACATTCATTATTTATGAATAGCTTGTTTAAGATTTCTAGAGATTTATTCGTAAATAGTTAATTTTTTAATTTTTATATATAATTTAAAAATTTTTTCTGTGAGTTTTCTGGGCTTGTATAATGACAGTTCTAATGTAATCCTTTGCAGTGGAATCAGTAACACCCATTTGTTTAGCCCTGCGATAAATTTCAGTTTCTTCAGGGTTACTCAAATAACATTTCAACAAATAATTTAGTCTGTGAGATCTTTTTTCATCACTTTTCATAATTTTCTTTTTATTTTATATTAAAAAGAAAATAGGATTACACAATAACCAATAATTATCGATAAGAAATAGCAGAGGGTATATTTTGATCCTATTATGAAATAGATTTAATGAAGAAAATTGAAGCAATTATTCAAGCAAATAAAATTAAAATAATATCAGATGCAATTACAGGAGTTGTAGGCGGATTTACGATTATAGAAGGAAACGGGAGAGGTTCAGGAAAAAGACAAAAAATCAGATCAGAGAGAGGAACAAAAACAATTCGAGCAGAATACAATAAAGTTGCAATTATCAATACAATTGTAGATGACTCAATTGTAGAAAAAGTATGTCAAATAATTGAAGAAGAAGCATATACTGGTGAAAACAGTGATGGAATTATTACAATTAGTAATGTCGATAATGTTTTAAACATTGGAACAAAAAAGAAAAATTCTGAAGCTCTGTAATTATTAAAAACATAATCTGCTGAGAGGTCACTACTCCTCTCAGGTTGTTATCCTTTTGGAGGACATATTTTTGAAGGGATGTTATTTATTACAATTTAAGTATAAAAGCACAAGATAGAATCTAAGCACAATTTTTTCATAAATAAAAATAGATTAAGATGTGGAATAAGCATCTTTCATAATTTTTTCTAATTCTTCAATATTTGTTGCAAAAGTAATTTTAGAGCGAATTTTTGAACCTCCCTTCATACCTTTAGTAAACCGCATTGCTTGGCCTTTGAGATTTGCAAATTTGATTTTGTATTTACTTGTTAAATGTAGATATTCAAAAAAAGAATCTAATCTATCGTTAAAAGAATATTCATGATAAGAGTTAGTTTTAAGATAATCATTAATTTGTTCAAATAAAAACGGATTACCCATTGCACCACGTCCAATCATTACATAATCGCAGTTTGTTTCATCAATCATTTTTTTTGCATCTTCAGGAGTAGCAATATCTCCATTTCCAACAATTGGAATATTTGAAATTTCTTTAAGTTCTTTAATTAATTCCCAATCTGCATTTCCAGAATATCCTTGATGTACTGTGCGTGGATGAAATGTAATCATTTCAATTCCTTCATCTTCTGCAATTTCAGCAATATCTTTAAACAAATAACGACTTGCTTCAGTAACGCCTGAACGAATTTTCAATGTTACAGGTTTTTTTACAGCATTTACAAGAGTTTTGAATATTTGTTCTGTGAGATTTGATTGTTGTAATAATGCACCACCTGCCATTTGTTGTGTAATGTGAGGTGCTGGACAACCCATATTGTAATCAATAATATCAAAATAGGGTTCAACAATTTTTGCAGCTTTTTCTAATGCATTAAGATCTGAGCCAAATAATTGCACAGATAAGGGACGTTCTTGTTCAGAATATTCAATAAATTCTGTGATACTTTTCAGATGTTCTTTTAGTTGTTTTTCTTTTGCAATGATACTATGAATACTGGTAAATTCTGTTACTACAAGTCCTGCACCCATTTTTTTACATTGTAATCTAAGCGCAGGATCACTAACTCCAGCCATTGGTGCCAAAAACGCTTTACTGGAAAATTTTGGTAGCACAAAAAAATTAATTTTTACAGATATTAATTATTTAAGGAAGGGAGTCAGGACAGCCGTCTGTATCTTTGTATTTATTCCAAGTCTCAGGTTCAGATGGGCATGAATCAACTTCATCGTCATAACCATCGAAATCAGAATCAGTGATTGGAACAACAGTAGATTCTGCGCCAAATACATCTGGACAGCCGTCAAAATCTAAGAATCCATTATAATTTTCGCGTTCATTAAGACATTGATCCCATCTATCATCAATGCCATCCATATCATTATCTAGTGATTGGTATTTTGGGGAAATAGCAGAATAGTCACCAGGAATTGTGTCAGGACAGCCGTCTGTATCTTCAAAATTATTGTAAACTTCTTTATTATATTTGCAAATATCTACTGAATCAATTATCCCATCAAAATCTGCATCAGATAAGGAATTTACAGTAACGTTGTCAGGACAGCCGTCTGTATCAGCAAAGCCATTGTATCTTTCAGGTGCTGTTGGACACAAGTCCACACCATCTGGAATTGCATCATCATCAGAATCAATCAAAGATGGATCAACAGGTATGGAAATTCCAATTTTGTCAGGACAGCCGTCTGTATCAGCAAAGCCATTATAATTTTCAGATTCACCTATACATTGATCCCATCTATCATCTATACCGTCATTATCAATGTCAGGTAGTTGGTATGTGAACAACTCTATTGTATCAACAGAATCAGGACAACCGTCATTATCTTGGAAGCCATTGTAAGTTTCAGAGATAGTTGGACAAAGATCTACAGAATTTGAAATTCCATCTTGATCAGAATCACTAAGGATTGGGTCATCAGGACAACCGTCATTATCTAAAAATCTATTATAATTTTCAGCTGAATTAGGACAAAGATCAAGATTATCTATCAATCCATCACCATCAGAGTCATTGGAGAATTGTTGATCATATATGGTGTCAGGACAACCGTCATCATCTTGGAAGCCATTGTAAGTTTCTACTGAATATTTACAATCATCAAAGGCATCAAGAATAGAATCATAATCTGAATCAGTTTGAGGTATAAAATCAGGACAACCGTCTGTATCTTGGAAGTTGTTAAAAGTTTCAGGTAATGAAATACATTGATCTACATCATCAAAAATATTATCATAATCTGAATCATAGACAGTTATTGTAGAAAATATATCATCAGGACAGCCGTCTGTATCTTGGAAGTTGTTAAAAGTTTCCGGAACTAATTTACAATCATCTTTACTATCTAAAATTCCATCAAAGTCAGTGTCATAATCAGCATAAAATTCAGGACAACCGTCATGATCTTGGAAGTTGTTAAAAGTTTCAGGTAATGAAATACATTGATCAATTGCATCTAAAATTCCATCACCATCAGAATCTTTTATCAAATTATCAACAAACAATTCAGTTGAACGTTCATCAGGACAGCCGTCTGTATCTTGAATGTTGTTAAAAGTTTCTTTTTGATATGGACACATATCAATAGTATCTCTAATTCCATCTAAATCAGAATCAAGTGGTAAATTGTCTGGAGATATATCAGGACAGCCGTCATCATCTTCAAAGCCATTTACTCTCTCTCGCTCATTAATGCATTGATCATTTACATCTAAAATTCCATCAAAGTCAGTGTCAGGATTAATTATTTCATCAGGACAACCGTCAAAATCTGCAAAGCCATTCCAAGTTTCAAGAGTTGTAGGACAATTATCTAAAAAGTCTTGAACCCCATCAGAATCAGAATCAATTGCAAGGGTATCAGGACAACCGTCTGTATCTTCAAAGTCGTTAAAAGTTTCTGGTACTAGTGGACAATTATCTAACATATCAGGAATTGAATCAGAGTCTTGATCAAAAATTAATTCAGACGTAACATCATCAGGACATCCATCTGTATCTTCAAATCCATTAAAAATTTCTGGAGATAAAATACATTGATCAACATTATCAGGAATTGAATCAGAATCAGAATCTAACCAACTAAGATTTCTAGAAGGACAACCATCTATTTCACCAAAATAATCCTCTTGCAATCTAGGACAATCATCAACATCATCTAAAACACCATCATTATCAATATCAAGGTCAGTAGCTGCTAAAACTGGAGATACCGAAATACTTAGAGTAGAACCAAGCATGAACAAAAGTAATAGAGCAGATTTAACTTTCAATTTATGATTTTATTCAGTAATTCCAGTTATTAAATTACACTTTAGTTTCGGCAAATGTACTACTTTTGACATATAATATTCTAAATGAATTTAAGTAAATCAAATTACAAGTCATGATATGAGTTGTTCTGGAGAAGTAGTAGAAAATGACCAAGAAAACCTCATTCAAATTAAACCAGCCATAGCAGCACAACTAAAAAAAGCGAAATATGGTGTAGCAGACCATTCTACCGTAGAATTATGTCATTGGACCAAAAAATCATTCAAACATGAAGGAAGTTGCTATAAACATCAATTTTATGGAATTTTAACTCATAGATGCATGGAATTTTCACCAGCTGGGATGTATTGTGAAAATCGGTGTGTTTATTGTTGGAGACCAATGGAATTTTATGATGCAATGAAAATGGAACCAGAACAAGTTGCAGAACCTGAACAAATTTTAAGAAAATTAATGGATGAAAGAAAAAAACTGATTGATGGATTTTATGGAGATTCAAGAAATGATAAACAAAGATTAGATGAATCACTATTGCCAACACATTATGCAATTTCATTATCAGGAGAACCAACAATGTATCCAAAATTACCTGAATTAATTAAATATCTAAAATCATTAGAAGCAACAAAATCAATTTTTCTTGTAACAAATGGACAAGAACCAGATATGATTCAAAAACTGCAAGATGAAGATGCATTACCAACACAATTGTATTTATCTACAAATGCAGCAGATTATGAATCATTTATAAAAATTAACAAACCAAAATATGATGATTCATGGGAAAGATGGAATAGAACATTAGATATGTTAAAAGATCTTGATACTCGAACTGTTTTAAGAATTACATTAATTAGAAATTATAATGATCAAAAAGAAATGATACCAGCATTTGCAGATATGTTTAGAAAAGCTAGTCCACATTTTATAGAAATAAAATCTTACATGCATATTGGTCGCTCAACAAATAGACTCGAACATGAGAACATGTTAGAAATGTCAGAAGTAAAAAAATTCAGCGAAGAAATAGCTAAACAAAGTAAAATATTTTCAGTGATGGATGAAAGTCTTGTTTCAAGAATATCAATTTTACAAAATAACGAGAGATTTATTGATCGTTGGATTTCGGCTTATGCAAATACCAATTAGAAAATTTTTTGAGTGCTTTGTACCTATGTGAAATATTATTTTTATCAATTAATTCACCATATGTCTTTTTTTGATTTTTTGGAATGAAAATTGGATCAAAACCCCAACCTTTACCTTTTTCTAACTTGGAAATAGTTCCAAAAAGTTTTCCTTCAAAAGATTTCAAATTATTTTTATCACAATAAGTTATTGTTGAAATAAATTTTCCATCTCTTGAACGATTTAACAGTTTTAAAATTCCTTTATTGCCAATGGTTTTTTGAACATAAGAAGAATATGGACCTGGAAAACCACCTAAAGAATCAATATGCAATCCATCATCTTCAATTATTAGAGGCGCATTACATTTTGAAAATGCATCTTTAGCTTTTTTTAATGCAATTTGTTTAATTGAATTTGATTGAATTTCCTCTAAAGTTAATTTGAAAAATTTAATGGATATTCCAAAAGAATCTAAAATTTCTTTTGCTTCTTTAAATTTATGAATATTAGACGATACAAATAGCAGATCAGACAACTTGTGCATACCTACCACGACTCTCAATTTCTGAAACCAATTTTACAATTTTTGTCTGATAAGTAATTCCAACTATAGATTTGTACCCAATAAGAAAATTTTTCCAAGAAGATTCCATAATTTTTGCATGAGCACTGTTTAGAATTTCTTTAATTAGTCGTAAATCAACAGCGTGATCTTCGGGTTTTATTGTATTTTGAGAAAGTCCAAAATCAATCATGTAAATAATATTTTTAAACAAAATAAAATTTGAGGTCGTTAAATCACCGTGCATTACTCCATTTTTGTGTAAAAGTCCAACTAATTTTCCAATTTGTTTTGATATTATGATGATTTTTGAGTCTGGTAAATCATGAACAGGTTTTCCAGGAATTTCTTGCATTACAATCATACTCTTTTCTAGATTTACAAAATAAACAAGTGGTGCTGGAATTCCAAATGATTTAACTTGTGAGAGCATTTGTGATTCTTTAATTGTACGTTGTTTACGTATTTTTGAATCTAATGAAGAATTTCTATAAGTTTTAATTTTTCGAATTTTAAAAAGGGATTTAGAATTTTTCCAAGTACCTGTGTAAATATCAGCCTCAGCACCCTTTTTGATTAATTTCATTAACATTATATCCAAAAGAATTCAATAAAAGTCATCATGGATGATGGAGAAAACAGGGTGAAACAAGAGGACTGTAGTGAAGATAAACTAGGTCCAGGAATTCTTACATTAACAAACAAAAGATTAGCGTTTGATAAAACACAAGCAAGAATAATGGATTTTTCAAAACGTATGGGCGATACAGTGCTTGATGTACCATTAGAAAATGTAATCAAAATTTGGAAAGAAGGTCTATTTATAAAAAAAGTTTGTTTTACAGCAAAAACAGATGAAGGAGAGCAGACTTACAAATTTGGAGTTTTTAATACCAAGTCATGGGTAAAATCTATAGAACAAACAATGAATAAAAAATAATTTTTAATAATTTACTACTACAGAATCTAATCTCCAGGATTGAGTTACAAAAGTATCTTTCAATGTAGCACTTTTTTTAACTTGTGATTCTAAAAGTCCAGTCCAACAAATTTGGCTACCACAATCTCCAGCATATTTTAATGGAACAACAAAAAATTTAGCTCCATGTCTTTTACAAACATCTTTTAACATTTCAGATAATCTTTTGTTTGCAGCAACTCCACCAACAATCATTAATTCTTTTTTGGATGTAAAGGATAATGCACGTTCCACTGTTTCACTAATCATTGCAAATGCTGTTTCTTGAAGGGAATAACAAGCATCAACTTTACTTTTTTCAGAAATAGGTTTTGTAGCAGATAACAATCCTGAAAATGATACATCATTTCCTTTAACAGAATAAGGTAATGAAACATAATTTGTAGAAGTTGAAGCTAATTCTTCTATGTTTTTTCCACAAGGAGAAGCAAAACCCATGGATCTTCCAAATTGATCAAGTAATTGACCCAATGTAATATCTAACGTTTCACCAAAAACTCTCCATTGTTTATTTAAAAATGACAAAAGCATTGTATGTCCTCCTGAAACTAAAAGAACTAAAGGATCATTTGCTCCTGTAAGTAATTTTCCTAATTCAATATGCCCAATTGCATGATTAACCGGATAAATCGGAATTTTATAAAATGAAGATAACGATCTGGCTACTACAGCACCTACTCTAAGACAAGGTCCTAATCCAGGTCCTGCAGCATATGAAATAATATCTAAATCTTTTACAGATACATTTGCTTCATTAAGGCATTCAGATAGCACTATTGGACTATTTTCAATATGATGACGAGATGCTTCTCGTGGATGAATTCCCTGACCAGCTTCTGGTCGAAAAATTTTTCGGACATCAGATAAAATTTTACCTTTTTTTCCTTTTTTTTCAATTATAGCGCAAGAAAATGTGTGTGCAGTACTTTCAATTCCTAAACCAATCATACTAACCCCTACTTAATGTTGATACAATTTTGATTACGTCACCATGTTTTAATTTTTGTTCGCCACTAATTCTTTGTTTAGTTTTGCAATCTATTGCATGTAGAAATCCTTTTGCAATATCGGCATGAATTAAACCTGCCAAATCTTTAGCAGTTGAATCTTGAGGAAGTAATTTTGTATCTGGCAAAATAACACCATCTTTGTTAGTTAGTTTAGTTTCATCTTCTACAGGATATACAGTAATCAAATTTAGTGAATCAAAAACAGCAGAATTTAGAATTTTTTGAATTCCAGTTGATTCAATTTTAGAAAAAATTGTACTAACTAGATCAAGTGCTTTTTGTTGAGGAGCAGGAATTTCTTTTTCAGAATTAATTTTAAATCCATTTTCACCAGAATTGTAATTAATTATTCCAGCTTTGGTAGCTTTTCTTAATAGTAATTCAGTTTCAGCACTACAAGGAATTACAGTATCTGAGATTTTTTTTATAATTTCAAGATCTTGACAAAGATCTGCCTTATTTGCAGCAACTATCATTGGCTTGGTATTTTTCCTTAATTCTTTAACAAAATTTTCTATATCAGAATCATTCCATTCTTTTGGATTTCTAGTAATGAGACCTTGTTTTTGTAATACTAACTGTACTTGGTAATCTTTTATTCCCAAACCACTGAATCTTTTTGCAATTCCATCAGTAAGTTTTGCACGTTTTTGATCGACTTCACGAGTAATTTTATCCCATTCTCTTTTTAGAATTTCAATAAACCATTGATCAAATTCATCTTGAACAAAAGCAACGTCTTCCAAAGGATCATGTGTTCCAACAGGTACTGATTGACCTTGAATATCAGTAGTACCTGCAATATCAACAACATGAATTAAAACTTCAGCTTGTCTTGCATCATCAAGAAACTGATTTCCCAAACCTTTTCCTTCGTGAGCGCCTGGAACCAATCCAGCAACATCAATTAATTTTATTGGTATCAATCTTGTACCATTAATACATAATTCATTTTCATGTTTTAGATCAAAGTGTTTACAAGCACAATCAGATTGAACATATGCTACACCAACATTTGGTTCAATTGTCGTAAATGGAAAATTACCAGAAGCCACAGTAGTTTCAGTTGCAGCAGAAAAAAATGTTGATTTACCAACATTTGCTTTACCAAGTAATCCAATTTGCATTACAAAGAAAAATGTAATTGTACTTATTAGTATTGCAGAAATCGTTTAATCTAGTTCCAATGATTTTAGATTATGTCAATAGTAATTACTGGAAATCCAGGCGTTGGTAAACATACGATAGCAAAAAAAATTTCTCAAAAAATGAATTTTTCAATAATTGATATCAATATTCTTGCAAAAGATTCAGGCATAATTGAAAAACAAGAGGATACAAATGACGTGGATACTCAAAAACTTGCCAAGATTATCAAAGAAATTGAATTAGATGAAAAAATTGTTGTAGGTCATTTGGCACCATACGTATTAGAAAAAAATCAAGTCACGATAATGATCATATTAAGAAGAAATCCATATCATTTAGAAACAGTTTACAAAGAAAGAAATTATTCAGAAAATAAAATTAAAGAAAATGTTGGTAGTGAAATTTTAGGCGTCATTACTCATGATACAATGGAAAAATTTGAAGAAAAAGCATTTCAAGTTGATGTAAGTGAAAAAAACATAGAACAAGTAGTTGAAAAAGTACTACAAGTCATTTCTAAAAAAGGAAATAATGATCAAGTAGATTGGTTGAATTTAGTAACAAAAAATAACGATTTAGAAAAATTTTTTACTCACTGAATAAATAACGCCTTTAATTTTCTCATATCACTTGTTTCAAATTTCTAAAACAGATCTAGCTGGAAGAATAGGAATCATGTTTACAAATCATGGTAAAATTAACACTCCTGCATTTGTTCCTGTAATTCATCCAGTAAAACAAACAATTCCTTCAAAAAAAATTAAAGAAATTGGATTTGATGTTGTTATTACAAATGCATACATTACAAAAAATCATTATGGGAATGAAGCAGTAGAAAAAGGAATTCACAAAATAATTGATTATGACAAATCAATTATGACAGATTCTGGCGGATATCAAGTACTAGAATATGGAGACTTGGAAGTTCTACCACCAGACATGGCAAATTTTGAAACAGGAATATTGACAGATTTTGCAATTCCATTAGATAAGCCAACAGGATACGGATTACCAATTAAAAAAGCTGAATCATATGTAAAACATACTTTGAAAGTTTGTAAACAAACACTAGAGGATAGCAAAGATAATGGGCAAATTTGGATTGGCCCAATTCAAGGTGGAGAACATTTTGATCTAGTATCAAAATCAACTAAAGGATTAATCAATATGGGTTTCAAAATGTTAGCATTGGGAAGCCCAGTTGAATTTATGGAGTCTTATGAATATAGATTATTAGCACAGATGATTGTATCTGCAAAAAAACAAATGCCAGAATCAGTTCCATTACATCTTTTTGGAGCAGGTCATCCGCTTACAATTCCATTTGCCGTTGCTTTAGGATGTGATTCATTTGACTCGGCTTCATACATGTTGTATGCCAAACAATCAAGATACATCACAGAAGATGGAACACGATATTTATCAGATATTGAAATTTTTCCTTGTAATTGTGAAATATGTAGCAAGTATACTCCTGAGGAATTACGTCAACTAGAAGAAACATCAAAGATTAATGAATTGGCAATTCATAATTTGTATGCAATTAAACTAGAAGTTGATAAAGTAAAACAAGCAATTCATGAAGGAAGACTATGGGAATATGTAATTAAGAAAGCAAGGGCCCATCCAAAATTATTTGAAATGATAGATGTGATGACTGAAAATTATGAATTCTTAGGACTAGGAACCCCAAAATTCAAAGAAAGAGCAATTTTTCTTTATGATAAAGATGATCAGTTTCGTCCAGAAATACAGTCATTTCACAATATTGTTAGAAAATTCAAATCAAAGAAAAAGAAATTATTGATTACTAAAGAATCCAGTACTAAACCAGGATATCTATCCCAACAATACTTGTCACTAAAAAAGAAGATTAAAGACTTTGATTCATTTCAAGTATGTCAATATAGTCCTCACTTAGGATTAATCCCAATTGAAATTTCAGATATTTTTCCTGCAGCACATCATGAAGCATCTAGAATTAATTATAATCCAGAAGAATTTACAGAATTTGAAAAAACTTGGACAGAGTTCTTTAAGAAAAATAATTTTTCAGAAATTAAATATGACAAGAATGATGAATTCTTAAAATATTTTGTTAAAACATTATCAAAGAATATCAAGAAAAAATCTTTAGGTTAATTAAAAATAAGAAAAAAGAATGTGCTAAAAGATTTACACTTAAAGTGCTGCGTCTTCTGCCCAACCTTTGATGAAGATACCGTTTTTGTGAAGAGGTACTGGTTGTCCAGCAGTGTAATTCATTGGTCTCATCCAAAAGATTGATTTTGTTGGGCATACACCGATGCATGCACCATCAGAAATACATCTTTCTGGGTAGAAAACAAATGCTTTACCTCTCTTCCAGCCTTCAACAGGTTTTACCCTAAGGACATCAGGACCAAGAGTTGTACAGATTTCTACACATAGTGCACATCCGATACATCTTTGTTCATCAATGTCTGGAAGTATTGCTATTGGCATTACAAAAACAAATGACCAATATGACTATTTAAACCATGATTGAATATCATAACCCTGTTATGAAAATGATCGACAAAAAATTAATGCGCAGAATCTAGAATTAAAAAATTTAAAAAACAAAAAGTTAACGTGAATTTCACGTTTATTTTCTCATTGCATCAATTTGACCAGATGTTACCCAATCGAGTAATTCTGCTGATGATGGATTAAGGTCTGCTTTCTTGTTCATAAGATTGTTAACCCAAATCCAGTTGATCTGGTTTAGAAGTACTTTATTTCCTTCATCGCCTGCACGAGTTTTTGCTACGACAGCTTGGTCTTGTTGAGCTATCCACTCATCATAGGTTCTTCCCATGAGGATCCATTCTTAGCTGTCACTAATTAAAGCTTTTGTCGATTCCATATTAGGTATAATGATCGCTTAAAATCTAAAAAGGTTTTAAGGACGAGAAAAACGCATCAAAGTCTTGGAAGTACAAGTATTAGGTGCTGCAAATGAAGTGGGAAGATCAGGATTTTTAGTTGATTGTAATGGTACTAAATTATTATTAGATTATGGCGTAATGTTTGGAAAAAGAGGTTCACCACCACAATACCCATTACATGTAAAACCCAAAGATTTGGATGCAATTTTGATTACTCATGCTCATTTAGATCATTCAGGAAATGTTCCATCATTGTTTGTAAGTGGAAATACAGATGTTTATGCAACTCCACCGACATTTGACCTTTCAAAATTATTGATTAATGATATGCTAAAAATTGAAAAAAATTCACATCCATTTGACTTGCCTGAATTAAACAATATGATGAAAAATGCTAAAGAAATTGGATTTAAACAAAAAGTGACAAAAGGCAATGCAACATTTGAATTTAGAGAGTCAGGTCATGTTATAGGTGGAAGTACAGTTTTAGTGGAATCAGAAAAAAAGAAATTATTCTATACAGGAGATATCAAAACAAATGGCTCAAGAATGTTACGAGAAATGGACACAGATATTGGAGAAATAGATTTACTAATAACAGAAAGTACATATGCAAAAACTGAACAAATACCTAGAAAGACATCAGAACAACAATTAATTGAATTTGCAAATGAAGTTATGGACAGAAAAGGAATATTATTCATTCCGTCATTTTCAGTTGAACGTTCTCAAGAGATGGCATGTATTTTACGAAGTGCAAATTTTAAACATAAAATTATCATGGACGGAATGGCATTAAAAGTAAATGAAATAATGTTTAAACATCCAGAATATCTTAGGGATCCAAAAATATTTTCTGAAGCAATTAAAAGTTCAACTGCAATTTATGAACATGCAGAAAGAAAACGTGCAATGGGAGAACCATGTGTTGTAATTTCACCAGCTGGAATGCTAGTTGGAGGAAATGCTGTATACTACTTGCAGCAATTATCATTTGATAGTAAGAATGGAATTGCACTAGTATCATATCAAGGCGAAGGTACACCTGGAAAAAAATTACTAGATACAGGAAAAGTATCAACTAGAGGAAGTGATCTTAATGTTCAAGCAGAAGTAAAACAATTCCAATTTTCTGGACATGCAGACAGAAATGAATTATTTGATATGATAAAAACAATTAAAGGAAATCCCAAAGTATGGGCAGTTCACGGGGATTCTGAGTCTTGTCAGACATTTGCTCAAGAAATTCATGAGCAATTTGGTTTGGATGCATATGCTCCAACAGTTAATGACAAAATAACAATTTAAGATGAGAAATAAATTCACTATAGATATAGATAATTCAATAAATAGTGGTCAAGTTTTTCTTTGGCAAAAAAGTAAAAATTATTGGTATGGAATAGATGGTCAAAATATTTTAAAAATTAATCAAAAGGGCAAGATACAATCAATGCAAAATATGAAAACAAGTTTTTTGAGAAAAAATGACGATATTGAAAAAATAATTAAATCAGTTTCAAGAGATAAAACAATCAAAAAAGCTGTAAAAAAATATGAAGGATTGAGAATATTCAATCAAGATCCCTTTCAATGTATGATTTCTTTTATTATTTCATCAAATTCCAACATTCAAAAAATTAAAAGCAGTTTAGAAAAAATTTCAAGAAAATTTGGTAAAAAAGTGGTAATTGAAGATCAAGAATTTTTTTTATTTCCAAAACCTGAAAAAATTGCAAAGGCATCAATTAGTGAAATTAAAACTTGCGGAGTAGGATATAGGGCCCCATTTATCAAAGAGGCAGCAAAAATGGTGACTGAAAAAAAAATAAACTTTGAGTATTTGAAAAATAGCAATTATGATGAAACAAAAAGAAATCTTCGATTAATTCCTGGAGTAGGAAATAAAGTAGCAGATTGTATAATGTTATTTTCTTTAAATAAATTGGATGCGTTTCCATTAGATACGTGGATGATCAAAATTTTAGAAAAATATTATTCAAAAGAATTTCAAATTGAAACAAAAACAATTACAGAAAAACAATATGAAATACTTCATGAAAAAATTGTAGATTATTTTGGACCATATTGTGGATTTGCTCAGCAATTTTTGTTTAAAATGGAAAGAGAAAATTATGAAAAAAAATGGCTGTAAACCCTTAAAATGTCAATTAATTGGTAGGTTTCTGGGCCTATAGCTCAGCATGGATAGAGTGTTGGACTTCTAATCCAATGGTCAAGGGATCGAAGCCCTTTGGGCCCACTTAACAAATTATTTATTCAGAATTAAACAAAATTCTGTATGGGAGATTTAGAATTCAAACTAAATTCAACTGATATACATCAAAATTCAGAGATTGTGGGTACAATTGATGTTTCATATCCAGGACGGTATGATGGAGTAGTAGTCAATACAACAATTTTGGACTCAAATGAACATATCATTTACAAATCATATAATCAAAAAAAGATATCACAGCACGTATCAAGATTATTTATCAACAAGGATACAATGCCTGAAAATAAAGCAGAATTTTCAGCAGTAATTGAATTTGAGCCAACACAAGAATATGAGGTAAAATTTAGAGTATCAATAATAGAACAACACAAAGAAATTGAAAGTAAAATAATTTTTGCTAAATATTCTAACTAGAATCTACTCTTTTCAACCTTTAAGGAACCAATCATCCAAGGATGTGGTTCACAGTGGTAGTGTAGTTCTTGTGGTTCAGTGAAAATAAATTCATAAGATTCTCCTGGCATTACAACTCCAGGGGAATTAAATTCACCACTGTATGCATCCATATGTCTATGATCTGCAGTTACAGTATGTGGAGTATCATCATCATTCATCCAAATTACATGGTTATCTATTGTCAAAGTAATTGTTGGACTGTTTGGAACATAACTAGGGTTTCCTTCAGTAGCTGCACCTTGAGCGATACTGATTATGAAACTTTCAGTTGGTTCCAAAATATGTATATCAACAGAAGGTTTTTCTAAAGATTCTGGAAGCCAAAAAGATGTATAAAATACAAGTACAGCTCCCATTCCAATAATTAATGCAACTACACCAATGCCATATGCATGACTTGATGTAGAAGTACTCATAATTTTTGTAGATTTTCCAAGTTCTTATAAAGCTTGGTTAGAATTTGTACATTCAAGGTTTTGTTAGATCTTGAGAACCCAAATTAGGATCACTAGTTGAGTCAGTATTCAAATCAGCTTTTGTTGTGGGTGTTGGAACTGTTGGTGCAAACTCTTGAGGTTTTTTTTCTGAAGCATCATCTGGAAGTTCAGATGGTTCACCAGTTGAATCACCTGTAACTTCTGGAGTTGTTTCAGATTCAGATAATTCTGGTAGGTCCTCTTCAATTTTAACAGGTGCTGGTGGAGGTGCATTCTTTTGTTGGGCAATAGCATATCTGTAGATATGGAAGAATGCTGCAAATACCAACAAAATTATTCCAATTAAGAACAATGAAACATTCTTCATTCCTGTTAATGCCGCATTGTAAGCTGCAATGTTGAGGAATACTTGGAATGCTAACAGTGCAACTAGTAACCAATTAATCCACTTATCTGAAAGATTGATGGTTGCAACTTTTTGTGGACCAGCACTTTTTGCAAGCTTTGATTTTCTTTCAGCTTCATTTGCAAGTTTAATCATCATGTATGTGAATCCAAATCCTAGTGGGACTAGCAATAGCATTGTTCCGTAGAAGAATATTGGATCAATTACTAAACGTTCTACTAATGGAATTGATACGTCTGGAGAAATATAGAATCCCCAATAGGTTGTTACCATAATCTGTGCAAGACTGGTAATACCAAATGCAGTAACCATTGGTCTATCTCTCCATGAAAATTTCTTGTATCTATCAAGGAATGGAATCAATACCAGCGCTATGATAAACACTAATGGCCACAACAGACCTGTAACAAACTTATCATATTGAGTTCTCATAAAAGCATAAATTCCAGTAAGGTACCACTCAGGAACTGTAACGCCTGGAGGCACTGTAGGTTCAAATTTGAATCCTAAATCAATTGGGAAAACACCACCAGTAATCAAAATTGCCCCACCAATTGCCATAACCATTGGAACATCAAATACAAGGAATCTTGGGAAGTGTACTGCCATTAATCCCAGCATTACAATAGGTAGCAAGAACACGTGTTGTGCATAAAATCTTAAAACGAAATCTGAAAATCCACTACCCAGCGCCGCATCTCGAATTGTAGGGCCAACTACAGGGATAGAAGTTGTCAGCGACGCAGCAATACTGATTGCAAGTTCTGCTCTTTCACTAAATATTACATCATAACCAGTAAATGCTTCAAGAATAGTAACAACTCCTAAAATTACACCAGTCATCCATAAGACTTCATTTCTAATTTTGTATCTTCCACTAAAGTATTGATAATACATGTGTAAAACAGCAAGTAAGACCATAGCGTTAGAACCATGATAGTGAATGTTTCTAATATGAAAACCAAATGGTACTTCATCATTAATGAATTCAACACTATCCCATGCTCTATCTAAAATTGGTTGATAGTAAAACATCAACAGAGCTCCGGAAACTCCAAGAATAATAAATACAGTAAATGTTAACATTCCTAAAAATCCAAATGGACTTACAAATCTTGCAGGGAAAGAAAATTTTATAGCTGTAAAAATAGTTCTATCTACTCCATCCCAAATCCAATAAAGTAGGGCTACTATACCCGTATGTCTACTAAGTGAAACGGCCATATCCAATTACTCCATTACTATTTGCATCAAATTTAGGTGGTAAAATGTAAACAAACCCGTCTGAATCTACTTCCAAAGTCAATTCAGGTAAAGTATCTGATGGAGCTGCTTGTAATGATGCAGGGCCAACAAATGCTGTTCCAGTTAGTGGATCATACATACTTCCATGACATGGACACTCACCTCTCTTTCTTCCATCATCAGGCCAATACTTCCACAAACACCAAAGATGAAGACAAATCATACTGTATGCACGGATACTAGTTGCGTCACTTTTTCCGCCACCTAATTCTTCAGGTAATCTGATAAATTGCCATTTACGAAATGCTTCTGCATCAAGTGCTGCATCTCCAGTTGCAGGATAAGTAATTACTTCAGCATGATTAATTTGATAAGAATTCAAATTTGCATGTGAGCCATCAGGTAAAATTACAGGAACTTTTTCCAAAGATGCTTGGTTTGGATTTGGCATATAGTCTCCAAATGGAATAAACGGTGCAAAAGCCAAACCTGTGCCTGCAGCACCCATTAATCTTAGAAAATCTCTACGGGACAGACCCTCAGATTTTTTAGTCTCAGCCTCTGACATTCAGCTAGAATACTCGACAAAATGGATATAAACCTTGTTTGAATTTTAGGTGTTTTTTTGTCTAATTATGAATATCATAGAGATTCCGATCGCTGTACCTACAACAATTCCAATAATTAATCCAATTTCAAAATCAGAATTATCAGTAGTTTGGAATAATAATTCATTTTCAGAAATTACTATAGGAGGATTATCAAGTTCGGTGAATTTTGTTGAATTATCTGAATCGATAACAATTGATTCTGATGGAAGAATAATTTCAGAGTTAGAAATGATGTCAGATGACAGATTTGTAAATTTTGTTTTTAGTGTAATTGATTCAGTAGTTGAATTTCCTCCAAATAATGTTGAATGTGTTAGTAGTGTATAGGTACCAGTTTGATTAATTGGAACATTTAGTATTGTTGATGTATTATCTTTATTTTTTACAGGATAAAATCCACCACCCTGACTAAAGAGAGAATTTCCTAACCAATCAAGTGAAGGCCATCCAAGAAAATGACCAAAAACTCCAGAAGGAACATTTGTTTGAATAATTTTTCCAGATGGATCCATTACAAATACTCCAAAATTAGTGTCATCTGATTTCCATGAAAGTTCAATGATTGCAGTATCAATCAAATCATTTTGAATATCAAAATAATATTGTCTCCAATCGCCAGCCATATATCGATTAGACATATCAAATGCACCTTTTGTAAATCCATTTCCATAAATTACATCATCAGTTAAAATTCCTTCAACAAAAATAACAGAATCTTTTTCGGTTACAGATTCTTTTACAACAAATGATACAGGTGCATTAACAGAATGTTCACTACTTTTAAAATTTAAAAATCCCTGATAAACACCAGTTTGATAATTCTCTGGAACAATTAGCGTTACATCCACAGTTACAGAATCATTTGGAGGAACGTCAATTACTTTAGAATCAGGCCACAGTACAGACCACTTATCATTTTTGTAATAACTTGCAGATAAAGTATAGTCCATTGATGTTGAATTTTGATTTGTATCACCCAACCAATAAGAATAACGAGACGGAACAGGATAAACTCCAACTAGAGGCTCTCCTTGGAATTTTTCTTTGGGTTCTGAAACACGTAATTCCTGAACTGTTCCCCATGAACCAGCTCTATTAACCATAGATAATTCATCAGAAGTTATTTCAGTATTGTTATTTTTATCAATCCAATCATACAGGTATAATGAAGAAATTTTTAGATCATCAGCATATGTGTCAGCAGTTGAATTCATAAATTGATCAAAAGGGAAATTGAGATTTAATATCATTAGTGAGGAATCATCAGGTATTGGATTTTGAGAATCAAAAAAATCCCCTAATCTATCATTGTCCTGAACATCTGATAATTTTACATAATTTGTAGAGTAAACCCCAGTTTTATTTAAAATAGAATCTTGTTGTCTAGGGATTGTTTGACCATCAAAACTAGAATTTTTTAACAATGAAATATTTTTGGATTCTAAATTTATTGTTAGTGTATTATTTGTAGGATTGTTTATTGTAAAAGTTGTCATTGTTCTCTCACCAGGAATTAATTGACCTGCAAACCAACTCGTCATAGGAAATGATTTTGATGAAAATTGAAATTTTTCTAATCCAATTTTTGTTGAATTAATATTTACAATTGAAGGTTCAAGAATTTTTTTAATATTTTCATAAGAGGCGTTATTATAAACAATAAAAACTCCATTACTACCATGAACATAATCTAAAGCAGATTCAATGTTTGTTAATCCAGATCCCTGAGTAAAAGGATCATTTTTTAGATCAGTTGCAGTCGACATCAAAATATTTTTTATTGTAAATGAATCATAATCTTGATATTGTTTTTTCATTTCTTCCATCAAAATTGCAGCACTTCCTGAAACAAGTGGTGCAGCCATACTTGTTCCACCAAATAATGAAAAAGGTTCATCTTTAGAATCTTTTAAAATATTTGAAGGAACAAATCCGTGAGCACCAATACTCATAAGATCAGGTTTAGGATCACCAATTAAACTAGGCCCTCTACTTGAAAAATCAACTATGTGGTTATGATGTATAGTATTATTTCCAAATCGCGGTTGATCCTTAAATGGTCCATATCCAACAAATACATTATTTGTAGTGGCACCAACTGAAATTCCAAATGGAGAAGAATTTGGCAATCCAATAGTTCCATAGCCATGACCAGAATTCCCCGCACTAGAAATTATTGTCACGCCTGGATAATCATCATGTAAAGAATGAGGCGTAGAAAGAACACTAAGAATCAAAGACAAGATATCCATACCTGGAGCATGTTTTGAATTCGGAAAATTTGAAATTCCCCAACTATTTGATATAATATCTGCTCTGGGTTTTCCTGAAAATTCCCAAGTGGATTCATTATTTGTAAATCCAGATAACCATAACCATCCATAAACAGTATCACCAAACCATAATGCTTTTACTGGTAAAATTTTTGCATCAGGAGCTACACCAATTATAGAATATTTTTTTGTATCATTGTAAATATCATAAGTTTCATGACCTCGTGAAGTAATAGATGCAGCACTAGCAGTTCCATGTCCCATAAAATCAGTCATCACACCAAAGAAATTTCCATCAGGATCTATCGGCGGAAGTAATGTACCATTTATTGCATTAAGAGAATCATCAATGATTGTAGAATTATTTCTTATTACACCATAAACATCTAAAACATTTGCACCTATTGTTCCTGCACTATAATCATTTTTTCCATCATCATCATGATCATATAGTAAAAACTCATCTCCACTACCCAAAACAATAGGAGTTTCATCAGTAAAATCAAAATCGTAATTAGATTTTTCATTTGAATCAGAATTATCTCTAGTATAATCTTGCCAAGAAGTACTCAAATCAGGAATAATAGTGTCATAGACGCCAGAAGAAATTGAATCAACAACTAAAACTGGAACGACTTGAATTTTACCAAACAATCCACCTTGATACATCACACCAAGATGATATATCCCACTTTGGGATTTGATAAAATCTGTAACACTGTGGCCAATTTTCATATCATTGGATAATGTTCCATTAAAAATTACTGAAGAACCAAATTGAGGAAAAAATGAATTGTAAACTTGGATAATTGTTTCTTTTCCACCTTGAGACACATCAAGAAAAACACCATCTCTTGTATGATAGATTGAAGAAGTCACGTTTTCTAAAATTGGTTTTGTAAAATTTCGAATTGTATCGTATTGACTAATGTTTGCTGCAAAAGTTGCATTTGTTAAAATAATTCCTTGGCCATCAGGATCCAACATAATAGGGCGATTAAATTTATCTCGTGCAAGTGAATGTTGAATATCAGGATTTGAGAAATCAACACCAGTATCTACAATTGCAACAACAACATCATTTCCAGTTGAATTGTATTTTTGTTTTGCAATAGTTGAACCAGTAATTTCACCTATTCGTGAGACATCAGGTATGATTTGTTCAGACTGATGAAAATCTAATTTAGAATCTTCAATTACATAGTATCCTTGAGAGATTAAATTAGATGCAGTTGTTTCTGAAAGTAAAGAAACAGAAAAAAAACCATGATCAGACTGTACGTCATACCTTGAATTATTTTTTAAAATATTATCAGGCAATGAATTTGAGCCAAAAATTAGATATCTTTTAAAGTTATTTTCAACAAAAAAATTAGAATTTATATCAATAATTTCAGAATCAGTAATTATTTTATTTTCTGAATTATCAAAAGAGTTCTGTCCATCAAATGGAAGTGCATGTATACTAATAGGTGAAAAAAGTAAAAAAAGAATTAAAACTATAGTTATTTTAATTTCAGATTTTTGCATAATTCAAACTATCTACGTCTAGCAATAATTGTAATTTGTAATGCAACTATAATTCCTATAGATGCAATAATTGGAAACAATAAGGAATTAAGTTGTGATGAAGCTTCTTCAATGGAATTTACAGATGTTGAAATATTATCAGTACTTTCATTGATATTTGTACTTGCAGTTGATAAAGTATCATCAAATCCCGAAATTTCAGATTTTAAAGTATTTAGTTCATTAGAAGTTTCATCTAAAATAGAGTTTAGTTTACTAATTTGTTTATTGATTCCTCCAAGATTCTGACTTAGAACATGAGTTGCTGCAAAACCTTTTGATGAAACCCCTTCATTAAAAACAGAAATTTGAAAGACATGAGTACCTTCTTGTCTTGGAGTGTAATCAAAATAATAGACTCCAGCATACAATGTCTTAAAATAATCTTTTAATGATAATGATGAGCCATCAGGTAAATGGAGTTGAGAATTTCCAAGAAGTTCAACAGGATCATTTCCAATATTTAGTCCATCACGAGTTGTTTGAATGAATACACGAAATGATTGATTTATCGCACCAGTTTCAGGTGCAAATACAACAGTATCAATTTGTCTTTCTATTGCAACAGAAATTAATTCTGTAGTTGATGAAAATTTAATTTCAATTTTCTTGGAGAAACCATTTTGTTCGGTACTTAATACTTCAACAACATAAGTTCCATACGGAACAGTTGGTGAAGGCTCAGGCCAAGTTAATAATTGATGGTTAAAGGTTCCGTCAGGATTTGTTTGTATTTGTTCAAATTTAGTAATAGATTCATCTGGTGCAAATAGTCTTAAAATTAAATTTTCTTCAGGTAAACCAGTTCCATAGACTTGTAGAGTGTGATCAGGGGAATAGACTTTACTGTTAGTAGAAATTTCTAACTCTGAGAAAGAATCCTGAATTGGAATTAATAGAAATATCAAAAGAACGGAAAATAATACAAAGTAATTCAATTTAATTTATTTCCAATCTACTCCTAGATATTACTTTTGAAAAAATTGTGCATAACTTTCGTTAAGAGGTATTCAAAAAAAAGAAAAAAAGGAAAATTAGAACTAGTTATTCTTACTGTACACTTATTGTTGTACTAACTGGTGGTGATAATGCCGTTGGATTATCTACTGATTCCCAAACGAATGCAGTTGCTGTGTAGCTACCACTTTCAGTTGGAATCCATGATAATGCAGGGCTGAATGATTGACCACTAGATAATGAACCTGTAATCCATGCGAGGGAGACTGTTACACCGTCACCGTCCTGAACTTGTACCAAGTATGCGAATGCTTGCTCTTTATCTTGACCATTTGCTAAGTCAGCAGTTAGTTGTACTTGTTGGTCAACGGAAACTGCGTTTAAGCTGTTACCGAATGCATCAACGGTTCTCAAGTTAGCAGCTGGTGCTCTCTCGAGAGGTGGTACAACAGTACCGATTAGTGATGTGGCTGTGATATCGAGTTCATCTGCAGTGGTGTATGGATCAGGTAGTGTATTGTCCTCATATTCTGCGGTGACTGTGTCACCTTCTGCTACTCTGAGTCTATGACCAGAAGAGTCGTTGGAAGTAGTAAAGAATACTGTTCCCTCGAAAATTCCAGTTGCCTCATTAGTTTCAGTTACAGTAAGGTCAATACCTCCGGCATCGGAGTCAGACCAAGCGTCAACTGTAAAGTTGTCGATTGCCTCTGGGTTTAAGTTCATATCTGCGTCAATTACTCTTACAACACCTGTTCCGCTTGCTGGATAGCTGGCCTCGAGCCATTGTACTTCACCGATATTCCATCTAATTAATGCAGAACCAACAACTGTTTCATCCTCTGAGAATTCAAAGGAAACGGTTAGACCGTCGTTATCGGTTGTTGCAAGTTTACCCTCTGTTGGACCGTTTCCGGTCGTCAAGGTGGTTGCATTATCTGTAATATCATTGGTACCGTCACCGTCTGCATCGTGTATCATACCTGCAAGTGTTACCTCACCGATAAAGATACCAGTGTCTGCTCCTGATTCAACGAGTTTGTATTGATCTAATTCGTTACCTCTAGTTGAGACCTTTATTGGGTCGCTACTAGTGTTACCAATTTCGTCAACTAAACCGCTGTCCATGTTATGGTCAGGGGCGACAATTGTGATGTAGACTTTGTCAGTCCATGTGTATACTTTTTGATCGAGTTCTATTGTTGCACCAAAGTTAGAAGTATAGATAGTTAAACCAATATCTTCATCATCTTGTCCAACATAGTCAGCTCCGGCTGGACCCCAGTCAGTGTATTCTAATTCGATCATTTCACCTCTATCTAGATTTTCACCAGAAAGGGCTGCAGGGATTTCTAGGACTACTTGGAAGATTCCAGTAGAGTCACCAGTTTCTCTGAGCTCAGATGGTTCAGGATCAAAGGTAGAGTTTTGATTACCAACAGATACTGTTGCAGCATCACTGTCCCACTCAATCAAGTCAAGTGTTACAGAGTTTGCTGTATCATTATCAAGGTCAAAGTCTGGCTCATTTAAGGTTAAGATCATATCTGAACCAATTAAGTAGACAGATTTGTCGGATTGTAATACACCGTTTCTAAGGTCGAAAGTTGCAGAGTCAGTTACAGTTTGTGATTTACCAGATGCATCGTAGTTATCAGTGTATGTTACAGTGATAATATCACCTTGTAACACACAACCGTTTCCAGCAGATTTACCATTAAATACAGATGGACAATTATTTGTTGGTCCATCAGTGTATGTAATGGTTTGATCATACTCGAATACACCAGAATCTGGTGAAACTTCTACGATTTTAGTGGCAGCATCTTTACCTACTTCAGCGACTTCAGTTGAATTAGATCCTCTTTCGATTTTGATTAATACAGATGAGTCTGTAATTGTGTCTTCACCTTGGGCGGAGACGTTGTAATCAGCATCTGTGACTCTAATGTGAACTTCTACATCACCTTGGGCTAATGCTCTGGCATAGTTTGCAGTAGTGTGCTCTGCAAATCTAGTATCAGAGGCATCTGCACCATAAGGTACTGGGTAGACTGTTCTATCAAAAGCAACAGAACCGGTGTTTGCATTAATGCTTGCACCATCTCCTACTTGGATAGATTCACCGGATGAGTTTCTGAAATCTTGGTAGTTAACTTCAATGTCTGTACCAGTTACTGTAACAACTGTATCAGTTGCTTGACTACAATAAGAGGTTGGGACTTGGAAGCTACCAGTAAAGATACCAGATTCTACACCTGTCTCTACTAATGTAAAGCCAGTTGCATGTAGACCATCATCACCTGTTGCAGCTGCTGAACAGTTACCTTCAGTGTAATCTACCCATCCTTCGTCATCAAATGTAATATCGAGAACTAAACCGGTGGCCAAGGTTGTACCTTCACCAACTACATCTCCAGTTGCCTGGGTTGTGTAGACATCGATTAGTTCAGAATCTGAGTTCATGTCTTGATCATCTAAAGTTACAACAACAGTATCTGCAATCTTGTAATTGTCCATATCAAATGAAACTACACCACTGTGTGTTGGAGCTTCTACTTGATCTGCAATTTGTGTATTAACACCATCTGCTCCCAAGTCAAGGTAATTGACTCTTGGAGAATCCTCGTCAGTCATATCTTGTTCGATAATAATATCGACATTTTGATCGATTGTTGAGAGGACAGTGTAGGTTGCTGGTTTATCGATATTGATTTGGTTTAACATTTCATATTCGATTGAACCTACAAAGGTTGCAGAGTTGTCATCAGTTTCCTCTAAGAGGATTCTGTAGATTGCGTTATTGATACCAGGTCCAAATGAGAAGACATCAAGTGCTACAGGAACATT
>NZ_LQMW01000013.1 GCF_001541925.1 Nitrosopumilus sp. Nsub
CAAATCCTGACTTTGACTGTGTCGTTTTAGATTATAAAATGCCAGTGATGGACGGGTTTGAGGCTGCAAAAAGTATTTTGAATGTAAATCCAAAGCAGAGAATAATTTTTGCCTCAGCGTATTTAGATGAAACAATAGAAAAACAAATTCAAAAATTAAAAAGAATTACAGAGATTATAAAAAAACCATTCAAAATAAACGACATGGTAACAGTGTTGGAAAGCACAGAAATGCATACAATGGTTGAAAAATTTAATATGAACATATCAAAAAAGGATGGAAACATCACACATGATGAAATGATAGACATTATGTCAGATATAAAAAATATAACAGAAGAAAATTAAATGAAATAAAATGACATTAGTGAAAATCAACACAAATAATTTTAATGTCTGCTTTTTTTGAAATAAATAATGAAAGAAAACGCATTTTTAGATTTTTCAAATATTTTTTTAGGAGCAGAGACACTTCTAAAGGATTCGATGTTTTTAGAATCAGTAATCAAGGGGGTATCTAACATATGCATTATCAGTACAACAGATACAAGTGGTAAAATTACATATGTAAATGATTTATTTTGTCAAACATGTGGATATGAAAAAAATGATCTAATTGGAAGATCACACAACATAATCAAATCAGAACATCATCCAGAATCATTTTTTGAAGATATGTGGAAAGCAATAAAATCAGGGAAGAGTTGGAAGGCATTAATAAAAAATAAAAGAAGAGATGGGACTAATTATTGGAATAGAACAGTCATATTTCCAGTATATGATAAATTACAAGACGTTATAGGATATGTATCATTTAGTAATGAAGTTACATCTCAAATATCCTATCAACAAAAAATTGAAGAGATACAAAAGATACAAAATGAGTTTTTGCATATTGCATCACATGAACTAAAAACACCATTACAACCACTCAGAAATTATGTAAAACTAGCAAAAACAGGAAGAATGTCAAAAGACAAAGCGTTAGAAGGGATAGGAAAATCAGTTGATGAATTGATCAGTTTATCAGATAATTTATTGGATGTAACAAAAATCGAAAGTGGGAATATGTCATTTAACAAATCAGAATTTTCACTAAGTTCGATGCTAAAAGATGTTGCAGAATCATATCCAAGTGATGAAAAAATAAAATTTGTTGCAAACATCGAAGATGGTATAGTGATAAACGCTGATCCAGTAAGAATAAGACAAGTGGTAAATAACTTGGTAAGTAATTCTGTCAAGTTTACAGACAAAGGAACAGTGAGTATAGTTGCATCATACAATGAGAAGAAAGACAAAATCCAAATCAAAGTGACAGATAACGGTTATGGGATAAATCCAAAAATATTACCAAAAATATTTGAAAAGTTCTCTACAATGGGATCAAATAAAAATTTGCAAGAAGGTACAGGTATGGGTTTATTTTTATGTAAAAATATCATTGAGAAACATGGAGGTACCATAAAAGGGGAGAATGCCTCAGGGGATGGAGGAACAGTTTTTACAGTTGAAATTCCAATTGAACAAAAAATCTAAAAATAAAACATAGATATTAAATGTAAGAGATGAGAATATAATTTATGAATCAACGCACAGTGTGTGATGAAATGTATGAATATTTGCATGTAGAATATGCTGCAATTTGGAGTAAAGAAGGTAAAAAAATTGCAGGAGGATGGAGAGAAGAAATCCAAACAATATCTATTGAAGATGAAAAAAAAGAGGCATTAAAAGCCCATTTCAGATGGGCCAGTAGAATTAGTGATGGACAGAATAAAGAAAAACCAAGGTGGTCAATGGCAATGTATGATAGAATGGTAAAAATTGCATGCCCAATAAAAAATGATTTATTGTTAATTCAAATAAATTCACCAATTTTACCTGCAAATTTAGCATTAAAAATAGATGAAATTGCAAAATCAAATGAAAATTCAACATATGAGGCTAAAGAAAACACATTTGAAAAGTACGATTATTTGTTAAGAGAATCCAATACAGACAAGGGGAAAATTAATTCATTATTAGATGTTGTTAAATTTGATACAAGTGTAGTGGTTGCAAAAAAGAATGGTGAAGTAGTTTATGTAAATGACAAATTTTTATCACAAATCAATAAAAATAAAAAAGAAATTTTTGAAACACAATTTAACATATTAGCTACAAAGGGGCTTTTTCAATACAATAAAAAAATAACAGAAGCACTAGATTCTAAAAGAAAATGGAAAGGAATGATAAATGACAATACAAGTAACAAATGGTTTAATGTAATAATAGCGCCTTTTGAAAAAGTAGGAAATAATGTAAATACAATTATCGTCACATATCAAGATATAACAGAATATGTCAAATCAAAAGAAATGCTTCAAAACTTTATAGGTAGAGCATCTCACGAAATTAAGACACCCATTCAACCACTCATCAATTATGTAAACATGGCTGAAAAAGAATTGATCTCAAATGATGATGCATTTAAAGGGATAAAAAGATCAACAAATAGATTACTTGAATCAGTAAACGAATTATTGAGATTTAATAAATTACAAAAAGAACCACTAATTACCAAACAAAGATTTTCGTTAGATGAGATATTAAGAGACATAGTAAAAGAAGCAAGAATAGAGTGCAAAATTCCGATAACTACGAATTTGGAGAAAGGTTGGATGAGTGGAGATGTTCAAAAAATAAAACATGTATTTTACGAAGTTATTTCAAATGCAAAAAAATTTACAAAAAAAGGATATATTTCAATAAAATTAGTTTGTCAAGATGAATTTGTCATAATAACAATTACAGATACAGGAATTGGAATGTCAGAAAAAATTAAAGAAGATGTTTTTAAAAAAATTCATGACAGTGGAGAAACAGGAATGGGTTTGTATGTCACAAAACAGATAGTTGAAGCACATGAAGGGACAATAACAATAAAGAATAATCCAAATCATGGAACTAGTGTTAAAATCACAATGCCTCTAAAATCATCACAAAATCACAAAGTAGAATTAAGTTAAAAAACAATACACAACACAGATGAAAAAAATAATTTTTCAATACATTATACATGAGTCAAAAAATGTATAATTAAAAATAACAAATACAATTAACATCAGATTTTCAAAGTCTAAAAAAATAAAAAAATCAGTCTATCTTGATTTCTGACTATCCTAGATCATAGAATTTGTCAGCATCAATTAGTGCTGGGATGAATCGGTCAATAGAGAGTACTGCGCCTTGTTCACCAAGTAACTCGATGTGGATTGGCTCATTGTGTGCTGGTCCTTCACCGGCTTTAAAGACGATTGTAAGGACTGCATTTTCACCTCTCTCTAAATGAGAGTCAGCATCAGCATTTGATGTAAAGTAGATGATACCAGAAGTTGCTGCAGCATTTGTAGGAGTTGCAGCTGTTGGATCACCGGCACCAAATGTATTATCTGTAACTGCTGCTGCAATTGCAGTGCTAGTTGATGTGTACATGGTAGCACCAGAGTAAGTTTTTGCTAAAACATCTTCATAAGAAATGCTGTTAGTCAAAACTTTGACTTGGGTTACTTCATCGGCTAGATTCACAGGATTGCTTCCTGATGAGATTTTCAATGGAACTGAAATCACATCTAATTTGGCAGAATCACCTCCAGCATCTACTGTATAGACACCAGCTACGCTTCCTGAAATCTGAACGTTGCTTGCTGACTCTTCTAGACCTGACATTATGGTTTCTTTGGCCTGTTGTGTGGTTGAGAAACCTGTGTTAAGTACAACAAAGGCAAGACTTGCAGCTACAATTACAAATGCAATCATAACTATTGCAGACTCGACTCCGAGTACTCCACGACGTTTGGTCAATTTTGTCATGATGATGTGTGGGAATTATTAGACTATATGGTGTGGTGTGTTTAGTTTGAACAAACGATTCAGATTTGATCAAAGTCACAATGTTTTAACTAAAATGTTAATTTGATCGCACATAGGATACAAAATTAAAAATGTATGAAATACAACATGGATGAATCTGAAATGATTCGATATGAAGATGAAATTAGCGAAATAACGTATTCTTGTTTTCAGAAAATTTTGTCAGAGCAAACATTAGATCATTTAAGAAAAACATTAGCACAACAAGGAATAGATTTGAGACGAATTTCTGAAAATCCAGAAATGACAATGTCTGCAATAAAGAGTATTTTTGGTGAAGGTGGCAACTATCTTTCAGAAGCAATAAAATTAGAGATCCAGATGGCTTTTATTGATTTTTCAGATGAAGAGTTACCAAAAGTGATCAAGACAATTATTGCTGAACAATACAAATAAAAAAATTACAAAAGACTACAAATGATTCATTGTAACTATTAATATTTAATAAAATATCAAAACATGAAAGTATGTATGGATTGTTTAGATTTAGTATTTACTGATGCAGTAATGTGCCCATATTGTAAATGTCATGATTTTATGTCAAATTACAAGGTACAACCATTAACTGAAAATATGATATATGAATAAATCTAAAAAACAAACATACAATATTACGTAAATAAAGAATAACTCATGTCAATTACAGTATCTAAAAAAATTCTAATTTCATTTATTGCACTAGTTGCCATATCTCTGGTAGTAACATCTGCAATATCTTACACATCAGCATCAGCTGCACTAGAATCAGAAATCCTAAAAAAAATGCAAGGGTTACTGGATGTAAAAAAAGAAAAGATCTCAGACTACCACACAGATTTAAAATCAGATGTTGCCTTGATTTCAAAATATTTCAACGTCATACACAACATACCAATTTTAGATAAATTCAAAGATGTGCCAAACTCCAAAGAGTTTGCAGATGCAACTGCAATGCTTGATTCTCAGTTAAGCGAGTACAACAAAGAAAGAGCAGATATTGAAAATGTAGAGATACTTAACAATAAAGGCATAATCCTTTATGCAACAAATCCAGATGAGATAGATGAGATAGGAGATTTGCTGTGGGATAAAATCGGTGCAGTGAGTTTAGACGAAGACGAGATATTTACCACTCCAGCATATCTTGATGAAAATCATGTATCATTGCATATGTTGAGAAACGTGTTTAGTCAAGATGGTAAACACATTGGATACATCAATGCAGAAATTAATCTAGATAATGCACTGCCAACAATTTCCACATATTCAGGGCTTGGCAATACTGGAGAGTCATTACTTGCAATGAGAACAGGTTCAGGATTTACATTTGTAAATGAAGTAAGACACGGGGACAATCCAGGATTAACAATGCACGGAGTAATTGGTGAGGATACAGCACTGCCAATGCAAGAGGCAGTGCAAAAAATTTCAGACAAGGGTAAAAGCATAGATTATCGAGGAGAGCCAATCATTGCTGCATGGGATTACATCCCAGGATTTGAGTGGGGAATAGTTACTAAAATTGACATATCTGAAGCTACAGCAGATACACAAGAACTTGCAGTAAATCTGTTAATAATTAATGGTACAGTAATTGCAACTACAATACTCATTAGTGTCATAGTATCACGTTCGATTACAAAACCAATCAACTCCCTTCGAGACAAAGTCATTAGATTTGGTGCATCATCATCATCATCATCATCATCATCATCATCATCATATACTGGACAAAGCGAGATTGAAATTTTAGACAAAGAGTTTGAAAACATGAAACAGTCAGTAGCAAAGGGAATAGAAGACATGAAGACAATTGAGCAAATTTTAGACAAAGCTGCCCTCGTATCTCGAACCGACCTAAAGGGCGACATTACGTATGCCAATGAAGAGTTTTGCAAGATATCAGGGTATAGTAAAGAAGAGTTAATTGGGAAAAATCATAGAATCATAAAGTCAGGCAAGCATCCAGATTTTTATTATAAAACAATATGGGACACCATCACTGAAGGAAAAACATGGAGAGGGATAATACAAAATAAAGCAAAGGATGGGACACTTTATTGGACAATATCAATTATTGCCCCAAATAGATCAAAAAATAATAATGGATATACAAGTATCAGAGTAGACATCACAAAACAAATAGAATATGAAAATATTATCAAAGAAAAAATAAAAACAGAAAGAGAGTTTACGCACATAGCATCGCATGAATTAAGAACACCATTACAACCTATGATTAATTTTGGAGAAATGGCAAAAGAAGGAATCATTTCAAAAGAAGATGCAATAAATGGAATGATGGAATGTGCAAGTCAACTTGAAAAAATTACAGAAGACATGCTTGAAGTTAGTCGGATAGAATCAAACACTTTAAAAATGAATATTGAAAAATTCGATATTAAAGAAATAATAGAACAATCAGTAAAGAGAGCATTACAAATTGTTTCAAAAGATATTCAAATCATTAAAAATTATCAAAATTGTGAAATAGAGGCAGATCGAGGCAAGATCACACAAGTAATAGATAATATTTTATCAAATGCAATTAAATTTACAAAGAAAGGCAGCATAACAATAAAAGTAAAAACAGATGAAAGTAATATCACAGTATCAATAACTGATTCAGGACAAGGAATACATCCAGATGTATTAGATAAAGTTTTTAAAAAATTTTCAACAAAACAGACATCAGACATAGAACAAAAAGGAACAGGTTTGGGAATGTACATTTCACAAAAATTCATCAAAGGACACCATGGTACAATAACTGCACATAATGAAAAAGATCACGGTGCAACAATTTCATTTACAATACCAAAAAAACAGTAAAAAAATATGTGTAAAGATAACCAGTAAAGACAACATATCAGAATACAGATCAAAAAAAAATACAAATAACATAATTATTCAAATGATGTTTTTCAAATGAACATACGGTTGCTTTTATACTATCCAACATAATTCAACACATGCAAAATTCATCAGAAGTTATTCGTTCGGAATTAGATGTGACAATGTTTGCAGAATTGGTTTCAATGTTTGGTGAGAACATGGCAGAAATTCTTTTCAGACGTGCATTAAAATCAGGCGTAGATATTAAAAAAATGTCAGAATGTTCAGATGTAATTATGGATGTTTTACATGAACTACTAGGTGCAGGTGCAGATTTTATGGAAATGCAAGCAATAAACTCATTAAAAAAGAGATTTGATGTCACACAAGAGTCAGTAACAATTAAAGATATTGTGATAGATGTAAAACATAATTACTTGACAAATAGTACATAATTAATGAAAATTTTGATTGCCGAAGACGAAGAGGACATTTCAAACCAATACAAACTAGTGTTAGAAGGCAAGGGGCACAAAGTTACACTAACTGAAAATGGCAAAGTCTGTGCAGATGAGTTT
>NZ_LQMW01000014.1 GCF_001541925.1 Nitrosopumilus sp. Nsub
GTTTGATGGAGAGAACCATCAACGAAGTTGTCTACTTCGACTGATGCTGCAGTGGATCCCATAGCTATGACGATGAGCCAGATTTTCTTTAGTCTCTGGATCTCAACTTCTTTTGGAATTAGTGACGGCATTTGTGCCATGAGAACAATATGTCAATTAGCAGTTTAAATCAAAATACGTTTTCACTATTTTGAAATAAAAAATTTTTTTAGTGAAATTATGTTTTTATTGAATTAAATCAATTATTAAAAAAATATTTTGAAATTATTATAAGATTTTTTTTTTCTAAAAATAGATTTTTAAAGGATAATCGTTATTGTTTAACATTGAATTTTAAAATATTAGTGCATTGAAATTAAATTACTTCAATGCAAACATATCACTTTAATTAAAAATATCAAAAAAATATTATTGTTAACAATTGATCAAAACACAGAGCAAAAAGAAATAGTTTTAAAATTATTACTAGATGATAGAATTAGAATTTTAAATGAATTAATGCAAGATGAGCCTAAATCTGCAATTGAACTCCACAAAACATCTGGAATTGATTTGAATGTCATATATAGAATTATTCACAAATTAGATGACAATGATTTTCTGAACACAAGTTTCAACATTACTCCTGATGGAAAAAAGTCATATCTTTACAAAAGTAAATTAAAATCAATTAATGCCAAATACCATAAGGGAGTTTTTGATATTAATTTGAGCCTAAATTCCTAAAAACAAATTTGAAAATCACAAGAATACTGATGAATGGCACAGATTTCCATAATCATCAATAGACTTGTAATTATATTTTGTAAAAAACCATATTAACAGTTGATACGTTTTCACCAAAATAAAATCAAGTTAGAGAAAACCATTATTCCAAGTTCTCAAAATATAGAAATAAAATACACTGTATTACAATCAGATGTTTTGCAAGCGAGGTATACTCCAAAATCACATACTAAGATAGAGTCAAAAATCACAATGACTACTAGAAATACACAGATTGGTTCTATGTTTTTTGTAATTTTTGTGGTTTTAGTTACTTTTAGCATTCCAAATGCTAGTGCGTTAACTCCAGAACAGCAAGAAATCTATGATGCAGAGGCAAAATGTAAACAAGACATACGTTCAGAGGATTCTTTAACATTTGCTGAAAAAGCAGTAAATGTTAAATCTTGTGGAATCGAAGCAAGATTAGCTGCTCAAGCATTACAAGTAGAACTTGACAGAGGCTCTCAAATAAGAATAGATAACGTACATAAGGCAATCGAAAAACATCAAAACTACTACGGATGAATTGCGATTCATCTTTATTTTCTATTTTTGATACATTTACAGACTCAAAAACAGGTGAGAAATTAAAAATGATTTTTAGTCAGATAGACTTAAACAGATAATTTTTAGATTTTAATTAGATATTTTGACTGATAATGAAGAAATAATAAAAATAATTGAGACACTGTTTCAATCAGGAATTACAAAAGATCTCAGTAAATTAAGAGAAATTCATTTAGATGATCCAAAATTCTCAAGTTTCAGTGATTTACCACCTTATGACCTAAAAGACTATCAAACCACTATAGAATTAGAAGAATTAAGATTCATCAGTATTTCAGATTACAATTATGAAATAAAAAATCCAAAAATTAGTATTTTTGAAAATTTTGCAATTGTAGCTTTAGAATTAATTCAAAAGGGAATGTTAGTAGATAACAAATCATATACAGGCGAACACATGATAATTAACGGGCGAGCCACATTTGTATTAGTTAAGCAACCAACATGGAAAATTGCCCACATTCATCTTTCAAAAATCTTTAATTGATTTTAGACTATTTTTTCTTTTGATTAGGATTTGGTTTTTTTGATTTGTTTTTCTTTTGATTAGGATTTGGTTTTTTTGATTTGTTTTTCTTTTGATTAGGATTTGGTTTTTTTGATTTGTTTTTCTTTTGATTAGGATTTGGTTTTTTTGATTTGTCATTTGCTGCTAATTTTTTGTAAAGAGCATATGCTTGATCAACATTAGAATTTCCATGAATAATTGAGCGTGCTGCTTTGATCATTGCAACAGGATGTTCAGATTGCCAGATATTTCGACCCATATCAAGTCCAACTGCACCTGCTTTAATTGCATTGTAAGTTAATTGCAAGGCATCTCGTTCAGGAATTTTCTTTCCACCTGCAACAATAATTGGAACAGGGCAAGATTCAACGACTTTTTCAAAGTTTTCACAGTAGTATGTTTTGACAATATGTGCACCTTGTTCTGCAGCAACTCTACATGCCAATGAAAGATATCTTGCATCTTTTCCTAATTCTTTGCCAACAGCAGTTACTGCCAAAACAGGCAGTCCATATTTTTCTGCCTCATTAACTAATTTACCCAAATTTACAATTGTTTGATACTCATATTTTGAGCCAACAAAGATAGACATTGCAACACAACTTGCATTCAAACGTAGTGCATCTTCAATTGATACAGTGATGTCTTCTTGAGATAAGTCATCGCCAATAATACTAGAACCACCAGAAACTCTCAAAACCATCGGAGTTTCAGAAGTTGGGTCAACTGAAGTTCTTTGAACTCCTCTTGTAAGCATTAAAGAATCACAATGTTTTAGCAAAGGAGCAATCACTTTTTTTGGATTTTCAAGTTTTTCAGTCGGACCAAGAAAATATCCATGGTCAACAGCCAACATTAATGCACGGTTATTGTGAGGTTTGATAATTCTAGATAATCTATTTTGTAATCCCCATTCCATTTCTCTTCGATTTTGAAATAAAAAAAATACCTTTCTTAAGCCTTTCCTATTTTGTAATGATAATCTTCATTGCGTTATCACCAGTTTTTGCATGGTCAAATGCTTTTTGTGTATCAGATATAGAATAAGTATGAGTAATCAATTGTTTTACATCAATTTTAGATAATTCAATTAATTCAAGTGCTGTTTTAGTATCATCATCAGATGCAGCATAGCTTGTAACAAGTGTAATTTCTTTAGAGTAAACTTTGCTCATATCCAAATCAATCATAGCACCTTTAGAAGGAACACCAAACATCATTACAGTACCTCCTTTTCTAACCATATCAATTGCATCTTCAAGAGCTTTTAGACTACTTGTTGCAACAATTGCCACATCAACACCCAAATTGTTAGTTTGATCTAAAATTTTCTGTTGCCTATTTTCATCCATTGAAGAGATAGATTCAGTTATGTTGAATTTTTTTGCAAAGTCTAATCTAAAATCATTTACATCAAAACAAAATATTTTAGAAAACTTTTTTGATTTAGCAAGCATAACATGCATCATTCCAGTTGGACCAACTCCAAAGATTGCAGTGGAATCACCTTCGTTGTATGAACATTTTTTCCAAGCCCTAACACAACAAGCTAAAGGTTCAATCATTGCAGCCTCTTCAAAACTCATAGAGTCAGAAATTTTTAAAACCCCACCATGAGAAACATTCCAAGAAGGTACTACATATTCTTCAGATAAACCACAAGGAGACAAATTAGTTTCAGAATATTTTTTACACATTGTTTCATTTCCATGATTACAAAAATGACAATCATAACATGAAACGTGATGATGAGTAAACACTCTGTCTCCTTTTTTAAAATCTACAACATCAGATGCAATATCTATAATAACTCCTGCAGGTTCATGACCTAAACGCATTGATGGTTGACCATATTGACCAAATACTTTTTCCAAATCAGAACCACATATTCCACATGCATGCATTTGAACTAAAATATCACCAGAATTCAACACAAGTTTTTGAGTTTCATCTACAGAAATTTCTGAAGGTCCTTTAACAGTAGCAGTTTTCATAATATCGATTAAAAAATTGAGTATAAGTAGATTAAATCAAACACCGAGAATCTTTTTCAACATGACTCTATAATCAACTTCAGTTTTTTCACTTCCAGTTGCGGGCAATGCAAAAACAAGAGTAGATTTTTGTGCTCTAAGAAGGGTCAATTCATCGTTAATTGATGCAGTGATATCATCACTTACTAGAACTAATCCAACATCAGAATCGTCAGTTAATTTAGTAATTTCAGATAAGGCAGCATCAGGAGTTTCAGAAATTATTCCAGGAATTCCTGCCAATTGAAAACTTGTTACAAAGGATTTGCTACCTACAGTAAATATTTTCATAGTTGGAATCTTGTTTATTGTAATTTAACCCTTTTTGGAAGATAAAGATCAGGAAAGGTTGATTTAGTTTAAAAATTTAGTAATTTTATGACAGAAATTGATACACAAAAGGATTTTTTTCTTTTCTTGCATGGAAAAATGGATCTCAAACAAAAGGCAACTGATGTTTTAATTGCAAAAGGTTGTTCTAATGAAAAGATCACCATGGGAGCACCAAATAAAGTTGGTAACGTAGGAGACTATATGGTTCAATTATGGCCACCAGGTCCAGCACCAAATCAAATCAAAATTCAACAAATTACAAAAGTTGAAGAAGTAGAACCTGAAGGAATGATTGGATTGTGGAAAGGGGTTTCAAAAGAAGATGTCGAATCTATTCCATTAGAATAAGATTAACTAAATCCAGCACCAAAATCAGTGCCTTTTTCTAACATGTCACTGGAATCTGAACTTTTTAATTTTCTATAAACTAATGTTTCATAAACTAGTTTCATAGCTTCTTCATCACCAATATTTAGATCAGATTTAATTTGATCTCGATACTTTTCCAATTTTGTAACATCTTGTTCATCAGAAGAAAGATCATCGTGAACCATTAGATTTGCAATTTTTTCAATTTCTAAATTTATTTTATTGTCATCCACACAAATTAGTTAAATTTCTAGTTAATAACATATTCTAATAACAGATAATTACAAATCAGAAATCAAACCAGATAAAAAACTAGAAAATTCATCATCAAAAAAAACAATTGTTTCAAATTTATTTTGATTTTTTGCATATTGAATTGAATCTAAATGATAACAAGAAGTCTTACCATTGATTGAACCGAAATAGAAACTAGGACAAGAACAAAAATGACCATCAGGATCAACCCAGTGTTCTTCAGTTTTTCCCACTACTGTCCAAATTTTTCTTTGACTAGGCTCAAAAAGATGTAGTTTTACACGTTTTTCAGATACTAATTGTTCAATTCTATCAGGATCTTTAGTCAATAATTTATTCATATTTTACACTCGTATAACCTTGATCTTTTTAAAAAATTTGAAAAAAAACTTTCTTAAAATTTTAAAAAGTTACTCAAATTTATCATAAGGAGTAATTGGATCTATTGTTGGTTTGTTATCTTTAAGCCATTCCAAAGTTTTAACAAAAGAATCTGCCAATTCAAGAGTTGTCAAAACAGGAATTCCCAACTCCAATGATTTTCTTCTTATCTGATATTCATCATCAAGCATTCCCACATATTTTTCCAGAGATAATGTACTTGGAATATTTATGATAAAGTCAATCTTTTTCTCATAAAGTAAATCAGATATGTTTGGTTTTCTTTCGGGTTCTGAAATCTTGTGTACAATTTGAATATCTCCAAGTTTTTCTTCAAAAAATTCTGCAGTATGTTCTGTTGCTAAAATTTTGAATCCTAATTGTTTGAGTTTTGCAATACTTGGTAAAAGTTTTTCTTTATTTGCAGCACCACCAACAGTTACAAGTGCAGTTCCTTTGTCAGGAAGATTATATCCAACTGAAGTCAGACCTTTGGATAATGCATCGTAGAAACTATTACCAAAACAAGCAGCTTCTCCAGTAGATTGCATTTCAACACCTAATGCAATATCTGCACCATCTAATTGCATAAACGAAAATTGAGGTACCTTAATCCCATAATTATGGATCTTTTGCCATTTGTTCTCAGGTATTTTAGGCAAAGGTTTGTCCAAAATAGCCTTAGATGCAAGTGAAATCAGGTTTGTTTTGACCAGTTTTGATACAAATGGCATAGACCTAGAAGCTCTGATGTTGAGTTCAATGACATAGACATGATCATCATGAATTAGAAATTGCAAGTTAAATGGTCCTTTCACATTAAATGTCAATGCAATTTTTTTAGTATAATCATTGATTGTTTCAATAATTTTGTTGTTTAATCTCCAGGGAGGAATACACATCATTGCATCACCAGAATGTACACCTGCTGAATCAATGTGTTCAACTATTGCGCCAATAACTACCTCTTTTCCATTACTAATTCCATCAACATCAACTTCAAGTGAATTTAACATAAATTTTGATATTACAACAGGATGATCAGGAGAAACATCGGTTGCTTCTTTGACATATGTTTTAAGTTCATCTTGAGACCATACAACTTTCATTGCAGCTCCAGATAAAACGTAAGAAGGTCTAACAATTACAGGAAATTCAACTTCTTGAGCAAAACTTTTTGCCTCATTAAGATTTGAAAATGCTTGCCATTTTGGTTGTTGTATGTGTAACTTGTCAAGTTCAGCACTGAATTTAGAACGGTCTTCAGCTCTATCAACATCTATTGCACTTGTTCCCATTATGTTTATTCCACGTTGCGCAAGACCAGGGGTCAAGTTATTTGCAGTTTGACCACCAACACAAGTAATCACACCTTTTGGATTTTCAAATTCGGTAATGTCAAGTAATCGTTCTTGAGTTAGTTCTTCAAAATACAATCTTGTACAAATATCATAATCAGTTGAAACAGTTTCAGGATTACAATTTACTACTGAAACATTCTTCTCCCCATTTTCTTGCAATCCCCATACCATGTTGACTGTACCCCAATCAAATTCTACACTGCTTCCAATTCTATATGGACCAGCCCCAACAACGATTATTCCTTTCTCATCCACAGGAACTGAAATGTCATTAGCATTGCCACCATAAGTTAGATACAGGTAGTTTGTAACAGCAGGCCATTCAGCAGCCAAAGTATCAATCTGTTTTACTGATGGGATTACTCCTAATTTCTTGCGTATTTGACGGATTTCATCAGGTTCTTTCTCTTTAGATTTGGCAATTTGTTTGTCAGAAAATCCCATTTTCTTTGCTTCCCACATCATAGATTCGTTAAGTTCAGATTCTCGGAGTTTAGCCTCAACATCTACAATATTTTGTATTTTTTCAATAAACCAAGGATCAATTGCAGATAGTTTGTAAATTCTATTAACTGAAATTCCCATTTTTAGTGCAATTGCAACATTATACAATATTTGATCATCATGGTGTGAAAGTTTGTATTCAATTTCCTCTTCAGTATATTTTTGTCCGTTTGAACGATTCAATACAAGTCCATCATTTCCAATGTCAAGCATTCTGATTGCTTTTTGTAAAGATTCTTCAAATGTTCTACCAACTGCCATGACTTCACCAACAGATTTCATTGTAACTCCGAGTTTACGGTTTACAAGTTCAAATTTTGAAAAGTCCCATCGAGGATGTTTACATACAACGTAATCAAGAGATGGTTCAAAACAGGCAGTTGTGCTTTTTGTAATTCTATTTACAAGTTCAGACAAACTATAACCTAAACCAATTTTTGCAGACATGTATGCAAGCGGATAACCAGTTGCTTTACTTGCAAGAGCTGATGAACGTGAAAGACGTGGATTAATTTCAATTGCAACATATCTATCAGAATCAGAATCCAATGCATACTGTATGTTACATTCACCAACTATTCCAACATGTTTTGTTGCACGTAATGCTGCTGAACGCAACATATGGTATTCATGATTATCAATTGTTTGTGAAGGTGCCACCACAATATTATCACCAGTATGAACTTTCATGGAAAGGACATTTTCCATATTACATACGATTACATTATTTCCATCATAGTCTTGCATGACTTCATATTCAATTTGTTTCCAATGTCCAATGTATTCTTCAATCAATACTTGGCCAACAAGACTGGCCTTTATACCACGTTCAACAATTTCATGTAATTCAATTTCATTATGTGCAATTCCACCCCCACGTCCACCAAGAGTGTAAGCCACACGAATTATCACAGGATAAGATAGTTCTTCTGCAACCTTTTTTGCATCATCAAAGTTTGTAACAGTCTTACTTTTGAGAACAGGGACTCCTGCTTCCTTCATTTGATCCTTGAAAAGCTGTCTATCTTCAGTATTTTTGATTCCCTGAACTTGAGTTCCAAGAACACGAATATCATATTTTTTGAGAATTCCAGAATCTTCAAGATTGACACCACAGTTGAGTGCAGTTTGACCACCATAAGCCAACATGATTCCATCAGGTCTTTCTTTTTCTATAATAGATTCAACATATTTCGGGGTGACAGGTAACAGATACACCTGATCTGCAAATCTAGTATCAGTTTGAATTGTTGCAATGTTTGGATTGATTAATACACTTTTGAGTCCATCTTCATGAATTGCTTTTAGACACTGACTTCCAGAATAATCAAACTCTCCAGCTTCACCAATTTTTATGGCACCACTACCAAGTACAAGAATTTTTTTTAATGATTCATTTTTAGGCATTTGTTTCAGACTCCATCAAACTTTTTAGTTTTTCAAAAATAAATTTACAATCATTTGGACCAGGTGCAGCTTCAGGATGAAATTGTACAGCAATACAATTTTGTTTTTTGTGTTTTATTCCTTCGACAGTTTTATCATCAGCATTCTTAAACCATAAATCAAAATCAGATTTTTCAAGGGATTCAGGAGTTATTCCATATCCATGATTTTGACTTGTAACATACACTTGATTATTTTCAAGATTTATGCAAGGTTTGTTTTGGCCTCGATGACCATATTTTAATTTGTAAGTGTCAGTATTTCCAGCAATTCCAATTATTTGTGCACCTAAACAAATTCCTAATGTAGGAACATTATCTTCAATTAATTTTTTAACTACAGAAATTGTGTCAGGACATTTTTGCGGGTCACCAGGACCACTACTAAGTACAACACCTTTCGGATTATAAGACATAATTTTTTCATAGGAAGTATTCCATGGAACTAAAATTGCCCTGTACCCTATTTCACGAACATTACGGATAATTGCATTTTTTGCTCCAGTATCAATTATCACAACAGTTTGTTCTTCAGTACCATAGATTTTTTCTTGTTTAGTAGATACTTCATTCATAAATTGTTCAGAATCATAATGAGTTGCAGATGCAAGTTGTTTTTTCACTTCTTCGACATCGATTTCTGAATCAGATACAACTAATGCTGCCATCATTACTCCACTATTGCGAAGTTTCATAGTTAATGCACGTGTATCAATTCCTGAAATTCCAGGAATTTTTTCATTGTACATCCACTCATCTAAAGTCATTGAAAGATTCCAATGACTTGCAGTTAAAGATAATTCATGAATTACCAATCCTCGAATCTGAATTTTATCAGATTCAAAATATTTTGAAATTCCATCTTCATCAATTAGTGCAGGATCGGGAATTCCGTAATTTCCAACTAGAGGATATGTCAAAGTAAGTAATTGGCCATTATACGAAGGATCTGTTAGAGCTTCAGTGTAACCAACCATACCAGTGTTGAATACAATTTCACCAAAATTTGTTGTAGAATAACCAAATCCTTCGCCATCAATAACGGTTCCATCATCAAAAATTAGCTTTCCAAACTTTTTTGCGTGACTTGATTTCTTTGTAGTTATTGTGACCCTCGTTGTGTCCGAACTAATGTGAATTTAAGTTTTTTGTGGGAAATAAAATGTAAAAATGATCGCAAAATAAGATTCAAACAATTAAAGTGCTTGAAATTCTTCACTCCATTTATGATATGCACGTATCATTTCAACAGAAACACTAGGTTTTCTTCGTGCCATAATGGACTTGAAATCATCTGTATTTAGATCTCTTGGTTGGACAGGTTCTTCTCCTTCAACAGGTTCATGATAATCAGGGGAATCAAAAATCTCATGAACTGTTTTAATTTGTGCTGCTTGACATACGTCTTTGATATCACTTGCACTATATCCATCAAACAATTTAGCCAATTCAGAAGGTTTAACATCGAAACTTTTACTTAATTTTGCAGTGTATTGATCAAAGAGATTTTCTCTAGCTGCTTGTGTTGGAAGATTAACATAGATTCTTTTTTGGAATCTTCTTAAAAATGGTGCATCAAGACTCCAAGGTTTGTTAGTTGCGCCAATAACATAAAGCATCAATTGTTTACCTTTTCCATTTACTCCATCCATTTCAGTTAAAAATTGATTTTTAGTTCTAACCTCACCACCAACTTCACTATTTCGTGCACCAAGTAAGGAATCTACTTCATCCACAAATAGGATAACTGGTTTACCTTCTTTTTCAGCATATTGTCTTGCCATGGAAAATAATTTTGAAACATTTTTTTCTGCTTCGCCTAACCATTTACTCATTAATGATGATGCATCTACATTTATGAAATATCCATCCATTTCATTTGCAGTTGCAGCTGCCAACATTGTTTTTCCAGTTCCAGGTGGACCATACAACAACATTCCTTTTGGCCAACCAAGAGGAAACAAATCAGGTCTTTTTGTAGGATAAACTATTGATTCACGTAGTGCACTTTTAGCATCATCTAATCCTATTACTTGGTCCCAAGTAACATCAGGTTTTTCTTTCATTACAAGATCTTCAAAATCATTTTCATTTTCTTGTCTTTTTACAGATGCTTTTTGGTCAGACTCAGAGGCTTTTGGATCAACTGCTGGCTCTACACCATGAGATTGTTGTAATGCACTGATTCTATCATGATAAGACTTGCATCTTTGTTTGTAAATTTCATTTAATTTGCTATTAGGATATAATTGAAGTAATTTTACGAGTGAATCAATTGCATGTTGATAATGAGTAATTGCCATTCCACGGGCGCCTTGAGAATCAAATTTGATTGCTTCTGAGGCATATTTACTTGCAGTATTTTCTAATTCTTGTGGTGCTAGACTCATTTCATTTACCTTGTGTTATGTCCTAAAGATTTTTGTTGGTATTCTACTGTGTTAATCTCTGTCACAAAATTGGTTAAATTAATTGAACTTGTTTGAGCGTGATCATAATCAGGTCCATCAGAGTATTTTTTTTTAAAATTGGATTTATCATCAATATGAGCGTGTAAATCCTTTACTTTACTAATAGAATCTTCAGCAGATAAAATTAATTCAGAAATCTCATCATCCAAATCACCCATAGAATCAGCAGTTTCGGTAATTACAGATGTGAAATTCTTCAAAATTGAGCACATATCCTTTTTATCAGCATATTTTGTGAGCATAAAATCTGCAATTCCAGCAATTTTATCTAAATCCTGTAATTCTTCAAGAGTTAATTTATCAATTTTTTCACCTTCAGAGGGCTTTACTTCAGATAATTTTTTGTCAATGATGGTAGAAAGTGAACGAATTTTTTCAATATCTTTTAAAAAACCAGGTTTAGAATTAATCATAATCAAACATTGAATAATTTAAAAAAATCAACAAGAGGATATTGCTTATTTAATTTAGAGTCAGCCATCAATTTTACTTCATCAAGCATCAATGATGAAATATGATTGGATTTACTAAAATCAAAACGAGCTTTCGTCAATGTAGCAGAATCTAAAACAATACTGCCAAGATGAACAGATAATTCAGATAATTTTTGACTGCATGCAGGATAGATAACAAACAGTTTAGCACTAATTGTGCGTATCATAGGAATTGAAGAAGGAAGGATTTCAGGAATACTGTTTATTCCAGATATAGAACCAATTTGATTTTGAATTTTAAGTAAGATTTCTAAAGAATACACTACTAAATGTTCTAGTTCAATACTCTGAATATGAGATTTTTCATTTTCATCAAAATCAGTAACAAGATATTCATTAAGATTTTTTAATTCAATTCTTTTTTCCTGAAGAATTTCAATTAAACCACGGAGTAAGTTTACAGAATAATCCAATCTAGGAACAAGTGTAACAGAGTTTGATGCATTTTCTGATTCTATGGAATCTAGACTGTAATTTACTAACATACTATATTGAAGTAAGATTTTGTATTTGAGGACGATGTCACAATAATTTTCGTAACCGTAGTTACACCTACCTGTAGATACATTTTTGATTTTTTTTGAGTAATTGTGTAAAGGAATTTAGCTCTCGATTTTACCTAATAACAAGTCTAGTAAAAACATGGTAAAAGAGCAAGTATTAACAGTCAGTTTAGAGGAATTTGGGCTCAGCAAATACGAAGCCCAGGCATACGTTGCATTAATTTCGAAAGGAACCATATCTGCAAGTGAATTATCATATTATTCAGAAATTCCTAGAACTAAGGTTTATCCAACATTACTAAAATTAGAAAATAAAAAACTCGTTATAATTTCAAAAAGCAAACCAATAATGTGTACAGCAATTTCTCCAGAAGATGCATTTGATGGATTAATTCATGAGCAAATTAACAAAGTTAATGCAATGAATACATTGGTTTCTAATTTGAAAAAAGCCAGTGAAGAAAGTAGAAAATCAAGAGGTTCAGAAGAAAAAAGATATTTCCATATTAGTGCAAACAAAGTATTAACTCAACTTCAAACAATGATTGAAGGTTCAAAATCATCAATTAAAATAATGACTGATCAAGGAGGATTAGGATTATTATCAGAATGTAAAGAACAATTGGTAGGAGTTATTCGAAGAAACTTAGATGTAAAATTAATCATTCCAACATCACAAATTTGTTCAGAATCATACAGAGCAATACCAGATGGAGTGGAAATCAAAACATCAGATGTTGTTCAGAATTGTTTTATTTTTGATGAAACAGAATTACTAATGATAAATAATGATAATGGGAAAGGAGCAATATTTTCATCAACAGAAATTTTAGGAGTTAATCAAGAAAAAGTATTTTCAAACATTTGGAAAAATTCGATTAAAACCAAAGTAGTTGCAGATATGACAAAAACAGAAGCTCATGAGATTTTTAAAATTATCAAAATAATTAATGAATCAGGTTTGATGTATATTCTAAATTCCACAATATTATCAAAAAAACCAGAATTAGACATGATAAAACTATTAGAGAAAAATGGAATCACTCTTAAAACAAAGTCACTAGATGATGTAATTGAAATGATAGATGCCATCATACAAATTACTTGTTCAGGACACGTGAATTTTGAAGCAAATACCAAAAACATCACAATAGATTCAAAATTAAATAGCGGACACTCATTACCGTGGGTTTCCATTTTAGACGGATATCTACAAAAACAGGGGTACAAAACAAGAACAGTTTTTCAAAATAATTCCAATAAAGGGGAAAAAGTTCACATCAAAATAAGTAAAAACTAAAATCAGGCTCAAATAGGATTTCAAATATTGATTGAAGAAAAAATTAAATCATTAGATATTACTTTACCAAATCCACCAACACCAGCAGGATCATATATTCCAGCAGTAAAAACAGGTAATTTGTTATTCATTTCAGGTCAAATACCAATGGAAGATGGAAAAGTACTATTTACAGGAAAAGTTTCAGATGACAATTTAGAAACAGCTCAAAAATCAGCTCGAATGTGTGCAATCAACTTATTGGCTCAAATGAAAAGAGAATTAGGGAATTTGGATAGAGTAACAAGAATTGTAAGGTTATCAGGATTTGTCAATTCAGACCCAGAGTTTTATCAACACCCTAAAGTGATAAATGCAGCATCAGATTTATTTTTTGAAATTTTTGGAGACAAAGGAAAACATTCTAGAATTGCAATGGGCGTTGCATGTCTACCATTAAATTCAATGACTGAAATTGATGCAGTAATTGAATTTTCAGATTAAAAAAAATTATTTTAAATTATTATTTTACTTTTTTATTTAATTCGGTTATGAATTTTTTAATTTTTGGTTTTGGAACTACAGCACCACATGCCTTATCATGTCCTCCACCAGATCCTCCAAGACTAGTTGCCAAGAGATTGACAATTTTTCCTAAATGAACTTTACAATTCTTAGAGCCCCTTACTGAAACAGCGTAAATTCCATGATCAACTCTTTCTTTGTATGCAACGCCAACATCTTTTCCAGATAATCCCATTACAAAATTCACAGCACCACTAGCACCAGAATCTAAAATTTCCATATGTCCAAGATTAGTCATTGTTTTCATGCCTTTTTTGACTTTAGCAATCATTTGAGATAATTTCTCTACTTGAATCTGTGCAAACTCATATGTATTTGGAATATCATGAGGGAATTTTGAATCAGCCAATTCTTCAACTAAATATTGTAAATAATCAGGCTCTCTTTGATGTCCAACAATATTGTAGGTCATTACAGTAGCACTAATCAATGCAAATTGTCTATCATAGATTTGAAGTAATTTAGAACCCAAAGGTCTGTCTTCCATGTAATCAGTAATTGCAGCACAAGTTGCAACAAAAGAAGCATGATCATTTAATTTTGATTTGTATGCATTGTAAACTTGAACTGTAGTACATTCGTTAATATCATGAATCACTTTAACTTTGAGTTTTTCTAAAGCAGTAACAACAGTTGGATCAATATCATGATGATCAATGTAAGTAATTGAAACTTTATTTTTTCTCAATTTTGCCATAAGATCAATAAATTCATCTTGAGTTTTTTTACTCAAACCCAAATCACAAATAAATAATGACTTTAATTTTTCATCCAATACAACTTGGTTTAATGCTTCCATTTGACCAGGATAATCTACAAGTATTGCATCACCACCAAAAGCTTGACGAATTAATGCTGCAGAACTAATTCCATCACAATCTTCTTTATGAGAAATACAAATTACTTTTGTTTTTTTAGATTTAGTTACTGTTTTAGCTGTTGTTTTTTTAGTAATTGTTTTTTTAGATGTTACTTTTTTTGTTGCTTTTTTGGCGGCAGTTTTTTTAGATGTTACTTTTTTTGTTGCTTTTTTGGCGGCAGTTTTTTTAGATGTTACTTTTTTTGTTGCTTTTTTGGCGGCAGTTTTTTTAGATGTTACTTTTTTTGTTGCTGCCAATATATTGTAAAATTCCACATACCCTCATTTAAATGAAGAAAAACAGATTAAGATTTTCTAAAAGATTTTTCAATACTTGGAGGGATTAGAGAATCAGAATTTACGTAAATATGGTAAAAAGATTCACCATCTAATTGAGTCTGATAGTCAATTTCCTGGATTTTTTCTAATTCCTGATCAGAGGCATTCAAAATTAATGCGTCTAAACGTTGCAAATTTTTCCTCTCTTCGATATTCATTAATTTTTGATCGGAAATTTTGATTTATAAACAAAAGTTGTCATATTAGACAAATTACTAAATTTACTATCACAATTTTAGAGAAAATATAATAGATGAATTCAGATAGGCACCATATGGAAACAAAAAATATTGGACTTCGAGGCATAGAAGTAGCAGACACCAAAATATCCAATATTGATGGTGGAAAAGGGAAGTTAATCTACAGAGGATTTGACATCTTAGATCTTACAAAAAATTCAACTTTTGAAGAAACAGCATATCTTCTACTATATGACAAATTACCGACAAAACAAGAGTTAAATGAATTTAATACAAAATTGAATGAAGCCAGATACATTCCAAAACAAATGCAAAAAAATATGAAAAATTGGAGGGGCGATGCAGATCCTATGGACATGCTACAGGCATTTGTTTCAGCACTTGCAGGATATTATGATGAAGAATTCTCAAATAAAGATGCAAGTTATGAAAAAGCAATTAATCTAATTGCAAAAGTTCCAACCATTATTGCAAGTTGGCAAAGAATTAGAAATGGATTAGAAATTGTTGATCCAGATGCATCACTAAGTCATGCTGCAAATTTCCTTTACATGATGTCAGGAGAGAAACCAGATTCAGAAGTTGAAAGGATTTTTGATGTTTGTTTAATCCTTCATGCAGATCATACATTTAATGCATCAACATTTACGGCAAGACAAGTTGCATCAACACGTGCACATATGTATTCAGCATCAAGTGCAGCTATTGGGGCCCTAAGTGGAGAATTACATGGAGGGGCAAATACAGAAGTAATGAAAATGCTATTAGAAATTTCTGATATTGATAAAGTAGAACCATGGATTAAAGAAAAATTATCTCAAGGAGAAAAAATTATGGGAATGGGTCATGCAGTGTACAAAACATATGATCCACGAGCTCAAGTGTTAAAAGAACTTTCAAGAAAACTTGCAGCTAAAAGTCAAGAGAAATGGTTTGACATGACTGAAAAAATTGAAACAGCAACAATTTCAGAAATGAAATCTCAAAAAGGAAAAGACATCTATCCAAATGTAGATTTGTACAGTGCATCAATTTACTATATGTTAAAAATTCCAGTTGATCTTAATACCCCAATTTTTGCAATTTCCAGAGTTGCCGGATGGGCTGCACATATCATTGAAGAAAAGTTTGCAGAAGCAGCACCAAAAACAGCATTGTACAGACCCAAAGCAGTGTATGTAGGAAAATACTGTGGTCCTCAAGGATGCGAATACAAAACACTAGATTTGAGAAAATAATTTTAATTTCTTGTATTAAGCCATTCTTTTGCTTTTGAATTTACATCATGTGTGTACAAAACTTCAAAAACCATATCATAAAATGTAATACCTTTTTTTTGAGCCTGTTCATCGAGCCATTTTATCCCATCAGATAATTCTGGATCAAATTCAGAAAACTCTACTAACTCATCAACCATTTTTGAGAAGAATACCTGAGATTCGATCATATATTCAACTTTCTAACTATGATCATAAAGGAACTATTCTAAATATATAGACAAAAAACCATTTTTTGATTGACAATTGGATCATATTTTGTATTTTGATGGAGATTTGAAGAAAATATCATGGGTAATTCATACTGAAAGTGAAAAATTTGCTCAATATAGGAGTCATGTTGAAAAATATAAAGACAAAATTACCAAAATCCAATCAAAATATGTTGCATTACATATTGCATTATTTTGGGGAATTGGCACATTTAAGATAAAAAATGAAGATCATGTAAAAATCAAATTAGATGAAGAAATTATGTTTAATCAATTAAATTTAAAAACAAAAATTAATGATGAATTTATTGAAGATAAAATTAAATTTATTCAGAGTTTCATCAAACAGAGAAAATTAAGAATAAGTTTTGAAAAAATTGATTCTCAAAACAATTTATCAAATAAATTTTTAAAATAAAAGAGATTAAGACCGAAAACGGGAAGTTACTCGGTGACACCTCTGAGTCGTAATTACAATTAACATTAAGAAAATAAACAATAAAACAAATTATTGTTAAACAACATTAACAACACTCCAACATTAATTAGAGCGATCATATAGAATTTTCAACAGATTTTAAAAATTTATGTAAAAATTTCAACAATTTTTAAAAATTAAAAATGATGGAAGAAATTTATCATCATTTCTCAGTATTAGTTAGAAAACAAAGATTAGATTTATTTACCATACACCTAGACATGGATCAATTATGGCAAGCATAGACAAAGCAGCAATTGTATTTTCAATCGCAATCGCATTAGTCGGTGTCGGAATTGCAGCAGTAGGTAGTTCAGTAGATAACTCACCAGCAGCACCAGCACCACAAATGAGTTCTGCAACAAATACAGATGCAGCTGAAAAAGCTGAAGCTGAAGCAGAAAGAGCAGCAGCAGCTGAAAAAGCAGCCGCAGCAAAAGCAGCCGCAGAAGCAGCAGCTGAAAGAGCCGCAGCAGCTGATGCAGCAGAAGCTGAAAAAGCTGAAGCTGAAGCAGCAGCAAAAGCAGCCGCAGCAGCAAAAGCAGCAGCTGAAAAAGCAGAAGCAAAAGCAATGGCAGAAGCTGAAGCAAAAGCAGCCGCAGAAGCTGAAGCAAAAGCAATGGCAGAAGCTGAAGCAAAAGCAATGGCAGAAGCTGAAGCAAAAGCAGCCGCAGAAGCAGGTCCAGAAACACATATCGTTGAAACTGCAATGGGAAGTGGTGCACCAGGATGTGAAACATCTAATGCATGTTACTTACCACAAGACATCACCATTAATGCTGGAGATACAGTAACATGGGATAATGTAGACAATGCAGCACATACTGTAACAGGTGGCAGTCCAGCAAATGGCCCATCTGGGGAATTTGACAGTAGTCTACTTATGGCAAAAGGTGTTTTCTCACATACATTTGATGATGCAGGTTACTACGATTACTTCTGTATGGTTCATCCTTGGATGATTGGTAGTGTTACTGTAAACTAACCAAAAATTTTTCCTTTTTTCTATTTTATTTTATTTTTCCTTATAGTTCGATTGTATGCAACACCAAATCTATGAGTTTCATCTCTAGCATGTTGTAAAATTTGTAATGATTTTTTATTTTTTGGAATAACAACAGGGTTTCGGGTTTTTGGAAGAAAAACTTCTTCATTTTCTTTTGCTAAAGAAACACAAGGTAATTTTAATCCAAGAGATTCTAATGACTTTAAGGCAGCATTCAACTGACCCTTTCCACCATCAATTAAAATCAAATCAGGTAAATCGGAACCATCTTCTAGTAATCTATAATATCTTCTTTTAATGACTTCACCAATCATTGCAAAGTCATCTCTACCTTGAATGGTTTTAATTTTGAATTTACGATATCCAGATTTGTTTGGAATGCCATCAATGAAACTAGACATAGACCCAACAGCAAATTCAGCACCATGATTAGAAATATCAAAACATTCAATGTTATTGGGTAATGTAGGCAGATTCAAGAGATCTTGTAATTCTACTAACGCAGGATTGGCACCTTTAGAGTGAATTAATTTAATATTTTTTAAAATCAAATTCATAATATCGTTTTTTTTGCCTCTCGTAGGAGTCATAATTTTTACACTAAATCCAGATTGTTCAGATAGTAAAGATTCGAGTAATTTATGATTTTCAGGGATTTCACTTACGATAATGAATTTAGGAATTTTATGTGTTGAATAGTACTGGTAAAGAAAGTTTGAAAAGGAATTATCACCAACTAAATCAAAAAAGAATTTGTCACTATCTCTTATGACTCCATTAATCATTCTAAAATTCATTATTGTGGCAGTTTGTTCTTGAATTCCAATACCAAAGTACTCATCATCAGAATTTTCAACATATTCCATCTTTTGTTTCGTTTGAAGACTGCCAAGCCTGATCAATGTATCACGAATATCTTTTGCACGTTCAAATTGTTGTGATTTTGCAGCCTGATACATTTCATCTTCTAATTTTTTTGTAAAGATTTTTGTATCATTTTTACCTTTCAACACATCTTCCAATTTTTTAACATGATCAGGGTATTTTTCTTGAGCATCCTTAAATTCACATGGACCTTCACAATTACCTAAATGGTATTCTAAACAAACTTTTTTTGGCAAAGTTTTACAAATTCTAATTTGAAATGCCTTTCTCAAAGTTCCAATAGTAAGTAATTTTGAACTACCTTGAGTAAAAGGGCCATAAAATTTTCCTTTGCCCAAAAATTTTCCATCCCTGGTTCTTCTAGCTACCAATAACCTAGGATATTTTTCATCAGAAACTCGCAAGTATGTATATCTTTGTTGATCTTTTAATTCAATATTAAATCGTGGACGATATTTTTTAATCATATTTGATTCTAAAAGAAAAGCTTCACTTTCATTATCGGTTAAAACAAATTCAATATCAGAAATATTTTCAACTAATTTTTGAGTTTTATAATTTTGATTTTTATTAAAATAAGAACGAACACGATTTTTAAGATTTTTTGCTTTTCCAATGTAAATAATTTTGCCATCAGAATCTTTCATTAAATAAATGCCAGGATTAGTTGGAATTGTAATTTTAGAAATATCAAAGGTCATTTTTTCATTAATTTTTTCAAATATTTTCCAGTATAACTGCCAGGAGATTTTGAAACATCAAGAGGGGTACCAGCAGTCACAATTCTACCACCCTCATCTCCACCTTCAGGACCTAAGTCAATTAACCAATCTGAATTTTTTATAATATCCATATTATGTTCAATCACCACTACAGTATTACCTAAATTCACTAATCTATTTAGAACATCTAATAATTTTTGAACATCTGCAAAATGTAAACCAGTTGTAGGCTCATCTAAAATGTAAAGAGTCTTACCAGTACCACGTTTTGATAATTCTGAAGCAAGTTTGACTCTTTGAGCCTCACCACCAGATAGAGTAGTAGATGATTGTCCAAGTTTGATGTAACCCAAACCAACATCATTAACAGTTTGTAATTTTCTTTGAATAGATGGAATATTTTCAAAAAAATTCAATGCCTCATAAACTGTCATTTGTAAAACATCAGAAACATTTTTTCCCTTATACAATACAGATAATGTTTCAGAGTTGTATCGTTTTCCTTTACATTCATCACATTTTACATATACATCAGATAGAAATTGCATTTCAATTTGTTTTACACCGTCACCTTCACATGCAAAGCATCTTCCATCAGCAACATTGAAAGAAAATTGTCCTGGTGCATATCCACGTTCTTTTGATAATGCAGTATTAGAATACAATTCTCGAATAGGAGTAAAAGCACCTATGTATGTTGCAGGGTTTGAGCGAGGGGTTCTACCTATAGGAGATTGATCAATAGCAATCACCTTATCAATATTGTCTATACCAGAAATTTCTTTATGAGCACCAGAACTGATATGTGTTTTAGAAAAATGATTTTCTAAACTTTTAAGTAAAATATCATTTATCAATGTAGATTTTCCAGACCCAGATACTCCAGTTACAGATACAAAGAGTCCCAAAGGAATTTCAACATCAAGGTTTTTCAAATTATTTTCAGATGCATCTTTAATAATCAAGGAACCTTCAGGTTTACGAATTTTATTTTCTAAAAGAATTAAAGAATCATCTTTAAGATAAGTTCCAGTTACAGATGTATTTGACTGTAAAATTTTTTTGATTGTCCCTTCAAAAACAATATTTCCCCCATGTACCCCAGCACCAGGGCCCAAATCAATAATCCAATCTGAATTTCGTATAACTTCCTCATCATGCTCCACAACAATGATTGTATTACCAAGATTTCGTAGCTTATTTAGCGTTTTAATTAGTCTAGCATTATCACGTTGATGTAACCCAATTGTAGGTTCATCAAGTACATACAAAACACCAGTAAGATTAGAACCAATTTGAGTAGCCAATCTAATTCGTTGAGATTCTCCACCAGACAATGTAGAACTAAGACGATTTAGTGTCAGATAATTTAATCCAACATTGATTAAAAATTCTAAACGTTCTTTAATTTCTTTAAGAATATCTCTTCCAATATGTTGTTCAGTTTCTGTTAATTTCAAATTAGAAAAGAAATCAAAACAGTTAGTGATAGATAAATCACATACATCCATTATTCCTAAATCATTAATCGTAACTGCAAGAGATTCAGGTTTTAGTTTTTTACCATTACATGTAGTACAATGAGTATCACGCATAAACTGTTTAAGCCATTCACGTTTTGATTCAGAATCAGTTTCTAGAAAAACTCGTTGAAGATTTACAAGTACACCTTCAAATGCATTAGTATACTTCCATGAAGAATCTCCAGATTTAGAATTATATTGAAAATCAATTAAATCAGATGTTCCATTTAAAATAATTTTAAGATGTTTTGGCTTTATTTTTTCAATTGGAGTCATAAGATCAAATCCAAATTTTTCACCAACTGTTCGTAATGCTTGTCTCCTAAATGCAGAAAATCTTCCACTCCAAGGAACAATCGCACCATCTAAAATTGATTTTGATTTATCAGGAATTACCAAATCAGCATCAAATTCCATTTTAACTCCCAAACCATTACATGTTTTACACAATCCAAAAGGAGAATTAAATGAAAAATTCCTAGGTTCAAGCTCACCAATTGTTAGCCCACAATGTGGACAAGCATTATTTTGAGAAAAGATTTTTTCAGATTTTTCTGAAGATATCATCACATCACCCTTTGAGGCTTTGATTGCAGTTTGAATAGCCTCAAAAAGTCTTGACCGTTCGGATTTACTTGTAGAAATTCTATCTACGACAATTTCGATATTGTGCCATTTTTGCCTATCTAATGGAGGTATACCCTCATCTAGGCTCAAAATTTCACCATTTAGGCGTATTCTAGAGTATCCATCCTTTTTGATTTGTTCAAAGAGTTTCTCATAGGTACCTTTTTTTCGTTGAATGAGAGGAGATAAAATCAGTATTTTTTGTCCCAAAAAATCTTTGAGTACAGAATCACAAATTCTTTCAACTGATTGTGTAGAAATTTTTCTTTTACAATTTGTGCAATGAGGTATTCCAATTCTAGCAAAAAGTAAACGCATGTAATCATAAATTTCAGTAGTAGTTCCCACAGTGGAGCGGGGATTTTTACTGGTAGTTTTTTGTTGAATTGCAATTGCAGGAGAAAGACCTTCAATAGAATCAACGTCAGGTTTATCCATCATTTCTAAAAATTGACGAGCATAGGAAGAAAGTGATTCAACGTATCTTCGTTGGCCTTCAGCATAGATGGTATCAAATGCTAACGTAGATTTTCCAGACCCAGACAAACCACTAATTATAACTAATTTATTTTTTGGAATATCAACATCAATATTTTTTAAATTATGGTGTCGAGCTCCTCGAATTTTTAATTTATTATCTATCATTTCTAAATTCTATCTCCTTTTGCAATCTTTTTATTCTATCTCTGCATGCAATTGCTTGCTCAAAGTCTAACTCTTCAGAATATTTTTTCATTTGTGCATCTAAATCAATTACATCATTTCTCAAATCATGAATTGATTTTAATTTTGATTCATCTAAAACAATTTCTTGGTCTGGAACAGATTTCATAATAGTTTTTGGAATAATTCCATGATTTTTGTTGTACAAAATTTGTTTTTTCCTACGACGAGTAGTTTCATCAATAGTGTTTTTCATAGATTTGGTATTTGTATCAGCATACATTATTACAGTACCAGTGGAATTTCTAGCAGCTCTACCACAAGTCTGGATTAAACTAGTAAAATTTCTCAAAAAACCTTCCTTGTCAGCATCTAAAATTGCAACTAGCGAAACCTCAGGGATATCCAGTCCTTCCCTTAATAGATTAATTCCAACTAACACATCAAATTCACCTAGACGTAATTGCCTAATAATTTCAGTTCTTTGTAATCCATCAATTTCTGAGTGCATATATCGGACTTTCACATCCTTTTTGGAAAGATATTCAGCTAGATCTTCGGCCATTCTTTTAGTCAATGTAGTGACTAAAACACGCTCAGAATTCTTTGCTCTCTTATGAATTTCATCAATTAAATCATCCATTTGGTTTTTTGTTGGTCTGATTTCAATTTGAGGGTCAAGCAATCCAGTAGGTCTAACCAGTTGTTCAACAATTTTTGCAGACAGTTTTTTTTCATATTCAGAGGGAGTAGCTGAAACAAAAATAGTATTTTGAATATATTCTTCAAATTCTTCAAATTTTAATGGTCTGTTATCATATGCGCTAGGTAATCGAAATCCATATGTGACAAGTTTATCTTTTCGGGAATAATCCCCCTTGTACATTCCATGTAATTGAGGCAATGTCACATGAGACTCATCAATTACTAGCAGGTAATCATCACCAAAAAAATCCATCAAACAATATGCCTTATCACCTTCATTTCGTCCATCAAAATGTCTAGAATAATTTTCAATGCCAGAGCAATAACCTAGTTCTTCAATCATTTCCAAATCATAATTTGTTCTCATCTCCAATCTCTGTTTTTCTAATTCATTTAGTGTTGGCAAATGATATTTTAGTTCATCTCGAATAGATTTGACAGCTCTTTTTGTTACATCTCTTGCAATCAGGTAATGTTTTGCAGGAAAAATTGTCATTTGATTTATTTTCTTTTTTTCTTTTAGTGATACATGATCAAGTAAAGTTATTTTTTCAATCTCATCACCAAACATGGAAATTCTAATAATATCTTCAGAGTATGCAGGAGTAATATCAATAGTATCGCCCTTTACTCTAAAGTTACCAGGGGCAACTTCAAGATCATTTCTTTCGTATCTAGCATCAACTAATTTTCGAATTAAATCAGTTCTTTTAATTTCATCTCCAGTACCAACTAGAATTGCAGAGTCTTTCCACTCTTGAGGATTGCCAAGTGAGTAAATGCATGATACAGTAGATACAATAATTGTTGGCTCTCCTGAAAGTAACATCGCAGTAGCCTCTAATCTCATTTTTTCAATTTTTTCATTAATTTGAGTGTCCTTTTCAATGTAAGTGTCAGTTTGTGGCAGATAACTTTCAGGTTGATAATAGTCATAGTATGAAACAAAATATCCGACGTTATTGTTTGGGAAAAATTGTTTTAGTTCTGCGTATAATTGGGCAGCAAGTGTTTTGTTGTGTGAGATTACTAGAGTATTTTTTCCAGTCCTAGCAATCACATTTGCAACTGAAAACGTCTTTCCACTGCCTGTAACTCCAAGCAGGGTCTGGACAGACTTTTTTTGGACTCCCTTAACTAACTCGTCTATTGCCTGAGGTTGGTCCCCAGTAGGAGAATAGTCAGATATCAAGTCAAACTTTGAGATTTGTTGCAACAGATTCAATTGATAAAAAACTGAAATTTAAATGATGAATCTTAGTATGAGGCATGGTGCCTAAATGGATACTTTGCATCCATGTAGATTTTAATTCAAATTAGACAATATGAAACAAATAAGATAAAAATTGCTAACTTTTTTTTGAATATTGGATAATTGTATCAATGCATTGTTTCATATCTTTGTTGTACAACAGTTCTAAAATATCTCCTTTTTGAGAGGGATTTAATTTTGGCACTTTAGAAATACAAAAACTCACTTTGTCCATTTGTTGTAGAATTATTTCTTGTTTACTTGTTAACTTTAAACTAGTGTGTGGATTTTTTTGTGTTAGTATAATGTGTGTCAGATCTGTTAGAACGGATATACTTTTTTCTTTTTTATATGATAATTCCAATGAGTTCAGATGCGAATTTAGAGAATCAATAATTAGACTATCCTGAGTTGCATACAAATGGTGTATGCCTTTACTGGTGCACTCTATTGCATTTGCAAATAATATCTCCAAGGGATTCATGCAGATGCAGTGCCTGAAAGTAATAGTTTGATACCATCATTTATTTTTTCCAAGGATTTTGCAAATGGAGTATGAGAGATATTCTCAGAGATACACCAGTTAATCAAGGCAGATGTAACTGCTGAATATACTGCTAAAACTTGACTTCTTGGATGATTGTATTTTCCACAGATCATTTCATACAAAGGCAAGAGAAAATTAACATCATTTAGAATTTTGGTGTGTTGAATTATTTTCTCATCTTGTGACAACATCTCGTGGACACGTTTTTCTAATTGTGATGCTAGTTTATTCATGTGTTTTGATTGCTGTTCAAATAATTCTTTTAAATCTTTAAAATAATTTTGAGACACTCTTTGAGATAGTGTGCGAGAATTATTTAGTGAATAACTAACTGCATCAGAAAAAATTTGTTTTATCTCATCGTTTAATTTTAACATCTCATCTTGTGTTGATTTTAGTTTTTTTACTTGTGCATTTAATTGAGATTTTTGGCCTTGCAGTGATGCGGCATCATTTTTTAATGAATTTTCTTTGTCTTTGAGTGACTGTATTGTAATTGATAGTTGATTTACAGAATCTAAAGATTCTGCAAGTTGAGATACATCAATGGATGTCTCAGAAATTATCTTATCCCAGGATTTAATGTCTGAAGATGACACTCCTGACTTTGCCAGAGAGGCTATACTTGCAATCTCTTTTTTCTTTTTATCATGATCTTTGCAGATATCATCATACTTTGAATTTAGGCTATCCATCTGAGATTGTTTTGCAGTAATTGAATCATCCATTGACTTTATTTGTGCTGACAAATCTTTTTGGGTTAATTCAAGTTGTGTGATTCTATTTGATGCAGAGTCTTCTTTTTGCAAATTTGAGGCAATTTTAGACAAGTCATACTTTTGTGTATCTGCAGATTTTAGCATATTTCCAACCTTTTGAAGATCATCTACATCAATGTTTGATTTTTTCAAATAGCCTCTAGTCTCTGTAAAGTCATCTAACTGCTTTATTGTGGTATTTTTTGATTCTATGGAATCTTGTAATGTTTTATCTTGTAGTGTGATGTCTTTTTCTAATTTTGTAGATTTTGCCTCTAGGGACTCACATTTGGTTTTTAGTTGGATTATTTTTTCAGGGACATCACATAATGAGATGTCTAATTTTTCTTGAATATCCATTAACTGTTTTGAAGAATCTATAAACTCTGAAATACTAATTTTTTTCTCATTGACATATGCAACCATTTTTGCAATATCTGGCAAATTATCAACATCAAGACCATTTTTCTTTAAAATTCCACAAGTACGGTGAACAGTACTAGCATCTTTTACACTCAAACCATTTTTTTTCCAACTTCTGCTTAGAGATATGATGGAATCATGATCATCAGATTCAAGGGAGTGAGTATAATTTGTAATAACTTCAGAGACACTTCCAGTGGCTCTTCCTATAATATTGTGAATTTCATCATTAGTATGTCCAGAATAATGCAAATCCAGAATCTGTGTTTTTTGAGTTTTATCTAATGGTAATACCATAGATAGTATAGTTTGTTAGTATCTATAAACTTTCAAGTATTTTACGGTACCGTACTTTATGATTAATCTTATTTTTCAAAATTCATCAAATGTGTCAAAACCGTCAAATGTTTCATCAAAACCGTCAAATGCGTCAAGTGTATCATCAAATGACATTTCTTTATAGATAATGTGAAATCGTGCGTAAATCCAATAAGAAATAGAAACTTTACACT
>NZ_LQMW01000015.1 GCF_001541925.1 Nitrosopumilus sp. Nsub
TGCTACATCACTTGCATTCTCATTTGGAGCTGCATCAACCATACTCAATCCAGAAATGGAGAGCACCATGATTGCAGCTAGAGATACAAACAATATTGTTTTGATGTTTTTTGTCGTCATTAAAATTTACGTAAATTATGATGTTAATAAAAAATAGTTCAATCCAAATTGAACAAATCCTCAAATAATTTTATTAACTTGTGAGAAATTAAAAAAAACTAGTGAAAGAAAATACAGAACAAGGTGACGTTTCTAAAAAAATCAAAGTGTTTTCTTCAGATGATGATAAATTAAAGATTCTTGGTGAATTGTTAAGCAACAAGTCAAGCAGAGACATCATAAAATTGCTCATAGACAAAGAGATGTATACAAACGAAATTGCAAAGAAATTAGAACTCAGAGTAAGTCTTGTCATTCATCACTTACAAAAGATGGAATCTATTGGACTAGTTGAAATAACAAATAAAAAAATAACTGAAAAAGGTGAAGAACACAGATTTTTTAGAATTCCGAATGGTATGTTGATTGCTCCTAATGAATCTTATGAGATTAAAGAAAATGGGTTTTTGAAGAAAATTTTCAGAGATGGAATAAAATTTGCAGTGATTGGAATATCTGCTTTTATCGCATCATGGATTTTCCCATCTGATGCACATCTTCAAGGCAGTACTGCAGTTGAACCCATTATTCCAACAGCAAGTATACCATATCTGATAATAATAATTGGATTACTTGTCATGTGGATAGAAAAAAAGAAAAGGATGGTTTAGTTTAAACCAAGTTTTGATTTGAGGAATGTCCAATCATGAACATAATTGACAGTTATATTATTACCGTCAATGTTTTCAGTTCCTGCACCGATATTCATTCCACCATATTTTTCATCTGAATCTCTGACAATAGGAGCTCCACTATCTCCTGTGTTGAAGCTTATGTTTTTGACGTAGTACAAATCAGTGTACAGATACCCATCGATCCATTTCCATTGATTAACTTCAACAATTGTGCCAAAGTCTTTTTTAGAGTACTGTCCAATCAGATATACAGCGTCGTTGTCAGACAAATCTCCATAGGTGACTGAAATATCACTACCAGCATCATTTACTTTACCTGTGCTAGATGCCCTTGTGTCAATTTCCACATAATCACAATCACAGTACCATCCACCATCAGTATGATGAGGGCCTACCTCATGGGAGGCTGTGTTTTTACTGTATTGGCAATAGTCGTCATGATTTGTGTTGCAGTGATGAGGAATTATCACACCATTGATTTGAGAACCGCCAGAACCTTTTGTTGCCACAATATTGATAGTACAATAATATCATTCACGTTGTCTGGTTCTCCTTTAGAAGCACCGATTATTGTGGTACATTTTCCAGTTTGATTAGGACAAGAACCTTGAAATTCTGCGTCATCTTGTCCATAGGTTATATTTAACTGGATGTTCTCACCAACAATCCTTTGAAGTTCTTGATCAATGTTAGATATCTTGGATTCATCCAACATAATGTTTATTTCACCAGTGTATGAGTTGATGCCCATTGATAAGAATGGATAATCAGTTGAAGCCAATTTCCACATGTTTAATGTGAGTTCATTTCTTCTCTCTTCACTAATATCTGCTAACTGTCTTTTTGGAGAAAGTTCGTAGTATTTCTTTTCAAGAGATTCAATTTTTGCTTCATTATCTGCAATCAGTTGTTGAACTTCTGTGTTTGGTTCTAATTTTGAATATGCTTCATTTGCACGTTCAATTTCGTGTATCTCATTTCCCAATTTGTCTTGTAATTCAGCATTGGTTGTTTCAGAATTTGCAAATGCCGTTTCAATCCCAGTTAGGAATAGAACTATGGAAAGCATGGCAATTCCTGATAGAACATATTTTGTCGTCATTGAAATTTACATAAATTATGAGATTAATAAAAAATAGTTCAATCCAAATTGAGCTAATCTTTATATTCACATGTCTCGCATGAACTGCAAAAAATATAGAAATGATATGATGACTGTGTTTAGATCATACTGATTTTAATTTGGACTCACCTAGGTACCTAATTCGGTGTTGGTTTTAAGTTCCAGCATAATCTTTCACAAAATTACAATTAGTAATTTTTGCTTGAGCAAACAATCTATTTTGTTTATTTTGATATGGTTCACCACTGGAATTTCTTTCTATGAGTTCAGAACACGACATTTTGTTTATTTTCTGATATTCATCAGAACCAGTTAACATATTGGTATTTTTTATCCACGCACAAGTATTCATGTTAATAGTATGTGTTCCATTATCATATGTTCTATAAGCTGAGAATGCATTAGGCTTTATTCCAGTAAAACAACTAAATTCAATTGTAAGAAGTCGGTCTGATTGTGTAAAGATATAGGCATTTAAACCTACAAATGATATTGATACTGATACTACAACTAGAATTGAAATTATAATTTTTTTATTCATAATTTTTCAATTGTAATTCTGTTTAATATTCTTAGTAAAAAAATAAAAAAAGGAATTTGAGTTTGTAGAACACCCTGATGATTTGAAACTGCCTTTGACTTGGAAGAAACCAAGAAAAGTTTTCGTAAACAGCATGTCTGACTTGTTTCACGAAAAAGCATCTTTTGAATTCATTGGAAAATGCTTTGACATTATGATTAAAACTGATAAACATACTTACCAAATTCTTACAAAACGTTCTCATAACATGATGGAATTTTCAGATGTGTTTTATGATTACTTTGGTTACAAGATTCCATCTCATATATGGATGGGAGTAAGTGTAGAAAATGAAGATAATGTTTGGAGAATTGATGAGTTAAGAAAAGTAAAATCAGAAACTAAGTTCATTAGTTTTGAACCACTGGTTGGTTCTGTTGGGAAAATAAATCTAAAAGGAATTGATTGGGTAATCATTGGTGGTGAAAGTGGATTCAATTATCGTAAGGTAGAAAAAGAATGGATTCTAGAAATCATTAAACAATGTAAGAAACAAAAGGTTGCAGTATTTTTCAAACAATGGGGCGGCATCAGACCAAAGTCAAAAGGTAGAGAAATAAACGGTAGAATTTATGATGAGTATCCAAAAATCAAATTCAGTAATCCATTAAAGAAGATTGAATTCAACGAAATTGCATTTGCAGAACATTGTATTTCACATGAAGTACTAAAACGCAAACAAGTCAACGTTATACAATAAAATCGGTTCTGTCAAGTCTACGTCGGTTTTTCTCCTTGTCAAAAAACGTCGGATATGCCTCTTCTAGTTTCAAGGGATACCATAATTTCCCATCAAAAACTTGTAAAATATTATCTGTGATTTTGTAAACCTTGAGTGATCTGCATTCGTGTAGATCCTGCTCTTCTGCCATTCCACGTCTGCCACAAATACGACAGCGAAATATGTTGAAATTCAATCTATTATCTCATCTCTGTTGGATTTGTAGATTTTTTGTATTTTCGGTATACAAAATATGCAATAATGAAGAATGGGAAAAACCATACAGTACTAATTAAAGCTCCAATTATGGCAATTGGCAATTCATTTTGATTTGTTAATTGAAATTGATAACTATTATGAATACTAGTTACTGTGAAATACAAACCAAATACAATCAAGACTACAATTATGATTTTAATATATTTTTGATTCATGGCAAAAAAGAATATCGGGGTTTCATTTCATGTTATTTTATTTTCTTGTAGAATTTGTAGGCTATGAATATTCCAGGAACAACCATTATCAATATCAACCAAATACCAAACCCATGCTGTATTCCCTGTTTTTCAAATGTGTAAGAATCACCAATAACATGTGAATCAAGACCTTCGATATCTAAAAGACAGTTGGTAGGAATAAATGGATTAGGGTCTGACATGAACTTGCCACCGATCATGACACAATGTTGTTGCTCTATGCCAATACAATTATTGTTTATTGCATCATATTGACCATTGATCATACTGCACAATTCAGATTCATTTCCTTTTAGAGGTACATAATCTTCTGTACAATTATTGATGTCAATTCCAGTTTCTAAAGCTTTTTCCATGCAATCTTTGGCCATTATGTGCCCCATCAAAGAATTAGTGATGTGATTTTGTTGATTATTTTGATAAGATATCAAATAGGATGCGATTACTAAAGACACTAAAACTCCTATGATTGCCAAATATTTTTTATTCAATCTAAAAAAAAAGAAAAAAGGATTATGTAACCATTACGGTCCATCCATATGTTGCATCAAACATTTTACCACCATTATACCATGCTTGGTTGGTGACTAAAACAACGTCTAACATTTGGATGGTGTTACATTGTTGATTGTAGAAGTTTCCAGATACTGGCCACATGTAATGCCAACAAGTTGCATCAATGGTTTGTAATTTATTTTCCAAATACTGACCATTAAATGTATCACAGTCACCAATCACACCTTCACCAATTTTACTTGGATGGCTAGCCCAATTATTAGTAATGATGTGGGTTGGGTATGAATCACCATTACCTGTGTGATAACCAAATGTAGTATTTTGGTTATTACAGTCAGGACTTCTAGTTTGTGTGGTTGAAAAACTAATTGGATTTGAAACAACTTGTCTAATGCCAAATTCAACAGGAGTACTCATTTCGATTTCTTCTGATTGAACTGTATTTTGATACTTGACAATTAGCTTTTGCGCTTTGGCATCTAATTTTGCTAATTTTTTAGCATCGGTTTCATTTTCCATTTTCTCTTTGATATCAGTCAATTTTGAGAAAATATCAATTCTTTCTAATTTTCTATCAGCTTTTTCATGTTGCTTTTGATCTTTGGCTTCGGTTTTTTCTTTGTCTGCTTTGATTTTTTTGTCAGCAAGGATCTTTCTTACTTTATCAGCATCAAAAGATTGATCTTTCTTTGCTTCTGCAAAATCCATTGTACTAAATGGAGCTAGCAATGCAGCAATCAAAGAAGCAAACAATATCGTTTTGGTTGTTTTTGTAGTCATTAGTTGATTCATATGGTATGAGATTAATAAAAAATCACTCAATCCAAATTGAACTAATCTTTATATTCACATATTCACATGTCTCGCATGAACTGCAAAAAATGTAGAAATGATATGATGACTGTGTTTAGATTATACTGATTTTAATTTGGACTCACCTAGGTACCTAATTTAATTTTGCAAACCAGACTGTTTACCCTTTACGTAATGTAGGTGATACTCTACATTAGTAAAACGATAAAATACACAAAACGATGATAGTCAAAATTACCCGCAAACCCAAGACCAGTCTCTACCTTGAGTTACATCGTATGCGATAAAACTGTACAGTGCTGCATGCATTGCATCATCAGGTTCTGCAACACTGTGAAAATATCGAGTATACATTTGACCAGTTGATTTTAGTTTGACTTGTTCTCCTTGAACGGCTGTAAATTGCGGGATTATCCATTTGTACTTTGTAGGAATTACAATCTTTTGTTTTTTAATCAAATCAATTATTC
>NZ_LQMW01000016.1 GCF_001541925.1 Nitrosopumilus sp. Nsub
TAACTGAACCGTCTTCATTTTTAACTGCACCAATGGCTGCCTTTACCCAGTAGAACGAACCGTCCTTACAACGGTTCTTTACATCGCCTACAAATACACGACCAGCGTTAACTTCGTCGTATATTTTTTTGTAAAAGGCATCAGAATGGATTCCTGATTTGAGGATGCGGTGATTTTTGCCTTCCAACTCACTAAATTGGTATTGAGATACAGATTCAAACAATTCATTGATGTATGTGATGTTACCTTTAGCATCAGTAGTTGAAACAATACAAATTTTATCCAATACGGTTTTCCATTGAGCGAACGTATCAGCTTCTGTTTCCAGTTTTGCAATTTTTTGTTTCAACGACTTGTTTTCAGCTTGTAGTTGGTTTCTTGATGTCGTTTCAGTTTGTTCTGTTTGACTCATGTTAAAAGAGAATACAGTTTACACTATAACATAGTGTTAGTTTACACTAAACAAACACGCTACATGCGTACCTAGAGTGGTTAATTATATTACCATAATACAATATATAAAATTAGCTACAAACAACTACAAATGAATATTAGAATTTAAGTTCTAAACATCCAATTAGAAACTGAAGTATGGTATGGATGTATTTGCGTACTAGGAGTGGTTTCCCCATATCATCTTCAAATTTTTTAAAAAAATAATTTATCAGATTAAAATTCTCAACAAGTTGGAGACATAACATAAAGTTTCAAATAAATTCAAGTGTATTATTAAACATATAATATGAACCAAAATACAACATACAACATGTCATCAGCAAAACACGAAGATTTGAATCGTGGATTATATGAGGAATTATGCAATATTTTTTCACAATCAGTTGTCGATACATTAAATTCAAAATCAGCAGAGCAGGGAATTGATTTGACAAACATTGCAGATAAACCAAAACTTGCAATGGATGTATTGCATGAGTTGTTAGGAACAGGTGCAGATTTTATAGAGTTACAGATGATAAATAACCTCAGTAGAAAATTTAATATTTCTGGAAAAAGTTTCAAGACAATTGCAGAATTAATTGATTTTATGGAGGAACCATAAATGAAAATTTTGATTGCCGAAGACGAAGAGGACATTTCAAACCAATACAAACTAGTGTTAGAAGGCAAGGGGCACAAAGTTACACTAACTGAAAATGGCAAAGTCTGTGCAGATGAGTTTGCAGCAAATCCTGACTTTGACTGTGTCGTTTTAGATTATAAAATGCCAGTGATGGACGGGTTTGAGGCTGCAAAAAGTATTTTGAATGTAAATCCAAAGCAGAGAATAATTTTTGCCTCAGCGTACGTAGATAAAACACTTGAAGAATCTATTTTAAAATTAAAGAGATTAACTGAGATAATTAGAAAGCCATTTGACTTGGATGTATTATCAGATACAATAGAAGATGTTACGTGTTATGAAGAATTGGAGAAATTGAATTTGAATTCAGAGTACATAAAAAATGGAAACCCAACACATGAGCAATTAATGGATTTAATTGATGGTGTGAAAAAACTATCCAAAGGCAGGATCTAGAAAATAGCAATCATATCACATTTGATGTTGATATTAAATTGACCAAAGTTTGTACCATTTTTGATATTTAGAGAAACCCTCAATCACCTAAATTAGTTAAATCATACCCAGATTTTGTCAACGAATTGGATTTATTATCAATAAGATTCAATTTTGAAAAAAGAGTCAAGAATTCTCACTAACCATTTTTTGTATTATTTGTTGATCATTGTGATGTATAATGATGAATTGCTTGGCCTATATTGTAATAATTTACATCATTTTTGGCAAGGTTTTTGATTTCATTTTAATTGATTTTTGATTCGCAACAAATAGATGATTTTTGAAGGTCCTCAATATATTAGCCATATCCTGCTCTAAATTTTGCAACTATTAATCCCTCTAAAGAGATAGTATTTACAGTAGTTTCTTTGTTGTCAACGAGAATAGATGCAGTCTTGTACATATGACATACCCATAATACACAACTAATAGTAATAAGAAACGTTCAAGTGTAAAATTTCATAGTTTTGGCAGAGATAAAATTTAAGACATGGTAAATTAATTAAGAGATTCATAATTAGGTAATCATAGAAAATGTCTAAAAAAAGTGTGGTAATGTCAGTCAGAGTAGATGACAAGATTAGAGAAAAACTGCAAATGGAGGCAAAATTAAATCAAACAAGCATTAATACGTTAATTTCACAAATATTAGCAAAACATACAGGGTGGGATAAATTTACAAAAGAGATCGGATTCATATTTCTAACAAAACCTTTCGTTAGAGCAATTTTAGAAGAAGTTCCAGAAAGTACAATCAAAACAATAGGCAATACAATTTGCAGAGGAGGAATCAGAGATACAATGATTTTTACAGAAGGTAAAATAAACATCACTTCATTTTTTAATTCATTTGGAATGTGGCTTGCAGCATCAAATATACCATATAGAATCATCCATGAAGAAGAAGATACAATCATTGTAAAGCACGGACTAGGAACAAAATTTTCTGATTATTTAAAAAACTTAGCAGAGGCATTGCTTGAGGAGATTGGTTTTAACATAAAAAACGTAAAGATGGATGATGATAATTTAATGTTTGAAGTAACAAAATCTCAAAAAATATAATACATGATTTATCTAACCACAAGCATCATCATTTCAGATAAAGAACTGTATTGAGAAGAATCTAATCCAAGTTTTCTTGCAATAGAGTACATTATTTGCATCTCTACAAAATCAGCTCCAGTTCCAATTATGTCATGTAAAAAATCACTAATCATTTGTGGTTCAGTAGTAACATTATGAATTTCCAAGCCTTGCCGTTTAGCAGATTTAGTGATATTGTCAACAACAGTTTTTGGGAAAATATTACAAAGTTCATCAATGTATAACGAATCAATATCCAACTTCAAGGCATTACACCAATTTGATTAATTCGTATTGAGGGTAATTATTTTCAACAGACAAAGACATGCCAAAGGTACCTGAAAAAGGACGTAAGGTTTGCAACAAAACAGAACCATGTTTTAATGACAAATTCATATGAACATCACAAATAGACTTGCAAAAACTAGAATCAGTTTGTTGAGTGGTGCTAGTGATCATACACACATCGTTATTTTTTCTAATTTGCCTCATTTGATTCATGAGGAATTGATTTGTTTTTTTCGGATTTGTTGTTCCCTGTATTGTTTTACCATAATCAATTGAGATCACAGTAGGGAATGCATTTTTTTTCAATTGAGCATATTTATTATTAAATATATCATAATTTTTTTGAGGATCCATAGTTAATGGAGAGGAATCAGAATCATAAGATAAAATATGCAAGTTTTTTAATTCAGAGTCAGAACAATAACCATCAACGAATTTAGTAATATTTGTAGATGGTTTATCTGGAGGAGCAACAACAAGTGCAGAACCATTTGAACGTATAGTGTTTGAAATCAAGTTAGAAAGAATAGTAGTAGGAATCACATCAGATAAAGATTGATCAAGTTCCAAAAAAACAACACTTCCAGATTCAAATCCACCATCAAGGATGTCATCTAAAATAGAATTACCTGATGAAATGTATCCAGGTCTTGTAATAATTGGATCAAATAATTTTTTTTCATTCAAATATTTATGCTGAGCAGAATTATTCAAAATATTAAAATGAGAATCATACAGTGTGTAGACCATTTGAGATTTATCAATTTCAGTTGCACGCATTTTATCAATAGACATAGTTCTCATAGTAACTGCATCAGACTTTTTCCTATCAAGCGTAACAACACCATCCACCAAATAATCAACAGTTGATTCAGCAGGTTCCTCACTGATAAAAATTACACATCCATTTTGTGTCTCAGAGATAGTACCAATAGATTTTTCCATTTTTATTCGTTTATTAGAATCAAATTCTTTTGCAAGGGAATCCCACGAATCCAAAATGATAAGAGAATTCTTGTTTGTAGTCAATGCATTAATTACTAAATCTTGTAAACCATCTGCAGTTCCCATTCTAGCATCAATTACAGCAGAACTTCCAGAAGAGTATGAATTTGAATTTAAAAATGACATAATATTTTCAGAATGCATGAATCTTTTTGCCCAAGGGTACTGTAAACAAAGAGAATTAAATGATGTTCTAGTAGATACATAAAATCCCATATTTGTTAACCCATTTTGTTTTAACATGTCAAGTAACTCTAATGCTAAAGTTGTTTTTCCAGTTCCAGGTTGACCTTTAATTAACAATGAATGTGATTTGCCTTCAAAATAAGGAGCAAACACTTTTTCTAACACATGTGTCTTATTTTTTTGTTTTACCAGTTGCATTTTACACACCTAACATAGATACAAATTCTTTTGTATCATCTAGTCCTAACCCTTCAACACGTAATTTAATTGTCTGTACAATTCCAAGAAAAGAATCTCCAAACAAATCTTTTAATGCAGAATTTAGATATTGTGGGTGTTCAAAACACTCAGATATATCAGAATTAAAATTTTTATGAATTCTAGTATTTACTTGTTCTAATAATGCAGGACCAACATCAATAATGGTTTTTGCAACTATTTGAGATACCATATCAGAGGTAGTTTCATCAAAATCACCCTCAAATTTTTCTAATAACATACAAAAAGATAACAAAGTAAGGACATAGAGCTTTGTGTGTTTAAAACAAACAAACTAATTAAAAAAATAAAAAAAAGGAGTGATTATGGCATTGTTTTAGATTTCAGATCTTTAAAGTTAGATGATTCTGATGACATTAGTTTTTCAACATCAATCAAAACCAAAAGATTGTCATCTGTTTTTGCAATCCCCTGTACAAATTGATTAGTATCAATTGTTCCACGTGGTGCAGGTTCGACATTTTCTTTTGGTAATCTCATGACACGATCTACGTCATCGACTAACAATCCAACAAGAGAATCATTGACTTCAGCTACCAAAATTCGTGTTTGATCGGTATTTACTGTTTCATTAGAAAAACCCAACATCATTTTTACATCAACAACTGGGATGATCATTCCTCGTAAGTTGACGATGCCTTTTATGTGGGAGACAGTATTTGGGACACGAGTGATAGCATCAAGTGTTCGAATCTCCTTGATCTGCTCTATTGGAATACCATATTCTTCATTTTTCTTAGTTGTAGCATTTTCTAGTGAAAAGATTACAACTTGTAATGTATCTGAAGTTACTGTTTGTGTACTCAACAATTATTCACTAATGACTAAATCATGAAACAAGTAATATCTACCAGTATGTTTGAAATGAACAAACAATTGACAAACAAGTACCAATATTTGAAAATATCAAGTATTTATTTCAGGAATTAGTTTAGTAATTGTATTAGAAGATAGTTTTAATACCCTGTTATGTAACATGTTGTTTTTTCTTAAATCACGCAACGTGTCTAAAGATTTTGTTGCAAGTTCTACAGCATGTCTTGCAGTGGTTGCATGACCTATTCCGCAATTCAATGTTATTCCCATAGTTCTAGAGATATAATCTAGAAAAAGTTTAATATTGTTTATTGCATCTACTGTAGAAATAACCATATAGTTATCACCACCCATAAAAAATGTAAGAGAGTCATAATCTAGAAAAAATTGTGACATTTTATCATGTAATGATAAAACTATGGAAGATATTTCATAGGGAGATTTTGATTTGGATGCATGTGTTACTCCGTCAATGTCAATATGCATTATAATTACATCAGATGGATCAGTGTACACATTGCCACGTACACTATTAATATTTAGATTATGTTTTTTATGAATTTTCAAATTAGTTGAAAGAGGAGTGTCAGAATAATCAAAAGTAATAGAAAAAGGTAGATTGAATTTGTCATTTAATTGTGTTTTAATGATGATATGATCAAGATCAGACATTCCATTAGTTATTGCAAAAAATTCATCACCACGGTTTTGAAAAACTATTGCATTATGTTTTGAAAACAAGTGATGCAAGTATGAATAGATTTCAGATTGTAATGATTGTAATTTATGTTCTCTATCAAAACCAAGAGTATGAGTCCAGGGACCATAATCATCAATTCTAATTATAGATAATTGAATCATGATAAAAATAAATCCTCAAATTTTAATTCTAAAACAGTTTCATCATTTATGGATTCGACAATAATTTCACAAGATAAGATCATAAAAATCACTAAACAATATTTTCAAGTTCTAGTAATTCTTGCCCGTCAATAAATGGAATTCCATATTTATCAGCATATTTTTGAGCTTTTGAGACAGTCATGGCCAAATAAGTTTCAGGATCCATCATTTCACAAATTGCAGCAACTGGGGGAAGTTTTGCAAGATTCATCAAATATACCGACATTTCAGTGTGACCTTGTCTAGATTTTAAAAGACCGTCAGAGGCAATCAATAAAGGAACATGTCCAGGAATTTTAAATTCTGAAGTGAATCTATGTTTTTTGTTAGAAATATTACTTTCAATTATTTTGGATAAAGAAGATATTGTCATACAACGATCATTGTCAGTAATCCCAGTATAGGTTTGAATATGATTTAGATACAATGAAAAAGTTGGATGATCACCGTAAGGTGCTGTGCCAATGATCATATTTTTTTGTTCTGAATCAAGGTGATCAGAATGATTCAATATTTCATGCATGTATGATAAACCAAACTCAGATGCGACATCGTAACTAATTGTTGCACAAATTAGACCCCCACCAAAACGTCTCATTCTAGAAATATGTTCAGGAGTTAAATGTTTTCCAGAAGTAATCATATCAACTTCATCCTCACGGTTTCCAGAATCATGGACAAGGACAAAATCCCCACATTTCAAAGAGTTAAGAGCTTTATCGATATTCACACATACAAACACCATGTTTTGTATATCAAATGATGGATGATCATTTCAAACAAACGAAAATAAATTTAAAAATAATTATGGACATTAAATCAATTGTATGTATCAACCTTTACACCTAAAATCCATAGAACTACACCACAAGATCTAAGATTCACATTATTTCATTTTGATTGTGACAGATTATGAAAAAATCATTTTAGAAATGAAAACAAGCGACTCCAACTACTCATAAATGATCTAATAAAATCAAATGACGAACTAAAACAAAAATTAGCATATTATGAGAATCCTCACTTTCCACCATCTCAAAATTCATTACAATGGAGAAAACAAAAAGCAGAGAAAATACAAAAAAATAATGGAAAATCAAACCATGGCAGAGTCCCAAGTTACAAGGGTGCAACACAAAAATTTACTCCACAAAGAGTACAACATCACAAATTATCTGCATGTCCCAAATGTTACAGTACTGACATCACTGCAATTAAAACCAAAAAAAGAATCATTATTGTCCCAATTTTTGTCCCAATCATCAAGCAAAGTGTCAAAGGGCATGAAGATAGTTTAGGCAAGCCTAAATAAAGTAAATGATCAAAAAAAAGACAAAAATGAGACAGTAAGGGACAAAAATGAGACAGTAAGGGACAAAAATGAGACAGTAAGGGACAAAAATGAGACAGTAAGGGACAAAATATTACAAAAATAGGATTAGTTTAAGACAGAGAGTAATGGTGTAAGATAAAAACACGAAAATAAAATACAAAATTACAACATGAATTAGTTGGCGGTAATAGGTTTACAATTACCTAAAATTATTACATAATTTAACACTGCATTACCACTTTGATTTAAAACAAGTTTATCATCATTGCCAATACAGGAATTACTGACCAGACAAATCAACCTTACAGATTCATTCCAGTAATAGTATTTTTTGCAATAGGTGTAGGTATGTTACTTTCAAAAATCAAACAGATTTGACAAAGATCCAAATTACTTTAATTGAATCACCAGGCAGTACTCTAAAACCATCATGAGGTAATCTTAGAATTGTAACTTGTTCATTATCAACATCTTGATTCAAACAATCAATTTATTATAATAACAATCATAGAATATGTCAAAAAGATCATAGTTTTTGTAATTAACAAGCAAATGGCAGATCAAGAAAGCAAAAATAACAATAAAAGAGAAAACGCTATTTATAAAAAAAAGAAAAATAATGAATGCAGATTATTTCTGTTCTGCAAACGATTGTTTTGCGACTACTTTTTGTACCATCTCCACCATATCAGTAAGAGACGTTAATGCTTCATCAACTATCTTTTTGCCTTCGGTAACTTCGACGGTTCCCTCCTCAATCTTTTCAGCAGTGTTTTGTGCATCAGATTTGATCTGGTTTACTGTTGCATCAATTTCTCCTGCAGCTTTGGATGAACCCTCAGCTAGACGTCTTACCTCGTCGGCTACCACTGCAAATCCTCGACCTGCATCACCTGCACGTGCAGCTTCAATTGCGGCATTTAGTGCAAGCAAGTTAGTCTGGTCTGCGATTTTGCGGATAACTTCCAAGACTCCAGATATTTTTTGTGTTGTTTCAGCTAGTCCCTTTATTGCATTACCTGATTGTTCAGCTGCAGCTCCAATTTCATCCATTTTAGATGATGCTTTTGCAGCTCTATCCTCGTTGGTAATCTGCTCTTGCATTGAGGCCAGTTCTTCGCCTAATGCTTGCTGATCTTCGAGTTTTTGCTGAATTTCTGAAGTTTGCTCTTCAATCTTTTTCTCCATTTCTGCTCTTTCGGCTTCAAGGCTTTCTTGCAGATCCATCTGCTCAGTTGTATGTGCACGAATTCCGACTAGTTCTCTAACTGAACCGTCTTCATTTTTAACTGCACCAATGGCTGCCTTTACCCAGTAGAACGAACCGTCCTTACAACGGTTCTTTACATCGCCTACAAATACACGACCAGCGTTAACTTCGTCGTAGATTTTTTTGTAAAAGGCATCAGAATGTATTCCTGATTTGAGGATACGATGGTTCTTGCCTTCCAACTCACTAAATGAGTATTGAGATACCTTTTCAAAGAGTTTGTTGATGTATGTGATGTTACCTTTTGGATCTGTGGTAGATACAATACATATCTCACCCAAAATGGTTTGCCACTGTTCAAATGTGTCTGCAATTTTTTTGTACTTTTTGAGTTCAGCCTTTAGTTGACTGACTTCGTTTTGTGTAGTCTTTTGATTTTGTACTTGAGTGGTTTCAGACATGAACAAAATAAATTGGTATAGAATATCAGTAGTTGTTTGATCACAATAAACAAAAATAATTACAGTGTAATTTTTTGATGTAATTATAGTATGATGCATTAAATTGCATGTTTATTTTAATTAATTTTTCATTTAAAGAGAGATAATTTTAAAAAGATACAATACAATGATATTTTGTGAGTTGGTTTGATGAATTATCAGATGAGCGCAAACATATCAACCCCCCCCCCCAGATAACACTTGATGAAAGTAATTTCACAATATCAGTAGATCCTCAAAATTACCAAAAGAAAATATGCGTTAAAAAGGATCTTCACAGTGATTCAGCAAAAGATCTGATTTTTCAGATTTTAAATAATGATACATGTGTGAGAAAAATGCATGGAATTCTAGCAAAACTGCAAGAGGAAAATAAAATAAGAAATGATCATACTAGAAATCAAATAATAAAGGCATTAGAGGGTATAATGAAAAGTCAAATTTCCTTTGATCCAAATTTAATCAAAAAAATGTAAATTCTCATCAACAAATATGATATAGATGTAAATTTACTGTGAATCAGATTAAAGGGTTATATTTTAAAGCGATCTATATTGAGGTAAAATTATCGTAAAGGTATGTATATTTTGAATTAGTGCAATGTTTGTAATTTTCTTCCCACATGATTTACTTTGTAGAATCATTTAATACACAATATTTTTTATATTTCCCCCACCGAGTGTAATTTATGAATTTGTACACATTACCATTTGTAGATATTTCAGGTTTTGATCGACTTTGAAGATACTAATTGCAGAAGACGAGCCAGAAATTTTACAACAGTACAAGTTGGTACTTGAGCATAAAGGTCATACAGTAAAAACAACAGAGGACGGTCAATCATGTATTGATGAATATGACAAAGATTCACAATACGATTGTGTCATACTGGATTTTAAAATGCCTAAAAAAACAGGTATCGAAGTAGCACAACATATTTTTGAAAAGAATACAAATCAGAGAGTAATCATGGCATCAGCATACGTTAACCATTCAATTGAACAACAGTTAAGTGAATTGGGAAAAGTCACTGAAATACTCATAAAACCTTTTAAAATTAATTACATGTTAAAGATGCTTGAAAGTGCAGATCATGTAGAGTTTGCAGCAGAAATTAATTCAAGTAAAGACAATACGAATGAAAAAGTAGCAAAGTATGAATCATTTTTGAATACCCACATGCGGCAATTAGAATAACTCATGTCAATTACAGTATCTAAAAAAATTCTTTTAGCAATAATGATAACTACAATAACAGTTGTAGTTACTGCAAGCATCATAACCTACACCATATATGAAGAAGAAATTCTAAAACATCAGATAGAAAAATTAGAAAATACTGCATTAACACGTGGGAACTCATTGGATATCTTAACTAGTTTTAGAATACAGCAAGGAGAAACGTTATCAAGGATGTCTGAGATACATGAGGTGTTAAAAAGTTATAGTGATGAGAAAGTTTCTAGTTCAGAACAAGCAAGAAATGAATTATTAATTGGAGAATTAAAAGAAAAAATAGTTAACAATAAAATTCTAATCCCTACAAAGATAACAGGGTCTGCACAGTATCATGAATTTGAGATAATTGATAAAAGTGGCGTAATAGTGTATTCAGACAATCCTGATAACTTTGTAAAAACAGTTGATACTACAATATTTGCCAATCCAAGTATGACGTATGGCTACGACTCAGATAAAAACAGGGCAATGATCATATCTCATCCAATACGAGATCATGGCAAACATTCAGAAATTATAGGATATCTCAAGTCTACAATGGGAACAACTACCACTGATTCTATTTTACTAAATAGAGAAAAATTAGGCAAGAGTAGTGAGACATACCTTGTAGATTTTAACAAGAAAATGATATCTGAATCAAGGTTCATCAAAGATGCACCATTTAAAATCACATCAGATACTAAAGCAGTAAACCACTGCATTAACACAGGGCAGTCAATGACAGGTGAATATCTTGATTATAGAGGAATACCAATTTTTGGCTCATCGTACTGTGCAAATGAATATGGTTGGGTATTACTAGTCGAGATTGATTCATCAGAACTAAGAAAGCCATTAGAAGATATACAAAAACAAATGGCAATAATTGCCATAGTTACAACAATTATCGCAATTATAATAGGTGTCACAGTATCACGTTCAATTACAAAACCAATCAACTCCCTTCGAGACAAAGTCATTAGATTTGGTGCATCATCATCATCATCATCATCATCATCATCATCATATACTGGACAAAGCGAGATTGAAATTTTAGACAAAGAGTTTGAAAACATGAAACAGTCAGTAGTCGAATCAACTGAAGACATGAAGACATTTAAGCAAATTTTAGACAAAGCTGCCCTCGTATCTCAAACCGACCTAAAGGGCAACATTACGTACGCCAATGAAGAGTTTTGCAAGATATCAGGGTATAGTAAAGAAGAGTTAATTGGGAAAAATCATAGAATATTAAAGTCAGGCAAGCATGATGAAATATTTTACCGCACCATTTGGGAGACTATTACTAAAGGAAAAGTCTGGGAGGGCAACATTTGCAACAAATCCAAAGACGGTTCACTTTACTGGGTTCACAGTATCATCTCACCTAACAAAGCAGCAAACAATGACGGATACACCAGTATTAGAATAAACATTACAAAACAAGTTGAATTTGAGCAAAATCAAGCAGACTTTATCCACATGGCAAGTCACGAGTTACGAACACCGATTCAGCCGTTGTTAAATCTGGCAGATATGCACGAAATAGGAATTATAGATTCAAAAGAGATGAGTGAAAAGATTCGCATCAATGCAGAACGCTTGCAAGAAATCACTGAAGACATGCTTGAAATTAGTAGAATAGAGGCAGGTGCTGCCAAATACACATGGGGGGAGATGGATGTGAAAAAATCAATAAATAACATTGTTGCAAAGTATTCCTCTAAATTATCAGAGGATACAAAAATTATTACAAACATTGATGAGATAACAATTACGGCAGATCGTCTCAAAGTGGAGCAGATAATTGAGAATGTTTTAGGTAATGCCGTAAAATTTACTGCTCAAGGTCAGATTGAGATTACCGCAAAAAAAGATGATGGTGAATGCACCATTACAATATCAGACTCTGGAACTGGAATTGACAAGGAGATATTATCAAAGTTATTTACAAAATTTGCAACAAAGGCTGCACCAAATTCAGAACAAAAGGGAACAGGACTTGGACTGTACTTGTCTCGAGAATATGCAAGAGGACACGGAGGAGACATTGTAGGGAAAAATAATGCAAATGGTGCAGGCGCTACATTTACAATCACATTATTAATTTCACCCCCCCCCCCAGATAATTCAAAAGAGTACAGCTCAAAACTTTGATGTTAAAAGATAGTGTAACACTTTTGAAAATAACATACAATTATTTTTGTAGATTGTGTGATTTTTATTTTTGAGTGTGTTTTATTTAGTGGAAAAGAAAAGTTTAAGGATTTGCAAGTTTTGATTTTGTTTCTTTTTCATAGTTTTCTCAATGAGCTTATTTTTGGCAAATCAACAACTTGTTAATTTCCAAAGATAAACTTGCCAAAAAATTAGGAAAAATCACTCAAATCATCGACAACTGAAAATGACAAAAATCTTGTCGATTTAGACACAAAAACTGGAACAAAATAGTCAAGGGGTAAAACAAGTAACGTAAATTAATTAAACTAACCAGTGATTTTAAGAGATTTTGATTTAATAACTAGTTAATTCAACTTTAAAAAATGCCTCAAACCGAAGCAAGAAAAACCCTAAAAGATGCACCCATAATGTGGAGACGTATTAACTCCATAGGCATAATTTTAGACTGTAATTCAACATATGCAGCAAATTTAGGATATGCAAAATCAGAGATCATAGGTAAACCAATTTTTGAGCATGTTCCAAAGGAATCATGGGAATCAATGAACGATTCATTGAAAAATTGGTTTGAGACAGGCAAAGTCACAAATAGAAAAATTACATTTATCAGACAAGATAAAAGTACGTTTTCAGGTTCATTACAAGCAACAAGTCTTTATGATGAAAATAAGAATTTGATTGGAAGTAATACGGTGATTTTTGATTTAACAAAAATGACCAAAGAAAATATTGAAAAATACAATAAATTTTTTGAAGAATCAGAACAAAAATTAAAACAAATTAAAGAAAACGAATACGAACAATTTGACAAAGAATCAAAATCAGAATATGAAGGGTTAAAACAAATGTTTGAAATGTTATTAAAAATTAACTTAAATGAATTAAAATAATTTTTAAGATTTTTGTTCAACTATTTTTTCAATTTCAACAACAGCAGAAATATCATCTAATGTACTGGTATCACCAATAGTTTCACCACTTCCAATAGATTTTAGTAATCTTCTCATAATTTTGCCACTGCGAGTTTTTGGAAGTTTTGGAACAAAATAGATTTGTTTGGGAGTGGCAATTGCACCAATATCATTTCTAATTTTTTCATAAAGAATTTTTTCTAAAATTGACTCATCAATTGTAGCATCTTCTTTTAAAACAACAAATGCAATAATCACATCTCCTTTAATTTCATCAGGAATACCACATACGGCAGATTCTGCAACATTTTCATCAGACACAATACAACTTTCTAATTCAGCAGTTCCAATTCTATGACCTGCAATTTTTAAAACATCATCAGCACGTCCTAAAATCCAAAAATACCCATCTTCATCTTTTAATGCATAATCACCTGCATAGTAAGAATTTGGATATTTAGACCAGTAAACAGTCTTGTATTTTTCATCATCACCCCACAAAGTCTGAAGCATGCCTGGCCAAGGATTGCGTATTATCAGGTATCCTTTGGTATTTGGAGAAACTTCATCGCCAAATTCATCAACAACAGAAATATCAATTCCAGGGATAGGCAATGTTCCTGAACCAGGTTTCAAAGGAATTGTTTCTAACCCAGGTAAGGAAGAGATCATCATACCGCCAGTTTCAGTTTGCCACCAGGTATCAATAATAGGGCATTTTTCTTTTCCAATTACATTGTAATACCATTTCCAGACCTCAGGATTGATTGGTTCACCAACGGTTCCAAGTAAACGCAATGAAGACAAATCAAAGGAATTAGGAATCGCGTCTCCAAATTTCATAAACATTCGAAGTGCAGTTGGAGTAGTATAGAAAATAGAAACTTTGTATTTTTGTAAAATTTCCCACATTCTGGAGATGTTAGGAAAATCAGGTGCACCTTCATACATCACTTGTGTTGCGCCATGAAGTAATGGAGCATAAACTACATAGCTATGACCAGTTACCCATCCAATATCAGCAGTACAAAAAAACACATCAGAATCTTTGATGTCAAACGCCCACTGAAATGTAGAATGCAAGTGGGTAAGATATCCGCCAGTTTCATGTAAAACTCCTTTTGGTTTTCCAGTAGTACCTGATGTGTATAAAATGTAAAGAGGATGTTCACTGCCTAATTTTTCAGCATCACATGAATCAGAAGCTGTTTGCATCAAATCGTTCCAAAGATGATCTCTAGAGGAGATAGTAATTTCATTTTTTGTTCTTTCTAACACAATGACATTTTTTACAAATTCAAAATCTTTTATTGCATCATCAATTACTTCTTTTAATTTAACAATTTTTCCTCGTCTAAAACCACCATCAGCAGTAATTACTATTTTAGATTTAGAATCATCAATTCTATCTTTAATTGATGCGGCACTGAATCCAGAAAAAATTACAGTATGTATGGCACCAATTCGGGCACATGCAAGCATTGCAATAGGCAATTCAGGAACCATTGGAAGATAAATTGTAACACGATCCCCTTTTTCAACTCCAAGTGATTTTAACACATTTGCAAATTTTTGAACTTCTTTGAATAAATCCTCATAAGTGTATGTTTTAGAATCTCCGTTTTCACCTTCCCATAAAATGGCAGGTTTTTTTGATTTAGTTGCCTGATGAACATCAAGGGCATTGTATGAAGCATTAATTTTACCTCCTACAAACCACTTTGCAAACGGAGAATTCCAATCAAGAGTACGCTCCCAAGGACTAAACCAAGTCAGATTATGAGCCTGGTTATCCCAAAAATCAACATAGTTAGAATTAGCTTTTTTTCGTAATTCTACATCATGGTTTCCCAATCCAATTTCATATTTTTCAGCCAACAAAAAGTGTATGAATATAGATTTTTTTAAATGTTAAATCATTATCAGATAATTTTACCAAATATTTTTTCTTAATACTAGATATTTTCAGAATTATTTGGATTTTCTTCAATAATTATTTCAAAAAGATTAATAGATTTTTGAAACTTATTTTATTAAATTCCGAATTGTTTGTTTTAATAATGAATCAAGAATCATGCAACTGCTATTTTTGTTAATGCATTTGTTGGAATAATGTGTATTTCTTCTTTGTTCTCAACATAACTAAAAAAAATCTAGAAAATTTTTCAAAATAATAAGTTTCAAGATGTTCGTGATTTTTAAATAGAAACACTTCAGCTTCGGGTTTTATTACAAGCCAAGCAACATTATTGTTAATCATACCTAGACTTTTCTAGTCATCAAATTTTGGGACATATGTTGTCAATTACACTCTAATGCTATTTGCAAATTATCAACATTTTGTCTCATTTTTTCAAAGTATGTGACATTTGGATCATCATTTTCAGAAATGGATTCTAATGTAGAAAATAACAAAATATTCCCACCTAATTCAGTAGCAAGTCTCTCAGATAATTTTGGATTTCTGTTTTCTTCAGTAAAGAAATACTTTATGTCTTCATCTTCAGCAAAGTGAATTAGTTCTTCAATATCTTTGGCAGTGACCGGAGATTCAGGGCTAAACTCCTGTATTACTGCCAAGGTTTTCAAGTCATATCTTTCTGCAAAATATGAAAATGCATTGTGGAATGGTACAAACGTGTCTTTTGTGCAAGAAGATATTTCACTTTGGATTTCTTGATCCAATTGGTCTAATTGATTGGTATATGAAATAGCATTATCATGGTAGATTTCTGCATGTTCAGGGTCGGATTCTTTCAAGTGATCTGCAATAGTCATTACCTGAGATTTTGCCAAAATAGGATCAAGCCAAATGTGTGGATCATAAGTATGGTCTATCTTACCATCTTCTTCATGTTCATCATGTTTATCTTCATCATGACCTCCATCTCCATGATGATCATGTGCTTCTCCTTCCATAAGTTCAATTCCTTCAGAGGTATCAACAAATACAACATGATCAAAATCAGGGGAAGACATGATTTCATCAATGTATGGTTCAAAGTCTATACCATTGTAAATCAGCACATCAGCTTTAGTTAGTTCAACAATAGTTTTTGGCCCTAACTCAAATGCATGAGGATCACCATTAGTTGGCATTAAAATTCGTACATCAGCTGCATCTCCTGCAACACTTTGTGTGAATTGGTATAATGGATAAAATGTAGTATAAACTAATAATTTGTCTTCAGGTTGAGTCATAGTTTCATTTTGAGAGTCAGTTCCAAATGGCAAAGGTGATGTTGCAGCATCCTGAGACATACCAGTTTGAGATACAAGAAATACTGCAATAATTACAGCAGCTGCAATTCCTCCTCCAATAATTCCAATTTGAGAACCTTTCATGCCTAATTTCTTTAGTAGTTATTAATAAAGGTGTAAAAAGTTAATAATAATTTATATGCAAAATGGGTAAAATTATTAAAAAATATTAATCATTTAAAAATAAAATATTTCAGAGTATTAATTATTGCAAATACATCACATATGAAAAAATGTCCTATGATTGTTATATTGTTGTAGATGAAAAAGGGAAAAAAGAACTCTGCAGCAAGATGGAGTCAAAGTAATCAAACAAAAAATATTGTAAAAATTTGTCAAGGTAAAAGCATCAATAAAGATAAAAATTAAAAAAATAAATTAAAAAAATTATTGTGCTTCCATTCTAGCAAGCCAATCATTATCGTTGTTGTCATGTGATGTTTCTGATGTCACCTGTTGTGGTGGTTCTGGAATTGCAAATGTCACTTCAGATTCAGTTGGTGGCTCTGGCATAGGGGGTACTTGAGCTTCAATAGGTTCTGAAGGTGTTACGATTGGTTCTGTTGGTGCTTCTGGAAGCATTGTTTGAACTACTTGTTGTGGTTCAGGGGTCTCCAGATATGAAACGGCAGATTCTTGGATATTTTTTTCTGCAGGTACAGTTATCTCTTGCACTTCCAATTCAAGATCAGCAATTCTACTCTTTACATTTGAAATTTCAGATTGTTCATGTGTAACATGCTCAATTACCTCAGTTGTGCATGATTTCACAGTTTCAAATGTTGCCTCAGAGATTTCATTGCTTTTGAATTGTACTTTGGCATCAAACGATAACATTTTTGCAGATTTCATTTGTGTATCCAACTCAATCAATCTAGCCTCAAGTTTAGATTTGATTTCAGCCTCCATTTCATCTAATGAAGCAAGTTTGAATTTGTATTTTTCATGAATGATTTCTGCATCTGCTTTCATGTCATCATTTTCTGAAACAATATCCATCAATGCTTTTAGACGACGTAGAGTAAGTTGTTTTTCACGAATGAGTCTTTGGGAATCTAATCTCCATTTTGGAATAAAGATAACATTTTCACCTTGAACTACTAGTTGCTCAAATTGGATTTGCTGTAATCCTTGAGAACCGCAGTCAATACCAACGGATTGAATACTTCCGTCAATTTCAGTGATTGTTCCTACGACTTTACCCATGAATGTTCCGTACATGTCTTTGACGTTTTTACCGATTATTTCGATATCGTCGTTTGTCATGGTAATGACTATTGAGATTGGTATAACCAACAAAGTGTAAGAAATCTTTTTAGTTTTAGTAAGAATTAATTCACAAAGTTCAGATCATGGGTTCAAGAGTAATTTTAAAATTTAGAGTTTTTTGATCAAATTCATGATACAAAGAGAAGAACTTAATCAGATTCTAAGCTTTGTTGCAAGTAGATGGGATGCAGCAGTTAAAGAACCAGATAATAAAGCAATGGAAGGATTACCAAATGATTTTTGGATGAATTCAATTGGAGGTAAAACTGCAAAAGGCGGTTTTTGGGTCACCACAATAATGTATACAGAAAATGAAGCAGATGCATCAGCATTCAAAGAAGTGTTGTTAAGATGGCAAAGTAAAGGAAATGACAAAAATAAAGATAAGACTCCCGATCTAATTCAAATTGGAAAAAAGAAATAGAGTATTATAATTGTGAAATAATTTATTCGTGTTGTCAGAATTTTCAAGTGCTGAAAAAAAAACTCTATCAGATCACTTTTCAAATACTGAAGACAATGTGTTTGCAATAATCACACCACGACAAGTCGATCGTGGAGCACTGATGTCAAGGTATAGTAGAACAGACAAAAGTATGAGAAGAATTTTTCTTGATGAATTTTTAAAAAATAAAAACAGAGGAGAGGAATTTTACGACAGAGTTCTTTTAGAATATGGAGATGACTCTGTTGCAGAATTAGGCGAAGCACAAATTGCAATTGAAGGGTTATCAAACATTGCAGTAAAAAAAATTGAAGACAGAAGAATAGGATTATCATATTTAGAAAAATCTTCCAGATATGTTACATGGAATAAAAAAGAAAATGGCAAATACAGATTTTACAGGGATGAAAAAATTATGAATTCAAAATTTGCAAATGAGTATGAAGATAGTTGTAATTTTTCTTTTGAAACATATTCAAAAAATATTGAACCAATGATAGAATACATTAGAGAAAAATATCCAATTGAAAAATATAGTTTTAAAGATTCAACAGATAAAAAAGAAAAACTATTTTCTAAATTGAAAAATGAGGCAGACATTAAATCTGCAAATATGATTTACAAAGGTTCAACAAAAGCAAAAGCATTAGACATTTTACGAGGTTTGCTTCCCTCAGCAACATTAACCAACGTAGGAATTACAGGCAACGGAAGAGCGTTTGAATATTTACTTACAGTATTAGGCTCATCGGAACTAGATGAAGAGCAAAAATTAGCCTCAAAAATCAAAAAAGAGTTAGATACAACAATCAAATCTTTTGTAAGACGAGCAGATGATAAATACGGCAAGGCATTTCAAAAATATCTCAAAGATGTAAAGAAAAAATCAAAATCAATTACATTAAAAGAAATAAAATCAAATCCAAAAATAGGAACAATTACAAAAATTGTAGATTATGAAACAGAAAAACAAGCACTAGATAAAATTATCACTTCAATAATGTACGAACAATCACCAAGTACATCATATCAAAATATTATGCAACAAGTTAAAAAAATGACAAAGTCTAAAAAAATTGAAATTGTTAATGAATTTGCAAAAATAAGAACTAATAGAAGACACAGACCATCACGTGCATTTGAGAATACATACTACACATTTGATTTATGTAACAATTTTGGAATGTTCAGAGATTTTCACAGACATAGAGCACTAACATTGGAAAGGCAATTACTCACAACAGACCACGGGTATGTTTTACCAAATGAAATCAAAATACTTGGGTTAGAAAAAGATTTCAAAGAATGTATGAACAGTACTAAAAATACTTTTGAAAAGATTAGAAAAAAGTTTCCAGAACAAAGTCAATATGTTGTTAATTTTGCATACAACTATCCTTATTTTATGAAATTAAATCTAAGGGAAGCATGTCATTTAATTGAATTAAGAACAATTCCTCAAGGACATATTGATTATAGAAGAGTTGCACAAGACATGTACAATCAAATCAACAAAGTACATCCAAACCTAAGTAAAATTATGAAATTTGTAGATTTGAAAGAATATGATCTGGAAAGATTTGAATCTGAGAAAAGAACCGAAGAAAAAAGAAAAAAAATCAGAAAATAAAATAATATTATAATAGCATCAGAACCACACACTAATCATGACAGAAAGAATTGTCAAAGATCCAGAAGAATGGAAAAAAGAATTAACTCCAGAAGAATATGAAATTTGCATAAATCATGGAACTGAACCACCATTTTCAGGAAAATATAACGATTCAAAATTAGAAGGGTTTTTCAAATGTGTTTGTTGTGGGGAGAAACTTTTTTCATCAGATGCAAAATTTGATTCAGGTTCAGGATGGCCTAGTTTTTGGCAACCAGTGTCTGAAGACAACATAGAATATCTTTCAGATACAGATTATGGAATGGTAAGAACAGAAGTAAACTGTAGAAAATGTGGTTCACATTTAGGACATGTGTTTGACGATGGTCCAAAGCCTACAAATCAGAGATATTGTATTAATTCAGTTTCATTAAAGCATGAAAAAGATGAATAGTATAGAACCCAATTATTTTTCAACAACACAGTATTCAAAAATTATTAATAAAACACAATTAAGGTTAAGGAATCAAAGGGAAATAATATGAATCATAATAACAGGTACTATTTGGGGGGACAAGTATGAGAATCATACTATGTGGTTTTGGAGTTGTTGCTCAAAGTCTAATAAAATTATTTGAGTCAAGAGAAGAAGAACTATATTCAAAATATGGATTAAAACCAAGAGTTTTAGCAGTATTTGACAGTAAAGGAAGTGCCATAGATCAATCAGGATTAAAATTGGATAAACTAATTCAAGTAAAAGAAAAATTTGGAACAGTAAAAAATTATTCAGAAAAAAATAATTCCATGAAAGGCAATGAGATTTTGAAAAATGTTGAAGCAGATGTGTTAATTGAAACAACAGCCAGTAATTACAAGGATGCAGAACCTGGTATGACGCACATTACAACAGCAATGAAAAAAGGAATGCATGTTATTTCAGTAAATAAAGGCCCTTTAGCATTAGCATTCCCATCACTCATGGAATTGGCAACATACAATCAAGTAATGTTCAAATTTAGCGGAACAGTAGGTGGAGGCACCCCAATTTTGGATTATGCTAAAAATAGTTTAAGAGGAGAAAAAATCACATCATTTGCAGGAATTCTTAACGGTACAACAAATTATATTTTATCAAATATGGCTACAGGGCTATCATTTGATGAAGCATTAAAGGATGCAAAAGATAAGGGATATGTTGAAGCAGATGAATCATTAGACCTAGACGGATTAGATGCTGCAGCAAAACTAGTCATTTTAGCAAACTGGATAATGGGAATGAAAGTAACTATGCCAGATATCAAATGTATCGGCATTAGAAAAGTTACAATTGAAGATATTAAAAAAGCAGAAAAAAATAATTCAGTATTGAAATTAATTGCTTCTTGCGATAAAGAATTAATGGTTAGTCCAAAAGAAATACCAAAAGAAGATCCTTTAGGAGTTAATGGCACCCTTAATGCAATTGCATTTACATCAGAACATTCTGGAACTCAAACAATCATAGGAAAAGGAGCAGGAGGAACTGAAACTGCTAGTTCCATCTTAAGAGATCTTCTAGACATTAGACAAGAGATTGCAAAAAATTGAAATCAAATTTAATTTCTAAAAGTGAAACATCGGCATTACTTAAAAAAATATCACAAGAATGGAACATGGAATTTCCCAAGATGAAAAATGTGAGAGTTCATCACATTTTGAGTGATGCCCAAATAATTACAGGTGACAAATTAAAAATTTTAAAAATAGGAGAAGAGCACCTGCCATTTTTATCTGAAACAGAAATTTTAGAAAAATTTCCCAATGTTGAAGTGGATATGGGCGCAGTCAAATTCATGTGTAAAGGAGCAAATCTAATGAGACCAGGAATTAAAAAATTTACAGAATTTGAAAAAGGCAAACTAGTATGTATTGTAGAAGAAACACATCACAAATTTCTAGCAATTGGTAAATCGGTTGTATCAAGTTCAGAGTTAGAGAATATGGAAAAAGGAGAAGTAATACAAAATCTGCACTATATTTCAGATAAATTTTGGGAAACAGGTAAAACGATTTACGATTAATTTAGAATTACTTAATACTTTCAGTAAATTCTTCAGTACCATCTTTAGTAATAATTAGAACATCTAATCCATCACCACTTGCAGAATCTCTTAAAGATGCTGCACGAACTGCATGTTTTGCCAGAGTTACTGCTTCATCTTTTGTCATGTTTTCTTTGAATTGAGGATCTAAAACTCCTAATGCCATTTCAGCACCAGTGCCTACTGCAGCATAATCATCAGGCAATACAGAACCTAAAGGATCAAGAGTATACATTATTGGCTTATCAACTACACCACCAACAATCACTTGAGTCAACAATGGAAAGTATCTTCTCTCATACATCATATTAGACATCATTTTAGCAACGGTATTTGGAGGAATATCTCTTTTGATATCCATTTTTCTAATTTTTGCTAAAGCGGAAATTTGTAAAGTTAAGATTTGCATATCTGCTACAAGACCAGCACATGTTGCACCTACTTTATCAGTAATAGAGAAAGTTTTCTTGGTTGTTTTACTTACAAGAAAATTACCAAATGCGATCCTTTTCTCACTAGCAAAAACTACACCACCATCAAAAGTAACTCCAACAGCAGTTGCTCCCGGCATATACATTGACATATTTAAAATAATTTTGTCACATAATAAAGGGCTTTCTACAATGCAGATCAAATTTGTGGCTAAAATTTAAAAATTATAGTTCACATGTACAATAAATTAACCTAACACATAGTACATCATTAGAATGAACCATACCTTTTTTATCAAAATAAAAAAAATAGATTTTGGAAATGACAACTGCTGAAATCAATAGTAAGATCTTGAATGATGTAGTATTTTTTGGGTTAAGATTAGCAATGGGAGTCATTTTCATCATACACGGTTACAGTAAATTCGGTAATGACGGATTTGTTTCATGGATCTCATCAATGGGGATTCCAGGCGAACTAGCAATGATCATTGCATTAGCAGAAGTAATTCCAGGAATTTTATTGATCATCGGAGTTTTGAATAGAATTTCAGCATCAATTATTTCAATAATTATGGTAGGTGCAATATTTCACGTGAAAGGAGCTCAGAGCATTACAGGGGACAAAGGAATTGAATTGGATTTGATCTTACTTGCAGTTGCATTAGTAATCATTGTTGCAGGACCAGGAAGAATATCACTATCACAAATAATCAAAAAAATTCCTCGATGTCTTCATTAATTTTTTCCAAAATTTTCCATTATCAAACAAATACACTTGGTAGTTTTCTTTAACAAATCAATACGTGCAAATTCATTTGGAGAATGAATTCTAGAAAACATGTACGTACTACCAATCGAAATACAAGGAGATTTCAAAATATCAACAAAAGGATACATTGGACCAGTACCAGCATTTGAAACATTCAAGATAGATTTACCAAATGCCTTATCAGCTGCAATTTTTACTTGAGATACAAAAGGATGAGAAGAATCAGTTCTTGCAGCAGCTTCACCATGAAAAATTTTGATTTTCACATCAGAGAATCCATGAGATTTTAGATGTTTTTTTAATCGACTTACTTGTTTTTTTGGATCCATTTTAGGAATTAATCTAAAATCAATTTTTACTAAAGCACTACCAGGAAGAACAGTTTTTGCACCATCACCAGTATAACCTGAAACAAATCCTGCAATGTTACAAGTAGCATCTCCAACTAAAGCCTTTTTTGCATCAAGATTTTTTTTATTCCCTACAAAAGAATCAATTCCAAATTCTTTTTTGAAAACACCATCATCAAATGGTTCTTTCTTTATTAATTCCAAATCTTTTTTTGAAAATGAAGTTACTTCCTTATACCAATCTTTAATCAAAATGTTCCCATCAGAATTCCTTAATGTTTTTACAGCTTCAATTAATCGCCATGCAGGATTTTTGATCAATACAGCTAAACTTGAATGGGCATCACGAATAGATTCTTGAACAGATAATTCAACAAACAATAATCCTTTCATTCCCAATCCAATGATAGGTCTATTTTTTGCATCAACATAACCAAATTCCCAAATTACACCATCATTAGCAAATTTTTTTTTATATTTTTTCAAGTATTCTTCGATATGAGCACTCCCAGTTTCCTCTTCACCCTCAATAACAAATTTTATGTTACATGGGACGTCACCAGTTGATTTCAAACAGGCTTTAACTGCTTTAATTCTAGTAATCAATTCTCCTTTATCATCAGTAGAACCACGTCCAAAAATTTTGTTTCCTTTTCTTATTCCACTAAATGGAGGATCATCCCACAAATCATAGGGTTCAGCAGGTTGAACGTCATAGTGATTGTAAAACATCAAAGTTTTTCCAGGATTAGATTTTGATTTAATTTCACCATACACTATTGGAGCAACACCTTTTTTCAATCGTAAAATTTCAGATTTAAGACCAGTTGATTTCAATAATTTTTGAACTAATTTTGCACATTCTTCAATTCCTTCATTTTTTGCAGACACACTAGGTTGTTGTATTAATTTCTGAAGATCAGAAATTAACTCATCCATATTATTATCCACATATTTTAAAACAGTCATACTGATCAAATTATTTTATCAAAAGGTTTCATTACAAAAGGAATAGAATCAATCAAATCCATAGAAGTCATATGAAGTCCTAATTTTTCTTGAACATCTTTTCCAGCAAGACTACAAATGAAACTTGCAGACGCTGCAGATTCTAAACAATTCCTATTAGTAGATAACAATCCAGCAACTAATCCAGACAACACATCACCAGTCCCTCCAACAGTCATGGCAGGAGTATTTTTTTTACAAAGATAAGTCACATTGCCATCAGAAATTATATCAGTAGGACCTTTTAGTAAAATGGTTATTCCATGTTTCAAAGCAGTTTGTTCAACCAATTCAATTCTTTCAAGATTTGAATCAGGAGGAATATTGCCAAATAGTCTTTTAAATTCTCCAGCATGAGGAGTCACTACAACATTTTTGTTAGCCAAAATTGGCAGTACTTCTGGGATTAATGCACTTGCATCCAAAGACAGTCTAACGTCCCTATCTAACAGTGATTTTACAAGATACAATAAAGAATTTTTATCTTGAATTGCAAGACCCATTCCAATTGTTGCAGAATGTAAATTACGGGGCAAAGCACCAATAAGCTTCTTTACAGCACCTAGAGTTAATTTTTGATCAACTAAAGGAATTACAATTAGATTAGGAGAAACGGAACGTGTTGATGTTACATTGATTTTTGGAACACATGTATAAACTAAATCAGTTCCAGATCTTAATGCAGCAAGTGAAGATAAGATAGGAGCACCATGATAGATATAGCTGCCACCCACAACTAGAACAATACCATTTTCACCTTTTCTTGAAGTTGATTTTCTAGGTGCAATAAAATTTTCAACTGTGGAAGAAGATAAAACTGAAGGTTCCAACATACATTAGTCTAATAATTAGATGAATAAATATTGTTTTGAATAAATTCGTGGGCAGTGTAGTTTTTTATTTTTTCAGGTTGTTTTTGCTTTAGTTGTTTTTGCTTTAGTTGTTTTTGCTTTAGTTGTTTTTGCTTTAGTTGTTTTTGCTTTAGTAGTTGTTTTTGCTTTAGTAGTTGTTTTTGCTTTAGTAGTTGTTTTTGCTTTAGTTGTTTTTGCTTTAGTTTTTCCAAAGAAGGCTTTTCTTGCAAAACATAAGTAAGTAGTATGTCCAATACCTTGAAACGAATGTCTAGTTTTTCCTTCTCTAGCCTCTATGTTTCTGATTATATGTTCAGTTGATTCAATATCAGTAAATTCATTTTCAACTAATGCCATGGTTAATTTTTCTAACTGATTCATTGTTGGACAAATTGCAAATATAGCACCACTACCCTTCAGCATTTTTCTTACTTTAGGGATTACAATCCAAGGATCACCCAAATCAATTAGTGCAACATCCATCTCAGTAACAGGAATTTCTTTAGATGTCTTTAAATCCAAATTATGCTGAGTGACATATTTTGAAAGACCGCTTCTACGGATATTTTTTTCTGCAATTTTCATGAACTTGTCATCAACATCAAAAGTGTAAACATGGCCTCGAGGTTTCACTATACTAGCAACAAAAGAAGTCAAAGAACCACTGCCAGTTCCAATTTCTAATATTTTTTGTCCATCTTTAATTCCTGCACGTGCAGCAATATATCCAAGATCTTTAGGATAAACAATTTGAGTACCGTGTTGAATTTTCATAATGTAATCATACATGGTCGGCTCTAACAAGTAGACGTACTTGTCTTTGTTAGTCATTAATCTAGAACCATATTCTTTTCCAATTGCATCAGAATGTTTGATTACACCAATGTGGGTATGAAATGATTCTTTTTTTGAGATATTCATTAACCATTTTTTTGAATTATTGTAAAAGAATAGTACAGGAGAATTTTGTTTAATTTTTGTCATATTAATTTCCTAAAAATTTAAGATAAGAATCTTTGTTCATAAGTAGAAACAGATTATTGAGAAATCCAATCAATTATTTTTTCACTTATTGATTGAATCATAGGCATTATAGTATCATTGATAGTTTGAGCAACTTCAGGAAAAGCAACTGAAAATATAATTCCAATAATTATCCCCATAATCAAAGAAATTTTACCCATTATCTTTGGGCACTACCATTATCACAAGTAATAAGGTTTGGTCAAAATCATATCAGATGAAAATAAAAAGAATACAAAAATCAGGAAAACATGAATTCATCAAATCACATCACAGTGTTTGAAAACAAAATTTCTCAATCCGTGCCAGAATATGAAAATATCAATAGAAATGGAGTAGTTGAGAATTAGACTAGATTATAGTAATTCTGTTTTGGCTTGAAAATTACAAATTGTTTTATCATATTTAGTAAAAATTCTTCAGATTCTTCTCTAGTTCCAAATAACAAAGGATATTTCTCCATAAAATCAAATAAAACATCTTGATTAACAGACAAATCATCATCGCCACGTATTTTTTTAAAAATATAAAATAATTTTTCTTTTTTATTATTAAGAGGAGTTATTCTATCAAAAGAATTTTTTGTTAGTAAACTGTGATCAACTTTTGGCGTATCAAGACCCAAAAATTTCAGAATTTCCTTATCAGTATCTTGTTTGATTAATTCATTTTTAACATTTTTACAGAATTGAACAAAATCTTTATTTTCATTTACGGGCAGATTAGATAAATCAATTAATTCTAATAATTTCTTACGATCTATTAACACAACATTTGTAATTTTAGCTAAATTTTTTGCAGAAGAAAGGAATTTGTTGTTAGTAATCACGACAGACATTTGAGAATTATATTTTCTTGAAGAATCCAATACTCTTTGAACAGAAGTAAAAGTCAATTCAGATTCTGAACGAGTAGTTTGGACTGCAATACGAAAGTTAGATTGTTGTAACATCATATCACATCCATATTTTTTTGAACGATTTGTTACAGTGGCAGAATAACCTAATTTTTCAAATAATTTGATTGTAAATTCTTCAAATTCACGACCAGAAGTATTATCAAGATTAGATAAATCATATAGTGAATCCATTGTATTTTGACTTATTAATAGCAATAAAAATTGATAATCAAATTGACAGAGATTCAACTAGAGGGTTCAGGAGGATGGATTAAAGCAGATCTTACGGATGAACAAGTAAAAGAATCAAAACTAGTTCCAAATATGGAAAAATATTTTCTAGGAAAACTTGAAAAACTGGATACAACAAAAATGAATAAACATTTTTGTAAACAATGTAATTCAGAATTTGATGGTCCTACCCAAATACAAATTGAAGAAAAACCAAACGAAGCAGTTGCAGATGGATTAATCCTCATAGAAAGAGGGCAATACACATGCCATAAATGCAATTCAATCATTGGAGAATACAGAGTATTTCAAAAAAGTGAATAAATAAAAAAATATTTTTCAAGATAGAACGTATTCAATAAATACTACAATTTTTCAGCAATATTATGGCAAATATGAAATGTGTATCATGTGGAATTAGTTTTTTCTCACCAATGGGATCAAACAAATGTTCTAGATGTGCAGGAAAAGAATCTCAGGGCAGTGAGGGACATGACTCTTGTGGCTGTGGCGGACACAATTGTTAATTCTTTTTTTCTTCAATCAAAAATATAACTAACAAAAAAAAGCAGAATTATGACAAAAACAGCATCAGAAATGAAAGAATTAGTAGAAGAATATATCAAAATTACCAACGTAAAATATGAGGATCAAACTGAAAAAATTAAACAAAAAAGTGATTTAGTAGATTGGCAATTTCATGTTGGAACAAATGTAATTGTAAGTAAAAATTCTAACAGAGAAGACAGAATTCATGTAAATGTCAACATGAGATTTCCTCCAGAGGATTCCAAATTATTAATTAGTAAAAATCCATCATTTTCAAAAACAATAATGGAAGTAAGTGAAATTTGCACAATTTGTAATATTGGGCATCAATGGATCAAAGATGGAGAAATAATAGCAGGTTTGGCGATATTTTCTCATATTGACGAACAAAATTTGAATAGAATTTCATTTCACAATGTATGGGATAATGTGGCCAGGGTATCAGGACACGTTCAAAAAATTCTACGTTCAAATTTTAGTAGTTTTTCATCAAAAAATAATTTAACAGATGAAACAACTGGAAAAACAATGTATGGGTAAATTCAAAATATAGATGTCTCACAGTGAACAGATTAATTCTACATTTGAAACGTTGGAGTTAATCAGTAGACAAAGTGCAACGTTCAGATAGAACAATAAAAGAAATCACTCACATACAAGTTTTAGAAAAATATGATGATGGGATTTTACGACAAAGGCAAGTACTTGACAAGGCCATGAGAGAAAGAATAACAATAGATAGACGAAATAAAACAGTAGGATTTGATCTGATTAAAAATTCCATATTTACAGGTTATTTTCTAAACAGAGTAAAGGATCAGAATGGAAAATTAACACTGATTTATGAGCAAAATTAGTTTCCAATAACACCACGAGATAGAAAATTAGAAACTAAATTTCCTCAAATTCTAATTAAAGGAATACAAGAAATGAAAGAACATGCAGAGAAACAACAGATTAGCAGAAAACATCACACTTTTTTCAAAAATGGAGGAATTTCAGAGCCAAACTATACATAGACAAATAAAAAAAGAACAAACGAATGATATCTTTTGAATATAGAATTTTAAGTGAATACAAAATAAAAATAGCAAAAATAGATACTTTAGTTAAATCAATTACCACCCATAGAGAACCAAAAAATACAGAATGTAAAGATGCATCCGAATTTTTAGATGTAATGATTAATGAGATAGACCAATTTTACAAAAACCATAGTGAAGTTTTATCAAAAAACGGTAAAAGACCACATGCACGATCACGATTACCTGAAAATAAAAAATGGTTAGAAAATATTGAAAAATTTTATGAGTTAAATCCTAAAAGAAGACCAAGAAAATAATCATTTTTAATTATTGTGGCAATTAATCCCAATCGATTTAGAATACCTAAAACCTATGGTAAATCATTAAAGTGAGACAAAAAATGGAAAAAATATTTTAGAATCTAAATTAAAATATTGAAAGATTTATGAGAAAAAATTAAATTTATTGAAGAAGTATCAAAAATTATGAAATAATAGTTGTTTTATAGTACAATTATTGAAAATTAATTAAGAGGTTAAAAATGGAAAAAAGTACTGTATTAGCCACAATTAAAAAAATTGAAAAATTAATTGATGAAAATTCAGGAGATACAGGAAGATTAGAACATATTGTAGATTTTCTAAAAAAGAAAAAACCACTTTACAATACAGATAGAATTTATTTAGAAAGTAAAATAAATTCAAAAATAATTTTTGAAGAAGAAAAACAGATTAAAAAAGAAAGTGAATCTGAACAAATCACAAAATTAATCAAATCAGGTAAAGGAGATCCTGGGAGATTAGAACATATTCAAACTATGTTAAAAAAACAAAAAAATCTCTATAAATCAGATAAACAATACTTGGAGAGAAATTTTGGGGTAAAAATTATTCAAGAACAAAAAGAAGAAATCAAAATTGAGAAAATAGAAAACAAAAGTAGGAGAGTCATGCCCAAAGGTTGGAAACCAATAGAACCAAATCAAAAATTAGAAAAAATTTCTGAAAAAATAAAAATAGAAGAAAAGGAAATAATGGAACAAAAAAAGAATTCAGAAAAAATAGATGAACAGAAAAATCAATTAAACAAATTAATGGAAGAACGAAAAAATAATGCAGAAAAATTAAGGGAAGAAAGACAAAGTATAGAGGCCAAAATCAATGATGAAAGAACATTAATTCAAAAACAAACCAAATTAACAGAGACCATAAATTTACAAAAAAAAGAATTGTCCAAAGTAAAAGATGAACGGGCAAAAATTTTAAAAAAAATTGATGTAGAAAAAGAGTTTATTTCTAAAGAATTAGAAGTGCAAAAAAATCAATTGATTCAAGCACAAGATGAACAAGCAAAAATTGAATCTGAAGTTAATGCAGAAAAATTGAAATTAGCAAAAATGGCTGAAGAGCAAAAAAAGAGATTAAGTGAACAATCAAAAATGGTTAAAGAAATTAATGACAAACAAATAGAATTAGAAAAAACAAAGAAAGAGTATGAGGAAATAATTTCACAAGTTAATGCAGAAAAACAAGAAATCAAACTTGCGGAAGAGTTGAAAAAAGAGATCAAGATAATAGAGAAGGATCTCAATAATTCAGTTAAAGAAAGACTAAAAGTTTCAAAAATCATATTAAAAGAAAAAAATAACATCAAAAATAGAACCAAAAAGGAGAAAATTGAAGCTAAAAAACAAGAAAAAGCTAAAAAACAGATCATCAAAGAAGAGAAAAAATTTGAAATTCTAGAAAGAAAACGTAAAAAAATAGATGAAAAAATAAAAGCTAAAAATCAAAAATTAAAGGAAAAACAAGATAAAATCAACAAAGAGATAGATAAAAAAGACAAAATTTTGAAAAAAATGTCTAAACAAAAAAAAGTTATCAAAAAATAACTAAATCAACTTAAAAAGAAAAAAATCTACAGTTGTAGAAATTTGTAATTTTTGAATGAATTCATTTTGAATTTAAGTTTTAAAAAATGTTGAAAATAATCAATATTGAAAAATATCAAGGTATTTTTAAAAGAAGAATGTAAAAATTATAGGTTTGCACGCCTGAGAAAAATATGTAATTTAACAATCAGTTATCTTACAGAAATTCTCCAGTGGCAACATTCGTTGCCACTGACATAATTTAATTAAAAATCATTAAGATTTTGATTCAGCATTAACTTTTCTTTGAATATCAATGATACATTGATGACAAATTATCGATTTTTCAGTCATATTGGAAATGACGTCGTTTTTTTGAAAATCAGAGTCAAAAGTAATTCCAATAACCAGCTTATTAGACCAAACTTCAAAATCCTGTTTCTTTTTTCCACAGACAAAACAATTCATAATTTTAGTAAATTCTATGATAACTTAAGGTTGACGATAACAAAATATTTCAAAATTAACATATTACATCTTTACAATGAGGCATCAAAAAATTTGTAATAATAAAACCACCAAAAATAATAATTCACAAAACAAGAGATAAACCAAACAACAAAGTTTTCTTGTTATCTAATTTCATCGCCACATTACACAAAAATGAAAGTATACAAATAATATGAGAAAGTTTTGCCAATGATAAAAAGTAAGAATTTTGATAAAAAATCAACTAAAGATCGTTGTTTAAACAAGAGACGAGATTATCACTATAATGACCATATTGTTCCATACAAGAAATTAACAAACGCTCCAATTCTTGTTCCTCAAAATATCCCAGATAATATTCAAATCCCACAGTTCCAATTACAATACTCATCAAAGCAATTATTGGAATGATCAGAATGATTCGCATATGAATTACATTTTAGATGGAGCAGCAATTCCAAGTAAATCTAATGCTTTTTCTAAAGTTAAATTAAAAGAATGAACTAAACATATTCGAGTAGATTTCAAGGCATCGTCATTTGAATCTAAAACTTTGACATGTTCATAAAAGGAATTAAAAGCAACAGCTAGGTCATGACAATATCTTGCAATTACTTTAGGTGCAAAATTATTCACAGCATCACGAACTTGCATATTGAAAAGACCAATTGTTTTTACTAAATCAATTTCAGATTTTTCTTGGAGTAGTGTAAAATCAACATCGAGGTTTGGGGAAATTCCAGATTTTTCCAAAATTCGGGATGCTCGGGCATAGGAATATTGAATATATGGAACAGTATCACCTTCCAGACTAAGAGATTTCGTTAAATCAAATGTAATTATTTTATCCAAATCTTGTTTAATCATTTCATAACGCAAAGTACCTATTGAAACAGATTGAGCAATTTGTTCAATTTCAGAGTCAATCATTTCAGGATTTCGTTTTTTTGTTTCCTCTGTGATTTTTTGTTTTAATAGATCACAAACAGAATCAGCACTAACATACAGACCTTTTCTACCAGACATCTGAGCTTGTTTACCATCAGTCTCCAATCCAAGAGTTTTTGCAGTATTTGCACTTAGTGTAACTGATTCGTAACCAAGATGGACATAACTTTCAGGAATTGAGTTAAATTTTTCCATTAAGTTAGTGATAATTTTTTGTAATCTTTCTTGACGAGAGTCAATTACAGTAACAACCTTTTGAGCAGTAAAATTTTGAGGAGGGTTTTTTGAATCAACCAAAGTTGTTTCCCAAAGGGTTTTAGATTTTGGTTGAAACGAAGGATATTTTTCATAATTAAACGGATCATCTAACAAACCCAATTTCCAAGCAGCATATGGGATATCTTTTGCAATATAAGTAGCAGTTCCATTACTTCGAACAATTACTTTATCCTCTTCTTTTCCATCACCACGGATTACCCAACATTGAGCATTTTTGCCATCATTTTCAAATTCTATGAGCCCCATTTCCTTGAGTTTTTCAAATATTTTTGACCACAATCCTGAGCGTATTATTTGAGATTCAAAATTTAAGCAATCATAAGATACGTTGAGATTCCAACAGGTTTGTAATTGACCAGCTAAAACTTTTCTTGTAATCAAATCACCAAATTTTGCAATTTCAGAATTCCCATCTTCAAGTTGTTTTAAAGTATTTTTTCTAACATCTTCAAGTGAAGGATCAAGTTCATATTTTTGAGTAGTTTTCACATAAACATCATCACCACAATAGTGATCAAACTTTTTTCCATTTGGAGGAGTCTCATCAAATCCAAGATGTTTGAATCCTACAATAATATCAGCAACTTGTAAACCAGAATCATCAATATAATTAAGAATTTTAACGTTATAGTTTGCCTTTTTTAAAATTCTGGAAACCGTATCACCAACAACAATATTACGAATATGACCAATGTGTAATGCTTTGTTAGGATTTACACTAGTATGTTCTACTACTATATCAGAATTTTTACCAATGTCAACATTACCAAATGTATCAAGATAAGATTCTGACAAAATCAATTTGCTTAATTTTTCCCAATTAGCAAAGAAATTCAGATATCCTGACGGATGTGCTTCAGTTTTAAAAACAAACAAACTAGAACATTGAGAATATTTTTCAGAGATGATTTGAGTAATTTCTTTAGGACTTTTTTTTAATTCTTTAGCAAGTAAAAATGCAATGTTAGAACTTACATCACCAAATCCAGGCTTTGCAACTTCTACAGAAAAAGAGATATCAGAAAGAGAAAGTTCTTGAAGAATTTTTTTCAGATTGTTTTCAATTTCATCAATTATTACTTGAAACGTCATACTATATTTCAAATAATTTAGGTGCTAATTTATCTAATGCTTCTAAAACACCATCACCACTACTTGCAGACACACGCATAGTAGCCTCAGATCGAACAAAATCAGAGGCATTACCCAATGCGATACTTGTTTTGGCTACTTTGAATAATGGAACATCAGTAGCACTATCACCAATGGCTATTACATCATCTTTTACCAAATTGAATTTCTTCATTAATTCGGTAAAACCAGTTCCTTTGTCTATTCCCTTAGAGTTTATGTGAATTGCATATTGACTATCAGAAAGACCAACATCAAGATTATGTTCAGAAAGAATTTTTTGAGCTTCATCCATATCAAATGTTCTTTCTAAAACAACTTCAGTTAATCTAGGAAATACAGGTTTTTTTTGTACTCCGTCAATACTATTTTTTATTATTTCAAATGCCTCATTACATTCTTCAAGATTGCCCAACAAAGTATGCTGATCAGCATCCAGTGCAATACAACCACCATTTTCACCAACTGCAATTTTTTTAGTTCCACCAAAAACTGAAAGTAGATATGCTTCAACAGAAGAACGTCCAGTTACATAAATTACATCATGACCCATGTTAGTCAATCTTCTTAAAGATTCTAATGCCCCAAGATGAATTCTACCACCACCATTTTCAGTAATTGTTCCATCAATATCTACTGCAAATGTTTTCTTTTTCATAAAAATCACTTTCTAAGACTAAATAATAATGGAGCGTATTCAATCAGAAAGATACATCAAAATTCTTTTTGAAATTTTAGAAGATATTAAAACACCAACCATACCCATCACAATTGCTGAAATTAGAGTATAAATCAAAACATTTTGAATCAATTCAAATTCACATACTATTAAAAAACAAAACAGATTTGAAGAATTACTAATTTTAAACATTTAAAATTAAATCTAAAATGATTTCTTCGAAAAATATTGCAAAGTGTACGGTTTTATTTGAAAAGAATAAAGAAAAAATGAACTGTATTGGGAATTCCTGAAAAAATTAAAGCCATTCAAGATGAAATGGCAAGAACTCAGATCAACAAAGCTACAGAGCATCACATAGGATTACTAAAAGCTAAAATTGCAAAATTAAAGAGAGAGCAAGAAGCAGACATCACCAAAAAATCAGGAATGAAGCAAGATGGATTTGATGTCAGGCGTACGGGTGATGCAACAGTAGTATTTATCGGATTGCCAAGTGTTGGAAAATCAACATTACTAAATAAAATGACAGGAGCCAAATCAACTGTTGGTGCATTTCAATTCACCACACTGACAGTAGTTCCAGGAATGATGGAATATAGAGGTGCAAAAATTCAGGTATTAGATCTGCCAGGAATCATTAAAGGAGCTTCAACAGGCAAAGGACTTGGAAAAAGAATTTTGTCAGTTGCAAGAACAGCAGATTTAGTATTATTGGTTTTAGATGTTTTTCAACCATATCACGAAGATGTTCTAACAAATGAATTAGGAAATATAGGAATTAGATTAAACCAATTACCACCAAACATAACAATAGAAAAAGCATCGATGGGAGGCATTGCAATTGCCCAACAAGCAAAGTTAACAAAAATTACAGAAAAACATCTCAAAGATATTTTACATCTTTATGGAATAGTAAGTGCAAGAGTTGTTGTACGAGAAGATTTGACATCAGAGCAATTAGCAGATTATATTGCAGGCAACATTAGTTATTCTAAAGCAATCACAGTTCTAAATAAAATAGACTTGGTGGATAAAGAATTTCTAAAAGATTTGAAAACAAAAATAAAATCAGATGTAATAGAAGTTTCTGCAAATGCAGATTTAAACATAGAAGTTTTAAAAGAAAAAATTTATGAGAAATTGAAATTCATTAGAATATACATGCGTCCAAAAGGCGGAGAAACTGATTTCAAAGAACCATTTATTGCAAGAGAAGGGGACACAGTAGAAGATATTTGTAATAAGATTCACAGAAGATTAAGAAGAGAATTCAGATACGGTTTAGTCTGGGGTAAAAGTGTAAAGTTTGGTGGACAAAGAGTAGGATTAACTCACATAATGCAAGATGAAGATGTTTTAACAATTATCAAAATCAAAGGCACAAGTTCTTAATAAAAAATAAAATTAGATCAAATAAAATAAAAATAAATCACAAAAAATAAGAAAAATGCAGAATAATGATCAATTACATGTACAAAAATGATCAATTACATGTACAAAAATTTCAAAAATAGATAAAAAATCAAAAAACAAATCAAAAATTAATTAAATAAAAAAATAAGCATAGAAAATATCGATCAGTAGTTTTTTCCAATGATCAAATTACTTCAATAATTGTAATCAAATTGTGTAAATTTTTTTAGTTTAACCACTGAAAAACAATGAAAATATCGATTTTAGCATGGCTACAAAAAGAAAAGCTGCAACTAAACGTAGATCAACTACAAAAGCAGCTCCAAAGAGAAAAGCTACTAAAAAAACTGCAACTAGAAAAGCAGCTCCAAAGAGAAAAACTGCAGCAAAACGCAAAGCAGCTCCAAAGAGACGATAATCTCGTTTGCAAATTAACAATCGTCATACAGACGACGAATTGTTTTCATTTTTCTAATGCTCTTAGTGAAAACTATCAATTTAAAAAATAAAATTTAAAAAATAAAATTTAAAAAATAAAATTTAAAAAATAAAATTTAAAAAATAAAATTTAAAAAATAAAATTTAAAAAATAAAATTTAAAAAATAAAATTTAAAAAATAAAATTAATACAAATAGCTCATTAGTTTAATTTGTTCTTCAGTATTAATGATTTCTTTTGTTGTCAAGATTTCTAAGAGTTCTTTGAAAATTGCTTTTTGTTCAGCAGACATTCCACCAGATGGACCTTTTTCTCCAGGCGGACCAGGTGGGCCTCTAGGACCAGCAGGACCAACAGGACCCTGACCACCTATTGGACCAGTTTCACCAATTGAACCTAGTGGACCAGTTGGGCCACGTTCACCTTGAGGGCCTTGAATACCTTGTGGGCCTTGTGGGCCTTTTTCTCCAGATGGACCAGTATTTCCACGTTCACCTTGTGTTCCTTGAGGGCCTTGTGGGCCTTTGTCACCAGGCGGACCAGTTGCACCAGTATTTCCTTTTTCTCCTATAGGACCTAGTGGACCTTTGTCACCTTTTTCTCCTTGTGGACCAGGAACACCAGTTAATCCTTTAGATCCAGCAGGACCTTGTGGGCCTTGTGGGCCTTTTTCTCCAGTTGGACCTTCAGGTCCTTTACTACCTTTGTCACCAAGAGGACCGGGTGGACCTAGTGGACCTTTGTCACCTTTTTCTCCTTGTGGACCAGGAACACCAGTTAATCCTTTAGATCCAACTGGGCCTTGTGGGCCTTGTGGGCCTTTGTCACCGGTTAGACCTTCTGGTCCTTTACTACCTTTGCCGCCACTTGTCTAGTGGAATGTCATTGTCTTTGGGACAGTGCTTGAGCTCACTTCCGGAGAACCTATTCTTACGTCTACCACTCCTGCTGTACAACGTGTATAGACTCCCATCTA
>NZ_LQMW01000017.1 GCF_001541925.1 Nitrosopumilus sp. Nsub
TGTTCCAATTCTAAAATTTCCAAGGATTCATTTAGAATCACAGATGAGTTATTGTCAACTGTTTGGGAATTGTTGTATTTGTGGTTTATCACAAAAAATTCAACAACATCTTGAATAACATCATCAAACAACAGTGATACAACATAGGTACCAGACTCCCATGAATCATCAAGTATTACTGGTACAAAATAGTCACCACTTGCAGATGTTCGTAGATGAGATTCTAGAATTTCTCCAGAAGGAGTTGCAATATCAACATCTAAAACATTGTCATAAGAAAAATTTGGAATATTTCCAGTTAAAGTAATTTCTTTTGATTCATATTGTGAAATTTCTATTTCTAATTTAGTAGAAAAATTTACAACTTGATCAGAAAAAATCATTTCCAAATTCATGACTTCATCATTTGAGGAAAAAATTAACGATTCATCAAAAGTGAATGTTTTTGTATCCACAATGTCTTGTTTAACAAATGCATTAATTTCATATTCGGTATTCTCCCAAGACATATCTTTTTCATAATCATATAGCAAAATGTTATCATAAAAATTCCCATCAGATATTGGCAAATCAGACTCATAAATGATAGAATCATTCGTATTTATGATTAGTTTAATTTCTGAATCATTGGTTCGGACATCTCCATTAATTTTTAAAATTACATGTTGATCAAATTTTTCAAAACTTAGATCAAAGGAACCCTCTGATTCTTCAGCATACATGTGAGTTTCAGATAAACTAGATAAAACAACGTCATTTTCAATAATAAACGATGTAGAAAATTGCTGGTCCAAGTAATTTACGATAATTTGATATTCTCCAGGCATCCAAAATTTGTCAATTCCAATTATAGGAATTTCAAAATAATCAGTATGGCTATGATAAATTTTTCCAATATCTTCAATAGTGCCATCTGGATGATATAGTGAAAATTTTATTTCGTTACCAAATTGAGAACTAGCTAGATTTCCAGAGATCCAAATTGTTTCATCAGAATTGTTTTCTAAAACTAATTTATCGAAATCTAATTCAATAAAAGATTCAAGAGTCTCTGACATATTTGGATGAGTTTTTATTTCCTTAACAACAACATTGTCTCTGATAATTGTAAAAGATTTTGAATCTAAAATTTCATTTTCATACTTTAAATTTACAACATATTCACCGTGAGACCAATTTTTATCCAATCCAATTATAGAAAAAATAGAATTTTTGTTTGGAAATACTTTTACAGTTTGAAAAACTACATTATCAATCATGATTTCCAGTTTAGGGTAATAGACATAGTCAAAAATCTCCCCAGTTACTGAAAAATTTACCACACTTCCATCACCATATAACACAAATTCATTTTTTTCAAGAAAAATTTCTCCAGATGTTGCAAAAACACTTGGAACCATAACTCCAATCATGGCAACTGCCACTAGTGCAATAAGAAATACAGGTGTCAATAATAATAATATGATCATTGAGTGATTTATCGTTTGTGTTGTGATTGTTACATTTGAGAATTACAAATTATTTTCTGATTTTAAAAAACGAGCATTACATTGTCATATGTGATAGGGCGGAATGAGTTTTTTTCATTCTAAAAAAGACCAATTCTAGGTGTGAAATATTTAACTAAAGTATTTGTTGAGTTTCTAACATGGTTGCCAAGTCTCATGTATTGCATCATAGTGCTGAGATAGAATAACTCAGTGCCGAGATTTTGGCGTTGACTGATTTCTCAGCAACCATAGTAGTATGAGGAAATTAATAAAATTTGGAGATCATTCCCCAAAATAGGTCTGCCATAGTTTACGTATTGGTACTAGAATTGGTTCCTACTTACCATTGCAACACTAAATCACAAAATAATTACAACTCCACAACTAGAATTGGTTTTAATTCAAAACTAAAATTCAAAATCACAGCATCTCAGAGATATTACCACTGAGGCTCATCAGTCATTTGTAATTGCCCATCAATTACTTCAAATCCCATTATCTTTAGTGTGGTTTGTGCAGTTGGAGAATTCTTTTTTAGAATCTTTTTTGCCAAAATCATTCTATCATTGCGATTCATGTGCTGACCAATCTTGTATTTGCCATGTAGTGATGTAGGTGTCACCTTTATTACAGATACAGCATCCAATACACGCATATCAGATTTAAGCGGGTCATAGAATCCCTCAGGTTGGTATTTCCCCATTAATCCATTAAGTGCTAGTGTTTTTTCTTCTCTATCTGAAATAAAAGAAGCAACTCCCTTAATTACAACACTGATGTATAACGTATCAGCCAAAGCTGCGTTGTGAGGGTCCTCAAAGTATGAAGGCAGAAATTCCAATTCCCTATCTGCTTCAAACCCAACTTTATCATTATTAGAGATGTTATCTAATTTTTCACCTTTCACATGTGAATGCATATACACAGCATCATTTAGAAAAACAAAATTCATAGGAATGATTTGTGGAAAGCCATTTACATCAATACTAGAAATTCTACCAACATGTTCATCGTTAAGAAATTCTTTAATTTTTTCATATGATTTTATTTCAAGTGCACCAACGAGTTGCATGGATTAATTTTTTTAAAATTATATTATAAATGAAGATCAAATTCTATGAAAAAATACCTAAAATACAAGAAAGATTCAGAATTCTCATGGATGACCCATATCTAAATGAGTTGAGAGGAGAATTCAACAGTTATTCAAATCAATTAAAAAAATTAAAAAAGAAACTCCTTAAAACAAATTCAATAGAAGAACAAGAAAAAATTATCAAACAAATTGATTCTACTGCAAAAAAAATGGAAAACAATCAAAAACAATCTGTTAAAGTGACTAAATCAAGATTAAAAGAAAGAAAGAAAAAATCAAAAAGATAGAATTATTGAGAATCCATGTCTTCGGATAATTCCTTAATTTGTAATATCTTGCACCCAAATTCAGAGCATTCAGTCTTCATTTCTTTACTCATATTATATCATTACAAAAATAACCAAAAATGCACAACATTCTAAAAATTGACTTTATTGATTCAAACTTTTCATTAATGTAAATTGCTAAATTTAACACTAAATTGATTAAAATCAATGGAGTACAATGAAGAAACTGAAGAGGCCACAAATCAAGTAATCAACCTTTTAGAAGAATGGGGCTCACAATCCAAATTCATATGGTTTAGAGAATTACACAGAATTACAGATATCGATAAAGGGTTACTTCGAAACATTCTCAATGAGTTAAAAAAATCCAGAGAAATTAAAGAGATGCACGGTACCAATAACAGAATATTTTTTTGTCTTAGAAGGTATTATATCAAATGTAGAGACGTAGAATTCAGATTCAAAGGAAAAGAAATTATGTTAAGGGATGGAAGCAAAACGAAAATTATTCAAGGCTCAACAAATTCCACTGAAAGAACAAGAAAAAGATTGCTTAAACAAGCAACTAAAAGAAAATCAAAACAATCTGCAAAAAAGAAAAATCAACACAATTCTCGAAATCGCTAAAAGTCTTCAGATTGCCGCATCATAAATTTTGATTCAGCACGTTTAATTTTTTCAGATTCTGCAACATCTTCAGTCATATCAAATAGATGATGTAATTTCATGTCAGGAACCAATTCATCATTTTTTTCGTCATTCAAATCTATTTCAATATCAGATAAGATTTCTAAATTTTCATCTAAAATGTCAAGACATTTTTTTACAGTATCAGGTAAATCATCAGTCATTATAATACGTAAAAATTAACATTACAAATTATGTTATAATAGTTTAGAATTAACCGAATTTTTGCTTGTTTTTCTCTCGCAATACAGGCATTACATGACTTGCAAATTTATCAATTGAGCCAAAGTAATTCTTTCCCCAGAATCTAATTACAAAGTGATTAACACCAGCATCCATGAATCTCTCGAAAACTGGAATCATGTCTTCAGGAGTACCAACTGCAGTAGATGAACGTGCAATAGGATCTGGTATTTTGGTTGCAGCCTCTCTCATTTTGACAATCCAACTTTGGTCAGACATTGAATATTCTGTAAAGTATTTGACGAAATCAAATCCTTCAATTTCTTTTAATCCATGGACTCGTAAAATTTCAGGTTTAAACAAACTAACTTTAACAGCTTCTTTCATTTTTGCCCAAGAGGCTTCTGCATCATCAGAGAAATAGACATCAATGTCTAATGCCATTTGGAAATTATCCTTATCTTCTTGGGTTCTATTATTAGCATCCATTGAGACTTCAATTTGCTTTCTATGGTCTTCAAATAATTCAGGAGTATAACCAATTGGTAACCAACCGTCACCGAGTTTACCAGTTAATGCAAGTGTACGTTTACCACCTGATGCCATGTAAGTAGGTGGATGTGGCTTTCTAATTGGAGGTGCTTGTAAACATGCACCTTCAAGTTGATAGTATTTTCCAGCATAATCTACAGTATTATCAGGAGTAGAATGGTATAGTGTTTTAATAACTTCAATTTGTTCAGCCCATTTTGAGACTGGTTTTTCAAATGGAATACAAAATTCTTTTAGGTTTTGTGCCTCACCAGCACCAATGCCCAAAATTGCTCTACCTTTAGAGATTCTATCTAAGGTAATTGCAGCTAGTGCGATGTTTGACGGATGTCTTCTGATTGCATCAGTGACACAAGTTCCCAACTCAACATTGTTTGTAACTGCAGCAATAGCAGATAACATTACCCAAGGATCTAAAACAGTTGCATTTTTCCATTGTGGGACATTTGTATGGTCCATATAGAAAATTGAATCATATCCAGTTTTATCAGCAAGCATGCATGCAGTAAGGATCTGGTCTTCTGTGTATCCTGCTCTGGCTACATTTAGTCCATTTTGAATACCAAATTTGAGTTGTTTTGATGCCAAGTACATTTACAAAATCATATAACAATAAAAAGTTTGGCGAAGCTGCCAATTTCGTAGTTGTGTAAATAAAAGAAAAAAAGGTAAAAAATTAGAGATTGCCTGCTTTGATATCTTCAAGACATTTAACGACATCATCTTTTGATATTGGTATTGGATTTGGATCCAAGTGTCCTTTATCAGTCATGACGGTGTCAGCAGCTTCAGAAACATCAGTTTTGAGTTCTAATTTATCAAAACCAAGTTTGTCCATTGCTTCTTTGAATCTATCATAGAAGATTGATTTGTTATGTTTGTGTGCAACTGTAGTACAAGATGATAAGGAATAACCATGAGGTACACCTTCATTTGAGAAAACATAAGACAAAGCATGTCCCAATGTTGTTGAACAATTTCCGAATCCCATTCCAGATAACATTGATCCATATGGATAATTTTCTGGTTTGTCATTCATGATTGCATCATAAAGAATCTCAAATGCTTGTTTACAAAGAGTTCTAGTCAAGTCATTACCAAGTTTACTATCGTATCCTTCAGTAGCTTGAGCACATGCATCACAGACAGAATTTTTGATAACTTGTTCTGGAGTTCCATCCATAAAGTAGGAATCAACTACAGCCATGTCAGCTAAGAATCTGTCTTCACGTAACAATTTCTTTTTTCCATCAAATTTGAGAACACAATAAGTTGTCATTTCAGCTCCAGTTCCAAATGTTGTTGGAATTAGAATTTTCTCTTTATTCATTTCAGGTGCAGCATATTTTACTACATCCATAGAACTTCCACCACCCAGTCCGATTAAAACTGAAGGGTTTTTGTCTTTGAATTGAGAGATGACAGTATTGACATCATCAATTGATGGTTCAGGTTTTACTTGATCATACAACATATAATCCTGAATTCCCATTCTTGCCAACCATTTGTCAGACAATGCTGGCGGAACGGTTGTTACAACCAGGGCATTTTTTGGATATTCTGTTTCACCAAGTGCGTTTTCTCCAAAATTAATAACTTTTGGAATGCGTACTGTATGCATAAAAAAACACCATTGGTTTGTTTATTATATCTTACAGTAATGTAGATCATATGATTATTCAGAACTTTGAAGAATTAGCAATTACAGAAAAGAAAAAGGATTGTTTAGAAATTTTAGAATCGGGTCTTCAAGCAGCAAATCCTCACAACATATTACCAAACTATGTTACACCAAAAGAAATCAGATTAAATGGAAAAATCATAGATATTTCAAAATATTCAAACATTTACACAGTAGCATTTGGAAAAGCAGGAGATTCTATGACCAGAGCAATTAATTCAATAATTTCCATTAAAAGCGGCATCATAGTAATTCCAAAAGGTTCAAAAGCAAAAATCAAAGGTAAAAAATTTCAGATTTTTAATTCAAGTCACCCAAAACCAGATAAAACTAGTGTAAAAGCAGCAAAAGAAGTTATAAAATTTGTAGAAAATAAAAAAAATAATGAATTAATCATTTTTCTTGTCTCTGGAGGAGGGTCATCATTACTGGCAATGCCAGATGAAATTACATTAAATGATAAAGTCCATGTTACAGATGTATTGCTAAAATCAGGTGCGACAATTCAAGAGTTTAATTGTATTAGAAAACATCTTTCAAAAATTAAAGGTGGAAAATTATTACAAAATATGAAATGTGATGGAATAAGCTTGATTATGTCTGATGTTGAAGATGATGATTTATCATCAATTGCTTCAGGAACAACATACATGGATAATACAACTTATCAAGATGCAATGGACATCATAGAAAAATATAGATTGAAAAGAAAAATTCCCATCGAAGTTTTACAAGTATTAGGAAATGGCCTGCATGATCAAAAACCAGAAACTCCAAAAAAATCAAAAATTGAAAATTTTGTTATTGCAAATAACAATAATTGTTTAGAGTCAATGGAAAAAATAGCAAAATCAAAAGGATACAAAGTTACAAAAATCCAAAATTATGGAGACATCAAAACAGTGGTTAAAAAAATCTTAGAAAATATTTCTGAAGAACAAAAAACTTGTTTAATTTTTGGGGGAGAACCAACTGTAAAAGTATTAGGAAAAGGACAAGGAGGCAGAAACCAAGAATTAGTTTTAAGAATATTAAAAAATACACAAAAATTGAAAAAAATCACCATTGCGTCTATGGGAACTGATGGGATAGATGGAAATTCTAATTTTGCAGGGGCAATAATTGAAAACATCAAAATGGATTTGAATGTCATGAAAGAATTTTTAAAAAATAGTGATTCAGCAAGGTTTTTTCAAAAACAAAAAGGCAATATCAAAACAGGGTATACGCACACAAATTTAATGGACATAGGCATAATTTTGAAATAAATTTTCAACGCTGTCTTTCATAAAATTCCACAGGATGATCAAATTGACGATTGTAATCGACTTCTATCCAAAATTTTTCTTCATCGATTTCTTTGCCTTCAGAAATCCAGACATTTAGAATTTTTTGCATGAACATTTGAGTAGTGTTGTCAATTTGAGGTCTAACTCCAGTTTCATTTTCTATTCGATCTCGTTCTTGTTTGAATTTAGTCAGTAATTTTTTGAGATGTTTTCCATTGATATTTGCGGCTTTGTTTCTTTTAGCAATTTCTAAATCTTTTTTAAAATTGGATAAAAAACCCATATCTAAACTAGAATAGTTTTTTTAAAAAGATTTTCATAAAACAGTTTTTTTAAAAAATCATTCGATTAACCGATTATCTTCTTTAATTGTATTTAATACAAGATGGGTTAATGTATTTTCAACATTAGATATTGCAGATATTTTTTTGATGAAATCACTTAAAAATTCACGAGTTTTGAATTTTGCAATAATTATCATATCAGCATCTCCAGTAATATCATAAACTGCAATTACACTGTCATTTTTTGCAATTTCATTTTCAATATCTAACATTTTACCTTTGTTAGTTTTAATTTCAATTATTGCAGTAATATCAAATCCAAGTAATTCATGATTTAGGCGAACTGAATATCCTTTGATGATTTTTTCTTCTTCTAGTTTTTTTATCCTAGAAAGAATGGTTACAGTTGATACACCCAATCTATGAGATAATTGTCGTGCAGATTGTCTACCATCCACAGAGAGATGTTTCAAAATTTCAATGTCTTTATCATCCATATTAGATAATACATACAACAAACAAATATTTAACAATATGGTATGAATTTAAAAGAATTTCATTAAAAATTAAAAATTTGTCACTAAAATTAAATTAAAAATGATAATTAGTTAAATAGGTTAAAATGAATATCGTATTATGTTTGGAGTTGTAATTTAATGTCTACAGCATATGTTCTCATAAATTGTGATTTGGGTTCAGAAGAATTTGTTATTTCAGAGCTTAAGTCAATTGAGGGAGTAACTGAAGTTCATGGAACGTTTGGTGCATATGACATTCTTGCAAAAGTACAAGCAGAATTAGTTGAAAAATTAAGAGAAACAATCACATGGAAAATTAGAAAAATTGCCAAAATCAGATCAACATTAACACTAATGGGTATTGAAGGACAAGAATAATCAAACATTAGGAAATAATTATTAAATATAAATTCAAAAAAACAAATATTTTTTTATTATTTTACAATGATATCAAACAAAAATTAGGAAAAGCCATAAGATACTTTAAGTTTGATAATAGCCATATTTGACTATGAGCTATTGTGTAGAGTGCTTTGAAACTGCAGATGTCTGTTTCTGTGAATTGGAAAAAGTGATTCTTAGCGAATACGTAGACGGAATGAGAGAGTGTTCTGAACTGAAATGTTATTGTAAGAAACACATTCCCAAAAGGTGATTTTTTGGAGATCATTTCAAAATTCACCAATTGTTTAATTTGCGATACATCATTTGAAGAATGTATTTGTAAATGTAATTTTTGTAATGAAAGAGATTCTTGTGAATGTGTATTATTTGATTCCATGACAGGAGGATAAAGTTCAAAATAAGAATGTAAAAAGATCAGCCTTTTATTTTATTATTACATAGTATGTGATTAAGCCAACACAGTACCCATTGTCACAAATTCCCCATCGTGTTACTGGGGTAAGCCTACCTGCTACATTACGTAAAGGGTGTGATTAGTTGGCTTAGTTTTCCGTTGTTAAAAATTTAAAAAAAGAATGAATGAATTTTCATTTTTATCTAGAAATAATTTTAATATAATTTATGAGTAGTAAGTAGTTGAAAACTTCAGATAGGTAATAAGAATTGAATAAGATATTCACATTAATCAATTCTAATTATCTATCTAATGACGGTTCAAAATCATATTTTGTTTAAAATCAATTTTAAATATTTGTGAATAATTTTTTAATTATTTGAATAAAAATTAAGAAAAGAGATAGGACTAGTTAAATGTCATTTTGACAAATTATGGTTGGTAATGTCTACCAATCCATTGTTTGTTAGGACACTCTGATGGTGAAGGACAATACAACAAGGGAAACGTGGGAATATAGAAATTGAAAGAAAAACTGCGTTTTCCAATTCTTTATCACCATTTTTTTAAAATTTTGTAAAAAATTAAACAGATGTTAAGAAAAAAACAAGAGAATTTGAAATATCATAATCATGCACAATATGTAATGATGTTCCAAATTCAAGAATCATGTAAAAAGCGAAAATGTGGTTGTAAAGACCATGAAAACCAAAAAACTAGGCGTGGAAATATGAGAAAATAATTGTTAGAAAAACAATTTGATCCAAATTTTGTGTATAATGGGATTGTTCATTTTTACATGGATAAAAAAGGATATTCAAAGAAAAAGGCCAATGAAATAGCTCAAGCAATTGTCAAAAGAGAAATTCAAAGAAGAGTTTGTAAAAATGAATCATGTAAACATTTCTCTTATGACCACATTAGAAATGAGGAAGTTTGTCTAGTAGCAGATTGTAGATGCAGGGAATTCACTAAGTAAAATCATCTAAAGAATTTCTTACAAGTGGTTGAGCATTGATTCCCAACTTATTCAAATGTGCTGCAAATTCATCAACAAAACCATGAATAGTGTAAACTTGTTCTGCACCAGATTCAATCACCATATCTACAAGTTCATTAAAATCACAATGATCACTCATAGTAACTGAATAATCAGCACGTCGACCAAAAGAAAATTTTTTGGATTGTGCCCAACCACTGAAACCAATAGTTACTGCACCATATTTTGATTTCATTTCTTGGAGAAATTTATTTTTTGATGACAAAACAGGCGTAATCATTACCCAAGGCTTTTTTTCTAACAGACCATTTTTTTGAGCTTCAGAATGACCAAGGCAATCCTTTAAAGAGATTCCAAATTTTTGATGTAAAGTATTCATTTCTTTAATTGAGTCATGAACATAGAGAGGGTCCCAATTACCAAACATTTGTGTTAGAGTTTGAGATTTTCCAAGCTGATAGCCCATCAAAATTACAGGGATTCCCTTGGCATAAAGATCACCAATTAATTGATTTACCTGATTTTGAATTTCACCCATTTGAGGAAATGAAAATTCAGGCAATCCAAAAGTACATTCTGTAATCAGGGTCTTACATTTAGGAATCTTTGCAGCTTTTAGAAACCCCCTCTCACGAGTACAGATATCTCCAGTATAGAAAATATCATCAAACAACAATCCCTTAGAACCTAACACGTGTCCACTATCAATTAAAGAAAATCCATCAAGGGATTCAACGTGATTTTTCATGGTAAACCCACGGAGTCCAGAAATCTCATTTGTCTCAATTGAAGACAAAATGGTACCGCCATTTTTTGATGGCAAATGATCAGAATGAGCATGAGAAACAAAATTGATTCCATCCAAATCAGTTTTTTTGGGATCCAGGTAAACTGTTGCATTTTCAGTCTCACACAGAATCCCATTTTTTGTCATCCTGACTTTGCTAGGCAATAAAAGAAAAAATATTTGGATTTGATATAAATTGCAGGTTTGATCCATCATTGACTAGTTGCTAAATCTCGGAATTCTAATCTCAGGGCGTGGAAGCAATATGGAATCCATTTTAAAATCAATCAAAACAAAAAAAATTCCAATTAACCCAGCAGTTGTCATTTCAAACAAATCAGATGCAAAGGGTTTGTCAATTGCAAAAAAAATGGGAATAAGTGTGGAAGTAATTGAAAGTAAAAATTTCAAAGGAAGCAGAGCAGAATACGATAAAGAAATCATGAAAATGTTATCAAATTATAGAGTAACTCCAAGAAACGGACTAGTATGTCTAGCAGGATTTATGAGAATAATTAGTCCAGAATTTGTGAAAAAATATAAAAATAAAATTATCAATATACACCCAGCACTATTACCAGCATTTCCAGGATTAAATTCACAAAAACAGGCATTAGATTATGGTGCAAAGTATACAGGATGTACAGTTCATTTCGTCGATGCAGGAATGGATACAGGTCCAGTGATAATTCAGTCAGTTGTAGAAATTAAAGAAAAAGATACGGAGAAATCATTATCGAAAAAAATTCTAAAAGAAGAACACAGAATATATCCAGAAGCAGTAAATCTAATTGCTAGAAAAAAAATTAAAGTTTTAGGAAGAAAAACTCACATTTCTTAAGAATCAGGACCGCCAAAAAAATACAAAACTTTGAGTTCTCTTGAATTAGAATGAAAATGATGAGGAATTCCTTTTCCGACAAAAAATAATTTATCTTTTAAAACAGGATAGTCTTTATTTTTGATTCTCAAGAATCCATTACCTGAAATTACATAATACACTTCATCACTTGAATGTGGTGCTTGAGTGTCTTCTTCTCCAGATTGTAAAACTAAAAGACCTACAGCAAGACTATCTCGATTAATAAAAGTATGAAAATAAGAAGTGCTTTTTTCAATCTTCTTTAGATAAGAAGATAAATCAAAATCTAGTTTCAATTTTATTCAGCAGCTACTGTGTAGGTTTTTCTTTGAGGTGGTTCACTCATAAAAGCATGTCCAGCAGGATGAATTTTTTCATGTTCAGGACTATTATGCATTTTAATGAAAGTTTCTTTACTTTCATGTTCCACAATTATCCTATAACTTCCATCATTAGATTTTAGAAACTTTCTTGATACAAATCCAGGAAAACCTGACAATACCTTGTTTGATTCTGAAAACCAACTTTTGAAATCATCTTCTGCACCGTCTTTGAGTTGAACGTCTGCGATCATTACAAACATGTTAAAAATTAGAAAATAGCCATTTAATTTCTTTTCTAAGATTTTCACAAAATATTCCAAGAATTAAATATCAACAAATTGTAAAATGGTCATGACTGGAACCAAGATTGATGGAAAAATTATTGCTCAAACAGTTAAAGACAGAGTCAAAAAATCAACAGATGAATTAAAAAAAGATGGCATCAATCCTTGTTTAGCCACAGTTTTAGTCGGAAATAATGCAGCTTCTGCCACATATGTAAAAAATAAACATAAAGCATGTGACGAAGTAGGGATAATCACCAAAGATCACAAATTAGAGGAGAATACCACTCAACAGCAACTTAACAGCATTATTGATGAATTAAATCAAAATTCTTCAGTTCATGGAATTTTGGTTCAATTACCACTTCCGCAACATTTGAACGAATTTGAAACAACCTCACGAATTTCACCATTAAAAGATGTAGACGGCCTTACACCACATAATGCAGGATTATTAGCAATGAAAAAAGCAGTACTTGTTGCATGTACTCCATCAGGAGTTATGGAAATGTTTGATTATCACAATATTGAATTAGAAGGAAAAAACATAGTTTTGATTAACAGAAGCAACCTAGTTGGAAAACCACTATATCATTTGTTGTTAGAAAAAAATGCAACCGTAATCACATGTCATTCTAGAACAAAAGATATTGAAAAATTTTGTCAAGAAGCTGACATAATTATCACGGCAGTAGGAGATAGAACAAAATTCATTCTTACTCCAGAAATGATAAAAGAAGAATCAATTGTTATAGATGTGGCAATTTCAAGATTTGAAAATAAATTAGTCGGAGATTGTGATTATGAAAGAATTATTGAAAAGGCATCATTTGCCACTCCAGTTCCAGGAGGAGTAGGTCCAATGACAGTTGCAATGTTATTAAAAAACACAATTACTGCGGCATCACTTGGAACTCAAATTGGAAGACAATAATAAAAAATCTCTAAGAGAACTTCTTTTAGAAAGAAGAGACAACACATCTTTTGATTTATTAAAAATTGCAAGTAAAAAAATGCAGAAAAGAATTAACAAAGTATATGCATTCAAAGATGCTGAAAAAATAGGGCTCTATTATCCAATTGGAAGTGAGATTCTTACTCAAGACATAATTCAAGAATTGATCAGCAAAGGAAAAGAAGTGTTTTTGCCAAAAGTAATAGGAGAAAACATGGAGTTTAGAAAAATCGAAGATTTTGGGAGCCTAGAAATGGGCAAATTTGACATCATGGAACCTAAAGATGATTGTCCAGTGAATAATGAGTTAGATGTCATAGTAGTTCCAACAGTAGGAATTTCACCATCAGGGGTAAGATTAGGATACGGTCATGGATTTTATGATAAATTTTTAGAAAATAAAAACACCATAACAATTTCTCTAGTTTTAGAAAAACAGATCATCAAAAATATTCCAAAATCAGAACACGACATAAACATGGATTGGATAATTACTGAAGATAGAATGTTTCAAACTCAAAAATAAGATAAACCTTTTTTTCCAATATCAGTTCGACAAAATTTGTTAGACCAAGTAATTTTTTCAATTTCAGAATATGCATTACTAATTGCAGAATCCAAAGAATCACCTAATGAAGTGACTCCAAGAACACGTCCACCATTAGAAAAAATTTTTCCATCAGATTTTTTTGTTCCAGCATGAAAAACATTAGTACCATTAGAAATAGAATCGAATCCAGTTATTTCATCATTTTTTGGATAAGAGCCAGGATATCCATCAGAGGCTAAAACTACACATACAGCATATTGATCTTTCCAAGAAAGTAACGGCATTGAAGATAATTTTCCATCAACACTTGCAATAAAATAATCATACAAATCAAAATCCATTCTCATCGTAATTGGTTGACATTCAGGGTCACCCATCCTAACATTATATTCTAAAACATATGGTGTGTTATCTTTTATCATTATTCCCGCATACAAAAATCCCTTAAAAGAAATTCCTTCATTTTTCATTGCTTGGATTGTTTTTTCAATAACGTCTTTTTGAATGGTTTTTGCCAAAGCATCAGTTACTATAGGAGTTGGAGAATAAGCACCCATTCCGCCAGTGTTGGGACCTTTATCATCATCAAATACTCGTTTATGATCTTGACTAGATGCCATTGGAAGTGCCACATTTCCATCAGATAGAGCAATGTATGAGGCTTCAATTCCATCAATTCTTTCCTCAACAATTATTTTATTTCCAGCATCACCAAATGTCTTTTTTACCAAAATTGTTTCAATAGCAGAAATAGCATCATCAACATTATTACAAACAATAACACCTTTTCCAGCAGCTAGCCCATCAGCTTTTACTACAACATTGAAATCAACGGATTTCACATATTCGATGGCCTTTTGAGCATTATCAAATATTTCAAATTGGGCAGTAGGAATATTATTTCTCTTCATAAAATTTTTTGCCCAAATTTTACTGGATTCAAGTTGGGCAGCTGCTTGAGAAGGACCAAAAACTTTGAGATTCAATTGATTGAATTTATCTACAATTCCAGAAGCAAGAGGATCTTCAGGACCAACTACAGTAAAACAATTATTTTTTTGTGCAAATTCAGCTAAACCATCTAAATCATCAACATCTATTGGAACATTATTCTTAGTACCGCCATTTCCAGGAGCAGTGTAAACTGTTTCAACTTGATTACTTTGAGATAATTTCCAAGATAATGCATGTTCTCGACCACCAGAACCAACTACAAGTACATTTACCAATAAAAAATATCGATTACCCAATAATATAATCCAATTCTCAGGAAATCTGTTTATCTTTATAATGCCACAAACATATCAAAATCCAGATGGAATTAGATTCAAAATTTGATGCAAAGGCAATAGAATCAAAAATTAAAGAATATACAAAATCCATAGATGTTGAAAAACTAATTTTTGCTTCTGAGAAACCTGAAAAAATCAGATTCATTGAAGGACCACCTACAATGAACGGGATTCCGCATGCTGGCCATCTCAGAGGCAGAGTAATCAAAGATTTATGGTATAGATTTAACACATTACAAGGTAAAAAAATCGAATTCAATGGTGGCTGGGATACTCAAGGACTTCCTGTGGAATTACAAGTTGAAAAAGAATTAGGAGTTACAGGCGGTAAAACTGAGGCAATCAAAAAATTTGGAGTTGAAAAAATTGTTTCTGAATGTAAAAAAGTTGTAGAAAAATTCAACAAAACATGGGTTGAAGTTGATGATTCACTTGGAATGTCGTTTAATCATGAAAAAGCATATTGGACATTTAAAGACGAATTCATTGAAAGAGAATGGCAAGTTCTCAAAAATGCACATGAAAATAATATTTTGGAAGAAGACTTTACAGTAATTGCATATTGTCCAAGTTGTCAGACATCATTAAGTCATGCAGAAGTAAATCAAGGATATGAAGAAGTGAAGGATCCATCACTTTACTATAAAGTGAAATTAGTGAATGAAGATGTATTTTTGATAGTGTGGACTACAATGCCATTTACATTAGTTACAGATGCAATGGTGGGATTGAATCCTGATGAAGATTATGTTTATGTCAAAGTTGAAAATGAAACATGGGTAGTTGGAAAAACAAGATTAGAAGAATTCATGTTAGAAGTTAAAATTGAAAAGTATGAAATTCAAAAAACAATCAAAGGATCTGAGTTTGAAGGAAAAAAATACATTCATCCATTATTAGATTTAATCCCAGAATTAAATGAATGTTCAAAATTAGACAATTACCATATTGCAGTATCAGAGTCATTTGTAGATGCTAGTACGGGTAGTGGATTAGTGCACTTATCACCAGCAAACGGTGAAGAAGACATTAAAATTGCTAACAAACGAAAAGTGAAAATTTTTAGTCCAATTAATGATGAGGTAAAATTCACATCTCAAGCAGGAAAATATGAAGGAATGTTCGTCAGAGATGCAGATAGACCAATAGTTGAAGACCTAAAAGAATGCAATGCATTAGTGAGAATTGGAAAAATTAAACACAAATATCCACTTTGCTGGAGATCGCATCATCCAATTGTTTGGCTAGCAAGAAAAGGATGGTTTTACAAATTAGATAGGCTAGATAACAAAGCAATTGATGCAGCAAAAAGTGTAGAATACTTTTTTGAACAACCAAAAAACAGATTTTTAGGAATCATTAAGGAAAAACACCCATGGTGTATTTCACGAGAAAGAATATGGGGATGCCCATTACCTGTTTGGAGTTGTGAAGATTGTGGTGAAAAAAATTGGTTTTTTTCTAGAAAAGAAATTGTAGAATCAGCAGACAAATTACCAGACGGACCAAATTTTGAGTTACATAGACCTTGGATTGATAACATAACAATCAAATGTAAAAAATGTAATAGTGTAAAAACAAAAAGAGAAGAATATGTTTTAGATACATGGCATAACAGTGGTTCTGCACCATTTTCATCACTAACAAATGAAGAATATCAAAATGAAATTCCAGCACCATTTTTTACAGAAGGAATTGATCAAACAAGAGGATGGGCATACACATTACTAATTGAAAACGTAATTCTAAACAACAGTGCATCTCCACCATACAAATCATTTTTGTTCCAAGGGCATGTTCTTGATGAAAAAGGTGGAAAAATGAGTAAGAGTAAAGGCAATGTGTTAGAAGGAGCAGAACTCTTAGAAAAATATCCAGTAGATTTGATAAGATTTTACTTTATGTGGAAAGCAAGTCCAATTGAACCACTTAGTTTCAGTACAGATGAATTAATGTCCAGACCATATCAGGTTATCAATACATTATTCAACCTACATCTTTACTTTAAACAAAATAGTCAATATGATAATTTTGATAATTCAAATTCAATTGAATGGGCAAAAAATAATGGCACTTTAACATCTCCAGATATTTGGTTATTATCTAAACTTCAAAAATTAATTCAAAAAATTACAGAAAAAAATGAAACGTGTAAATTTCACGAAGGAGCAAAAGCAATAGATGACTTTATCATCAACAACCTTAGTCAAATTTACATTCCAATTACCAGAGGAGAATTATGGGATGAATCTGAAGAGAAAAAAGACAGACGTCTAGCAATTTATGCAGTATTACATGAAGTTCTCAAAATATTAGATATTTTGATACATCCATTTTGTCCATTTACAAGTGAATATCTCTACCAAACAGTGTTTGAAGGTAAACAAAGCATCCTATTGGATAAATGGCCAGAGTATCAAGAGTCATTAGTTAATGAAGAAATTGAAGAATCATTTGACATAATGAAAGACATAGTATCAATTTCATCAGCAGCCAGAATGAAAGGGAAGTTAAAAAGAAGATGGCCATTAAGTGAAGCACAAATTTGTGTTATGAAAAATCAAAAATCAAAATTAGAGACATTGTCAGATTTATTAAAATCGCAATTAAATGTAGAAAAATTCAACATAATAGAAATTGAAAAAGCAGAAGGCCTAGAACAATTTTTAAAATTAAAAGAACTAGGATTACCAATAAAACCCACAATAGAATTAGAAAGAAAAAGGATTGGTCCTAAAGCTAAACAACACATGGGAAAATTAGTAAACAAATTTTCTGAAACAAATGCAGATGAAATTATTTCATCATTACAAAAAGAGAACAAATATGATTTTAAAATAGAAGAAGAAATAATTTCTTTAGATAAAGAAGATTTTGTTGTAGATTTTGATGCAAATGAAAATTTTGCAGTTGCAAATAGAGATGAATTTACAGTATTCATTTCAACATCCAGAAATAAAGAAATGATGGCAAAAGGATTGGTAAAAGATGTTGCCAGAAGATTACAAACTCTCAGAAAAGAACGAGGATACAACCCAACAGATGTTTTAGAGGTAGCATCAATTTTAGAATTAGATGAAGAATCATTAGAAATGATTAAAGAAAAAAGCGAAGAATTAGCATTTTTAGTCAGAGTGAAAAAAGTAAATTTTGAAGAAACTTGTAAAAAATACAAACAAGATGATATTGACGGTCAAAAAATCAAAATCTCTGTTGAATGAGAGTTAATCAATATTTTTATGTGAACCATGCTTCCACAAAAAAATATCTGATTCAAAACCAAATGTTGTTGAAATTAACATTTTAAAACAAAACGGCTTGGATGTGGATGAATTAGTAAAGGAATTAATCAAAAATGCTGCCGTAGAATTTACAGTATACTATTACTTTACCAATCTCAGAGCACATTGTACAGGCATGGAAGGAGAAGGCCTGAAAGGAATTATTGAAGATATAAGATTGGAAGATCTTAGTCAATTGAATCATGTATCGAAAGAATTTACCAATTAGGGGGGTCTACCAAATGATGTCAACTGAATTCATCAAGATTTCAGGTTGTGAATTTTTACAACTTCCACCAAATCCAACAGATCATAAAGCAATTCTAGAAAAATTCCTCAAAGCAGAACAAAGTGCAATAGTCAATTGGGATAAAATTTGCAAAATGACATTAGGTAAAGATCCTACCACATACGATATTGTAAAAGACATTCTTGCTGAAGAAATCGAACATGAATCATGGTTTTTAGAATTAATCTATGGAAGACCATCAGTACACATGAGAAGAAAATATGCAGGTGAAAGACATCATACAAAAAAGCATTCTAGAGTATGGGATATAACATAATTGCCAAATCATTTTCTTTCTTTATTGAAAATTTGTGATTTCATTGAAGACAAATAGTTAAGATGATTTGTTTTATCACGGTTATATAGAAAAATCACATAATACAATCATGGTAAAACAGATTAGTCTTGATGCTTGGCAAATTCAACAATTATCAGATTTATTGAAAAAGGGATCAGATATTGTTGCAAAAACAAACAAACCAATCATTTTGTACAGACAAACTCTTGATGAGGAGGATGAATCTTATGAAGAAATTGTATGTAGTCTTACCAAAGGATTTGTTATTGAACAAATGGTCACCTCAGGAGGAATTCTTGTTCCAAGCTTTCATCAACAATTTGTTTTCAGAATTGAAGAATATCCACAAGAATTGTTAAGAAAAAGCAAAGATCGCTTTTTAGAAATGATTGATTTTCTTCAAGAGCAATTAAAATAGCCTCATAAGTATATAAAGACCGTAAAATCCATCACTCTTGCATGCAACTTTTAGAATTTCAAGCAAAAGAGCTTTTCAGAGAATATGGAATCAATTTGTTAAACAGCATCTCATCAACAAATATTGAAGAAGGTAGAAAACATGCTAAAGAATTAGGATATCCATTTGTAATTAAAATTCAAGTCCCCGTTGGAGGCAGAGGTAAAGCAGGAGGAATTCAAAAATGTCAAAATGATGATGAATTTGAATTAAAATATCCACAAGTAATGGATTTAGAAATTAAAGGAGAAAAAGCCAGAGCAATCCTCTTAGAAAAAATGGCAGATATTAAAAAAGAATTGTACCTATCCATTTTCCTAAATCGTTCAAAAAGATGCTATACAATCATCGCATCAGCTGAAGGCGGAGTAGAAATTGAATCAGTTAAAAATCAAATAATTAAAGAAATAGGATTAGGAGAAGTTTCGGATGAAGTTGCAAATGAAGTTGCAAATGAAATGGGACTAGAAGGAAGTATTGCAGAGGGAGTGGCAGACACATTAAAAAAATTATCAAAATTAACAATTGAAAAAGAAGCTGAATTAGTAGAAATTAATCCACTTGCAATAATGCAAGATGATTCAGTAACAGCACTTGATGGTAAATTTGTTACAGATGACAATGCAAATTTCAGACATGATGAATTACAAAAATATCAAGAAAAATCAGAAATTGAAGAACAAGCAGAAAAAAGTGGATTTTCATTAGTAGAGTTAGATGGAGATATTGCAGTTGTAGGAAATGGAGCAGGACTTGTAATGTCAACACTAGATATGTTATCAGATAATGGTGGAAAACCAGCATGTTTCTTAGATGTTGGTGGTGGTGCAACTACAGAATCAGTTTATGAAGCATTAACTTTGATTAGTAAATTAGACAGAGTCAAAGGAATTTTAGTTAATTTGTATGGAGGAATTGTAAAAACTACAGTAGTAGCAGAAGCATTTCTAAAAGCATATGAAAATAATTTGATTGACTTACCAGTATTTTCAAGATTAAAGGGAACAGAATCAGAAAAAGCAAAAGAAATGCTAGAGGGTTCTAGAACAAATATTTTTGATTCAGTTGAAGAAGCAATTAATGCAGCAGTTATGGGAGTAAAAAAATGACAGATATTTTTGGATTATTGAAAGGAAAGCCTGAAGATTCAGATTATGAAAATAAAGGAGTAATAGTTCAAGGAATTACAGGAGCATATGGTTCACTACATGCAAAACAAATGATTGCATATGGAACCAATGTAGTTGCAGGAGTAACTCCAGGCAAAGGTGGACAAAAATTTGAAGAGAAAGTTCCAGTATACAATACAATGCAAGAGGCAGTAGATGCAACAAATGCAAAAATTTCAATTGTCTTTGTTCCAGCAAAATTCTTCTTGCAAGCAGCAAAAGATGCATTAAATTCAGGAATTAAGTTACTTGTAGCAATTCCAGAACACGTTCCAGTAAGAGACACAATGGAAGCATTAGAATTAGCAAAACAAAAAGATGCAGTAATCATTGGACCAAACACACCAGGATTAATGATTCCAGAATTAATCAAAATAGGAATTATGCCACCAATGCCATTCAAAGCAGGTAAAATTGCAGTGTTATCAAAAAGCGGAACATTACTTTATGAAATTTCTGATGCATTAACTAATGCAGGATTTGGACAATCAATTACAATTGGAATTGGCGGAGATCCAGTAAACGGTACCAGACTAATTGATGCATTTGACATGGTCAAAGACATACCAGATTTGGAAGGATTGGTAATAGTAGGAGAAATTGGAGGAGATTCAGAAGAAATGTTAGCACAAAAAATTATTGATTCAGGATTTAACAAACCATCTGTTGCATATATTGCAGGCAGAGCAGCTCCAAAAGAAAAGAGAATGGGCCATGCAGGTGCAATTGTAATGGGAACTTATGGTTCAGCAGAATCCAAAGTTTCAATGTTTAACAAAGCAAATATTCCAGTAGCAAAAAGACCAGCAGAAGTACCAGTCTTACTAGCAGGAAAAATGGAAAAATAGATTAGAATAAAAGGAAGAGATTGAGGAGAGAATTAAATGCCAATTACAGACCCTGAAAAGAAACGAATTGCACAACAAGCACGATTAGTAATGAGAATTTGCTTCAAATGTGGATGCAGAAATGATGTAGGGGCAACAAGATGTAGGAAGTGTAGAAATCCATACTTGAGATTAAAGAATAGAAATCTCGGGGTTAAGAAATAGAATTAAGATAACATCAATCTTTCACGATATTCTCGAATTGCATATTTTAAAGCAGATTCATTATTTTTTACAAATGATTTTGCTTCATTTGGATCATCAATTTCTTCAAAGGATAATTGTAGATCATCAGGCAACTCCTCATTCATTTGAAATAATATTTTGACAGATGTTGTGAATTGACCTAAGTTATTTGCAGAATCTAGAGCCAAAGTCATTCTATCAATTAAAGTATCAAATTCTTTTAAAGTTATAAAAAATATTTTCATTTTTCATACAAAAAGGTTAGGTAATTACGAAATATCAACAATGTAAAGATAGAAAACCATGTATGTTGGTAAATTATTTGGACTGGTCGTCTAGTTTGGTTTGGATGACGCACTCACACTGCGTAAGGAAGAAATTCCCGCAAAGGTCGTGGGTTCAAATCCCATCCGGTCCATTAATTAAAATTAATTTTTGGAAAATTTCTAAAAAAGTAAATTCAAAATAACTATATGTCATAATTTAATATTTAAAAAAATGTCATTTTATAATCACATTCCAATAAATTTCAAACAAGCAAAATTAATTGAAAGAGATGATGGGCATTATTATCAAACACCGTCAGGCGAAATATATCCATCAATTACAACAATTCTACATCAAACAATGTCTGCAAGAAAAAAAGAAGGTTTAGAAAATTGGAAAGAACAAGAAATTGCAGCAGATTACATCACACAAGAAGCAGCAATTATAGGCACAGAAACTCACAAATTAATTGAAAATCACATTAACGAAGTAAAACAAACAGATGAAGTAAGATTACTATCAGTAGCACATTTTAACAATCTGATTCCATTTTTACAAAAAATAAATGATGTCCATGGAACTGAATTAAGATTATACAGTAACAAAATGAAACTTGCAGGAACGTCAGACTGTATTGCAAATTATGATGGAGAATTATCAATAATTGATTACAAAACAAAAAGAAGCAATCAAAAAGAAGAATGGATGACAGATCATTTTATTCAAGGTACAGCATATTCACAGATGTTTAAAGAATTAACAGGAATTGAAATTAAACAAGTTGTAATTTTGGTAAGTAGTGAAAAAAATTCAAGAATGGAATTTGTGAAAAAAACTGAAAATTACAAAGATTTGTTGACGCAACGTCTCAATCAATATTATGATGTTTTAGAATAACAAGAGAATCTAGTAGAAATTAATAATAAATTATTTAAACAACTTTGAAATTACATTCATCATAATGAATAAAAAAATTAGCTTACTTGCAATGACATCAATAATTGTAATGTTAGGAATAATGATGGTTCCCAATACAGTATCTGCCGAAACAAATCAGATCAACGTTACACCAATTAATGAAAAAGTAAGTCTAGAAACTACAATTACAACACTTACAGTTCCTGAAAATAACACATTACCTTGGGGTACAGTTTATGGAGCAGCATCGGATGTAGTTGAAAGGTATCCAGTAATTATCCAATTCTACAAAGGAAACGAACCAGTACATATTGCACAAATTGACACAAAAGGAGATGGCTCATACGAGTATAAATTCAGAGTTAGAAACCTAGACCAACAAACGGGACAATTTACAGACATATTTCAAGGAGAATATACTGTAAAAATATTCAAAGTCATTCCAAACACCAATCCCCTAGTTTGAAAATAAATTCTATAGAATCATATACTAAGCATTTATCAGAACAGATGTAAAATGAGTAAAAATTTTTGGCACGATATTGAGACAGGAACAGATGTTCCAGAGATAATTAATGCCATTGTAGAAATTCCAAAAGGATCTATGAACAAATACGAATATGACAAGAAAAATAATTTAATTAAATTAGATAGAGTGTTATTTTCTCCATTTCACTATCCAGGAGATTATGGACTAATTCCACAAACATTGTCAGAAGATGGCGATCCATTAGATGCATTAGTTCTTGTAACTAATCCAACATTTCCAGGCATTTTGATTGAATCAAGACCAATCGGATTACTACAGATGAAAGACGATGGAGAACCAGATGACAAAATCGTTTGTGTTTCAACAAATGATCCTAGATATCTTCATACAACAGATATTGAAAATATAGATGACCATCACCGTTCAGAAATTGCTCACTTCTTCCAGGTATACAAAGAACTAGAAGGAAAAAAAGTAGAGATTATTGGATGGAAATCAGCAAAAGACGCTAAAGCAGTAATTATTGATTCAATAAAGAGATACAAAGAGACTTTAAAAAAATATTAAAAAAATGCAAAAAGAATGTGAGCATTTCAAACAAAAAAAAGAAAATGTTTCTCCAAACACAATAAAGTGTGAAGAATGTGAAAAAGAACACTTACCAACTGTTGCACTTCGAATGTGTCTTACATGTGGACATGTAGGATGTTGTGATTCATCAATTGGAAAACATGCAACAAAACACTTCAAAGATACGGGCCATCCAGTTATGAAAGCAATTCCAGAAGATATTTGGAAATGGTGTTACATCCATGAAGAGTATTATTAATAATATCTATGAAATAAATAAAAAAATTACTTATGAAAGATTTTATGCTAAAAATGCATAAACTTTTAGATGATTGATAAATCCCAACCCTACTTTGAAAAATCTTTGTAAGATACCACAAGTCAAAGAAGCAGACATAGTTTTCGGATATTATGATGTAATTTGTAGAATAGAATCAGCTAGTGAAGAAGTTTTACAAGATGTAATCACCAGAGCGATTAGAGGGTTGCCAAATCTCAAAACCAGTATGACATTAAACATAATCAAAGAGCAAGAATCAAAATAAAAAACAAAAAGCTATTCATTTTTTAATAGTTGTAAAATAGAAAAAATATGGTACAGTATGAACTAGGGGAATGGGATTTATCAGAATTAGCAAAAAATCCAAAAAGTTCTGCATTTCAAAAACAGATTAAAGATTTAGAGAATCAAGCAAAAAAATTTGAAAAAATAAAATCAAAACTAAATCCAAAAATGTCATCAAAACAATTTAAAATGATTTTACAACAGGTAGAAGAGATTTCTCATAATATGAGTAAAATTGGAGGTTACGCATCATTAGCATATTCATCAAACACCCAATCAGATGAAGCAACATCACTTATGACTCAAATGTCAAAATTAGGTTCAGAGATTTCAAATAAAATTTTATTTTTTGATTTATGGTGGAAAACACAAGTAGATGAAAAAAATGCAAAAAGATTGATGAAGGAAACAGGAGAATTAAAAGAATATCTTACATACAAAAGACTATTTGCAAAATATGCATTAAGCGAATCTGAAGAAAAAATTATCAATACATTAGACGTTACAGGAATTTCTGCACTTGTGAAATTATATGATAAAATAACTAATGCCTTTGAATACAAAATGAAAGTTGGAAATAAAACTAAAGTAATGACAAGAGAAGAATTAACAAATTATGTTAGAAGTACAAATCCAAAAATAAGAGAAACAGCTTACAAAACGATTCTTACAAAATATACAGAAAATAAAGGAGTAATTGGGGAAATTTATCAAAATATTGTTCTAAATTGGAAAAACGAAGGTATCGAACTTAGAGGATACAAAAGTCCAATCTCAATGAGAAATATCGGTAATGATGTTGATGATAAAACCATAGAATCACTTCTAAGTATTTGCAAAAAAAATTCACCTGTTTTTCAGAAATTCTTTGTTCAAAAAGCAAAAATGTTAGATATGAAAAAATTACAAAGATATGATCTATATGCACCAGCAGCATCAAAAATTAAAGAAAAAAATTATTCATATGATCAGTCAGTCAAACTAGTGTTTGAATCATTAGGAAAATTTAGCAATACATTAGAAGAATTTGCCAGAAAGGTTTTCAATGAAAATCACATTGATTCATCAGTTAGACCAGGTAAAAGAGACGGGGCATTTTGTAGTACACTTACTCCAAAAATTACACCATATGTTTTAGTTAATTTCACAGGTAAATCAAGAGACGTATTCACTTTAGCACACGAATTGGGTCATGCAGTTCATAGTCAAGCAGCACAAGATAAATCAATATTAGTTCAAGATGCACCATTACCATTAGCTGAAACAGCATCTACATTTTCAGAATTATTACTTTATGATAATTTATCAGATAAAATTTCTGATGATCAAAAAAAGATAATGTTAGCAGAAAAAATTGATGATTTGTATGCAACAATTCTCAGACAATCATTTTTTACAATTTTTGAAGTCGATGCACATAATTTGATTAGTAAAGGTACAACAATTGATAAAATTTCAAAATTATATTTACAAAATTTAAAGGAGCAATTTGGTAATTCAGTAAATCTTTCTGAAGATTTTGGAATAGAATGGAGTTGTATTCCTCATTTTTATCACACTCCATTTTACTGCTATGCATATTCATTTGGAAATTTGTTAGCATTATCACTATTTCAAAGATATAAAAAAGAAGGAAAAGATTTTGTTAAATCATATATTGATATTTTGTCTGCAGGAGGATCAAAAAAACCTGAGAAATTGTTATCAGAACACGGACTAGACATAAGATCACCAAAATTCTGGCAAGAAGGTTTTGATTATGTCAATCAACAAGTAAAAACACTATCATCATTAAATTAATTCAAAATTAAATCATCAATAAAATTAATCATCGTTGTTTTTTTCGGGTAAAGTGTAACTAGAAATTATTTTTTCAATATCAATAACTAGACTATCTTTAATTTTTTTTAAGGAATTTTCAGGATTGTCAGATTGAGAAATTAAATAATTTAATTGGTCCAATACAGCATGTTTAACACGTAAAACTAACAATTCAGAAATACTTTTTTCACTAGTAAAATCAGCTTCTGTAATATTGACGGCCTGGTTTGCCATCTGAAAAGTAAAAGAAGAAGAATACCCACCCCTACTAAATGCAATGTCCCTAAGTACCAATTTTTTTACCTCATCAGGATTTCCCATTCCTGAACGTCCAACCATATCATTCAATTGGTCCAAAATTGCATATTGTACTCTAGTTTGCAACAATTCAGGAATTGTTTTAGCATTTTCAATTTCAGTAATACTTACTTTTTCATTACCAATTGTGATAATTTTGTTCATAATCGAAATTAGAATTATTTTGTGTATAAAGTATTTCTAAAAATTAGTTTTGAATCGTTTAGAATAATGGGGCCGACAGTCCAACGCATGGACTGCCGGCTTGTTCCCCGAACGGTTTGAATTCGATGTCACAAATTATTTGGAAATATATCATTTAAACCTTTGAAATTATTTTAAATCCAATTTAGGAGGTCTAATTTTTCGAAGGGTTCCAAAGAGAACTCCGATTGTCACGCCCAACTGATAAAGAAAATACAACAATACTTCAAAAGAACTAGGAGTAAGATCTGTGAATCGACTTAATGCAGTAAATATCAATAACAAGCTACTAAAGAAGAAAACAAATCCTTTTACAATTCCATGTAAATTTGTAAATTTTAAAATCACAAAAGTCATAACCATAATTGAAAAAGCAAGAACAGTCAAAAATCCAGTATTCATTCCAAAAATCATAAAAACAGTTGAAACAAAATCATTAGGATTTGTTACAGCCAAATTAGTAAGATCAATTTTTTCAGGAGATTGAAAACGAGGAACACTAAGAATTGTATTTATTAAAAATAAAACAAATAATGACACCGATACGGTTTTTAGATGATTTTGTAAGCGTGGAAATCTTATGAGAATTGCCCTACCTAAAAAAATTCCCTGAGATAAACCAATTCCAAACGTACTCAGTATTACAATGAATTGGATTAAAGGATCATTGAAATTTTCAGCAAGAATAGGGAATAAAGCCATTAATTTGAAAATGTAAGACAATAAAATATGAGTTTCCCATGAGAGATGTTTTAAAAAACATAAAACAAAAAATAAGTAAATTTAATATCTCATATACAGAAGTCGAAAATATGCTGAAGATAATGTTCATAGTACTTTTAATTGGGTTTGTAGGAATTTCAGCTGAACAAGCATATTCACAAGAAATTGGATTATCTACTTTTCAAGAATCAGCTCAAGTCATTATTGATGAAAAGATTTCAAAAACAAATATTGTATCAATAACTCTACTTAGTACTAACATTCAAGAAATTAGAATCCCAATGGAATTAGAAGAGAAAATTAGAAACAATGAAAGAATTGAGGCAATAATAATTACAAATGAAAATAATTGTGTACTAGGAGTTACAGATCAATCATGTATTTTGATCAACATTGAAAGAAATCCAGAAGACAAAGGAATCAATGCCATACAAGAGTCATCAAAAGCGATAGGAGAATCATTAATTGATGAAATTAATCAAGTGTTTGATACCAATGCAAAATTTTTCCAAGTTTATATTCACAGTAATGCCGAAGCAAATGAATTGTTAGACACTTCAGGGGTTGTTTCAGGTACAGGTACCATTTCAGCAGTATATACAATGTCAATGGAAGATACCGATTCAATGTATGGAAAACTATCATCAATGCTCATATCTAGTAGCATTAGAGAGAATGGAGGATTTTATGATGTTGCAAAAACTCTATCCACAGATGAAAATGCAAAAATGTCATTTTCTATAATTCCAACAGAATCAAAATCGCTGTTACAGTTAAGAGTTGCAACAAACAGTCCAATTGAAAATGAAATTAAATCAGGCATAGAAATTAATCCATTGGAATTTTTTAAAATCAATGAACTTACTAGATCAAACTACTTTTCAGATGGCAATTATCCACTAAATTCCTTATTTCAAATAATCATATTATCAGATGAAGAAACTAACGTATCAGACGTTAAAGGAAACATCATACCAACTCAAAATATTGATGGAATAGAGATGCCAACAGAGCTTACAAATGAAGGATGGATTTTTGATCCGCAGAAAGGAGAACAAATTCAAGGCAAATTTATTTTTGGAGAACGTGATTCAATTAATGAAGAGGAGTTAAAATTTTCATTAGGCGGGGATAGGATCAAACATGAAGAAATACAATCAGATGAATCAATTATAGTTGTAGTAATTATTGCAGTAATTTCAATTGGTGCAGCAATTTTTTATCTTAAAGGCTACAAAAAATAATCAAACTAAAAGAACTGCAGCTGCAAAAACAGTTGTCCATTTTCCATCTTTGTCACCTTTTGTAGATTGAGTGATATTATGAGTATTGTAAATTTCTCCAGAGATAGACCATTGTTGTCGTTTTTCATCCCAATCTTTGTCAGCATCGAAAGGAATTCCTAATGAGGATGCAAGCATTTGAGCTGCAATATCCTCTGCATAATCACCAGCTTGAACCTCATTTTGACCAAATGATTCATACTCTGACAAATAGCCATAGCGTTCCTTATCTTTTGGTTGAGCAATACCTACAGAAGCAGCACATACTCTATGAGGTTCTTTTGTTTGATTTTTAGAATAAATTGTAAATAAAATCTGTCCTGCTTTGATTTTTTTCAAACCTTCCTTTCGGGTAATCAGTTTAGCATGTGGTGGGAAAATACTAGAAATCAATACAAGATTTGTTCCAGCAATTCCTGCATCTCTTAAAGCATATTCAAAACTAGTGAGCCTATCTTCATGAACACCTTTACCTCTTGTGAGGAATAATTCTTTGGCAACTAAGTCTAACATTTCTGAATTCCTGATAGAGAATTATTATTTATACTTTAATTCTTTGAAATGAGATTTACTTGTCAGATTTTGATTTTTTCTTTTTCTTTCTTTTGTCAGGTTCAGATTTAATTTGAGTAAGATAGATGAATGTAAAGAATGCTCCCAAGCCCACATTGATCAACCCCAAAAAGGTTATCATCATTTTGAGATTTGGAGGAGTAATAGCAGACAGTCCTATCAGAATACCGACAATTCCGGTTGCAAAAAACATCATCATGAGAACCTTAACTCGAGTAGGTTCAATGTATCTCATAACAAATATCAAAAACTCAATGTTATAAATTGAAAGGTGTGGAGATTATTTTAAAAAAATACAATACTATCTCAGGTAACACTTTAAACCTTCAAAAAATTCAATGTATTTCGTGCCACTGTAGCTCAGCCTGGTAGAGCAACTGATTTGTAATCAGTAGGTCATGGGTTCAGATCCCGTCAGTGGCTTTTAATTTTCAATGAGATGCAGGTATTTACAATACGAATAAGTAGACTAAAATGAGAAATATTCTATGGATGAAAATTCTTTTGTAGAGAATATTAAAAAAGATGAAAAAGTAATAAAAAAATCAACTTTCAATTCATTGATTATTGGAATCATTATCATAACAGGAATTGCAGCATTTTTTGCAGGATCATTTGTTTCAAATTTAAATTCTGAACAAGTATCACAAAAAGAATTCGAAAATGCAATTGCAGAATTAGAATTAAAAATGCTTGAAAAGCAATTACCTACAAGTCAACCAAATCCATCACCAAAAATATCTGCAGACGATGATCCAGTAATTGGTAATCCAGATGCACCAATCACAATTATAGAATTTTCAGATTTTCAATGTCCATTTTGTGCTAAGTTTCACATACAAACACTTCCTGCAATAATGGATGAGTATATTGAAAAAGGAACTGTCAAACTAGTATTCAGAGATTTTCCAATACAGAGCATTCATCCTAATGCAGTTCCAGCATCTGTTGCCGCAGAATGTGCAAATGAACAGGGTAAATTTAAGGAAATGCACGACATCCTATTTGAAAAACAAAATCAATGGAGTAATTTAGAAACAATCTATGCAATAGAATTGTTTAACCAATATTCATCAGAAATCCAATTAGAACAAGAACAATTTAGTTCATGTTTATCAACTGCAAAATACGTTAAAGAAATTCAAAATGATCTAAATGATGGAAGAACATATGGAATATCAGGAACACCAGGATTTTTTATTGGAAATGAACAAATAGGATTTACAGAATTAAAAGGAGCTCAACCATTTGAAAGTTTCAAAAAAATTATCGATAAACAGTTAGGAAATTAAAATAACAAGCGTTTATTAGACCTGAAACAACGATTTGGAATATCGGAATAATGACGAACAGGCAATGAGCTTTATCGTCATTGCTTAAGAGAAGAAAACAAAATGACAAAATTTAAAGAACTAGGATTAAAAGAAGAAGTACTTAGAGGAATTACTGACCAAGGTTTTGAAGAGGCTTTTGAGATTCAAGAAGCTGTAATTCCAGTATTGCTTTCAGGAAGAGATGTTGTAGGTCAAGCCCACACAGGTTCTGGAAAAACAGCAGCATTTGCATTATCAATGTTAAACGATATTACACCAAAACAAGGAATTCAAGGACTAATCATGGCACCTACAAGAGAATTGGCAATACAGATCAGTACAGAAATTAAAAAAATGGGCAAATATACAGGAATCAAAACTGCAACTGTTTATGGAGGTCAAGGAATGGGAATTCAATTAGATGCATTACAAAGAGGAGTTGAAATTATTGTTGCAACTCCAGGTAGATTAATTGATCATCTCAAAAGAGGTTCAATTGAATTAGGAGACATCACCCACATTGTACTTGATGAAGCAGATACCATGTTGGATATGGGATTCATAGATGACATTCAGTTTATTTTAGATTTATCACCAGAAGACAGAGTAATGTCTTTGTTTTCAGCAACAATGCCTACAGAAATTTTAAGGTTATCTGAAGATTATTTACACAATCCAAAACAATTCTTATTGGATGCAGATGATCTAAGTGGTGAAGGTATAGACCAAGCATATTTAGTTATTAAAGACAGAGACAAATTCAAGTACCTTTTAGATTTTATTAAAAAAACAAAAGGACAATCAGTAGTATTTTGTTCAACAAAATACAGAACAAGAGATGTTGCAAAATTTCTCCACCAAGAAAAATACAATGCAGTAGCTATCGAAGGTGACATGTCACAGAGTAGAAGAGAACAATCAATGGGTAAATTTAGAAGCGGTAAAGCAGATATTTTAGTTGCAACAGATGTTGTTTCAAGAGGCATCGATGTTCCAAAAGTAGAATTAGTAGTCAATTATGATGTGCCAAACCAAGAAATGGCATACTTTCACAGAATAGGTAGAACAGCTAGAGCAGGAGCTGAAGGAAAAGCAATCACATTTGTATCATATTCATCAGTAGGAGATTGGAACATCATTAAACGTCAAATCAAAGTTCCATTACGTGATCTTAATCAAGAAATGAATATTGAAATTTCAATTCCAGATCCGCTAAAAAGACAGTCATCACCACGAAGATATGGCGGAAGTGGCGGTTCTAGATCAAATTATTCTAGAGGAGGTAGCCGAGGCGGAGGCTACGGTCGAGGCGGAGGCTACGGTCGAGATAGCAGAGGAGGTAAAAGAAGAGATAACGACAGGGGCGGTAGAAATAGCTACGGTGGACGTAGTAGATGGTAATATTACAAAAATTTAAAGACAAGAACCACTATACTAAAACAAGGTAAAAGAATGCACAAAGGATTCATTTTATTAAATTGCGACTTAGGGGCAGAAGAATACATTGTTGATGAATTAAAACAGATGCCCATTATTAGTAATGCATACTTAACTTTTGGTGCATATGACGTAATTGCAGAAATTGAAACAGAGGATCAAGAAGGTTTTGAAAAAGTAGTTGCAACCATAAGAAAATTATCAAGAGTTGTTAGTACAATGACATTAAATGTAATTGATACAAGTAAATAGATCGAAATCACAAATTAAAGTAAAATTATTGTTTATCTAATTTCTTTTGAAGTTTAGAATTTTCTTTTTCCAATATCTTAACTTTTTTTACAACTTTTTTTAATTCTAAATTCATTTTTTTTAAATCTTGTTCGACTTTTAACAGATTATTTAATGAACGAGGTACTTTTTTAGTACTAAGTTCTTTTGAAGATTCAATTTTTTCTTTCAATTCTATGAGTTTCAATAGAGTTCTTTTTAGATCTTTCTAAAAAATCAATGACTATGTATCTACATCATTTTTAGATTCTAATTCTTTTAGGACTTTATCGTATGCCTCAGGATCGATTTCTTTTAACTGAGCTAATATATCAAAAAAACTTTTATCAACATCATCAGTCATGATATATCAATTATTGTTCTACCTAAAATAATTGCTATTTTTTACAAAAACATTGGATTTATTGAATCAAAGTTAAGAGATTTAATAATTATCAATCCTAATTTTCTTCACGAAGTAAATAAAATTCAAGGAAGTTCTGACAGAGTGAGATTAGGAATGTTTTTTGGAATTAGTAATAAAACTAAAAAGATCTTTTTCTGGGCATGATTTTTGTTAAATTCTTACAAATTAAGAAAAAAGAGCATAAATTAACAAAATAAGTATCAGTAAGGGATTAATTGTTATATGAGTAAATTAGGATTGTTTCAAATTGCAGAAAATTGAATATGAAGGAACAGTATGGGTACTGAATTACAATAATCCTAAACCACTTTTAGATCACTCAATTCACATGTTAGAAAAACATGGAATAAAACGAGAAGATATGGAAATTACAGAAACACCAAAAGCAAAAGTAGGAGCAATTGTCGTAGAAATATGGCCTTATGAGTTAGTTGTAGCAAGAGTCAGAACAACTAGAAATGATTCATTTATCAGTGGTACTGAATTAACTATTGAATTAAAACTAGATGAAAATGGAAATTACACAGATTACCTTTGAAAAAAAAGAAAATTCAAAACATCATAATTCTTAGTATTGCAGTCATAATCATTGGCGGAATAATTTCATATAATTATTCAGTAGATATTACAAAACAAAAAGGATTACAGTTTGGAAATGAATTAAGTCAAATTGAAAATCAAGTTTCAGAAATTCAAAATAAATTTTATTCTGAAAAAACCAAGTGGTCAGAAGGAGACGTTACAAAAGAAAAATTATTTGAATTTTATGATGAACATATAGAAAATTTTCAAGAGATCATAACAAAATACGATGAGTTAACGCCACCAGAATCATTTCAAAGTTCAGTGGTGTTATTAAAAATGTCAGCTGAAACTCAGCTTGAAAGTGATGTACAATTAATTGATTGGATTAAAACAGGTAATGAGGCATCAAAAATTCGTTCAGATGCATTAATTCAAGAAGCATATGAATATCAAAACTTAGGGTTAGTTGAATTTCAAGCAGCAAAAGTAGGGATAAAACATTATGTGGGAGGCGAAAAATTTGAAGAGCCTCAAGGAGTTTCACCACAAAAAGTTTCACAAGTTTCAGAAAAAATGAAAGAGCGATGTAATGAGCAATTTAGAAACGAATCAGGAGGATTTGATTCTAATGAAATAGAAATTGAATGGTTTAATTGTAATAATAAAGCTGAAGATTGGAAAATGGAACACATGCCATAAATAAAAATTTAGATTACAATAATTCACAGGTTTCCAATAAATCCAAAGTAGGAGAAATTTCTTTAATTAAATAGGATGTATCAAGAGGAGTGGGTTCAGAAAATTTTACAGGAAATGTTATTGTTAACATATCTTGATCAGTATGAGAAATTCCAATAAAATGTGAAGAATTATTTATTTTGGACAACAGAGAATCCCATTTTTGAAGATGTGTAGAGACTCTAGACACATTTTGTTGAACATTAGATAAAGTAGTATTCAAATCAGTGTCAAATAATCTGAATTTAACAAGAGGAATCATAATCATTCCACCAGAAATTTTTTCATGATTTTGGATTTTTGATAAAATCACATCATCAGGATTTTTAGACAAAGATAAATCACCGTAATCAGGATCAAAATACCCAGTAATTAATTTGGAAGAATCAAATATTCGATAATATCCATCTTCAAAATCTAATTTCCAATTTCCCAAGAAAATCATTCAATTAAACCAATTACTAAACTTTTATTTGAAAATAAAACGTGGTTGATGTTTATCACAGAAATGAAAAATTAATCATCATTTTCTAACATATCTAATGCTTTTTGTAATGAGAGTTCAAGTTGGTGAATTCTATTTCTGAGTTCGATATTTTCATCTCTTAAAGAATCTCTTTCTTTAGTAAGAATTTCATTCAAAACCATATCAAAACTAAGAACTAATACTATTTTTACATTACAGTTTACAGAAATGAGTAAATTTTTTTAAAATCACATAGTATGAGAATCAACCAAATTCTCATCTAAAGATTTTACTTCAAAAATATCTTTTAAAAAATATTTTTGTTTAGAATGATAATTACAAAGCAGTACAGAAGATTTTGAATCGCCAACATGAAATACAGTTAGATTGATAGGTTTGTTGATACAACATATTTTATCCACATTAATTCCAGTTTGCTGAGAAGCCATTTCTAACCATATTAATTTTTGAATTTTATTTAAATTACGAATAGATTGCAATGCTAAAGTTTGTTTTTTGATTTGTCTCAAAGTTTTTCGAAGTTCAGGAGATAGATTTTCCAACAACATAAAAGATAAAATTTCCGTTTACATAAATTTATCATATAAAAAAAGATAATTAAATAAACTAGGAATCAAAATAAGATTATGACAATTGCTAAGGAAAATAAAGAATTCATCAACAGTTTGATTGAATATTACATCAGCGAATCAGAATCATATAGAGAAATTGCAGAGAAATTTCGTCCAGAAATAGAATCAGTTCCAGACACGGCATTTGGAATAATTACAGGATGTGTATATTCAGGATTTCTTCAAGCTTATCAAAATCAACAACAAACAGCAAGTCTAGAAGATATCAAAGAATTTAATGAAATGATAAAAACAAAAGCATCTCAAATTAAAAAAGCAATTTCATCCCCAATAAAAGCAAAGAACCAATCAAATGAAAAAACAAATTGAGGAAAAAATTAGGCATAAAAAAAGACAGAAATCAAAAATTAGCAACAAAACAACAGTACAGTTTAATTTGAATCAAAAAGGGTAAAATTATGAAAATTGATGGCGGTAAGATCATATTTGGTCTAGGAGTAACATCTGCAGTGGCAACAGCAGTAATAGCACTCTATTTTTCAATTCGTTAAAGATAAATCATTAAGATTAAATGAACAATCAGTGTCTGCAACTAATGAATTTAAAATTACACAGATAGTAGATAACGGACAAATGATACAATTAACATTAATTGAAAATGTATCAACAGAACCAATTTCACAAAAACAATTAATCATTGAAAATGTATCTAAGAAATTAGATTCAGAAACAAAAGAGCAAGTTATGCCATTATTAGAAGCAATTTTGCAAGCACAACCAACGGTAAATATGAAATCATATCAACAAACACAAATTACAATTGCCATGCCAAAATCAAGATATGATGGGATGGGAAGACCACAAGTTGGAAATACCATAAATGTGGATTTAAAAAAAATCTAAAGTTTTGAATTTACTTCATCTAAAGTATGTAGTGGTAAAGAACAAGAAAAATTTTTACAGATAAAAACAGAAGTCTTATCTTCAAAAGTTTTTCCAGAAAAGAAAGGATAAGTTGAAAGGGAATTTAGTTGTTCAGAATTTTTAATATTTACCATGATAGAGTTAGGCAAATACGAAGTAAATAGAGAATTGCAAAGTTCTGAATTTTCAGAATTTATAATAGTGATTTCGATAGGTTTTTCCAAATACATAGAAATGGTGTTTAAGAGACATCCAAATCCAAATGGATTTTCTGCTGCCATTTGTGCCTGAGATTCCATAATTTTTAGGGAAATATCAAGAAATGACTGTTCTTGAGACAAATGATATAATCGCAACATTACAAATGAAGAAACAGAATTTCCAGATGGTAAAGATAAATCATAATTGCTTTTTGGGCGAATAATTAATTTTTCGTGATTGTCAGAAGTCATAAAGAAGCTATTATTTTCTGAATCCCAAAAATGTTCTATTAAATGACGACCCAATTTTAATGCAAGTTTAAGATATTTTTCATCAGGTTCGATTTCAAATACGTCCAATAGTGAATTTATAAAATATGAGTAATCTTCAAGATATCCATTAATTTTCGCAGTTCCATTTTTGTATGTCCTCAATAATTTATCATCAACGTAGAGATTTTTTTCAATAAAAGAAATACAATCTTTTGCGGCATCAAGATATCGAATATCATTTGTTACACGATAGCCTTTGGCAAAAGCTGTGATCATTAATGAATTCCAAGAGACTAGAATTTTATCATCTAATCCAGGTGAAATTCTTTTTGAACGTACTTCCAATAATTTTTTTGAGCAAGAATCTATAATCTCATGAACTTTTTGTTCAGATATTCCAAAATTAAATGCAATTGTGGAAGGATTAAGATTATTACAAAGAATACTACTGCCCTCCCAATTTCCACCACCTGTTACATCAAAATAAAGACAAAATATTTCAGTATCATTACCAAGAATTTCTTTGATTTCAGATTTTGTCCAAACATAGAACTTACCTTCCACACCTTCAGAATCTGCATCATAAGCAGAATAAAATCCTCCTTCAGATGAGGTCATTTCACGTAAAACAAAATCAAGTGTTTTTTTTAGTACATCTAGATAAAACGGATCTTTGGTGATTTGATATGCTTCACAATAATTTACAGGCATGAGGGCATTATCATAAAGCATTTTTTCAAAATGGGGAACCAACCATTTTGTATCAGTGGAGTATCTATGAAAGCCCCCTCCAATTTGATCAAAAATTCCACCATTTGCCATTTTTTTCAAAGTTTTTAATGCAAATTCATTGAATTTTGATAAATTTGCAATTTTTGCATAACGAAATAAAAATGAAATATTTGCCGCATTTGGAAATTTAGGAGCTGAACCAAATCCACCATATGTAGGATCACCAAGTTGGAATAGATTCATTGCTGCTTCATCAAGTAAAGTTCGTTCTAATTTCGTAGGGTCTGAAATTTTTTCAGTTTTATGTAATGCGTAAATGAAACTTTCAGCAGATTTTTCAATATCCTTAGGTTTTTCTTTCCAAGCTTGTGCCAATTGTCTGCAAATACTTCCAAATCCTGGGCGACCATAGGAATCCAAAACTGGAAAATAGGTTCCAACATAGAATGGTTTTTGATCAGGAGTAAGAAAAATACTCAATGGCCAACCACCTTGACCAGTAGCTATTTGACAAACTTTCTGATAAATATCATCTATATCAGGACGTTCTTCACGATCAACTTTGATGTTTACAAAATGTTCATTCATAAATTTAGCAACATCATCATTTTCAAAAGACTCATGAGCCATTACATGACACCAATGACAGGAACTATATCCAATACTCAAAAAAATAGGTTTATTCTCATCTTTTGCTTTTTTTAGTGCTTCATCATTCCAGCTATACCAATCCACAGGATTATCAGCATGTTGAAGTAAGTAAGGACTAGTTTCATGAATTAAATGATTTCCAACCATAATTAATCAAAAGAGTTTTGAATATTTGTACCCAGATGGAATTAACCCCATATTCCCTTACCTTCAGTTAATTCATAAATTCGTACATTAATTCTCTTAAGAAATTTAGTTTTTGATTTATCTGCTTTTTTATCATGACTGTAATCTTTTTTCTTGAGTAATTCTTCTAATCTTGCCAATTGTTCTAAAGATAGTTTATCAAATTCATGTTTTGAAGAAGATATTAGAGTCAGTAATTTTATCCTTTCACGATCTTCTGAAGAAATATCAGCCATACACTAACTTACATTATTTTTAAAATAAATCTTATCGTAATTCCAATTATTTATCAGAAAAAAATTAAAACAGTATATTAAAATTCAATGAAATTTTTTTTTGTTTATGGAAAAAATGCGTGCAATGGTACTTTCAGAATGTGCAGAAATTGAAACTAAGCCTTTGAAATCAATTAAAATAGATAAACATGAAATTGAAAGATCAGATGAAATTTTACTAAAAATCGAAGCTTGTGGAGTTTGTCATTCACAACTTCATGGAATTGAAGGAGATTGGCAACATATTGGAATTCCAGCCACATTACCAATTGTTCCAGGACACGAAGTGGTCGGTAAAATAATTGAGATTGGAAAAGATGTGACCAAATTCAAAGTAGGAGAAAGAGCTGGAATTACACCATTGCTTGAAGCATGTAAAAATTGTCAATATTGTGATGAAGGAAAAGAATACCTTTGCGAATCATCAAAAATTACTGGAGAGACATTGAAAGGAGGATATTCAGAATATATTACCGTTAGACAAGATTTTGCAACTAAGATTCCAGATGAAATGAAATCAGAATACGCAGCACCATTATTTTGTGCAGGGATTACCGCATACAAGGCAGTTAAAGCAGCAGAACCAAAAACGGATAAAAAAATTGGAATTTTTGGAATTGGGGGAGTAGGTCACATGGCAGTGCAATTTGCAAAAATAGAGAATGCCAAAGTTATTGCGTTTTCAAGATCACAAAATCATTTGGATGTTGCAAAAAGATTAGGAGCAGTAGACACTATGATTTTTTCAAAAGAACAAAAAGAATTTTTAGATAACTTAAATCAAAAACATGAATTATTAGATGCTGCAATAGTATTTGCTCCAGCAGATATCGTAACAGATACTGCAATAAAATCAGTCAAGAAAGGAGGAACAATTGTCATTGCAACAATTGGAGAAAGGCCAGAATTCATTGCATTTGAAGAAAAAACAATTAGGGGTACGTTGATTGGATCTACAAAAGATATGGAACAAGTAATCAAGATATGTAGTGAAAATGATATCGAAGTAATTTATGAAACATTTCCTTTAGAAGAAGCAAATGAAGCTTTAATGAAGTTAAAAGATTCAGAGATTGACGCACGCGCAGTTTTAGTTCCAAGTATTTAGAGGTCTGATAAGAAAAATGAACTGTAAAAGATGTCACCATACAGACGAAGTTCATGTTCCAGATGAAGAAAGTAAATTAATGATAAAGTTAGGAAAATGTAAAATTCCAACATGCACGTGTTCGCAATATATCAATCCAATTCAAGAAATTGATGAAGATTTATTGTAATATAAAAAAACTCTAGAAAATTCCTAAATCATTTAATTCTTTTTGAATTTCTGAATCAACTCTAGCACCAGAACCGCATTTACTACACATTCCAGTTTCATCTGGGTCCTCAGACATTTTTCTCTCACACTCTACACATTTTTCAATACCTTTTTTGAATCCCATACATATTGTTCAATTATTTCATTTAGATAAACATTTTCAAAAAAACAGTTTATTAAAAAATTAGAGTAATAATTCATATACGAAAAAAAAATCTGAATTCTATGGATAAACACAAGCCATCAGATGAGATGATAAAAGATCTAGATAATTTATTATCAAAATTAAATGGAATGGAAATTATAGCATCAGACGATTTTCAAAAAAATTCAATTAAAGTAATGAGAGCCCTCATTGAAGGACAAATGCATTCAGTTAATGAATTTCAACATATGAAAAAGGCATTAGATTTACTAACTTTACAGTTATTTGATGTACAAAACAAAGTTAAGAATTAAGTCCAGTATCACTTATTCCACAATTATTACAATGATATAGATTAGATTTTTCCAGTTTCTTTTCTAAATTGATTTTATTTCCATATCATGTACAAGAAATCTTTTTCAGAGTCATTATTCAGGTTTATCTGATTCCTCTGAATCTTTATCTGATTCCTCGGATACCCTTACAACATAATCAGGTTTTGGTTCAGAAATTTCATCAACATTACAAGGAGGTTTGTACTGAGCTAGAATTTTTTGAATTACATTATGTCGTTTTTCATCACTTGCTTCAAACATTGGAAAAATTGCAAGGTACAAAGATTGTTCAGAACCAGATTTCTGTAACCAACATTTGAATTGTTCATGAGATGTAAAAAATGACTTTTCATCAGTTTTTTGACAATCCCCAACATAGACCATGTCAAATTTATCTTTGGTTCGAGATAAGATCAAATAGACTAATTTTTCCATAGGAGGACCCCATTCTGATAAAGGAATTGGCCCTAGAAACTCATATTGAAGGATTTGAATGCTCAATGAAAGTTATTTGAAGTACTTTCTTTTCTTTTTATCGGAAAAAAGACTCTAGCGATAAGAACTAACAAGAGACGACTTGAAAAGATTAAATTCAAGCCTTATCGATTTCACGTGAATGAAAAAATCCAGAAATTTGAGACAAGTTGGGTATTCCATGATCTTGGTATCAGCCAGTTTGTTAGCAGTTTTAGTAGTGGGATTAGTCATAGGTGAGGATGTATTATATGCAGATAACATGTCAAGAGATGCTACAGCTCATTTCAACGAGTGTAAAGCAAATGATTTCAAAACAGATGGCTGTGAAATTTACTGGGATAGAATAAATAATGAAATTTCAGGAATTTATGTAGATCTAGAAAACTAGTTATCAATTATTAGTGAAAACTAGAAATTAATTTTAACATCATTAGCCTTATTTTGATAGAATTTTGCCTTATTTTCATCATTTAATTCATTTAGATAAATATCTGCTAATTGTTGAAGCGGATAAAAATCTTCAGGCAAAATAGAAGTTAATTTTTCTAGACATTCAATTTTCTTTTTAGAATTTGATGTTCCAACATAACATGTGTATAATTCAAACAAAATTTTAGAATCATCTGGATGTGATTCAAGTTTCTTTGTTAATTCCAAAATTTTTTCTTCTGTTTTTTTAAGTGACGAAATATTTGGAGTACTTTGTTTTAATTCAATATTTTTTTTTATTTTATCGAGAAATCCCACAAACGTTAGAGGATACTAGAAATTAATAATGTTTGTAAAAATGAAAACTAGTATTTAGTATCCATTAGCAAAATCAGATATCATATTCTTGTCTTTAGTTAATCGATTCATTGCAAAAAATGCACCGCCAACAATTCCAGCCTGATAAAAAGTATATAGAAATATACCAGATGAAGTAGGATCTGATTTTGTAAAACTCAAAGCAAGAACAGTTACAAAAACAAATGTACTAGCACATGAAACTAATCTATTAAGAAATCCCGTATCCAGACCAACAATTCTTTTTGTTGCAGCAGCCATTAAAGTAATACTTGAGATAATTAAGAAAGTGACACCACCGTTTGCCATTACAAATGTATGAACCCATGTTAACAAACCATCTTCAAAAATAGATACATCAGGCATTACACTTCCACCATTAATTGCAAAATTAACAGAACTAAACATTCCACCCATTACAAAAAAGAACAAGAATATTTTTACAATAGATCTTTTAATAGGACTATGAATTTCAGCTGGATTTACAGCTCGTTTAGTAATTTTAATTCCATAGAGAAATCCTACAGCCATTGCAGGAATAAACATCAAATTGATTAGAATTGGCGATTCTCGATTAATGGCGTCAATTTGAGGGTGAAATATCAAAAACAATAACAGAGCTAGTAAGGCTGAAGAAGAAAACAATATCAATCCAAGATATTTGTGCCCATCAGATTCAGACTGACCACTCCAATTGTACATTTTATGACATCATAAGAAAATGATTAAAAATACAGCCCGAAAATGATTTGCTAAATGAATCAATTCTGTTTACCCTTTTTAATGGAAATCATTCAAAAAAAGCATGAAAAAAGGGAATTTTGTCATAACAGTCGGGGCAATAATTTTCATTTTTGGTTTAATTTTTGATTTACAAGGCCAATCAGTGATAGGTCCAGAATCATCATTCATGTTTGCAAATCCAGATTGGGTCACATATGGAATTCAAATGATGTTTGTAGGAATAACAATTATTGTCATTGGGACATTATTGAAAATTCTAAAAAAATGAATCCATCAAAATCCAGCATTAAGAGGATCATTGGGTTTCATAATTTCTCTTAACAAAATGGTGGCAAAGGATCCTCTAGACAATGAAAATTCAACTCTATTTTTCTCAGACATATAATCAGTACAATGAATTGCAGCTTGTCTGAATCCTCCCTCACTACTTACTTCTTGCATTTCTTTAATGAAAAAATCTTTGGGAGTAATTTCTTCGTCAACCAAAATTTTAGAAATAGAATAGTCAAATCTTGTCTTTTTGTAATAAGAATATCCAACAAATGGTAATGCAAGATATTGTTCAACCCCATCTTTGAATTTTCCAATAATACTTTTAGAATCAAAACACACATCACCTGATTGAGATTCGAATAGATTTTCACCATCTAAAAATGCAGTACTAAGAGATTTATTGAAAATATATGATTCGTATGCTTGAATGTAAAATCTTCTTAAAGACAAAGGAATTGCACGTATTGCACGAATAGAATCATCATGGCCAATCATTTCTTTTAAAACAATCTTTTCAATATCCATTTGAGATGGAACTTTATCAAAATATTTTTTATAATTAGCCTTATCAGAAAGTTTTTCACGAATTTCAGTATTTTCAGCTGAATCATATGAAGAAGTGAATGAAAGAATCAAATCAACAGCCATATCAAAATCCCTTTGTAAAATTGCCTTTCCAATTAAGTGAGTCACAGGTCTTTTAGATCCAAATCGTTGATATCCATAAAAATTCAAAATTTGGTTATGTTCGTCAAAGGAAGTTAAATTTTCAGAGCAATCAGAAATTTGAATTTTAAAATTATTGCCAATCATATCTTTTTTAGATAAGGGTTTTTTTGTAAATCCAATTTTTCTAAGAGAATATTTTTCAGTAGAAAAATCTTCAATAGGTTTTCCTTTGTGAGGTGAACCAACAAATTGTTCAGTTACAGCAGAGGCATCCTTTAGTCCCAAAGATTTTAGACGAACACCAGTTTTTCTAAAAATCCCCGATAAAGCATGATTAGTGTCAATTTTTTTCTTTTTTAGTTTGTAAACAGCATAACCACTCTCAGGAGTAATAGAATTTGTGGCATGTTTAGAAATTAATTCAGATACTTCAAAGTCTTCAGGATCATTTCTAATTTTACCACCTATACCAGAAAATTTTGTAGTATAAACAGAAATTCCTATTTGTGAATCAATTTCAGGTATCACTCTATAATCACTGTGAGATATTTACTGATTGCAATATCTGAAGTTTGTGCACCCAGTAAAATTTTGTAGGTTCCAGGGATAGCTTGTTCTGAAGCAGAAATTTCAATATTTTGAGAATCAATAGATTCAACAACTAGAAAATCATGAGTAGTGGATACAATAGAAATAAGGTCAACAAGATCATTTTCAGACTGAGAAATAATGAAATAGTTAGTAGTAGATTCACCTGGAGAAAGGGTTACTTCATCAAATTCAAGTTGAATGTCAAATGGTAATGGTACAGATGTATCCACAACACCTATTTTATTTTCAACCCATTCAGTAAACCAAATCTTTTCACCAGAAATAGCAAAATCAAAAATTTGTGCAACGCCACAGTTTTCCATTACTTCAATTCCAGAATCACAGTCAGCCCAATTAGGATTTTTTGAAGGAACATGGTATTCAACTAGAGTTTGTGTTTTTGGATCCATTACAGAAATATTATTTGCTGTTTGTGCATTAAATACAAGTCTCCCTTGTTCATCATTTTCAATCCAATACGGTCTAGATAGAGGAGATTTAACAATGCCTGTTTGATTTCCAAATGTTTCAAGAATTGGATCAGCAGTGACATATTGAATAAATTGTTCAGTAGAAGGATCAAAGCTAAAGAAGGATGAAGAAGTGGTATCTGCTAACCACAAGGTACCATCATCAGAAAAAGTTACACCATTTGGAGTAAGTAGTTGTACAGGTAATGGGTAACCATCAATGTAATCAATTAATGGTAAGTATAGTTGTCCAGTAGTTGTAACATCATCAAGATAATCATTTTGATTAAACTGTACTAAAATTCCGCCTTGTTGATATAACCAATTAGTATACCAGATATTGTCATTTCCATCTATTGCAAAGTCAGCTGTGACAGAATCATCTACAGGTGATGGAATACTCAAATAATTTACTTCAGTATCAGTAGGATTTACATCCAAAATTGTTAATTTGTTTCCAGTAAAATCATTAATTATAATTTGAGAGCCATCAATTCGAAGTTTTTGAGGTAATGAATTTCCTTCAGAAGGATATGACAATCGCTCATATTCTTCTTCAAAGGTTGAAAATTTCCAAACAGAGTCATAAGTTTCATCAGTAAACCAAATTGATCCATCAGGAGCATAATCTATACCCCACATCATTGAACGAGCACCATCAGGCCATGTAGGATTTTCAAATTCAGTGAATGTTTGAGTTGAAGGATCAAATTTTGCTAGGTTACCAGTATTAGTTTGAACAAACCAAACATTACCATCATAATCAGAAGTAATAGCTAATGGGTTAGTACATTCAGTGGGTATAACAAATTCTTGAACAAACTTAGTTGATTTTGCAATTTTATCAGAACTACAAAATTGATTTCTTTGTTCATCAGGATAATTATCAGCAGGTGTTCCAGTAATCGTTAATTCAGGATCATTCATTGCTGCATAATCCACTTGTTCATCATATCCAGGAATGGCAATTAAAACACCAGAAGTCAACATAAGACCTCCTAGAAAACCAAATGCCAAAATTCCCTTAGTCTGTTTTTTCACAGATTTTTTTGAATATCACTGTTAATATCTCATTCCCAGTAAATCACAATAATTTCAAATCACCAGTGATTTTATCAATCAAATTTTCAGGTGCGGGACCAATAGATATGCATGTCGTAGTTCCAGGAGTTAATTGGGTGTGACCTGCATCAGAAATTTCAGACCAAGGCAAGTTCAAATCAATTGCATGCCTTTTTACTTCTTGTAGTTCTTTAATTCCTGAGACTTTAACGACAACTTTCTCTTGTCCACCCCACCATTCAGACCACCATTCTGGATGAGATTTTCTGACATGTTCTGAACCCATTACACATGCATGACCTACTTGAGCAGCAATCTTACCTTTACCCATACCCAAGTCAGATCTAACCGCAATTACTTGTTTAATTTCACCCATACCATTTTTAGAAATAGGCACAATGAAAAACTTTGGAAATAAATAATTGACAAAGAACCAAAATCTGTGTACTATGATACAATTGTAGCAGGTGGCAGTATTGCAGGATTATTAACAGCTAGAGAAATTTCTTCAGAAGGATTTTCAGTATTAGTAATTGAAGAAGATTATGAAATTGGAACACCAGAACATTGTGGAGGATTGGTAAGTATTGCAGGTTTAGAAGAATTAGGAATTATTCCATCTAGAAAAACTTTTGAACATATGATTGAATCTGCAAAGATTACATCACCAAATGGAGAAAATTTCACAATTAATTCAAAAAATCAAAAAGTAGTAGAAATCAGTAGAAGAGAATTAGACAAACAAGTTGCATTTCAAGCTCAAAAAAATGGTGCAGTAGTAAAAGTAAGAACCAGTTTTCAAGAAATTACAAAAACAGGGATTAGAACAAATGAAGGAAAAATTGATTGTAAAATTTTTGTAGATGCAAGAGGGGTTTCATCATTAATTCATAAGGATCGAACAGGAATTTTATCATCTGCACAATATGAAATTTATGCAGACTGGATCAAAAAAGGAAAAGTAGAAGTGATTTTTGATCAAGAAAAATACCCAGGTTTTTTTGCATGGATAATTCCATCTGATGAAGGGAAAGGAAAAGTAGGAATTGCAGGAAAAGGAATTAACGTCTCAGAAACATTAAACGAATTTCTTAAACAAAAAGGAGAATTTTCAACAATAAGGAAGATTTTTGCTCCAATATGGATCAAAGGACCAATCAAAAAATTTGTTGAAGAAAATACAGTAATTGTAGGTGATGCAGCTGGACAAGCAAAACCAACAACTGCAGGAGGAATTTTTACAAGCGGAATGGGAGGAGTGTATGCCGGACAAGCCATAGCCAAGTTTTTAAAAACAAATGAAAGAGAAGAACTTGAAAATTATCAAAAAAAATGGATTGAAAGATTTGGTAAAGAATTTGAAAAACAATTGTTAGCAAGAAAAATTTTAGAAAGAATTGACAATCTAACGATCAATAAATTATTTGAATCAATTACTCCAGAAATTGTCAATGAGATTTCAGAAAAAGATGATTTTGATTTTCATACAAGTTCAATTATCAAATTATTAGGAATTAAAGGATCATTGAAAACAGTTCAGACATTAGTTAGTAGTGAATTGAAAAAAATCTTGAGTTAAGTACAACTAATTTCTAAGGAAACTATAAATGATGTTTCCGGAAAAATTGAGCATGTCATCTACTATATCACTGCCGACATGCAGTTGTTGTCATAGAGCAATTATGCCTAATGATAAATGTGTTAAATTCAATTGTCCGGACTGTGATGACGGTGATCTTATTTGGAGATGTGAAAGTTGTAGAGAAGCAGCAAGAACCTATACCTGCTCTTCATGTAACTTTACGGGGCCTTAAACAAATGACCGATATTGTATTAATTGCAAAAATTCTTCCAACAGGAATGGAAGTTGATTTAGATAAATTAGCAGAAACTGTAAAGACATCACTAAAAGATGGAATTACTTTGAATAGACATGAAAAAGAACCATTAGCTTTTGGATTAGAATGTCTAAAAGCACAATTTGTATTAGAAGATAAAGAAGGACAAATGGATTCACTTGAAGATACTGTTAGAGCAGTTGAAGGAGTCAGTGAATTTGAAGTACTTAGTATGAGTCGTAATTAGCATAACAGTAATTAGCATAGCAAGGATTAATTGGTTTTATGGTACGCAAAGAAGAGCCTTTGCAGATGAGAATCGGCGAAGCAAAACAAAGAGACGTAGGAAAAAAGCGTGCAAGAGTAGGTCCAAAAGCAATGGATTTCCTAAAAGCAGAACCAGGTGACATTATTGAAATCATGGGTTCAAGAACAAGTTGTGCAGTAGTTTGGCCCGCTGATGAAGATGAAAAATTCCCAGACATAATTAGAGTAGATGGACAAACAAGAAAAAATGTCGGAGGAACACTAAATGACCTAGTAAAAGTTAGAAAAGTTATTTCAAAAATTGCAAAAACAATTACACTGACACCACTAAATGACGCAGTAACAATCGACAAAGAATTCACAGATTTTGTAAAAAACAGATTAAAAGGATTACCAGTAACTCACGGAGATGAAATTTCTGTGATGATATTAGGAAATTCCATGGATTTTAAAATAACAAAAACATCACCAAAAGGAATTATCGACATAGACCGTACAACTGAATTAAATATTTCAACAGAAACATCCATTGACAGAAAAGTTAGAGTGACTTATGAAGAGGTAGGGGGATTAAAAGAAAAAACAAAAGCAATGAGAGAAATTGTCGAATTACCGCTAAGACATCCAGAATTATTTTCTAGATTAGGAATTGAACCACATAGTGGAATTTTACTTTATGGTCCACCAGGATGTGGAAAGACATTACTTGCAAAAGTTATGGCAAGTGAATCAGAAGCTAACATGTTTCCAATTAACGGTCCAGAAATAATGAACAAATACTATGGAGAAACAGAGGCGAAATTAAGAGAAATTTTTAAAGAGGCAAAAGACAATTCGCCAAGCATAATTTTTATCGATGAAATTGATGCAATTGCCCCAAAAAGAGAAGAAGTATACGGTGATGTTGAGAAACGAGTGGTTGCACAATTGTTGGCATTAATGGATGGATTAAACGATAGAGGAAATGTAATTGTATTAGGAGCAACCAATAGACCAGACAGCGTAGATCCAGCATTAAGACGACCAGGAAGATTCGACAGAGAATTTGAGATCAGCGTTCCTAATGAAGATGGAAGATATGAAATTTTACAAATTCACACAAGAGGAATGCCAATAAATCAAGAAATTGATCTTAAAGAATTATCAGCAGAACTACACGGATACACAGGGGCAGACATCAAATCATTATGTAGAGAAGCTGCAATGAAATCAATTCGCAGATATTTACCAGAAATTGATCTAGAAACTGAAAAAATTTCTTCAGAAGTTTTACAATCAATGGAAATCAAATTAGTTGATTTTTACGATGCCATGCAAGAAGTTGTCCCTACAGCAATGAGAGAATTTTATGTTGAAAGACCAAAAGTTTGGTGGAATGATGTTGGAGGGTTAGACAACATTAAGAAAAGTTTGACAGATAATATAATTACAGCAGTTAAAGAACCTAGCAAGTTTACAAAAATGGGAATCAAACCCCCAAAAGGAGTTTTGATTTATGGTCCACCAGGATGTGGAAAGACATTACTTGCAAGAGCAGTTGCAACAGAAACTGGTGCAAACATGATTCTAGTGAGAGGTCCAGAAATTCTTTCAAAATGGGTCGGAGAATCAGAAAAAGCAATTAGAGAAATTTTTAGAAAAGCAAAATCATCATCACCATGTATAATAATTTTTGATGAATTGGATGCACTTGCAAGAACTAAATCAGGAGAAGGAGGATCAGGAGAAACTATACTTAGTCAATTATTAACAGAAATTGAAGAAGGAACTTCATCTCGCGTTGCAGTAATTGGAATTACTAACAGACCAGATATCATAGATAATTCATTATTGAGAACAGGTAGATTAGATTTAGTTCTGTATGTCACATCACCTGATGAAAAGAGTAGATTAGAAATTATCAAAATTTTAACAAAAAAAATGCCACTATCAAAGGATATTAAATTGCAAGAAATTGCAGTAGCAACTCAAAATTATACAGGCGCAGACTTGGCAGCATTATGCAGAGAAGCAGCAATTAGTGCAATGAGAAGTAAATCATCCAAAATTAGCAGCAAGGATTTTGCAAATAGTCTAAAACAAATCAAACCATCAATAACAACAGAAGTAGATCAGTGGTATAAGGCCATAAGAGAAAGTATATCTAATGTAGTACCCAAGACAGGAGAGAAAGCATTTTACGGTTAATCATGACAATCCCATTAAGAAATCAAATATTTGAAAAAATTAAAGAATTCAATTCATTAACAGATGTAGAGCTTTACAAGAGTTTGACAAAAGATGGATTAAATTTGCCTGAAGATAAGTTCAACAAACTTTTACTAGATTTAGAAATTTTAGGATTAATCAAAGTTGCATGGTTTACTAAAGATGAAAGAAGAATAGAAGTTACAATTGTTGAAAAAGAAGAAGATCCAATTGAAAAACAGAATAAAGAAGTAATGGAAAAAGATTATGAAGCAAGTTTTCCAGGATTGGATAAATAATTTAAAAATTAAGTATTGTAATTAACTGTCTCAAAAAATTAAATCAAAGGGAAATGAAATGCAGCATCTAATGCAACTGCAACAAAAATTATTGTCAAATAAGGTGCAGTAACTTTGTATGCTTTCCAAGCAAATTCAGACGTAGGAGTTTTTGTTAATTTATAATGATAGACAAGCATCAATCCACCAGAAACGGATGCAATGATTGCATAGACAAGGCCTAACCCATCAGGAATTATTACAAGAGCCAAAGAAAATGGGATTAAAATCAAAGTATTTCCTAAAATAAATTTAGATGTTTTTTGCATTCCAATTACAACAGGTAACATAGGGACTTCAGCTTGTGCATATTCATCTTTAATTTTCATTGCAAGACACCAAAAGTGAGATGGGGTCCACACAAACACCAAAAAGCCAACAAGAAAACCTAACAAATCCATACTACCAGTGGCAGCAGCCCATCCAGCCCATGCGGCAGCACTTCCAGCAATTCCACCAATTACAATATTTGAAGTATTTTTACGTTTTAACCAAACTGTGTAAATTATCACATACGAAAAGATTCCAACTGCAATAAAGAATGCAGAAACAGCGTTTAATGCAAAGAATCCATAAATTACTGAAACACAACTAACGATTAAACCATACAACAAAACATTTGATGGAGACATTCTTCCAGAAGGAATAGGTCTAGAACTAGTTCTACTCATTTTAGGATCAATATCTTTATCATAATAATGATTCAGAGCACTAGAACCAGCTGAAGCCAATGCTCCTGCAACTATGATATGCAAATAATCCATATAATCAAGTTGAGATGTACCTGTAACCAACTTACTAGCAGCATACATGGAGGTAACTGCAGTAATTACCAATAGAACAACTATTCTTGGTTTCGATATTTCGATTATTTCATTAATTCCCAATTTACTCTACCCAATTTCAAAGCCGTTTTATTCCTTGTTGTAGATCCATTATATTTCAAAAGGAATAAGTATCTCACTCTTACCAGCTATTTTAATGAGTAATTGGGATCTATTGATGCCAGGTATGGGCCTTACAGGCGTAGGGTTAGCAGGTCTCATTTTATCATATGCAGGCATAGCACACACATTCATTGATGGAATGCATGCATTGACAGGTCTAACAATGTTTGTAGGACTAATTTTCACAGCAGCAGGTATTTTGGACGGAGGAGTTTCAACTAGTAACAGAGCCAAGATTACAACTTTAGTAATTGTGGCAATTTCAATTGGATTTGGAATTTATGCATTAGCTACAATGAATTCTTCAGATTACACATTTTCACTAATTCTAGTTATTCTAGCAATTGCACTTCCATCTGCAGGAGTTGCATGGATAGCAATGAAAAAACCTGGAAGTATCAAACCAATTGGTTTAGTGTTGGGTTTAGCAGTTGCAAGTGGTTTAGTTATTTGGATAACAGCTGGTTCAATGAGTGAAAGCGAAGCAGAGTTAGCTGAAGAAATACATGATGAAGCAATGGAAGATGTTCCAGCAGGACCAATTTTTGAAATTGCAATTCTCAAAGATTCTGCACAAGAAGGAAATCCTGATTATGATCCAGACAGAGCAATTGTCACACAAGGTCATACTGTTGTATGGACAAATGTAGATGTTGCACCACACACAGTAACTAGTGCATCAGATTATGGTGAAACATTTGATTCTAGTTTAATGAGTGAAGGAGAAACATATTCTTTAGATACAACTAACTTAGATGTTGGTGAATACGAATACCTATGTATTGTTCACCCATGGATGATTTCAACTTTAGTAATTGAAGAACCAAAAGAAGCAATCAAAATTATAATTCCAGAGGGAGCAGCAATTCCAGAAGACGGACAAATTTACTATGAACCAGAAACAATCAACATTTCAGTTGGAACCCCAATAGAATGGGTCAATGAAGATAATGCAATGCATACTGCAACATCAGGAACTCCAGCAAGTGGACCTGACGGAGTATTTGATTCACAAATATTAAACTTGGGAGATACCTATCAATTCACATTTAGTGAAGCAGGTAATTTTGATTATTATTGCATATTACATCCATGGATGATTGGAACTGTTAACGTAGAATAGATTTGCAGAAAATTATTCTTTCAAAATTACAGCAAAAAATTCTCTTAGACCACACTTGTAAAGAAGAACCAAATGAAGCATGCGCAATCTTATACGGAAATAAGATCGAGGGAGGAAACATAGTTAAAGAAATATGGTTAACAAAGAACGACACCCCATCCCCAATAGAATTTACATTATCAGCTGAACAAACTTGGGAAATGGATCAAAAACGTAAAGAATTGAATTTAGAGATTATTGGAATTTTTCATTCACATCCAAAAGGAGAGGCATTTCCTTCAAATACAGATAAAAAATTTATGCAAAATAATCCATATGTATGGATAATTTATTCAGGAATTAACAAAAATTTTAGAGCATTTATTCTTGAATCAGATAGTGTAGAAATTCCAATTGAAGGAAAATAATAATTTCAAAAATTCAAGCACATAGAATCATCTTTGGGATTAAATACCCCCTTTTGTTACAAAAAATATGGAAATTCACGTATACGACACTTATGTCAAAGCAGCAGACGGTCATACCATGCACTTTGATGTAATTACAGGTGAAAAAGATCATCCCAAAGCCATTGAATACGGTAAAGAATGGTTAAAGGAGATAGGAGAAGGAGAAGCACAAATGACACAAAACGAATGTACATTTTGTCACTCACAATCTTGTCCAGAGCCTGTTGAACAGGCAATTAAGGAAAAAGGTTATTTCATTCAAAAGATGGAAGGCTGTCCTTAAACATTTTTTCTTTTTTAAAAAAAATCTTTTTTTAGAGTAAATTACAAGTTAGTTTATGAGTGAACAATATTCAAAAGGAACAATTGAAGGAGATAAAAAAACAGAATGGATTTGTGGATGTTTCCAAACTACAGATAATTATTTCAAATTTTGCAGTACACATAATCTAACATTACAAAAAGCAATTCAAGATCAAGTTGACGAATTAGATATGACTACAATTGTGGAAGAAGAATCAAATTGAAAGTATTGCTACAAAAGCAGATACAAAGACAATTGCAATTGTATTAAGTAATTTAATTACCGTGTTTAATGCAGGTCCGGCTGTATCCTTGTAAGGATCACCAATGATATCACCAACTACTGCCACTTTATGAACTTCAGAACCCTTTTCACCTTTCATTTCAACTAATTTCTTTGCATTATCCCATGCACCGCCAGTATTTGCTAAATGATATGCTAACAAAATTCCAGTCACCACTGCACCCATTAACAAACCAGCAACAGCAGTGGGTCCCAAAATAATTCCCAAAATAATAGGAGCAGTAATTGCGACAATTGCAGGTTTCCATAGCTCTCTAATTGAAGCTACAGTTGCAATATCTACACATTTTGCATAATCAGGTTTTGAAGTTCCTTCAAGAATACCAGGATCTGCTTTGAATTGTCTTCGAACTTCATCAACCATTTTTCCTGCAGCTCTAGATACACCGTTGATTAATTGGCCAGTAATGATAAATGGAATAAGACCGCCAACTAACAATCCAACAATAATTGCAGGATTTGTTAAACTATAATTTAATTCCAATACACCTTCAAAGATATGGGCTGCCTCAAATTGAAAAGCTTGAATCATTGCTAATGCAGCTAATGCAGCACTTGCTATTGCGAATCCTTTTGTTACAGCCTTTGTAGTATTACCAACTGCATCAATTTCATCAGTGACTTTACGATTTTCTTCTCCCATTCCAGTCATCTCCACAATACCTCCTGCATTATCAGCAATAGGACCAAACGCATCAATGCTAAGAACAATTCCTGCAAGACTCAACATAGACATTGCAGTCAAAGAGGTTCCAAAAATTCCATAGAGAACTGGATCAGCACCTTCAGGGGCAGCTGAAGAAGCAATAGAATAAGATATGATTATTGCGACAACTAGTGCAATCATAAACGGTCCAGTTGATTGCATTCCTTTGATAATTCCCATTAAAGTTAGTGATGCATATCCCCATTTTGCAGAATCTGCAATTTCTTTAACTGGTCCTTTTTGATAACTGGTATAATTATCAGTAATTTTTTGAATTACAGGAACTAAAATTACACCAATCACAGTAGTTCCAAACAAAGCATATGCTGCAGTTGTTTGTTCAATAAATTGTGTGATAAAAAAATAATTTAATCCAATTGCAATTGCAGCTGAAACATAGAAGGAACGATTAAGAGGTTTCATAACATCAGTTACACCTTTTGAACCAACAATTACAACACCGATAATTGATGCAATCATTCCAGATGAACCAATTAAAATTGGGTATAGGAAATAGTTTGGAGCGCCAATTAATGCTGCAATTAATAATGCTGCAAGGATAGTAACAATATAAGATTCATAAACATCAGAACCCATTCCTGCAGCATCACCAACATTATCACCAACATTATCTGCAATAGTTGCAGGATTTCTAGGATCATCTTCAGGAATATTTGCCTCTACTTTTCCTACTAAATCAGCACCCATATCAGCAGCTTTTGTAAAAATCCCACCACCGATTCGAATGAATAATGCAATTAGACTAGCTCCAATCCCAACGCCTGCAATTGTTATTGGATCAGGATAAATCAAGTATAATCCAGTAATTGCCAGAAGAGCCATTGCTGGAACAGCTAATCCCACAGTAGCACCACCTCTAAAAGCCATAGCAAATGTTTTTCCAAGACCTTCGCTACTCAGATTTGCAGCTCTAACTGCTGCTTTGACTGTAATTTTTAATGAAATTATTCCTGCAACTGCAGATAATGCAGCACCTACTGCAAATGCAATTCCATTTGACGGAGTCAAGAAAATTGCAATAATTAATGACAATGCAATTGCTACAGGGACAATGATTTTCATCTCACGTTTTAAAAATGCCGAAGCTCCTTCTTTGACTGCATTTGAAATTTCCATCATCTCTTTACTACCAGAAGGTTGTTTAGTGATCCAAGCAACTAAACCCCCAGCTACCAAAAAAGATGCAATACCAGATATGAAAGGGAGAACCTCAGAAATATCCACAGAGTATTAAGTTAGTTCAATCTTAAAAGTATTAGTCAAAAAGAAGGAGTTTTACATCTTTTTTTATAAGGAGAAAATGTTTTTCCTCGCAATCCCTGTCTAACCAATTTATTGAATCTTTTTCCGTGTGCCAAATAAGGGAATCGCATATGAATTAATTCATGGACAAGAGTATTTTCAAGAGTTTTCTCATCAGGAATTTTTCGAATATTTAAAAAAACTAAATTATGTTGTAAATAAGCAACACCATAATATTTGTAAGCAGACGTACGTCTACCTTCAGTCATTTCTCTAGGAGCATCAAGAACTTCTTTTGTAGTTAACAGAATTACAGGTTCAGGAATAGAAAATCTTTGAGAATATATTCCAACTTTTTCTAAAATTTGTAACTTTAGATCATCATCTAGTTTCATAGTTAGTCATCAAGTAATCTATCTTTATCTTGAAATGTCAATTGTTGTAAGCAAATGGTCAGCTTTTCGTTAACTCTTAAAAACAACCATTAACGAAAACCTACAAATTTCTGTAAGATAATTGGTCGATTTTTGAGTTAATGAAATTATGAATAAATAGGGTCAGAGGTTATGTGGGGTAATCACGAATCATACAGCCACCGTCTCATCACACCCCATTAGTTCATTAAATCAAGTAGTGTTTGTGCTTTATTTCTAATTTCTGAACTAATTTCAACTAAAACAAGCCCCTCATTTGGCTGACCATATAACACAATTGAGTTATCAGGAGCATGAATACAGACAGGCAATACTAACAAATCTTCTTCGCCCATCACAGTAATTCTTACAGGAGCAGTCATAGAAAATGCTTTTTTTATAATTTCAATACTTTCTAAAGTGATTTCTGCTGCAGGATTGTCAATTTTTAATTCAGTTGCATTTCCAAGTTTTGGTAGATCACGTTTTTGTCTTTTTTCAAAACCATCAATTATTTGCAATGAAGGGGTTAAGCCAAAATTTATCATTTTTTCAGTCGTTTTATCTCCAACTGTTATCAGATAGGAATTATTTGAAAGGTATTTTTCAATATTTTCCTTATTGTCTTGTCCTAGTGGTAATAAAATACCTAAAGGGGTTTTGAATTGGTCTCTAAGAGAATCAGGTAATTTCACAGGAATCTCAATTAAGAAGTGCCGTTATTTGTAGAATCTTCATTTGATGATTCAGAATCACCAGATTCAGATTCCATTTCTTCTTGTAAATTAGATGCAATAATACTACATTGTGCAGCAACATTTTTTGCACTGGCACGAAATGCTTCAGCACTTGGTGAATCAGTATTTGTACTCATTATAGGCTTTCCAGAATCAGAACCAGACATGATACCATAATTTAATGGAATTTCACCCAAGAACGGGATTTTGAATTGTTCACTAATTTTCTTAGCACCACCATTTCCAAAAATATAATGTTTATCGTCACAGTTTGGACAAACAAAATGGCTCATATTTTCAATTACACCGATAATTGGAACATTAAGTTTTTCAAACATTGAAACTGCTTTGACTGCAACATTACTTGCAACATCTTGAGGAGTAGTGATAACAAGAATTCCAGTAATAGGAATTGTTTGTGCAAGTGTTAATGGAATATCACCAGTTCCAGGTGGGAGATCAACAATTAGATAATCCAGTTCAGACCAATTAGTATCAACTAGAAATTGTTTTAAAATTCCAGAAATAATAGGACCACGATAAATTGCAGCTTGTTTAGATTGATCTGCAAAAAAACCAAAAGATACGACTTTTAATCCATTAACATCAGCCGGTTGAAGTTTGTTATCTTCAACTTCCATTGAACCATCTTCCATTCCCAACATTAATGGAATACTAGGTCCATAGATGTCTGCATCAAGTAATCCAACTTTAGCTCCAGTTTGAGATAATGCAAGAGCTAAGTTTAGAGATACAGTAGACTTACCTACACCACCTTTACCACTTGCAACACCAATGATGTTTTTGACAGTTGCCATTTGAGTGTCAGCTTCAAGTGAACGACCTTCCATGACTTTTGCAGTTACATTCAAATCAAAATTCTTCAAGTCAGAAAGTTCAGCAATAACTTTTCTTACATCATCTTCAATTTCTACATTGAAAGGGCATGCAGGAGTAGTAAGTTCTAAAGTGAATTTTAGATTACCGTCGTTTAATTCTAAATCTTTAATCATTCCCATTGAAACAATATCTTTTTTTAAATCAGGATCAATCACAGTGCTTAATTTTTCAAGAACTTGATCTATAGCTACCATTGGATAAAAAAGTCAAAATACGATATTTAAAGTAAGTTAGATATGGAAAAAAATTGTGATTTTTTTCAAAAATCATCAAAATCCTTAGAAATTCAAGTCAAATCACCCAAAGATTCATAAATTGAAATTCAAGGAAAAAATAACAGTTGTTTTCTATATCTACCCTAGTTGATGTCGTTAGGATCCCTCCAAGCTTGTTTGGAACTACGCTCAAAAAAGCAGCAATAAACATTCTCAAAGAAAAATACGAGAGTATGATTAATGCCGAATTGGGTTACATCATTATGATTTTAGATGCTAAAGTAGACGAAATGGGAAAAATGATTGCAGGAGATGGAGGAACATTCCACAAAGTAGAATTTGAGGCTTTAACATTTTATCCAAAATTACAAGAAATCGTTCAAGGTGAAATTGTAGATATTACAGACTTTGGTGCATTTGTTAGAATTGGTCCAACAGACGCATTGTTACACTTATCACAAGTTATGGATGATTATCTAAAGAGTGATGTTAAGATGGGATTAATTTTAGCAAATCAAAGTGGAAGAACATTAAAAGTTGGTTCAACATTGCGTGCAAGAATTACAGCAGTTTCATTAGGAAAAGCTGCTGCAATGGGTAAAATCGGTATTACTTGTAGACAACCATTCTTAGGTGCAGATGAATGGATTGAAGAAGAAATTAAAAAAGCTGGAGGTTCAAGTGAACCTGCAAAAGAAGAAAAAGTAGAGGCTAGTTAAAATGGCACGAGAAATGGCATGCAGAAAATGTAAACGTGTTACAACAGAAAAAGTTTGTCCAGCTTGTAAATCATCAGACCTAACACCTGATTGGAATGGAGTTGTACTAGTAGTTGATCCAACAAATTCAGAGATTTCTAAAACACTAGCAATTACACAAAAAGGCAAATACGCAATTAAAGTTACATAGAGAAATTCTAAATCTTTAAAATCATAATAACATTAATCACAATATTGACATTTAATCCAAAAAAACAGCTATTGCAATTCCTTGCTGAAGATATTGGCAAAGGAGACATCACGAGTCAATTATTAACAAAGAAAAAAATTACAGTAAAGATAATTTCAAGAGAAAATGCCATTGTTGCAGGCACAAAATATGCAAAAGAAATTTTTGTTATCAAAGGATGTAAGGCAAAAATAATTTCCAAAGATGGAACAAAAATTAAACCTAATCAAAACATCTTAGAAATAACAGGAAATGCAGATAAAATTTTGACATGTGAAAGAACTGCATTGAACATACTAACAAGAATGAGCGGAATTGCAACACAAACAAATGAACTTGTAAAAAAAATTCCAAAAAAAACTAAATTGTATGCAACTAGAAAAACTGCACCAGGTTTAAGATATTTCGATAAAGAAGCTGTAAAAATAGGAGGCGGAGAAAAACATAGATTAAGATTAGATGAAATGGTGATGATTAAAGACAATCACATAGCAGCAGAGCAATCACTATTATCATTGATTAACAAAACCAAAAAGAAATATAAAAAATTTGAAGTAGAAGTCGAAAACACAGAGGATGCAGTACTTGCTACACAAAAAGGTGCAACAATTATCATGTTAGATAATTTTTCCCCAAATCAAATAATCAAAACAATCAAAGTTTTAAAAAGTAAAAAATTACGAAGTAAAGTATTATTAGAAGCATCAGGTGGAATTAATTCTAAAAATATTTCAAGATATGGTAAAACAGGAGTAGACATTATTTCAATTGGAAGCATAACAAATTCAGTGAAAGGAATTGACTTTAGTTTAGAAATCTAAGAATTTAATTCTGACAATAAATTTATCATAGATTTATTTTTTGGATCAATGTTTTGAATTTTTTTACAACAGTCTAAAGAAATTTGATTTTCTTGCAATTTCTGATGTGCGTACGCCTTCAACAATAAAACTTCAACATCTGTATCTCCAGTCTCTAGAGCCCTATCAAAATAAGAAATTGCAGTACGAAATTTATTTTTCAGGTAATATATGCCTCCAATAGTAAATAGAGCATCATGGTTGTAAGGCACCTTTTCCAAATAATCTAAACCTAATTTCAATGCCTCAGGATATTGTTTCTTTTTTACAAGTTTTTTAAATTTCTTGAATTGATCAATGTTCTTTTTAAATTCAATATCTTCAGGAGTTTTACTAAATAATCCAACCAACATAATCACATGTTAACTGATTTCTAACATTCTATCAATTGCCAAACGAGCCTTATCAGCTATTTCTTTTGGAACAGTAATTACAGTTTTCTCATGAATTAAAGCATCATATACTTTTTCAAGAGTGATCATTTTCATATATTCACATTCAGCCTTTTCAGAAGCTGGAATGAATGTTTTATCCGGATTTTGTTTTTTCATTCTATATAAAATTCCAGTTTCAGTTGCCACAACAAAATTCTTTGATTTAGATTTACTGACATGGTTTAACATTCCTTCAGTTGAAAGAATTGAGACTTTTTTATCATCATAACTTCCATCTGCAACATCATACATCATTGGAGTAGTACAACTACATTCAGGATGAATTACAAATTCGGCATCGTTCATTGATTCTAATTTTTTAGTTACATCTTCAGGAGTGATTCCTGCATGCACATGACATTCACCAGCCCAAATATGCATATTTTTTCTACCAGTCATTTTTGCAACATAAGAACCAAGAAACATGTCAGGTAAAAATAAAATTTCTTTATCTTCAGGAATTGCTTTGACAACATTTACAGCATTTGATGAAGTACAACAATAATCAAGTTCCGATTTAATTTCAGCAGTTGTATTGACATAGCCAACAGAGATTGCGTTAGGATGTTGTTTTTTCCAATTTCTTAATTCTTCAACGGTAATTGAATCCGATAAAGAACACCCAGCTTCCAAAGAAGGTAAAAGAACTCTTTTTTCAGGACTAATAATAGAAGCAGTTTCTGCCATAAAATGAACCCCACAAAACAAAATAGTCTTTTGTGGAACAGTGGCAGCTAATCTAGACAATCCAAGAGAGTCACCAGTAAAATCAGATACATCCTGTACATCAGGAATTTCATAATTATGAGCTAAAATGACAACGTCCTTTTCTTTTTTCAAACGCATGATTTCATTTTTTAAAAATGAGGTATCTTGAACTTGCATGATTTACAAAAAATTGAATATGTGTAAATTTAAAGAATAGGAAGTAGTCTATAATGTTCTACAGAGTCTCTAAAAGCGGCAAGTTTTGCCATTTAAGTGCCAATTTGAATGTCATCTGAACAATACTTTCTCAAAGTCTCAATAGCAGATAAAATGGCCAATCTACTAGTTTTTGGATTTTGTGGGTCGGGGGTATTTTCAATAGTAAAAGTCATTTTTCCAGATTTACCTATTGCCTCAATATGATGAGTGTTTTTATCAGTATTAGGATCAGCAATAATTTTGACAGATGTCTTATCACTACCAATTCCAGATAAAGATACAAGTGCAGCTACGTTGATGTTTGCAGGAAATAGCATAACTGCATCACGAGCAGTTCCTTCAAAAATAATGGTTGAAGAATCAAGTGAATCTAAATTAATTTCAGAAGATTCAAAAAATTTTGCACCCTTTAATGAACGAGGATGTTTGGTAGTAGTAATTGATACGGAGTCCAGTTCGTCTTTAATTGACTTTAATCCATCTAATCCTGCAATTGCTCCAGATGGAAGGTAAATTGTTTTTTTAAAATGATCACATGCATCATACAAGATATCGTAAATGGATTCATCTAATAATGCACCAACACTCATTATCATAAAATCACGTTTATTTTGTAAAATACTCAATCCATCATCTCTAACGGCATTTTGAGAAGCAGCTTCAACAACAATATTTACAGAATGAGAAGAAAGCAAATGTGAGTTTTCTACAATTTCAGGCTTATTCTTTAGTTTTGAAACAAGTGCAGAAGAAGCCTCTTTAGAATCATCATATACATGTGTTAAAATTCCAGGAATTTTGCCAGAGTCAATTGCAAGTGCAATCTGGGTTCCCATTACACCACACCCCAATAATCCAATTTTTTTCAAGTAATCAGAATAGAAAAGTTCTCTTAATTAATGATAGTCCAAAAATTGACATAATTATAAAATCACATTCAAAAAATGGTTTTAATGGATCACCTTTGTCAAATGTCAACATAACCTAAAGATTTTATTCAAACATACCAAGTAATGATGTGCTCAATACTGTTTACAAAGATGCAATTATCAATAGAGAAAAAATGCTATCAATTCTAAAAGGTCCTAAATTTGAGCAAATTTTACAAAAAGCACGTGCCAATTGGAATGATTTTACGCCTACTAAAGAAAATGTGAGTACAGCAGGAATAGACAGCAGTTTCAATAATACAAAATTTCAGGGAATTGAATTATGGGCAACTACAGCAGTTTCAATAAAATCTGATGGAGAAATTCTTGTGGATTTACATGAGTCAGGTTTAGGTTCAGATACTGATCTTTCAAGAATTGCAAGCAAAATGGAAATTGATGCTTGCGAAAAAACAGTTGAACAAGTTGATTTAGTTTTAATGGATGGATCCCTACACTCACAATTTATGACAAGACAATCTGCATTAGATGCACAAGTTGTTAGAACAATGAACAAAAAAAGAAACGTCATATTTATTGCAAAAACATCAAACACAAAAAAACAATTTGAAAATTTAGGATCTTTGGCAGGAGATATTTTTTATTATAACCACATAACAAATGGTCCAGGTTTCAGTGAAATATTTGTAGAAAAAAATTATGGACTAGATAAAATAATTTCATCCACATTTGTTAGACTAAGTGATTCAACACCAATTATCAAATTAGAATTTTTAGGAGGAAAACATGATAACGATGAAATTAAATCAATCATGAATAAACTGTTTAAAACAAGTATAGGAGGATATCCATACGCATTAAAACTTGCACATAATAACTGTAAAATATCAGATAAGGAACTTGGTAAAATGGTTAGTTTGTTAGGATTGAGTAATGAAATTGGATCAAGAGAGGTATTAGGTTGAGTTTAGGATTTGTCGTAGGAGAATCAAAACCTACATCAGTTACAGCAATTACATCTCGATCATTATCGGTTGGAGAATATATCAAAATCAGTATTGATGAAGGAGAAATCTTAGGATTAGTGGAAAGATCATCAGTTTCAAGTGCAGCATTTACAGATGTAAGAAATTTTCATGAAGCAGAAGAAAGTACAGAAATTGCAGACATTAACAAGAGAGATAAAACATTCACAGCTCATATTGGAATTTTAGGATTTTTAGAGAATTTACGCAGAGGTCAGTCAATAATACCTGCAATTCCACCAATCCCAGGTACAGAAATTACACAGCCAACAAATCAAGATTTAGAAGAAATTTTCAGTCCAAAAAAAGATGGATGGTTAAAAATTGGTAATTTATTGAGAAATAAAAAAATTGAAGCTAAAATCAATCTAGATAGAATCGTTTCAAGACATCTAGGAATTTTAGCTATGACGGGAATGGGTAAAAGTAACCTAGTTTCATTAATCACAAAAAAGATTTCAGAAGTAAAAGGAACTGTAATAATTTTTGATTACCATAATGATTACACAACACTAAACATTCCAAATGTGAATGTAATTGACGCAAAAATTAATCCAAGGTTGTTAGAAGCAGATCAATTTTCAGAAGTTTTAGAAATTAGAGAAAATGCAGATGTGCAACAACGAGTATTAAGAATGTCATTTACTCAAGAAGTTAAAGAGGCAGGAGAATTTTGGAATAAATTAGAATATGAAGTAGATTTACTTGTAAATTCAGAGGATAAAAAATTAAAAGAAATCAGAACATCAGCATACAGAGTGCAAGACATCATTGAAGATGCACAAAGAAGATTTGATGATATTTTGGATCCAGAAATTGGAAATCCAATGGACTACATCAAAGAAGGATGTACAAACATCATTAACATTTCAGAATTATCAGAAAAACAAGCCAATGTAGCAATGGGATTTTATTTACAGCAATTACTAAAAGATAGAAAGAATGCAACGATTGCAAAACATGGAAAATCAAAAAAGCAAAAAGATTACAAATTCTTTGAACCTGTTTTCATAATCCTTGAAGAAGCACATGTATTCATTCCAAAAGATCATGATACTGCAGCAAAATATTGGGCTGCAAAAATTGCAAGAGAAGGAAGAAAATTTGGAGTGGGCTTAGGCATAGTCTCTCAAAGACCACGCAGTGTGGATCTTAATATTCTGAGTCAAATGGGCTCATTTGCAATAATGAAAATCATTCAAGAAGATGATCAACGACAAATAGCCTCAGCCACAGAATCTACTAGTCGTGAATTGATATCACAATTAACATCATTAAACGTAGGAGATGCAGTTCTTGTTGGCCAATGGACAAATTTACCATCAATGGTACACGTAGAAGAAGTTAAAGAAAAGAAAATGGGAGCAGATCAAAGTGCAACTAAAGCTTGGATAAAGGCAGATAAAATGAAAAATGTCGGAATAGAATCCACACAAGGGTTAGTTCAAAAAGATTTGTTGTTAGACTAATGTTATTTTCGCATATTTCAGATACACATTTGGGATTAGTACAATATGGTTCCAATGAAAGAGAACAAGATGTGTATGATGTTTTCAATCAAGCAATTGATAAATCAATTGAGGATAATGTAGATTTTGTAATTTTTGCAGGAGATATTTTTCATGTGCCAAATCCAAATGGAACTGCAATCGTACAAATGGGAAATGCACTAAAACGTCTTAAAGAAAATAACATTGATTCATTTTTTATTTTAGGAGAACACGACATTAGTAGAATTAGAACAACACCAATTCCATACATATACCATAATTTAGGATTTTCAAAATACATAGGAAATGGAAAACCAATTGAATACAAAGGAATCATGTTAGCAGGATTAGATAAAATCAGAAAAACAGAAATGCCTCAATATGAAGAAATATTTTCAGATTTAGAAAAAAATGTAGAAAAATTTGCAGGGCATAAAATACTGGTATTACATCAAGGAATTACAGAATTTAACAAATTTGCAGGAGAATTGCAATCAACAGACTTGCCAAAAAATTTCACATATTATGCAATGGGTCATTTACATGACAAAGATATCAAACAGTTCAATCATCTTAAAGGTCCAATCGCATATCCAGGTTCCATCGAATTAACAACTAGTGAAGGAATTAAAGAAATCAAAAAGGGGTTTTTTGAAGTAGATATTTCAGGAGATGAAGCAGTACCAAAATGGATTGAATTAGACATTAGACCCCAATTCTCATTTAATACAGAATACAAAGAACTAGCAAAAACAATTGATCAAATTGTAGAAAAAATCAGTAATCTCACAAAAAAACCAATTATTGAAGTAAAAATACAAGGTGAAGAGATAGAAACAGACCAGATTCAGGCACAAATTGCCAGATTGAATACATTATCACTAAGATGTTTTTGGAAAATCACTACAAAACAAACATCAGATTCATCAGTATTTCTAGATAGACCAAATGTCATTGAAGATGAAATGTTTAGACTTTCAGCAAAAATCTTAGATTCTGAAAAAGATATAAATTTTGCAATAAAAGAACTACTACCAAAATTATCAACTGACGGAATTAACGAAGCACTTGAAATAATTGTAGACGATTATGAAAAATTCAAAAAGGAGGAAGAACAATGATTACTTCAATTGAATTAGGAGATTTCTTAGCACATTCAGAAACAAAATTAGATTTTGAGAAAGGAGTAACAATTTTTGTTGGAGAAAATGGTGCTGGAAAATCAAGCATAATTGATGGAATTACATTTTCACTATTTGGACAACATACAAGAAAGTCAAATAAAGGATTGATTAAAAGAGGATCAAATCAAGGTTATTCAAAAATTGAATTTTCAATAAATGGTAAAAAATATGAAACAGTCAGAAAAATAGACAGTAAAGGAAGTTTAGTTGCAACATTTTCTGAAATAACAGATAACAACAGAATAGAAATTGCAGCAGGAGAAAGAAAACAATTTGGAGAGTCAATGACAGAACAAGTTGAAAAAACAATAGGAATGGATTTTGAGAAATTAAAAATTGCATCAATTGTACAGCAAGGGGAATTAAATTCAATAATTAATGCAAAACCAAAAGAATTCAAAGAATTACTTAATGCAATAATTGGAATAGATAAATTAGATGTCGCATCAGAATCAATGAAAAAAGTAATAAAGGAATTTCGTGAAAAAATTAAAACAGATTTAGGATATGATGATACACATATTGATATTTTAGAACGAGATTTTGAGAAATATTACCAAGATATCAAAGAATCTGAGCCTGAAAAAAATCAATTAGAATTAAAACAAAAACAGATTCAAGAAGAGTTAAAAAAATTACAAAAAGAATTGGAAACGGAAACACCAAAAATTGACAAAATCAACCAATTAGAATTACGAAAGGAAGAATTATCAAAATACGTAAAAGAAACAATGAAAGGAATTCAGCAAAAAATTAGTGAAAATGAGCGTAAAATACGTGATTGTGAAGGATGTTTTGACGTAATTAAACTGAAAATCGATTTTGAGACAAAAATCCAGAAAGTTGAGGAAGCATTAGAAGATTCATTAAATAAAATTCAAGAAATGACAAATCAAATTGTATCTTTAAAAGAAAAACAAATTCTAGCATCAAAACTACAATTAAAAGACAATAAATGTCCAGTCTGTGATTCAACGGTAGAAAAATTAAATCCGCTTTTCCAAGTAGATCATATCAATGAAGAGATAGTCAAATTACAAGAAAATATCAAATTAAAAGAAGAAGAAAGAGAATTGTATACTCAAAAGAAAAAAGAATTTTTGGAAAAAGTACAAAAAACAAGAGATGCAGAAGCAACTCTCAGAGCACACTCAATAAATACAAAAGAAGAATTAATTGAAATTCAAAAAGAAACCCAAATTCAAAAAGAAAAATTACCATTAACAAATAATAATGATTTAAAACAAATATCACAAATAGATGAACATGCGAAATTAATTTTTGAAAATATTTTGAAATTAGAATTAGAAACAAATGGATTTAATGAAAAAGAATTTGAAGATCTTAAAAATACAATTATAGAAAAACAAACAAGTTTATCTCAAATTGATCAACAAATAGGAGGAATTTTAGAAAAAATAGATAAAGCTGAAAAACAAATAGATGTGATTGAAAAATCAATTTTAGAGCTTAAAAAAGTGAAAAAATATATTTCAAAATTAGATAAAGTTCAAGCAAATATTTTCAGCAGAGATGGTTCTGTTGCAATAAGTTTAAGATCATGGGCATTGAATTCAATTTCAGTAAAAGCCTCAGAATATCTATCATTTCTCAATACAAAAATTCAAAGAATCGCATTATCAGAAAAAGCAAGAGATGTTTCAATTACATGTTATTCAAAAACAGAAGTTTTGGAATTAGAATCACTAAGTGGTGGAGAAAAAGTAAGCGTAGCATTAGCATTAAGATTGGGAATGGCAAGTTTACTAGGCTCATCAAATCTAAATTTGATGATACTTGATGAACCAACAACTCACCTTGATGTTGAGAGAAAAAAATCACTAGTTAGAGTATTGTCACAATTATCAGATATTTCTAATTCAGAAGCACCCATGCAATTTTTAATTATCACTCATGATGCAGAAATTTTTGAAGACTCAAATGTTGAGCAAATTTACAAATTTGAATCAAAAGAAGAAGGAAGTAAAGTCATTGCACTTTGAGAGATAATTCAACTTGATTTAACATAAATTTTAGAAATTTAGATAAGGACTCTCCTTCATGTTTTGAATTCCATTCCCTTACAAGAACATCATAAAACTTCCATTCAAGTTCATCTTTTTTTAGATGAGGCATCATCATTTCTTTAAAACCATTAAGATCCCAGTCAGTAGGACACAGGATATCACTCATTTGAGATAACTTACCATTTTTCATTTCAAACGGATATGATTTGCATACACCAGGTTTGAAATCATTAACGGTGCATCTAAAAACATCATCAGTTTCTTCAAGAAATTTACATCCACCATTATTTTGTTTTAAGGCAAGATCTACTAAACCCTCTTCAACTTTTATTCCCAAAGAATAATCTTTTGCACCAATTAATTCCAAGAAAGTTTCAGGTTTAGAATTCAACCCATTTGAAAGTCGATGAACATCATGAGCATTAACAAAAATTGTGTATTCCTTACAGCAATCAGTATGACAATCAATACAAGGAAACTTTGGAGTTTTTTGATTAATAGACAACATAAATCACAAAATTAATTTTAGATTTAATGTAAAAAATTATTCTATGATAATTGTTCCCTGCATCCAAGTATGTAATAGACAGTAGTAGGGTACTTCGCCTATACTTTCTGGAACCCATTCAAAAGTGTCATCTCCACTCATGATTCCAGTATCAAATGTTCCACTTGGGGAAGGAGTAAATCCATCAACTGTGCCTGCAGTAAAAGAATGCATTGCGGCAGTAGAATCAGAATTTATCATGGTTACTACATCACCAACACTTACTGTAACAATACTAGGAGTATAGCAATCTAATGATGCTTGACAATCCATACTCATTCCAGAATTATCTGCAGTTCTAATTTCAGTACTAGTTGCAGTTTGTGCTGCAACTACTGGAGTTAAAGTAAATGCAGTTTCAACCCCTTTAGGACCAAAAATATCATCTCCATGACCTAAACCTTGTACAACAACTTTAATGTCAACAGTTGAATCATCTAATGTACTACTTTCATGAACAGGATATTTTCCAGGGTGACGATGTGCTGCAGAATCTGAAAGAATTGAATCAGAACTTTGAGTTGCAACGACATCATAGTTTACATGGTCGACAATGTTTCCATCATCATCCATAAATTCAACTTCAAACACTAATGCTTCACCAACATTACTTGTGCTAGTAAGTAAACTAGGGTTTACTGAAATTTGATTAAGTTCTTCTTCAATTTGAGCAATATTATTTTCAGGAATTGTAAGCTCACGAGATTCTGGTGTTTCATTTGGATCAGCAACAATTAGAAATAAAGTTATTGCAACTAAAACTCCAACAACTGCAATTACACTATATGTAAGATTCATCTCATCCACCTGTTAATTTAGCAAATTTTTCATTCTTACTTAAAGTTTCCATAAATTCAATATTAGATAGTGCCACAACAGCTGATTCTACTACAGGTTCATCAGGATCGTTTAGTGCTTTTTGTAAAGCCTCTTTAGCATCTTTATTTCCTACCACTCCCAAAGCTATTGCTGCTTCATGTCGTACAAACATACTTGGATCATTTAGAGTTGAGTCAATAAGCGGAGGAATAGCTGAAGAATAAGACATTTGACCTAATGAAAAAGCAGCTTCGTGACGAACCAATTCATTGTCATCATTTTTTAAAACTTTAGCAATATGTGGGATTTTATCCTCTCCACCAAAATCTACCAAAATGCAAGTAGCTCTTGTTCTAACAACATAATCAGAGTGATCCAAAAGGGAAACAAAATATTCAGTATCATTATTTTCATATTTTGATTCCATTTCTGCAAAAAGGGCTAATCTTTCATCAGTTACTGCTTGCAATTTACTTGAAAATTTTCGCTGTTCTATATTAGCGTACTTAAAAAGAAAAAGGGGGTATGTATTTAACGTAAAAAATATGGTTGATAGATATGACTGTAAAAATAGGTGAAAAAGCACCAAATTTTGGAGTTTCAGAATGGGTCCAAGGAACCCCAACAAATTTTGATCAGGAAAAAGATCACATTGTATTACTAGAAGTTTTTCAAGTAAATTGTCCAGGATGTTTTATGCATGCAATTCCAGAAGCAATTAACATTTATGAAAAATACAAAGATGAAGGAGTAAGAGTTTTAGGTCTTGCAACTGCTTTTGAAGACTTTGATAAAAATACTTTAGATAACTTGAAGATGTTAGCAGAAACTGGCGAAGTAGTTGGTGAAACAAAAAGTGCTTTATCACAATATGGTCAATTACAAGATGGAAGCAAATTATCATTTAAAATTCCATTTCCATTAGGAATGGATATGTTAACAAAAAATTCTGGTGAAATTAGTCAAGAAAAAATATTAGAATTTATCTATCCTCAAATTCCAAACTTTGATTCACAACCAGAAGACTATAGAAATCAAATAATTCAGAGAGTCAAAGACCACATGAAATCGAAAGAGTATTCTGCAGAAACATTTGAAAATTTTTCACTTCAAGGTACCCCTTCAGTAATTTTAGTAGATAGAAAAGGAATTCTAAGAGATGTATCATTTGGTCAAACAGGACATATTGATGGAATGATTCAACAGATACTTGACGAAGATTAAATTTTTATTTTTTAACAAACTTTATTGCAACAACCACAACTATTGCAACTACAATTCCACCCACAATAAGCCACACTAAATTATTATCAAATGACGTTGTATCAAATTGTCCATCAGGAGGCAAAAAATCATCATCAGATGTTTCAGAAGAATCATTTTCAAGGGGAATTATCTCATCCATGCCAACTAAATATTCAGTACCACTAATTGAAATCACATTAGAGCCAGAGCCAGAAAATTCCATAGTGATGAAATGAACTCTTTCACTAGATTGGATTTTTGGAAAAAATTCTTGGTCATTAAGATAAAACGTTAAATCGCCATTTAGCAAAGTAGAGGGAATAACTAATTCGCCCAAATTATTTTCGAGTCCACTATCAAGGTAAAGGGTAAATTGTTTACTATTTTTATCAAAACTATAATCGATTAAATCAAAATTTGAAGTTAATACAACTTCAAAATCATGGCCAGAAGTTTGAATATCGATTCGATTAATTAATCCAGTTGCATCAGATAGTAATTGTCCATAAGCAGGAGTTATTACAAAAAGTAATACTATTGAAAATATGATTAGTGATTTCAATCTATGCAGATTGTGTAACTCGTCTGTTTAATTCCTTATCTTGTGCAATTCTTGGATGAGATGGATCTGCAAGAATTACTTCAAACCAATAATGTTTACCATCTTTATAGATAAAGTATGAACCTAAAAGTTTCATATTTGGATAACGTTCAAGAACTCTTCTTTCTGCAACAGTTTTCATATCATCATCAGCTTTAATTCGAGTTACACCAAGATGTTTTGGTCTTCTACCACCAGTAGGTCTTTGTTTTCTCATACCACCAGTACCAACTCTCATTCTAACAACAACAATACCTTGTTTTGCTTTGTAACCTAATCTTCTAGCTCTTTCTAAACGACTTGGTTTATCAATTCGAGTGATAGCATTTTGTTTCCGCCATCCAATTACACGTGAACGAAGTTCAGGTGCATTTTCTTTCCAAAGTCGGATCCAGGTTTTATCTTGATGACTAGGCATATAAGAAATGATAAAAATCCCCTATAATAACTGATTTCAGAAAATTAAGAAAAATTGTAATTTTTCACAGATTTTAGCACAAATTTCAGCACATATAAAATGGTTGAATTCAATCTAAGCAACACTAGTGAATTAAAATGTCTTTGAGTGATGAATTAACATCAACTCAAAGATATGCTTCCGCAGAAAACGCTATGACTACTTTTGTTCAGAGTGATTAAAAAAGATTACCAAGTATAAATTTCAGATATTTATTGATCAAAATTAATTCTAAATCCATGGTATCTATGAAAATTATATTTTTTGTTGTATTAATTGGAAGTACTGGTAGTATTTCATCATCAGTATTTGCAGAACCACAAATGACAGCTACAATTGAAAAAACAACTTACACATATTGTGAAAAATTATCATACACCATTGTAGTATCTGAAATTACAGGAGAACATGCAATAATTCACATCAGAGATGAAGCAGATAAAAAAAGTAGTGCAATTCCAATTCCAATAGAAAAATTATCAAATCCAATACCATCATCATATCCATTTCAAAAAGACATTTTCCCATCAGGAAAATATTTTATAGATATTGAATATTCAGGAGCAACAATAACTTTAGAATTTGATTTAATTGATTCAGATAACTTGTGTATTTCAGATACTATGAAACCAGTAATAATTAGATGGATTAATGGAGAATTTACAGATGGAATGTTACTCAGTGGATTTCAAAATCTTGTTGATAAAAAATTAATAGAAATACCATTTGAGATTACTGAAGAAAATATTAGTAAAATAAAAATTCCCCAATGGGTCAAAAGCATAGGCAATGGATGGATAATGGGAATGATTTCAGATCAAATGTTTACAAAAAATTTGCAATATTTAATTGATGAAAAAATTATTTTAATTGCAGATAATAGAACTAACGAGTTAGGATAGATTTTTAATTATTGAAATTTTAGTAATTATTTTTTAGCATATTCATGATTAGGAGCATCATAAATTCTGAAAAATTAAGGATTGGAACTGAAACTAATCTTTCTTTTTGTGTGCTTTAGCAATTAAAGCCAAAATAATTGCAACAACTCCAGCAACTCCAAAAGCAATTGCAAAACTGATTATCATTTCTTTATTAGATGAAGGAGATGCAGAACTTGCAGTAGAACTGGATTCAGAGGAATCTAACACACAGACATTATTTTCTAAAATAGTTCCAGGACCACAACGTTGATCTAATACACAGACATTATTTTCTAAAATAGTTCCAGGACCACATTCATTTGTAGGAAGGGTTTCAATAACAGGGGTTTCAATAACAGGGGTTTCAATAACAGGGGTTTCAATAACAGGGGTTTCAATAACAGGGGCAGAAATTACTTTTGAGAAACCAAATTCTGAGCCAATTATTTCTAATTCTTCAGTTCCCAAAGGAACATCAATACTTAATGTTCTACTTTCAAAGGTAGTTTGAGTTTCTCTGAAAATTGTTTCATCCCCATCAGATAAAATAAAGAATTTATCATCAACACCGTCATAAATGGAATCAAAGAAATTTCGATCAAATGTGACATCTAGTTTTCCAGATGAGTCATTTACATTAACATAAAAAATTAGAGACATTGAATCAGTATCAGATTCTATTTCATATACAGTCAAACCCATGGCAGTAAAATCAACATCAAAAGGCATACCATCAACAGTTACTGAAAGAGTTTCAATAGAAGGAATGGCTGTAGGTTCAGAGATAGATGTTTGTTCTGCAGTTTCCTCATCTATAGGGAATCCAGAGTTAACATTGTTAGATGAATCGGAATCAGGAAAGCTATAGATAACAAATTCAATCCAAGGATAATCAGGATCAATTATTCGATAAGTTCCAAGTTCAGTCAGTGTAAATGAAACAGATTCCCCAGGAGGAATTATGTCAGTAACTATTCTATTATCTTTGTTAAAATCACATGGGTTATCATCAGTTTGAGTATCAGATGTTTGAGTATCATTAGGATCAAATTCACAAACTAAAAAAGTATCATAATTAATGGTTGATGCTCGATTAGAATTTGCATTACCACTAACTAACACATGTGAAACAACATCATTATTGATTATAGTAATCGTTGAGCCAGGGGAAGATGAAAATAAAGTATTGTCAAGGTATTGACTATTGTCTTCAAGATAACCATTTTCAATAATTTGAACAACTCCATTATCAGATGTTTCAGCATAAACTAACACTGTAGAAATCATTGTAAAGAGAATCAAACCTAGAGAAATTTTCATCAAAGTACTAACATTAGGAAAATGCAAAGTTTCAGACTTTAAATTACCAACATTTTGTTTTTCTAACACAAATTTTTAACTCAAAAATGGTGTTAAAATCAAAGAGCCGATTATTAATCACGTACAAGTCAATTTTTTTGAATATTTTTTAATGTCAGGCACAAACTATAGTGTTTAAATTCTAAATTACGCCTCTAAGGATTTGAATAATTTTTTCACCAATGACATTTGCAGCCAAAGATTGAGCCTCTTTTGTTTGAGCACCAATATGAGGAGTTAAAATCACATTATCAAGTTCTGCCAATTTATTACCAGTTGCAGGTTCTTGTTCAAAAACATCTAAAGCTGCTCCACCCAAAGTACCATTTTTGATTGCCTCATACAAAGCATCCTCATCAACAACACCACCTCTAGAAGTATTGATAATTTTTGCAGTATTTTTCATTGTTGACATTTTTTGTGCATCCAATAAATGATGAGTTGAATCTAACAATGGAACATGAATTGAGACATAATCACAACTTTGTAACAAAGTATTCAAATCAGCTTTCATTAAACCAACCTCTTTTGCAAATTCCTCATCAATTGGCATTACATCATATCCAATAATATTCATGTTTAGTGCACGTGCTAATCTACCTAATCTTTTACCAATATTTCCTAATCCAATAATACCCAAATATTTTCCACGAAGTTCTGTTCCCTTTAGTTCTTTTTTGAGCCATTTTCCATCACGGATTGCCCTATCACCTCTAGCAGTTTGACGTGCCAAAGATAACATCAAACCTAAAACTAATTCAGCAACAGCATTCATTGCACCTTCTACAGCATTAATTACACGAATGTTTTTTGCTTTAGCAGCTTCTTGATCAACATTATCTAATCCAACACCAACACGTGCAATTATTTTACAATTATCAGCTTTGTCAATAATCTCTTTTGTTATAGTTGTCCTACTTCTCACAATAACAATGTTAAAAGTAGAAATTTTTTCTAAAATTTGTGCAGGAGTTATTTCTGGTTCATATGCAACCTTTAGACCATTATCAGTTAAAATTTTAGTTAGTACTGGATCTACTTCATCACAAATTAGTACAGAATCTTCAAAACTCAATAAAATCTAAAATGAAATGCGGCATATAATTCATTAAAAAAAATAAAAAAATAAAATAAAATTGGTCTAGATACGACCTAAGTCTGTCATTACTTCAATGATTGGTCCAGCTAATTCAGGAACTACTTCCCATAGTGGGATAGCACCGTCTGCTTTCAAATCAGAAATAACTTCATCGGTATACATACCATGGATGTTTAATGCTGGGTGAGCAATGCTGTTTTGACCCATTGGTGGGACTGCATCACTTGGATTACCTAAGACATATGCGTATGATGGTACTGCGTCCATACCTAAGCCTTCAACGATTGGGTTTAAGTTGAATGGATCACCTGCAACAAATACTGTTACTGCACCGGAATAGATTGCTGCATAGTCGTGGTTAACTGCTGCATAAACTCCTGGCTCATCAAATACCAAATCTACAATCATACCTTGTGAACCTCCGACTAACCATGTTTCAGTGGCAGCAGATTGAACTCTGTTACCTTGTGTAACTCTATCCAAGATTTCTCCTACAATGTGGAAGAAGACTGGTTCGTTACCTTGGTTCTCAATGAAAAGTCTTACGTGTTGATCATTTTCAACAAATAAGAGTTGTCCTTGTTGTTCTTCTAAGTCAAGACCATCTCTGGCTTGTAGAACAGCACTGATTTTCTTTTCTGGGTCACCCATTACAAGTAAGTTGTGTGCCATGTTTGGAACATAACCAAATTGCATGCCGTTGACTACTGTTGCAGTGTTTTGATGAGACATCATTTTGCCCATATCATAATTACCGTCAGTTAAGTACAACTGGCTGTATTGTAGCTGGAACTCTAATGCATCAGCATCGTAGAAAACTCTGTCTAATTCACCGCTTCCACTGGTTTTCTCAACCATTAATTTCTTGTAACCGTTTGCTGGGTCAACGATTGCAATTCCGTACATGCCGGAAAGTACGTGTTGATCCATAGCAGCGAGTTTAACACCAGAACAATGGTATTTGAAAATTCCTGCGGATTCAGCAATATAACAGTAAGTTGTGGATTCACCTGGATTAACGGATTCAAATGCTCCTGCAGTTATCTGAGATGCGTGCATGTCATTTCCGTGTCCTACCATTTCATCAGATGGAATAGTTAGTGTCATCTTTACAACGTCACCTTGGGTAACTCTCAATGTTGGACCTGGGATTTGTCCACTAAAGGTCATTGCATTGTAAGTTTCACCAGTTACGAGAGGCATTTCATGGCTCTCACCGGTTAGTTGAAAGTCGTGTACTGTTCGTCCAGAGGACTCAAGTACTCCACAATCGGTTTCTGCGAATGCTTTTGGCATTACAAGTTGTAAGCCACCCATTTGATGGATTTTCTCAATTACATCGGCATCCATTTTGTTGATGTCGAGTGATTGTCCACTAATTTGGGTTTGTGTGTATGTGCTTCCGAATAAGGTTGCTCCCATTACAGCTACTGCTGCAATTGTAAAGAGCATACTGAATTTCTTATTCATGGTACAAATACCGAATTTCCCTATAAATACTAAACCTGAATTTTCATCATTCTAACGATCTTTTCTAGTGTTTATTTTAATAGATTCTCATTCTATATGTTTAGAATCAGTTCAAAAGAAATGAATAATAAAAGTGAAAACGGTAAAGTCAACATGAAGTTTCGATCAGATCAAGATTCATTAGGCAAAGTCAAAATTCCTGCAGATGCATATTATGGAGCATTTACGGGTAGAGCAATTAATCAATATCATGTAACAGGAAACAAAGCTCACAAAAATTTGATTGATGCCTTTGTAATGATCAAGAGATCTGCTGCAGTTGCAAATATGAAAACAAAAGTAATTGATACTAAACGTGGAAAAGCCATTGTATCAGCATGTGACAAAATTTTGTCAGGTAAATTCACTGACCAATTTGTTGTCGATATGATCAATTCAGGTGCAGGAACTGCATTTAACATGAACTCTAATGAAGTTATTTCAAATGTGGCATTAGAAATTCTACATAAGAAAAAAGGACAGTATGAATTCTTACATCCAAATGATCATGTAAACATGTCACAGTCAAGTAACGATACATATCCAACAGCAATGCATGTTGCAATTTTGATGAATCTTAAAGAAACAATTCCAGCAGTAGAAATTTTAATTAAATCATTATCTAAAAAAGCAAAAGAATTTTCATCATTTAAAAAAATTGGAAGAACACATTTGATGGATGCATTGCCAATTACATTGGGCAGTGAATTTGCAGCTTACACCACATCCATAACAAAAGCCAAAAACAATCTCGTTGCAGCACAAAAAGAATTACAAAATGTTGCACTTGGAGGCACAGCAGTCGGCAATGGTGCAAACACACCAAAAGGATATAGGAAAATTGCAATAACAGAACTAAGTAAAATTTCTAAACTTAAATTAAAACCAGAACCTGACATGCAATTTAGCTTACAAAGCAAATTCCCAGTTGCAAATGCATCAGGAGCATTAAGAAACTTGGCATTAGAGATTGGAAAAATTGCAAACGATGTCAGATTAATGGCATCAGGCCCAATTGCAGGTTTGGCAGAATTAGGAATTCCAGCAGTTCATGCAGGTTCATCAATCATGCCAGGTAAAGTAAACCCATCACTGGCTGAATGCATGAACATGATTTGTTTTAATATCATAGGAAATGATACAGCAGTATCATATGCAGCACAAGGCGGACAATTTGAACTAAATGTAATGTTACCTGGAATGCTAAAATCAGTATTAGAATCAACAGATATGCTCAAGAATTTTTTACCAATATTTTCTGCAAATCTAATTGATGGATTGACTGCAAATAAACAAAAACTTCAAGAAAATATCGAAAACAGTCCAGTAATAGTAACTTTACTTACTCCAAAGATAGGATATTTGAAGTCAGCAGAACTATTCAAAGAATCACTAAAAACTGGAAAGACAATTAGAGAATTAGTAGTTTCAAAGAAACTAATGACCAACAAAGAAATAGATTCACTGTTTAGATAAGTTATGGCAAAAATCTTTGTAGAAGCCTATGGCTGCTCTGCTAGTTTTGCAGATTCAGAAATGATTTCAGGATTGATTGTCAATGGAGGACACACATTGGCAACAGATTCAACAGAATCAGATCTTAATCTCATAGTTACATGTTCAGTTAAAGATACAACAGCAGATAAAATGATGTACAGAATCAAATCATTAAAAACAAAACCACTAATCGTTGCAGGATGTCTACCAAAAGCCGAAAAAGAAAATGTTGAAAAATTTACAAAAAATGCAAGCTTACTTGGCCCAAGTTCATTAGGAAAAACATTAGAAGTGATTAACTCCACATTAGGAGGCAAAAAGCAAATTGCCCTAGAAGATTCAGATGTATCAAAAGTAGGATTACCAAAAGTCAGATTAAATCCAACCGTAGGAATTGTGGAAATTGCAAGTGGATGTATGAGCGAATGTACATTTTGTCAAACTAAATTATCAAAAGGGGATCTTTCAAGTTACAGATTAGGAGACATTGTGAGACAAGTTAAAACAGAAATTAAAGAGGGGTGTAAAGAAGTTTGGCTGACATCAACAGACAATGGATGTTACGGATTGGACATAGGAACAGATTTACCTTCATTAGTAAATACAGTTTCAGAAATTCCAGAAGATTTCATGATAAGAGTGGGAATGATGAATCCAATGTATATGCCAAGAATTAAAGAAAAGTTAATTGAGTCATATGATAACAAAAAAGTTTTCAAGTTTTTACACATTCCAGTTCAAAGCGGAAGCGATAAAGTACTAAATGACATGAAAAGAGGACATACTAGTCAAACATTTAGAGAAATTGTAAAAAAGACAAAAGAGAAATTTGACAACTTTACAATTTCAACAGACATAATTGTTGGATTTCCATCAGAAACAGAAGAAGATTTTCAAAAAACTATCCAATTATTGGATGAAACAAAACCAGATGTTGTCAATTTATCAAAGTATAGTGCCAGACCAGGAACAGATGCAGCAGAATTAGAACAAATTGATGCAGCAGAAGTTAAGAGAAGAAGTAAAGTAATTTTTGATCAGATCAACAATATATCCTTAGAAAGTAACAAAAAATGGATCGGATGGAAAGGAAAAGTATTGTTTGATGAAAACACAGAGGAAGGAATCAAAGGAAGAAACTATGCTTACAAACCTATTGCAGTGGATGAAAAAGTCAAAATTGGAGATTCACACATTGTTGAAATCACCAACGCTACCAGAAAAAGGCTAATTGGGAAGATCGCAAGCTAAATTTTTTCGATCTAAAATTTGATAAAAAAAACGTAAGAAGGTTTTTTATGTAAATCTGAGAATAAAATTAGAATGAGTTTTCAAGTAAAAGAACCAGTATTAGTAATAGGATTAGGCGGAGTAGGCTCAAAATTAGCAAACGAAGCAAAAGATGCCCTAAATTCAGATTGCTTAGTCATCAGTAACGATTCAAAAGATTGCTCATCAAGTAGTGACTCAATTCACATATCTACAGATTCAATAATTAATCCATCAGTTCAATTGATTAGAGGTTCAACATACAAAAAATCTGAAGACATCAAATCCAAAATTTCTCAATACTCCACAGTTGTTTTAATGAGTAATTTGGCTGGAAAAGCAGGTGCAGCAATTGCTCCAGTAATCTCAGAAATATGCAATAATGCAGACAAAGGACTAATCACATTTGCAATTATGCCATTCAAATATGAAAAAGAAAAAATATTCAATTCAGGAATTTCACTAAAGAGAGTCAGAGAAGATTCACAATGTACAATTGTATTAGATAATGATTCATTACTAGAAAGCAACCCAGAGTTAACTCCTAAAGCATGTTACAATATTGCTAACTCAGCAATTATGCACGTAGTAAAATCACTTGGAACAACTGAAATAAATTCTGAAACAAATATTCTCACAACAAGTAAAGATGGAAACAGTATGGAAGAATCTCTAAGAGATTCATTAAAAATGCTATACCAAAATGCTCCACCAAATGCAGTTAAGAGTTCAATGTTGTATGTAGCAGGAGGAGAAAATATCCCAGTAGGAATAATCAATTCAATTAAAAATATTTCAAATGGAATCACAAATCAATCAAATTCACAAATTAATGTGTCATCATCAGATGAATCCAAAGTAGTAATGCTATCATCAGTACAAACAATGACAAAATTTGACAACTACGATCCATTAGGAATGATACCAAAAGAACAGACCCTCGATTGGGATACTCCAGATTGCAGTATAGATTGCAAATTAGAACTATATCAATTAGAATAAAAAACTTTTAGAAATTCTAACAATTATTTGTTAATTTAAAACATCATTTTCATCTTTAGAGTCAGATGAAACAATTGCCTTCATTTGTGAAGTATCAGAACAAGTTTTTCTAAATCCAATATTATGTTCTAAAACTCTAACCATTCCAGTTCGCCTATAACCCTGAATAGATTCATCGTATTCCTTTTCATGAACTGTAAGAACTACAGCTTTTACTTTTTTTCCACAAGTTTTACAATAAACGTAGACCTCAGGCATAGTTAATTTTACTAAAAAATACCTGAACTTAAAATTTGAGTTATTATCAAAAGGATATTAAAACAACAAGGAAATATGGAAAAGAAAGGATTCCATTACTCTCCACCATTCAATCCTGCAAATAATGGCATTTTCTTGTTATAATATTTATGTAAAAAAAATATTTAAGTTTGATCCAACCAAGATATCAAAAAACAAGAGAAGAAGATAAATCAAAGAAAAACATTATAGATCAATGAAAAATGAACTGACAAATGCTATTGAAAAAAAAGTATTTTGTTTCATAATGGATTTACCAGAATCCAGTTCAAACAAAAAAATAGGATCTAAAATGAAGGGTCATCCCATTGATGATCATTACTCATTTTAGAAAACTAATTTTGTTAAATTAAGAAAAAGTTAATTTTTAGTCCTTTGATGGTGCTTCTTCTTTAGCTGGTGCTTCTTCTTTAGCTGGTGCTTCTTCTTTAGCTGGTGCTTCTTCTTTAGCTGGTGCTTCTTCTTTAGCTGGTGCTTCTTCTACAACATTATCAACTTTGTCTTCAACTTTTTTAGTTTCTTTTTCAGGAGTAACAGCAGATTCGACATCATCAGTAAATGAAGTAACAAGAACATAACCTTCATCAGTTTTACTCATTCTAACTTTAATTTTTCTTGGAGGACTGCGAGCACCTCTAGACCAAATTTGATGAGACAGTTCTTCATCAATTTTGATAGTTTCCACTTTCATGTGGTGTTGAGCAAATTCTTTAATCATATTGATAGCTCGTACTGCACGATGTTGGGATTGAGAAAGTAATACTTTACCTAATGGAATTGTATAAACACGTTCTAATTCTTGTGACAATTATCCAACCTCCACATCTGTTGATCTCCAAGCTCTACGTTTTGGATTAGTTCTAACAGTTCTGTTAGTTTTTAGTATAATCCAAGCTGGAACTGCTGAAGCCTGCTTTGTTTTTTTTAGCAGACGAATTTTTCTTGGAGAGGACTTGCGTGCAGCCATAGTTTTTCAGGCACGAAGAGCTCTTTTTAAATGAATCTCAGTGTATTTTCAATTTGTTTTAATATTCTAGCCGAAGCGCCCCAAACAATTTGATTTTCATACTCAAATGTGTACATTTCATCCATCAAATTATGACTAGGATCGCTATCTATTGCAAAAGTTTGAAGAAAAGGAGTTAAAGGGATATGAAGAATTTTCTCAACTTCAGAATTTGTTACGAGTGGAGGAATTTGTTTCAACATAGACACAAATGGTAAAATTAGAAATTTTGTTGTTAGTGTTTGTACAGGTGCTAATTGACCAATAACATCATTTTTTGAAACGTTCAATCCAATTTCCTCCCTTGTTTCACGTAATGCAGTATCTAAAAGAGTGGAATCATTTTGGTCAAATTTTCCACCAGGAAATGAAATTTCACCTGCATGAAATTTCATACTTTTTGGTTTTTCAGTCATAATGATTGTTGGGTGTTCACCATAAATTACAATTAGAACAGATGCTAATTTGTAATCCACATCAGATTTCATTTCAGGAGCAATAGGAGTAGACAAAATAGATTTTAAATTATCAAATTGCATTATGTTTTCCTATAATTCCACAGGGGTTTTAGTATTCAAAGGTTTTAACCAAGTATTGAAAAAATGAAAATATGACAATTCGGTATGAAGCAAATCCACCTAAAATTCTACCAGGCATTAACAAAGATGACTCTATTGAAAAATTTGTAGAAAAAATTAAAACAATATCAAAAAAATGTGATGCAATTCACTTAACTGAAAATGTGTTAGGCCATGAAAGAGTATCACCATTAGAAATTGGGAAAATTTTGAAAAAAGAGATTCCAGAACATCCAATTACAGTAAGCCTTAGAGTTAGAGACAAAAAAGAAGAAGAGATTGAAAAATTTGTAGAAAATTGTATTTCCACAAACATTGAAGGGATTTTGATACTTATGGGAGATCCATCACAATTAAAAACTCAGGATTTAGGCTTAATTCCTAGTTCAGTAGTTTCAAATCTGAAAAAAAAATATGAATCAAAAATTGATTTGTATCTTTCAATTTCAAATAATCCAAATTTCTCAAAAATTGGAAAAAAAATTAAAGCAAATCCAAAAGGATTCATGACGCAAGTAATTCAAAACATTCAACAAGTTCAAAATCTTTCAGATAATCTAAAACAATTTTCAATAATTCCAATCATATTATTTCCATCTGAAAAAAATCAAAAATCAGCAGATTTTTTGGGATTAAATTTAGAAGAATACAATAAGGAATTTCATAAATTAGTAACTGAAACATACAAAATTACAAAAGACATTCTAATTACATCACCAAATGATTTTAAAGGATTAAGAGATTATTTAGAAAAAAACTGGTAATTAAATAACAAAATATTGTGCATGGGGGTGATGAATGACAATTGCTGCAGTTGATTGTTCAGGTACAATTTGACCAGATTCAGTGATAGTCATTCCAGATTTTTCAGGTTGTAATAACTTCCATACTAAATGATGTTGTGAAACATCAGGGCAACTAGGAAATCCCCAACTATATCTTAAACCGCCTTTATCTAATTTCAATTCAGATTTAATTTTTACATTAATCCATTGTGCTAAAGCTTCTGCTAATTCAACAGCAATACCATGAAGATAATATGCATCAGAATATTTATCCTCAGCATCCCATTTTTCAAGAACATCAGCAACCTTTGTTCCAACAGTTACAGATTGAAATGCAACAACATCATTTTCACCAAAATAATCAGTCAAACACAAATGTTCTGGACGAGTTGAGCGTGGAAAATCAAATTCAACATCATCTCCAGAGGGATTTTCAACCAATAATTTTTGTCCATTATTATGGCACTTGAAATACCCATAGACAATTTCAGGCTCAATTAATTTTTCACGTAATAATTTCATTTTCCATTCAGTAAGTAATTGTTCATGTTCTTCTTCAGATTCAGAACCTGCTTTACCACGCAATCCCCAAGATAATTTAAACAAAGATTTCTTATCAATCATCGTCCAAACTTCAGCCATATTGATTTGGTCCAATTTTAAACGAATTGGTCGACCAATAATTTCTGGAGTAGGAGGAGTTACGGGTTGTATATCACTTCTTGGAAGAGTGGAAGGATCCACAGTTGTATTTGATTTTTCTTTCCAATTTTCTAATTTTGTTCTCCATTCTTCCAAAAGTTTGGGTTTATCATCAGAGATTAAAGCATCCATAGTTTTTAGACCTTCAAACATTGTGTTACAATAAAATACTCCAGGATCATAAATTCCACCTTCTTTAGCAATTCGATTAATGTAATTACTGTTAATTGCAGCTCCGCCACAAAGAATTGGAACAGTCATGTTATTTTTTCGGGCATGTTCAACAAAAAATTGCATTTGTTTAGATGTTGAAACTAGTAATGCAGATAAACCAATAGCATCAGGTTTAACTTCATCAATTTTTTCTAAAAATTTTTGAAGCGGAACTTGTTTTCCTAAATCATATACAGAATACCCATTATTTTGAAAAATTGTTTTTACGAGATTTTTTCCAATATCATGAACGTCACCATAAACTGTTCCTAAAACAAGTGTACCCTTACTGGTACCCTCTTCTTTAACAAGATATTTTTCAAGTTCTCCAACAGAGGCTTTCATACACTCCGCAGACTTTAAAACAAATGGTAGAATCAATTCACCGGCTCCAAACTTATCACCCACTTCTTTCATTGCAGGCAATAAATCCTCATTAAGGGTCTTAATGGCTGCTTCATGAGTTACATCTTTAGGGAGATCTAGGCTCAAAATTCCATCATTGTTTTGGATTAAATCAGTTTTTCCAAGTTTATCAGCAATTGCACAAACAACGTCATTTTGAATTCCATCTTTGAGTCTATTTATAATTCTAAAATTAGCTCGTTTTCCAGGAGACCATGATGGATCAACATCAACTTTTTTTACATTATCAGTGGTTTTAGGTCCAACCTTTTCAAAATAAGAAATTAATTCAGATAGAGCATTAGGATGTGTATTAAAAATTAAATCTTCAGCAAGTTTTTTTTCTTTAGGATCAATCTCACCATATGGAATAATTTCTTTAGCATTTACTATTGCAGAATCCAATCCCACTTTAACTGCATGATGTAAAAATACAGAATTAACAATTTTTCTAGCATAAGGCATCAATCCAAAACTAATGTTACTCAATCCTAAAGTAGTAAAGCAATTTGGAAATTTTTCTTTTACAAGACTTATTCCCTCTAAAGTATTTTTACCAGCATCAAGAAATTCATCCTCACCAGTTGCTAAAGTAAATGTAAGCACATCAAAAATAAATTGTTCAATTTTTAATCCATAATTTTTACCAGTTTCATAAAGTAATTCTGCAGTATCTACTTTTTGTTGAGAAGTTTTTGCCATTCCATTTGGACCAATGCACAATGCTATTGCAGGCAATCCATATTTTGCCATTACAGGAGCTAGTTTTTTGAATCGACTTCCATCACCTTCTAAATTAATAGAATTGATTATTGGCCTACCAGGAATTTGTTCTACAGAAGACGTAATCACATCAGGATCAGTAGAATCAATAACTAAAGGAGCATCAATTTCTAAACTTAATTTTTTCACCAAAGTTAGCATGAATTCACGTTCATCAGAACGTTCAGTTGTTGCAACACACACATCCAAACAATGTGCACCATCTTCAGCCTGAATTCGTGCTAAATCGACTAGACCATCAAAATCATCAGTAAGAACTAATTTTTTGGCTTTTCTAGAACCTTGAGTGTTAATTCTTTCACCAATAATCAAAGGTGCAGGAATTTGTTTTAGATCAACTGCTTTTAATGCAGAACTTACTCTTGGAATAGCCATACTCTAAAGTCACATCAGTTTTTCTAAATACTTAACCCTTGATAGAACTGGCTTTTTCGTCAATAATTTTACGTAATGATTGAATATGTTCAGGATTTGTGCCACAACATCCACCAATTATTCTAACTTTGTCAAATTGATCTATAAAATCACCTAAAGCATCTGCCATTTTTTCAGGAGTCATTTTGTAAACAGCTTTACCACCATCATTTTCAGGCATTCCAGCATTTGGAACTACTAACAGATTATGTTCATTTTGTTCATCCAACCATTGAACACTAGGGTTCATTTCAATTGGTCCAGTGGAACAATTTAATCCAAAAACATCAATTCCCATATCAGATACAGTGGTATATGCAGATTGAATGTTAGTGCCAAGTAACATTTTTCCGTATTGATCAAGTGTAGTATTAGAAATAATCGCAACTTTTTTTCCAGTCTTAGACATTGCATTATGACATGCTTCAATTACTAATTTGACTTCTAAAATATCCTGACTTGTTTCAATTAGTAATGCATCAACACCACCGAGAATTAATCCTTCAGCTTGTAATTCAAAAGCTTCACGAATTTCATCAAGGGGTTTTTGACCCAAATCAGGATCGTCAGAACTTGGCAAATATCCAGTTGGTCCCATAGAGCCAATGACAAATCTAGTAGTATCAGAATATTCATCACAAACTTCCGATGCTAATAGAGCAATTTTTTTATTGAAATCAACTGTTTGATCACCAAAACCATATTCATCCAATTTTATTTTATTAGAACCAAAAGAATTTGTTTCAATACAATCAGCACCGGCATCTAAATAATTTCTATGAATTTGTTTTATCCAATCAGGATGAGTTAAAACTAAACCATCATTAAATCCGTCTTGATTATTTGGGAAATCTTCAGGTGTAGGATCATATTTTTGAATTTCAGTACCCATTGCTCCATCAAATAGTAAAATTCTATTTTTTAATGCATCTAAGAAAGATTCCTTTTCAGTCAATAATTTTAAAAAATACTTGGACAGTTTAACTCTTTTCAGATAAAGCAAGGAACTAGACTAAAATGTACACGTATGTTGAAATTAGGTCAAAATGGAATTTTTTTTATATTTATGTCAAAGTTACAAGTTAACAACTTAGTTCGTATTGCTACATTTTTTCAACATGCAGGGATTTCCATTGTCTTTGTATTCATGCCAATTATTGGAAAAGGAGTCACAGATTCCATTTTTGAGATTGGATTATTGATAGCATCATTTAGTTTTGCACAGATTTTATCAGAAATTTATTTTGGAAGGTATTCCGATAAAAAAGGAACTAGACTCAAATTTATCAGAATTGGTTTCATTGGATGTGCCATTGCATTCGGATTACATTATTTTGCAGATGATCTAACATTATTATTTCTAGTAAGAATTGCTGCAGGAATAGCAAGTGGTATAATGATTCCAGCTATGATTGCATACACATACGAAGCAAATATTGACAAAAAAAGAGCAGCAACAGTCATCTCATTTCACGCTTTAGGATGGTTAGCAGGAATAGCTGCTGCAGGAATAGCAAGTGATCTTAGATTAATTTTCTTAATTAGTGCAGCATCATTTGTAATTGGTTTAATTTTTACAATTAAACTTCCAAATCCAGAACAGAAAAAAGAGATTGAGCCAGGAACAACAAAGTTAGTAATTTTAAAAAATAAATTTCTATTTTTGTCATTATTACTAAGACATATTGGTGCTGCTGCCGTATGGACAATTCTTCCAATAATGATTGTTGAAAGATGGGGAGGGGATTTGTATCATATTTCTGTAGTATATGTTGCCAACACACTGACAGCGTTCATTTTGATGAATGTAATGGCAAGCAAAATTCATCTTTCAAATGTAACAAAATTCAAAATAGGAATTGGATGTACAACTTTTGTCTTTGTAGGATTATCATTTGTCACAGAATGGTGGATGGCAATGCCATTCATGTCATTAGTGGGTGCAACATGGGCATTTTTGTTTATTGGAGGAAACTTTCATCTAATGGAAAACAATCCACGTTCAACATCAACAGGAATATTTAGTTCAACATTATCAATTTCAACAGTAATAGGACCAGTTATTGCAGGAAGTATTGCATTCATGTTTGATTATGTTGCTGTAATGTATTTTGCAATAATCATTATTATTTGTGCATTTTTAGTTTCATTAAAAATTAAAAAATAAAATTTATCTCAATCCCCATCGAGACATTACTTTAGTTTCTAATCGTTTGAAAATAACTCCATCAATAATCAAACCAATTAACATAATCACAACCATTATTCCAATAACTTGAGATACATCATTTAGTGAACGTCCAGCATTAAGTAAAAATCCTAATCCCAAAAATGAGAATAAAATTTCAGCTCCTATTACCCCCCTCCATGCAAAAGCCCAACCTTGTTTAAATCCAGAAATCATGTATGGGAAAGCAGCAGGGATAAGCACAGATATGATTAATTGAGTTCCTTTGGCACCCATATTTCTGGCTGCTTCAATAAAATGAGGATCAATATTCTTGACTCCAGTATACGTATTGATTGTGACAGCAAATATTGCTCCAATTGCAGTAACAAAGATTATTCCACCATCTGTTAGTCCAAACCAAAGTATGCCTAAAGGTACCCAAGCAATAGATGGAATGGACTGTAATCCCAAGACTAGCGAACCTACTGTTTGATTGATTACTTCAATTCTTGCCATAAAGATTCCCAAAACAATACCACCAGCAATTGCAATAGCTAATCCAATAGCTAATCTCCACATACTGGTTGCAATACCATAAAACAAACTACCATCAGCACCACCATAAAACAAATCTTCAGCGACTTCATAAGGTGAAGGGAAAATATTGTCAGGCCAAACTCCAGCCATAGCAACAATTTGCCACACTACTATTATTCCAATATAAAATGCAATTCTGTGAGGGGTGAAATTTTTTGCCATAATTATCACTCTATGTTTTTCTTTACCTCAGGTCGTAGTTCTACTAGAATATCTTGTTGGAATTTTGTTAAAGATTCATCTTCAGCTGTTCTAGGTCTAGGAAAGTCATTAGTGAGTTCTTTTTTAATTGTTGAAGGTCTGTTGCTAAAGATTGCAACTTTAGTTCCAAGTACAGCTGCTTCTGCAACATTATGTGTTACAAACAAAATAGTTTTTTTTGTTTTTTCCCAAATTAATTGCATTTCAACTAATAGTAAATCTCTAGTTTGTGCATCAAGAGCTGCAAAAGGTTCATCCATTAACAAAACATCAGGATCCATTACAAGAGCTCTAGCAATAGCTACACGTTGTTTCATTCCAGTGGAAAGTTGGTACGTATAAGAATCTGCAAACTTTGTTAATTGCATCATGTCAAGATATCGATGAGAAATCTTTGCACGTTCTTCTTTGGAGATACCAGCCATTTTCAATCCAAATTCAACATTATCTTGAACCTTTAACCAAGGAAACAATGCACCCTCTTGAAAAACCATAATTCTTTCAGGTCCAGTTTCACTTACAGGACGACCATCAAATATTATTTGACCATCATCAGGTTTTTCCAAACCTGCAACTATTCGTAAAAAGGTAGATTTTCCACATCCTGAAGGACCAACTAAACATACAAAATCACCAGATTCAATTTTCAGATTCACACCTCCAAGTGCTTTAAGTTTATGAGAATCATGACTGAAATATTTTACAATATTTTTAGCCTCTAATTTGGTCATCTACGTACCCTCTCCAGAGTTAGAATTTGAATCAATAGTGTAAAAAATTTCAGATAAATCATATCCATTTCTTCCCAAATATCCCAAAGCATCAGCTTTTTCTGCAAAAGAATAGACAGAATCACTCACAGGATCAGATGTAATTTCAAGATTAGACAAGGAAATATCAACAACATCATCAGATAATGATTGTCCTAAATGGGATTTTAAAAAAGTATTAAAAATATTTCTTGTTTCAATAGGATTTTCATTTATCCAGTTCACGGTATGATGATGAGATAAAAGATAGTTTGAGATAATTTCAGGATTTTTTTCAGCATAATTAGAATTTACAATTAACAATACAGATGCAAATTGTTTATTTGGCCACAAATCTTCTTCAAAAAACAATCTATTTCCACCCAATTCAGTTTCCAAAATTGTTGCCCATGGTTCTGCAACCCATGCACCATCAATTTCACCTTTAACAAATAATGTGTAAATATCAGGATTAGAAATGTTGTAAACAATTACAGAGCCTCCTTTTTCAGCAGGTTTTAAATTATTTTCAGACAAATAATGTCGTAAAGAAACATCTTGAGTATTTCCAATTTGAGGTGCAGCGATTTTTTTTCCAATAAAGTCGGATGCAGAATTTATTTCAGAATTTGGATGAACAATAAAGCTTGCACCACCACTTGCAGCTCCAGATAAAATTTTAATATTTTTATTTTCAGAATTTAAAAATCCATTAATTGCAGGTCCCGGCCCAACATATGCAATATCAACAGAATTTGCAAAAAGAGATTCAATTACCTGAGGTCCGCTATCAAAAACTCTGCTTTCAATTTTTGTATCAGAATTAAAATTTTCTAAAAAGAATCCTTCTTCAATTCCTACAATAGGGATCACATGTCCAACATTTGGAAAGTATGCAATTCTCAGATTATTTTCTTGAGATTGTTCATTTGAATTCAGTACAACTGCCCCAATTGAACCCAGTAAAACTGCTGCAATACCTACAAACAGTATCATTTTGATTGTCATAAAACAGCGTTATATTCGGTGGTTAAATAATCATCGAATTTTAGCTCAAGCTAGTCGTAATTTCTTTGAAAAAAATGAAAAAGGAGGCACATCACAAAAGATAAATTCCAAAATGCTACGGGAATATTGTTTTATGACTCAAAAAGGAATTCTTGCATTTTCAGGAGGACTGGATACATCAGTTGTGGTGAAATATTTACAAGAAGAACAAGACATGGAGGTAATCACAGTCACAGTTGATGTAGGTCAAGGTGACGATGCAAAAAAAATTGCTGCAAAAGCAAAAAAACTCGGAGTGAAAAAACACTACAATATTGATGCAAAAAAAGAATTTGTTAAAGATTACATTTTTCCAGCAATTAAAGCAAATGCACTTTATCAAAAAAAATATTGTTTGGCAACAGCTCTTGCAAGACCACTTATTGCAGAAAAAGTTTTAGAGATTGCAAAAAAAGAAAAAGTTACTTCGTTAGCACACGGCTGTTCAGGTAAAGGAAATGATCAAGTACGTTTTGACATCACATTACGTTCTGGTTCAGATCTTCCAATCATAGCACCAATTCGTGATAAAAATTTAGATAGAGATACAGAATTAAAATTTGCCAACAAACATGGAATTGAAATAGATTCAGTTGCTAAAAAATTTAGTATTGATCAAAATTTGTGGGGACGTGCAATAGAAGGAGGAGTTTTAGAGGATCCATACAACGAACCACCAGATGATGCATTCATTTGGGTAAAAACAAAAGACTTACCAGACAAACCAACTTATTTAGAAATTAAATTTGAAAAAGGAATTCCAGTTGAAGTGGACGGAAAAATAAAAGAATCACAAAAAATTATTGAATATATTAACAAAAAAGCTGGTGCAGCAGGTGTGGGAATAATTGATCATATTGAAGACAGAGTTGTAGGAATTAAATCACGTGAAGTGTATGAAACTCCTGCAGCAACTTGTTTAATTGAAGCACATGCAGATTTAGAAAAAATGGTTCATACAAAACATGAAAACAAATTCAAATCAATAATTGATGATGAATGGGCACATTTAGTATATTCAGGACTTTGGCAAGATCCACTCAAATCAGATCTGGATGGATTTATTGAAAGATCTCAAAAACCAGTATCTGGAACTGTAAAATTAAAGATGTATAAGGGTAGTTTGAGAGTAGTAGGAAGAAAATCAAAGAATTCATTGTATAGTCACGATATTGCTACTTATGGGGTAGAGTCGACATTTGACCAAAGATTAGCTAAAGGATTCGTAGAATTGTGGGGAATTCAGTCAACGGAAGCTAATAAATTACAAAAGAAAAGGAAATCAAAAACATGAACTGTCCAGAATGTGACGCAAAACTCAACATCCCAGACGATGCCGCAGTAGGAGAAATTGTCTCCTGCCCTGATTGTGGAGCTGACTTTGAGATTTCTAAAAAAGAAGGATCAAATATCGAGCTCAAAGAAGCAGAAAGTGTAGGCGAAGACTGGGGAGAGTAATGTCGAAAATTAGCATTGTTTTTGACCGTCTGAGAACGGAAGAAAAAATGCTCCAAAAGGAAGCCGCCGAATTAGGTCATACTGCAGAAATGTTGGATGCCAAAATTACACAAATCAACACAGATACTAAAAAAGATGATTTAGATTTAGGAGATGTAGTCTTAGAAAGATGTGTTAGTTATTTCAGAGGTCTTCATTTTACATCAGCTTTAGAATTTTTAGATATTCCAGTTTTGAACAAATTTGATGTTGCAAGTATTTGTGGAAATAAAATGTTCATGACATTACTATTGAAAAAAAATAATATTCCAACACCTAAAACATATTTTTCATTTTCAAGTCAAAGTGCTACAGAAAATTTAGAAAAAGTTGGTTATCCTCTTGTAATCAAACCAGTGATTGGTAGTTGGGGAAGAGGAGTCATACCAATTAAAGATAAAGATACAATGGATGCAGTTGTAGAAGTAAGAGAGATTACAGACAGTCCTCATGATAGAATTTACTATTTACAAGAAGTGGTAAAAAGACCTCCAAGAGATATCAGAATCATTACAATAGGAGATGAACCAATTGCAGGAATGTATAGAAAATCATCAGGCGGATTTAAAACAAATATTGCATTAGGTGCAGATCCTGAAATTTGTGAGATAACAAAAGAAATGGAAGAGATGGCAATTAAAGCATCACAAGCTATGGGTGGAGGAATTTTAGGAATAGACATGATGGAAGATGAAGAGAAGGGAATAGTAGTTCACGAAGTGAATAATACAGTGGAATTCAAAGGGTTAGCAAAAGTTGCGAAAAGAAACATACCAAAAGAAATGATTGAATTTGCTTTAGATTATGCCAGAAAATAATTCATCTGAAAACAAATTTAAAAAAAATAAAATTATCTAGGAAAATAAAACATTACTGCAATTCCAATTAAAACTACGATAGAACCAATTATTTCAAATTTATCAGGTTTTTTCTTATCTATCCAATATCCCCACAATAATGAAGATATTACAAAAAATCCACCGTATGCAGCATAGACTTTTCCAAAATTTTCAGGTTGGAAAGTCATTACAATTCCATATGAAAATAAGATCAACCCTCCAACTAATCCAAAAATTTTTCCTTGATGATGCTTCAACCACCTCCATATCAAATAACCACCAGTAATTTCTAGTAATGCTGCAAAAAAGAAAATCCCCAAAGAACTCAGCGTATCAATCATTTTTTTCTCCTTTTCTCGGAATATAGAAAATTATCAAAATTCCAATTACAGCAATTGTTGCTCCAATTATCTCATATTGGTCAGGAAGTACTCCATCAATTAACCATCCCCAAAAAACAGACATTATAATAAAAACACCACCATATGCAGCATAGATTCGATGAAAATGCGTTTTTTGAAAGGTTGGAACTATTCCATAAAGAAATAAAACAAATCCACCTAATGCACCCAACATCCAACTGAAATCATTTCTCAACCATAACCAAACAAGATAACCACCACCAATTTCTAAAAATCCAGCAATCACAAAAAGAAGAATAGAAGTCAAAATAGTTTTGGGAAACATTACAATCACAATAATTTCTAAATGTAAGAATAAAAAGTTGCATTAAAAAAATAATTTATTATTTTTAAGAGAATGAAATCAAAAAGATGGAAACAATTTCAATTCTTTTTTAATTTTGATAATAGTGCAGCATAAATGAAAGGCAGAATTGTTGTTACTTCTGCATGCAATGTTGCCTGACGCGCAATTTTTGTTACCTTTCCCCATGAAATTGCTTCTCTTACTAATGCCCCACTAAGACTTCCATCAAATTCTTGAGCTGTTGTAATATAGAATGCATAATCTAATCCTTCTCTATATTGATTCCACCACAAGGTATGATGTTTTGAAATTCCACCACCAATCATAAATGCTCCAGATTTTTCTGCTTTGAAAATATAACCTGAAAGTAAATTTGCATCTCCAACTAAATTTAATTTGAAATCACTATGATTTTGTGCAAACATCCAAATTTGACTTCCAACTGCACCATCCATTATTCCAGGTACTACTACACTGATATCATTTTTGTATGCCCAATAAAGAAAAGAATCTTCACCCATATGTTTGCCAATCATTTTACAAATTTCTGCAGTAGACATTTCTTTAACTCCATTTTTGTATTCTTCTTCAAGAAATGATTGCATTTTTTCTTCTATTAGTGGTCCATAATTATCCATTGGAACCAATACGTTTCCTAATCGATGAATATTTTGATCTGCTAATTCATTATCATCCATTGTAAAAGAACCTTCATTATAATTTGAGAAATGTTTTGCAATATCATGATCTAATGCACCACAGGTTGTAATCACTACATCAAACCATTTGTTTTTGATCATATCTTTGATAATTCCTCTTAATCCTGTTGAAACAACTGCACCTACAAATGAAACAAATTTCAAACATTTTTCATCAGAAATCATTTTTGTCAAAATATCTAATCCATCAGAAAGATTAACAGATTCAAAACCACCAGATTGCGATAATTCCTCAAAAATTTTTTCAATCGAAGTATTTGAGTCAATTTCAATATCTTTTACAGGACGGCCTATCTCAACCATAAGGGGAGATTTGCCAGACTTCCTATAAATTTATTTTAAAAATAGAAATTTTATGAAATTGAAACAAGTTTTTCTAGAAAAATCCTGGATTTAAATAAAAAATTAGACAATCAGGGTTCAATATAACAAGATAAATTATACTACTTTTGATGTGATTTATCATGAAAGTAGGAGTTGTAGGAGCATCAGGGTATGTAGGTGGAGAAACACTTCGTTTACTAGTTAACCACCCAGATGTTGAGATCACAACAGTAACTTCAAGACAACATGTAGGAGAATATCTTCATAGAGTTCAACCTAGTTTAAAGGGATTCACAGATCTAACTTTTTCAGAATTAGATTATGATAAATTAACTGATAAATGTGATGTAGTATTCACAGCAGTTCCTCATGGAACAGCAACAGAAATTGTAAAAGCATTATACGATAGAGGAATCAAGATTATTGACTTAAGTGCAGATTACAGATTGCATAATCAAGAAGCATACGATAAATGGTATGGCTGGACACATCCACATCCAGATTATTTACCAAAATCAGTTTTTGGAGTTCCAGAACTACATAGAGAAGAAATTAAAAAAGCACAACTTGTCTCATGTCCAGGATGCATGGCAGTTACATCAACACTAGCACTTGCACCATTAATTAAAAATGACCTCATAGATACAAATCACATAATTGTAGATTCAAAAATTGGTTCATCGGGTGCAGGTTCAGGTTCTGGAACAGCACATGCAATGCGTGCAGGGGTAATTAGACCATACAAACCAGCAAAGCACAGACACACAGGCGAAATCGAACAAGAATTAAGTGAAATTGCAGGAAGTAAAATCAAAGTATCAATGAGCCCACATGCAGTAGATGTTGTTAGAGGAATTTTGTGTACAAATCACACATTTTTGAAAAAAGACATGGAGCAAAAAGAATTGTGGAAAATATATCGTGAAGCTTATGGTGATGAAAAATTTGTTAGACTAATCAGAGATAAAAAAGGACTTTACAAATTCCCTGATCCAAAATTCTTAGTAGGTTCAAACTTTTGTGATATTGGATTTGACTTTGATGAAGACAATAATAGATTAATTGCATTATCAGCATCAGATAATTTAATGAAAGGTGCAGCAGGTTCTGCAATTCAAAACATGAATGTTATGTGTGGTTTTGATGAAATGAGCGGATTAAGATATACACCGTTAACTCCTGTTTAGAAATGATCACAATTAAAATCGGCGGAAGTGTAGTAGATGATTTACATCAATCAACAATTTCAGATATTAAAAAAATTGCTGAGACAGAAGGCATCATAATAGTTCATGGAGGAGGAAAAGAAGTCACAAAAGTATGTGAGCAATTAGGAAAAGAACCAAAATTTGTTACATCACCAAGTGGAATTAAGAGTAGATATACAGACAAAGAAACTGCTGAAATTTTTACAATGGTCATGTCAGGTCGAATAAACAAAACAATCGTTCAGATGCTTCAAAAAAATGGAATTAACGCAATTGGATTGTCAGGCGTAGATGCTAAAGTCATCGAAGCAGACAGAAAAAAGAAACTCCTCATAATGAATGAGAAAGGAAGAAAACAAGCAATTGACGGAGGATATACAGGTAAAATTAAAAATGTCAATTCGGAATTTATCAGATCATTATTAGATAGAGGGTTAACACCAGTCATTTCCCCAATTGCAATTAGTGAAGAGGCAGAATTTCTCAATATAGACGGAGACAGAGCAGCAGCATACGTTGCAGGTAGTGTCAAAAGTGACAAAGTATTATTCATTACAAATGTAGACGGGCTTTTAATGGAGGATAAAGTTGTTCCAAAATTGACATTGGCTGAAGCAAAAGAAATTAGACCTAAAATAGGTCCAGGTATGGAAAAAAAGATTTTGGCGTCAACTGAAGCACTAGACATGGGAGTAAAACAAGCTTTTATTGCAAATGGACAAAAAGAGAATCCTATTTCTACAGCTATTGCACATGATAATTGTACGGTGATTGAACATGAGTGAAGATCAACACATGGGAAATCTGTATCAGAGATTTCCAGTTACAATTGAAAAAGGAGTTAAAGCCCATGTTTGGGATACTGATGGAAAAGAATACATCGATTGTATGGGAGGTTATGGTGTTGCACTAGTAGGACACCAAAATCAAAGAGTTAACAATGCAATAAAAGAACAAGTTGATAAAATAATTACAGTTCACAGTTCACTTTACAATAAAACAAGAGAAGAATTTTTGAAAAAATTAATTGAGATTGCCCCTGAAGGTCTAACACAAGTACATTTGAACAATAGTGGTGCAGAAGCAGTTGAAGCTGCAATGAAATTTGCAAGAAAGTTTACAGGGAAAAAAGGAATGGTTGCAATGAAAGGTTCGTACCATGGAAAATCATTTGGTGCGTTATCATTAACGTTTAATCCAAAATATAGAAAATCTTTTTCACCTTTAGTTGAAAAAGTATCTTTTTCATCTTTTGGAGACATAGAATCACTTCGCTCTGTAATTGATGAAGATACAGCATTCATAATTTTAGAACCAATCCAAGGAGAAAGTGGAATTGTTGTTGCTCCAGACGGATTCTTACAAGATGTTAGAAAACTATGTGATGAAAAAGGAATTTTATTAATTTTTGACGAAATTCAAGCAGGATTAGGAAGAACAGGTCGATTATGGGCAGGAGAACATTGGAATACGATTCCAGATATTCTATGTCTTGCAAAGGGAATTGCAGGAGGGATACCAATGGGCGCAACACTAGTTCGACCAGACATATTATCTTCAATTAGTAAAGGAGAACACTCATCAACATTTGGAGGAAATCCAATATCTTGTGCAGCAGGATTGGCAGCACTTACAACAATTACTGAAGATGGATTAATTGAAAATTCTAAAAAAATGGGAGAAATTTTTAGAGAAGGGTTAGAAAAATTAAAAGAAAAACACACGATGATTAGAGAGATAAGAGGAAAAGGGTTAATGATTGGTGTCGAAATGAAATTTGAAGTCAGAGATATTTTGATGGGTTTAATTCAAGAAGGTGTCCTAATGTTATATTCAGGAAGAAACATACTAAGAATATTACCACCGTTGGTGATTGAAGAAGAAGACGTAACAAAAGTTTTACATGCTTTAGATATTGTATTAACAAGAGAGGAAGAAAAGAGAAATGTACAAGGATAAAATAGATGAAAAAATCATAGGGTATCTTAAAGAAGACTCAAGAGAATCTTTTGTAGATATTGGTAAAAAACTCAAACTTTCAGAATCAGCTGTACGAAGAAGAGTAAAAAATTTAGTGGATAGTAAAACGATAAGTAAATTTACCATAGAGATTGGAGAAGACAATGTTACAAGTGCAATTGTTTTAGTTTCAGTTGATTCAGCTACAGACACATCAAAAGTTTCAGCAAAACTTGCCAAACTGGAAGGAGTAAAAACGGTTTATGAAATTACAGGACAATACGACATTACTACAATTATGAGTGGTTCAAGTATTGCAGAAATTAACAATAGTATTGATGCATTAAGAAAAATTTCAGGGGTAGTAGATACCAACACTGTAATTATTTTAAGAAAAGTTGCGTAAAACGAGTTTCGTTTTAAAAATTTAATTCAAAACTAATTTAGGATCAATTAAAAATATTTTCAACGAAAATAGTACGAATATGTTTATATCATCAATTTTGTTCAACGAAATTAGTAATGAAAGATCCGAATCACTATGCAAATATGTATAATTCATATGAAAAAAATCCAAAAAAAATTAGAGTGTTAGACAGTACTTTAAGAGAAGGTGAACAACATCCAGGAGTCTCATTTACAAATAAACAAAGAATTCAGATTGCATGGATGTTAGATTATTTTGGAGTGGATCAAATTGAAATTTCCCCAGTAGTATCAAAAGATCATCAAGAAGCAACTAAAACAATTATCAAACAAGGGTTAACAGCAGACATAGTTTCTCACGGTCGTGCACTTAAAGAAGACATAGATGTTTCATTAGATTGTGATGCAAAATGGTGTGCAGCATATTTAGGAATATCAGATATACATCTTAAAGACAAACTCAGAATATCAAGAGAAGAAGCATTAGAAAGAGCTGTAGAAACTGTAGAATATGCAAAATCTCATGGATTAAAAATTAGATTTACAGTAGAGGATGGTAGTAGAGCAGAACCAGAATTTCTACTTAAAGTTTGTAAAGCAATTGAAGAAGTAGGTGTAGACAGAATCAGTTTGCCAGATACTGTAGGAATTTTACGTCCAATTGGAATGTTTAACTTTGTAAAAAAAGTTAGAGAAGTAGTAGACGTACCATTAGATGCACACGTACATAATGATATTGGATTGGCTGTTGCAAATGCATTTTCAGCTTGTGATGCAGGTGTTGATCAAATTCATACAACAATTGATGGAATTGGAGAAAGAACAGGAATTCCGCCACTTGCAGAAGTAGCAGTTGCATTAACTTACTTGTACAAATCACCAAATGATTTTAGATTAGATATGTTATTGGATTTATCGAAATTAATTGAAGATTATACAGAAATTAAACCATATGATTCAAAACCAATTGTGGGTTCAGCTGCATATAAACACAAAGCAGGTACACACCTTGCAGCAATTCTTAGAAATCCAGCAGCCTATGAGCCAATCCCACCAAGAGCTGTAGGAAATAGAAGAAGAATAGTTTTTGGAGAATTAGCAGGAAAAACAGGTGCAGCCTATCTAATGTCATTATTAGGATTAGAAAAAGATGACACAGGTGCAAAAGCAGTTGCGTCAGGACTAAAGAATCTAAGAATGGGAGATCTAATTGAAATACCACTTGAAGATAGACTAGAAAAAAAGATGATTGAAGATAAATAAAGAGGAGAAATAAAGAAGAATTATGTCAAAATGTGAAGAATGTGATGCAGATATCTCAATTCCAAGTGATGCACTTGAAGGAGAAATTGTAACATGTCCCGAATGTGGCGCAAGTTTTGAATTAGCAAAAGGTTCAGATGGTTTTGATCTTAAGCCTGCTCAAACAGTTGGCGAGGATTGGGGCCAGTGAATCCTGATGTTACAATTCTTTACGATTCCATACGTTGGGAAGAAAAAGCTCTACTAGAAGCAGGTAAGAAAAAAGATATCAACATTCAGATGGTTGATTGTAAAAAACTTGCTTTAGATTTAGAAAAAAAGCCTAAAGATTACGGAGTAGTTATTCAACGATGTGTTAGTTACTATAGAAATTTGCATTCAACAGCTGCTCTTGAAGGAATGGGAGTCAAAGTAATCAATTGTTTAAACACAGGAGTATTTGCAGGAAATAAATTATTCACCCACATGCTATTAAAAAAATCAGGAGTTCCAACACCTGATGCAACAGTAGCATTCTCTAAAGATGCAGCTATTGAAGCATTAGAAACTGATGGATATCCAAAAGTTATCAAACCAACAGTTGGTAGCTGGGGAAGATTAATTTCAAAAATTAATGATAAAGAATCGGCAGAAGGAATTATTGAAAGTAGGGAAACAATGTATCCAATTTATCAAATTCATTATTTAGAGGAATTTGTAAAAAGACCTCCAAGAGACATCAGAGCAATCATGGTAGGAGATAAAATAGTTGCTGCAATATATAGAAAATCAGAACATTGGAAAACAAACATGGCATTAGGAGGAATTGCTGAGCCATGTGAAGTTACACAAGAAATGGAAGAAATGTGTATCAAAGCAAAAAAAGCTGTACAGGGAGATATCGTAGGCGTAGATTTAATGGAAAGTGAAGAAAAAGGGTTAGTGGTTCACGAAGTTAACAATACAACAGAATACAAAAACACTGTTAGAGTATGCGATGTAGACATACCTTCTCTAATGCTGGATTACGCAATGAAAGTAGAACGATAAAAATGGACGAACATTTTACAGTAACACCAAAATTCACAACAAAAATGTTGGAAAAAGCACTTCGACTTTACACACCATCACTTAGCGAAAGACCAATGGCAGAATTTTTAGCAGATAAATGCGATGATTTGGGATTTGAAGACATACAAATTGATGAAGTAGGAAACATTATTGCAAAAAAAGGTTCAGGTTCACCAAAAATTTTGTTATGTGGGCACATGGATGTAGTTCCAGGAAAAGTAAAAGTTAGAAAAGAAGGAGATTCACTTTATGGACGTGGTGCATCTGATGCAAAAGCACCATTAATGGCAATGCTATTTGCTGCAGCGTCAGTTAAAGAAAATCAAGGAACAGTAACTTTCGTAGGAGCTGTAGATGAAGAAGGAAATGCCATAGGAATCAAAAATATTGTAAAAAAACAAATGGATATGGATTATGCAGTATTTGGAGAACCTAGTGGAATCAAACAAGTAACGATTGCTTACAAAGGAAGGTTAGCAATTAAACTAAAAATTAGTGTTTCAGATAGTTCACATGCTAGTGCCCCTTGGCTTTCAAAAAATGCAATTGAAGAATCAATAATTTTTGTTAAAGAATTAAAAGAAAAATTAGAAGCAAATCAAGAAGGTAAAACAAAAGGAATGTTACTTACTGCAACAATGACAGAAATTAAAGGTGGAACAAGTCATAACATCACACCAAAAGAATGTGAAATTCTTTTTGACATTAGAATTCCAGTAGATATGAATTGTAAAAACATTGAACAAAAAATTGCAACTTTAGTTAAAGAGATTTCTCAGAAAAGGGAGGTAGATGCATTTTATTCAATTTTAGATGAAACTGAACCATTCGAAGCAGCTCATAACTCATCATTAGTTAGAGCATTTACTCTAGGAATTATGCAAGTAGAAAAATCCAGACCAACATTAATTCGAAAAACAGGTACAGGAGACATGAATGTTTTAGGAAATCAATGGAAAATTCCAGTAATCACATATGGTCCAGGAGATCCACACGAAGCACATACAATTGATGAAAAAGTTTCAATTGAAGAATACCTTAAAGGCATAGAAATTTTCAAGGCTTCCTTACAGCATTTAAAAAGGCTACATGATAAAAAATTGCAATAATGTTAGCTTTTGTAGGTTTAGGAATATCAGGTTTTGAATCCATCCCCATAGAAGGATTAGAAATAATTTCAAATGCAGATATTGTGTACTTGGAGCAATTTACTAGCCCAATTAGTGAATCAGATTTGGAAAAAATTAAAAATTCAATCAAAGGGGAATTCAAACTAGCTAAAAGATGGCTAGTTGAAGATGGAAATGAAATTTTAGAAATGTCAAAAGAGAACAACGTGGTTTTATTGGCATATGGAGATCCCTATATTGCAACAACACATATCGAATTAAGAGCAAGGGCAATTGAAAATAAAATTCAAACACATTCAATCCATGCTTCTTCATCATTGACATCTATGATTGGAGAATGTGGTTTACATTTTTACAAAATTGGAAGAATTGCAACAATTATGAGTGAAATGAAATCACTTACAACACCATACTATGTAATTTATAAAAATTTGATTGAAGGAAATCATACGGTTCTTTTGTTAGAATATAATCAAGACAAAGATTTTTTCTTAGATCCCAAAGATGCATTAAATGGATTATTAGAAACGGAAAAAGGGCAAACAAGAAAAGTAATTACAGAATCAAATTATGCTATTATTGCATCAAGAATTGGTTTTAAAAATCAAGCAATTATTTCAGGGAAGATATCTAGTTTGAAAGAAACAGATTTTGGAAAACCACCACATACAATCATCATTCCAGGTAAATTACATTTTACAGAATCAGATGCTTTGAAATTATTTGGAAAATGCGTAGATGAACCATTTGATAATTCTGAAAAAACAGAAAAAATTTCAAATCAAATGATGAGAAAATATGTTCCAATGGTTAGAGAAGCACTAGAAGAGGTTGAACCATTTTACAAAAATCAAAAAGAATTTGAAGTGATTTTAGATAATGCTGAACGATACATTAAGGATGCAGAGGTATTTTTAGGCGAGGGTCGAGATGAAAATGCAATTTTGAGTATTGGATATGCTGATGGATTAGTAGACGCGCTAAGATTAGCAAAAGGCCTTGAATTTAAAATGTAAGATTATCAATAAATTAAAGAGGAGGTCAAAAGATAAAAAAACATTGGAACAAATTGAAAAAAACATCTTATCAGCAATATACGTAAGTCAAATTACTGGAGAAAATCCAATAGAGAAAATTTTAGAAAACAAAATGATCTCTGAAGAACAGATTTCTGAAAGAATGGATAAATTAATTCGAGAAAATCTAATTAATCAAGATAAAACAACATTAACTGAAATTGGTAGAGGTTTATTACGAGTAGTATTAGCAGGAGGTGTTTTTGATATCATACACCCAGGACATATTTCTACATTAAATGCAGCAAATGCATTAGGAGATGTATTAGTTGTTGTTGTAGCGACAGACAACACAGCAGTAAAAATGAAAAAAAGAAGACCAATACACAGTCAAGAACAAAGACAAGAATTAGTCAATTCATTATCAGTAGTGGATTTATGTTTAATTGGACAAGAAAATAATATTTTTAAGACAGTGAATTTAGTAAAACCACAAATAATTGCATTAGGGTATGATCAAGTCCATCAAGAACAATTCATTACAGAAGGATGTAAGAAAATTGAATTAGATGCAAAGGTTGCCAGATTACAATCACCCATTCCAGAAAGCTCCAGTTCTAAAATAGAAAAGGAGTACGGGGAATCAATTCACGGAATTTAATAATTTACTTCAATTTTTATTGAAACTTTTGAACCATCCTTCAATTTAGTGTTTTTACGTATACATGTTTTAGAGATTAATTCAATTACAGATTCATCATGATGAGTTCGTTCAAGAATAATTAATTGGCATTTAATTGAATTATTTAATTTGGCAGAAAAACACTTGACCCAACCATATGTTCTCTTTCCATCAGAAAAACTTTTAATTTTAATTCCATCTAAAGTTTCAAATTGTTTTATTGCTTCTTGATGAATTTTTTTGTCTAAACGAACATTTAGAGTTCCAGGAAATGGAACATATCCAATTTTAGATTTAAATTGTTTTGTGTATCCTTTCAATCCCATATAGTATGCACCCTCACCCATTCCTGAAACTAAAGTTCCTCGAAGATTAACAATTGAAGGTGAAGAGTCTAAACTTTTTTGGAGAAGTGAGGATAATTTTACAATCTCAGAATAACCTTTACCAGTAATTTTTACAGATAAATTTCTTCCACTAATTATTCGAGTGATGGATTTGTTTTGTTCTAATTCTAACAAATGCTTTGATGCAGCTTGTTGTGATTTATTGATATTTTTTCCTAAAGCAGATGTTGTTATTGTAACGTAATTGTATTTTGCTCCTTTAGATAATAGATAAGAGAGAGTTAAGAGGTGCTGAATTTTTAGTTCAGTCATCTAAAATCCTAAGATATGCCTAAATCACTGAATGTCTTTAACGTCATGCCATCAGAGTTGGTTAATTTTGCAACTCTATGTCCAATTACACATTCAATTCCAGCATTTTTAGCACCTTCCAATAATCTCTTGGTGATAATTCCATCCAATAGAAGATACTTGATGCCAGATTGAGAAGATAATTTACTTACTACTTCACTAATTGGAACTTTAAAGATTTCATTTTGATCACCATCTAAAGCAACTGCTTCTAAAGTTTCATTAAGATTTGGGAAAATTTTAGATGCAACATCTGCAATGGATTTATCATCTTCACTTTTCAATGATGGAGTAGGTTTGCCATTTTTAATTTCATCAACAATTGGTTGTAAAATTTCATCTAATCTTTGAGGAGTTAATTCTTCTACTTCAACACCAGTATCAGCTTGTAATTCATAATCAAGTGTTACAACAGATTTTAATTCTTTGAGAATAAAACCACCTGCTCTATCACCATCAATAAATGCAACAACAGTATCTTTTTCAGAACATAATTCTTTAATGGATTCATCAATTTTTGCACCTTCAATTGCAAGGACATTATCATATCCTGCTCTCAATAGATTAATGACATCAGCTCTACCTTCAACCAAAATAATCCAATTTGAATTAAAAACTCCAGAACTGCATGTTAATTTAGATGGTCCATAACTAGATAATTTTCCAGAATCACCTTGATGAACATCATTTAACATTGTTTCACCTTCACTAACTGTTTTAGTTGCCCATTTTTGCTTGATTTCTTTTGCACGTTTTACAATATCATCTTTCTTTGCTGCACGTACATCATCAATTGCATCCAAATTAAATTTACAATCAAATGGACCAACTTTATCAATACTTTCGATACCAGCTGCAATTAATGCACAAGTATCAATATCAGTACTCATTGGAATAACAGCATTACCACTTGTAGTATTAGATGTTGATTTAGCAATAACTTCAATACGTCCTACTTTAGAAACTCGTTGCAGTTCATTCAAATTCATCTCTGGGCCTAACAGTCCTTCTGTTTGGCCAAAGATGGCTCCGATTATATCTGCTCTTTCAACGAGTCCATCAACTTCATAGGAAAGCTTAACGTGATATTTGACAATTCCTGATTGAGGCATAAATTCTTCATCTCCTTTATCATTATATCCTCAATTCTAACTTAGGATATATGAGGGTATCGCAATAGAAAAAAAATCGGAGTATAGCATAAGCTAGAGATATTAAAAAATGAAATAATGATACTAGTTTATTCAGTACTAAATGAGTGACCACATGAACAGGATTTTGTAACATTCGGATTATTAATTTTAAATCCAGATCCCATCAAGCTCTCAATATAGTCAACGTTTGCACCTTGTAAATGATCAACACTGTAACTATCAACTAAGAGTTTAACTCCATTTTCTTCAAGAATAAGATCATCTTCTTCTGGTGCTTTTTCAAAGCCCATACCATAAGATAATCCAGAACAACCACCACCTTGAACATATACTCGTAAGTATTCAGGGGATTCGGCTTCCTCTTTCATGAACTCTTGGATTTTCTCAGCTGCTTTTGCAGTAACTGTAACCATTTTTTGTGTTTGTTCAGTTGCCATTATGATCAAAAACCATTTCCAAATTATAATAATCTTTTCCCCTTCAACATACTAGTAATTCAGATAGGCTCAAAATATAATAAAAATAAAAAAGAGACTGAGATAGCTTATTTCTTGGATTTATTTACAAATGCGGTCATTCTTTCTTCACGATCAGGGTGTGTAAAGCAATTTCTCCATGCAAGGAGCTCAATAGAAAGACCAGTATCAAGATCTGCATTTCTTCCTTTATTGATTGCAACTTTAGACATCTGAACACCCATTGTTGAACATCCAGCAATTTGTTGTGCCATTTTCAAAGCTTCTTCTTGTAATGATGCTAGAGGAACTACTTGGTTAACTAAACCAATTTCTCTTGCCTCATCAGCTTTGATCATTTTTCCAGTATAGACAAGTTCTTTTGCCTTTGCTATTCCCACAATTCTCATTAATCTTTGTGTTCCGCCCCATCCTGGAGGGATTCCAATTGTTACTTCTGGTTGGCCTAGTCTGGCAGTGTCAGCTGCAATTCTAATATCACAAGACATTGCAAGTTCACAACCTCCACCTAATGCAAATCCATTGATTGCTGCAATTGTTGGTTGTTTAACCAATTCTACCGTTGCAGTAACAAGTTGTCCAGTTTTTGCATATTCGACAGATTCATCTGCAGAGATTTTTGACATGTATTCAATGTCAGCTCCTGCAGAAAATGCTTTTTCACCTTCACCAGTCAAAATGATAACTTTGACATTATCATCATGATTGAGAGTTTCAAAAGTTTTGATTAGTTCTTTTGCAACATCAGTATTCATTGCATTGAGTTTGTCAGGTCTATTGATTTTGACAGTACAAATGCCATCAGAAGTAGATGTGGTAACTAGTGACATGAAAATTTGTCAAGTCATGCAAGAATTAAATGTTATCTATTTTTTAGAAATTTTTCCCCATTGTTGAAGTGCAGATGCTGCTGCTACCCAAGTTCGGAGATCTTGATAAACTGGAACATTGTGTTTTTCAATTAATTTGATCATTTTTTCAGTGTATGGACCGCCATTACCGCCAGCTAAGACAGGTTTCTTTCCGTTCTTTTGGAATGCAGCCAAATGGTCAACAATTGTTTCTTCTAATGGATCATCTTGGAATACAAACCAGGGCATAGCAATGTCAATATTCTTTTCATCCATAAATTGTTGAATAACAAATCTATAATCTTCTGCAGTTGCACCACCACCAACATCAGCTGGATTTCCATTATGAATTGGTACTGCAGGAGGGAAATGTGCCTTCATTTTTTTAACACCTTGTGGAGAAAGTTTTCCAATAGTAAGTCCGTATTTTTCTAATTGATCAATTCCACCAATCATTGGACCAGCACCATTACTAGTCATTGCAACTTTGTTACCTTTTGCTGCAGGTTGCCAAGCAAGTGCTTTTAGTACTCCTGCTAATTCCTGATAACTTTCAACTGAAATAATTCCTGCTTGCTTGAATGCACCCATAATAATTGCGTTTGAGCCTCCAAGTGAGCCTGTATGTGATGCTGCTTGTTTTGCACCTGCAGCTGTTCTTCCACTCTTCCAAATTACAATTGGTTTCTTTTTCTCTTTCATAACACGTTTTGCAACATTAATGAATTTTCTACCATCACCAAATCCTTCAACATATAATCCGACTACTTTAGTTTGAGGATCATTTGCAGCATACCAAATCATATCTGCTTCATCAACATCAGAACGGTTACCGAAACTGATCATTTTTGATAATCCAAATACATCAGCAGATTCTAACATGCTGATTCCCATTGTACCACTTTGTGAGAAGAATGCAACAGGACCTAATTTTGAACGTAACATTCTTTCTTGTCCTTGGAATGCACAATCTAGTCTATTTGCAGCATTGAACATTCCAATACAGTTTGGACCAATAATTCTGATTTTGTGTTTTTTAGATAAACGTGCAACTTCTGCTTCATAATCTGCTCTTTCTCCACCAAGTTCTTTTCCTCCACCTGAAACAATTACAACGCTATGAACACCTTTCTTTGCACAGTCCTCTAAAACTGGAGGAGTCATTGACAAATCTACTGAAACAACAACAAGGTCAACATTTCCTGGAACATCTGCAACTGAAGCATAACATTTTTGTCCAAATATTTTATCAGCCTTTGGATTAATTGGATATACCTTTCCTTTGAAATCATAATTAACTAAACTATCTAAAATTGAATTTCCAATTTTACCAGGGGTTGCAGATGCACCAACAAGTGCAACAGATTTTGGAGTGAAGAATGTTTCCATATCTGAAATATTTGGTTTTGCCTTTGAGATAGAATTTTTCTTTATCTCTTTATTTAGAATAATTTTTGCATCAACTACAAAGTGAGATTTTGGATAAACGATTACAGGGTTAAAATCAATACTGTTAACATAATCTGCATTTTCAACACCTAATTTTCCAATATCTACTAACATTTTTGCAACTAGATTAGTATCGATTGGCTCACTTCCTCTGAAACCTTTTAGAAGTTTTGAACCCTTTAATTCATTTAACATAGATTTTGCATCAGAGGTTGTAATTGGAAGCATTCTAAATGCAACATCTTTCATAACTTCTGTCATGATTCCACCCATTCCAACCATAATGATTGGTCCGAATTGAGAATCGTTTTGAATACCTACAATAAGTTCAACACCTTTTGGAACCATTTTTTCCAAAAGAATACCTTTGACATTGACACCTTTCTTTTTAGATAAACGGCCATACATGTCAGTGAATGTTTTTTTAACATCAGCAACGTTGTCAAGTCCGACTTTGACTCCACCAACATCTGTTTTGTGTAAGATTTGTGGAGAGACTACTTTCATAACTAGTGGGAAACCAATTTTTTTTGCTTGTTTTGCAGCTTCTTCAGCAGAAGTTACTAATGCATAAGGTGGTACTTTTACACCATAAGTTTTGAGAATAGATTTTGATAATTCTTCGGTAATCACTTTGTGATCGGTTTGAATAGTTTCATCGAAAATTTTCTTGACAGCAGCCATTAGTCGATCGATGAAATCAAAACTCAATATATTAAACTTTGGTCAAAGCGAAAATTGAGATTTAAAATTTTTGTAAAAAGTTTCCATGTTGGATTTAACAGTGAAAATATTTTGTTCAATATCTGAACGGATTTGGCGTGGATCAATATGAGGGATTTTATCCAATTTTTCTTCAGTTTTATCTAACCAAAGATTCACCATTTGTTCATTTACTTCAAGATGAAATTGGAGTCCAATTGCACTTTTGTATTGAAATGCTTGATTTTGGTAATTCTTAGATGAGGCTAATCTGGTAGCACCCGAAGGTAAATCAAAAGTATCACCATGCCAATGAAATACAGAAAAAGGATTTTGAAATCCAGAAAATAATTTAGAATTATCAGAGAGAGTTAAGTCATGATAAAATCCAATCTCAGTAATTGGTCCTCGATATACTGAAGCTCCAAAAGTTTTTGCAATTAATTGAGAACCTAAACAAATTCCCAATACAGGGATTGAATTTTCAACATAATTTTTAATCAATTTTTGCTCTTCAATCAAATAAGGTAAATCATCATTTGCACTTTCTGGAGCACCCAAAATTATTGCAAATGAAAATTTTTTCTTGGGAATTTCTTCATGTTTTGCATAAACAGACGTAATATCAAATCCATCATCAGACAATAATTGACCTAAATGCCCTGAACCTTCAATTCTAGTATTTTGAATGAGTAAAACGTCAGACAATGTAAAAATTAAAAAATAATCAGACTAAGGCCAAATGCCTTTTTGATTAAATGCTTCCAAAACACGTTCAACTGCTAAAACCATTGTAGCTTTTCGCATGTCAACTTTGTGTTTTTTAGATAATGCATATGCATCTTTGAATCCTTGTGTGATATTTTTCTCCATCTTTGATGCAACTTCATCAAAACTCCAATAGTATCCCATATTGTTTTGAACCCATTCCAAATAAGAAATACAAACACCACCAGAATTTGCTAAAATATCAGGAACCACAAGAATCTTTTTCTTTTCAATTACAGGATCTGCTTCAGGCAATGTTGGGCCATTTGCAGCTTCACCGATAATTTTACAATTTAATTTTTCTGCGATTTTTGCAGTAATTTGATTTTCTAAGGCTCCAGGAATCAAAATGTCACATTTTGCAGTTAGTAATTCTTCAGTTGAAACATCTTTACTTCCAGTAAATCCTACAACGGAACCAGTTTTTTCTTTGTGTTCTAAAATTTTACTTACTTTAGCACCTTTAGGAATTAAAATTGAACCTTTAGAGTCACTTACTCCAACTACAACTGCACCCATTTTTTCCAAATATTCACCAGCAAATGTGGAAGCATTTCCAAATCCTTGTAAAACTACTTTTGCACCTTTTAATTTAATTTTCAATGTTTTTGCAGCTTCTCTTACAGTGTAAGCAGTGCCCAATCCAGTAGCAACATTTCTTGCTAAAGAACCACCCATAGAAATTGGTTTTCCGGTAATTACACCAGGAGAATATTTGTTTCCGTTTAATTTACTAAAAGTATCCATAATTTGGGTCATTTCTCTTCCAGTTGTATAAACATCAGGTGCAGGAATATCTTTCTCAGGTCCAATAATTTCTGCAATTTTGTAAGCAAAACCACGAGTTAATCTTTCCATTTCACCATCACTGAGTTTTTCAGTTTTTGGGTTTACGTAAATAGCACCTTTTCCTCCACCAAGCGGAACATCAACAATAGCACATTTCCATGTCATCCATGAAGACAGAGCCATTACTTCACGTTCCATGTATTCAACACCACCCTCCGGGTTGAAATAACGAATACCACCTTTGTATGGACCTCTATCGTTATTGTGTTGACTTCTAAAACCAGTAAATACTCTAATTTTTCCATTATCCATTTTTACAGGAATTTTTACTCGCAACATTTTATTTGGCATTGCAAGATATTCACGAATTCCCTTATCCTTAATTCCAAGAATGTCACAAGCATCATTTACTTGCTTAGTTGCATTGGCAAATGGATCGGATTTTACCATAATAATAATAATAGTCCTATTCAGATTATATAAGTTTGGTTCAAAAAGGAATATTGAAATTATAAATTTTTAAAAAAATTCTAAAATTATTGAGAGATAATTACCCTTAAATTGACTGAGAATGAAGTTGACATATCATGATGGCATCACGCGGTTACGATATGACACCAACAATGTATTCTCCTGATGGCAGAATCTATCAAGTCGAATATGCAATTGAGACTGTAAAAAGAGGAACTTTAGCTATTGGTATCAGTACCAAACAAGGAGTCATTATGGCAGTAGAAGAAAAAGCAAGAACTTTACAAACTAAAAACATTACACAGAAAATTTTCCAAGTTGATTATCACATAGGAGTTGCAGCAGCAGGATACATTCCAGATGCACGTGTTCAAGTTGATAATGCCAGAGCATTTTCACAAGGAAATAGAATGACATATGATGAATCAGTAGAAATTGCTACAGTTTCAAAATATTTAGCAGATACAGCTCATCAATTTACTCAATATGGAGGAGTACGTCCAAATGGCGTTTCAATGATTATTGCAGGAATTGATCAAAAAGGAGAAGCAATCTATGTAATAGATCCTAGTGGAACATACGTACAATTTTCTGCAGTTGCAATAGGGGCAGGTGCTGATGAAGTTAATTCATTTTTAGAAAAAAATTATAATCCAGACATGAGTTTAGAGGACGCAGCAGCATTAGCTATTGCATCAGTAAATTTGAAAGCAGAAGCCAAAGATGAAATTAAAAATGTCAAAATGGCAAAAGTTTCATCTGAATCAAAAGTTTTTGAAAAAGTTTCAGAATTAGATTTAGAAAATTATTCTAAAAATGTATCAAAATTTTCAAATGAATAAAAGTTTTAGATTTGAAAAATATTCAATCAGAGACAAGGAGGATTTAGATAATGGGTTTAGGTAGTAGTTATTGGAGTGAAGTAATTGAAGTACTTCGCGATATAATTCCAATTTATGATAAAGTTAATTCAATAATTTCATTAGGTAAAGATATAGAACACAGAAATCGAGGAATTTCAGGAAGAGTTCTCAAAGGAAATAAAATTTTAGATGCAGGTTCTGGTTTTGGAAACATGTCTAAAACAGCATTAAAACTAACAGATGGTAAAATCTCAATCACTCTTTATGATCCTCTAGTACCTATGCTCAAAAATACAGGTTCACATTTTGAAAAAGTTCCAGACATGGCAAATGGTGTTTTTGAACATATTCCATTTAGAGATGAAGAATTTGATGCAGTACTATGCGGTTATTCATTAAGAGATGCAATTAATTTGAGAGTTGCAATTTCTGAAATTCATCGAGTATTAAAAAAAGAAGGACGAATGGTAATTGTAGATTTAGGCAAACCAGATGAAGGTTTTATCAGAGCAGGTGTTGCATTTTATCTTAGATGTATTTTACCAATTCTAGCATTTAGTGCTGGTGGAAGATTGGGACTAAAATTCGGTACACTTTATGGTACATTCCAAAGATGGCCACAAAATAAAAAATTAGAAGAAAAATTACTAGAAAAATTTTCACGAGTAGAATTTGAAAAGGATCTTATGGGTGGCGCAATAATGGTTGCGGCATACAAATGAACAGAGTTCTAATTTTAGTTAATTTAACAGGATTAATCATAGGCATTTCATATGGACTTCATGGTCCAATTCTACCAATTTTTGCAAAAAATGTTATTGGTGCAACATATTCAGAATTGGGTATTATCGGACTAGCAAATTTTGTTCCATACATGTTCATTCCACTTTTTGTTGGAATTTTATTAGATAGAATGAACAATGCACATCTATTAGCAATAGGAGCAGCAATCAATTCAGCATCAATCTATCTTTTATCCATTGCACAATCAGTTCCAGAAATATTGGGATTTAGAGTAATGACAGGAGTAGCTCATGCATTTTTCTGGCCACCATGTGAATCAATTATTTCAAATGAAAGTACAGAAAAGAACAGAGTCAAAAACATCTCTTGGTTTACAATGTTTTTTGTAATGGGTTTCATGATTGGACCCCTATTAGGTACAGCATTTTTAGAGAATCTCGATGTAACATATAGAATATTATTCCAAATTGCAGCATTCATTTTAGCTGCAGGAATTATTACAGCATTATTAGCATCAAGAAAGAGAGTCAAAGTACATCACGAGAGATTTTCTTTTTCAGCAATTAAAGATATGAAGAAATTTCCAGAAGTGATCACATTACTGATTTTCTGTACATCTTCATTTGGCATAATTCTAACAATTTTTCCAGCATTTCTTAATGACAAAGGAATGGATCCAACAGATGTTTTGTATTTATTTTTTGCATTTGGAATTTCACGAGTAGTTTCACTTGCATTAGCAGGAAAATTTGCAAAGAAAACAAGTCAAACATTGATTGCAGCAACATTAGCAGTTTCAATAGGACTAGCTATTTCTGTGGTTGCAGATTCAATAATCACATTTGGAATTGCTTTAGTGTTAATGGGATTTGGATTTAGCATATTTTTCCCGCTAACTTTAGAAATAATTTTAAGCAAAACAAAGAAAGGTATATCTGGAAAAATTATCGGAGCTTATGAAACAATTTTTGGATTAGGATGGGCATTAGGGCCAACAATCGGAGGACCGATAACACATTCATTTGGGGATGAAACACCATACATAGTATTTTCAATAATTGGAATAGGCATTACAGTATTAGCAATAATTTCAAGAAAGAAATTAGAGCCATTAAAGATTCAGGAAAAATAGTAATTCAAAATAATAAAACAAAATTAGGCACAATTTCAAACATTACGTTTAATTTTAAATTAGAAAATACCTGAACATGTTAGAATTTTCATTGAATATAGGTGGAAGTGAATGGATGATAATCATATTTGTTGCAGTCGTACTAGTTTTAGGAACAGGTAAACTTCCAGGTGCAGCCAAAAAAATGGGAAAAGTTGTTAGTGAATACAACAGTGCCAAAAATGAAATTCAACAACAAATGAAAGAAGTAACGGAAGAAGTGCCAAAAATTTCAGGACCAGTTGAAACTGAAAGAGAGAAATTAGAAATGATTGCGAAATCTGCAGGTATTATTACTGAAGGTAAGACAGATGATGAGATTCAAAAAGAAATATCTACAAAAATGGGTCAAAAAACAACAGAAACATCTGAAAAAAAATAAAATTATTTTGATTTTTTAATTCGATAAAGATCCTTGTCTAATCTTTTTTTAGCAAATTTGTAATAATCAGGAACAATTTCAAATCCAAGATAACGACGATTAAGAGATTTACTTACAACTGCAGTTTGTCCAGAACCCAGAAAAGGATCAAATACAATATCTTTTTTTTCACTAGAATATTCTAATAATTTTTTTATTATTTCAGAAGGGAGTTTGGTAGGAGTTTTTTCATCACCAGACCAATATTCTCTTTTGATATCCCAAACATCTTCTTTATCACGATAATGAAGGCTTCTACCATCTGGCGATTTATCACCTTGTTTAAATCTAGAAAAGGGAAAGAATTTCCTTTTTTTGTCATCTTTACAAACGTAAAGACAATGATAATGAGAAGTAACAAATTTCTTTTTTGTGACAACACCAAATTGATATTTCCAAATAATATGGTTAATAGTCACAAATCCAACATCATCTAATGCACGTAAAATATCTTTGAGATTATTCCATCCTGAAAAAACATACATGCTTCCAGAATCTTTTAAAATTCGAAATACCTCACTCATCCAAGAAAATGTGAAATCATAATAATTTTCAGGTTTAATCTCATTATATCCAGATAACACTCTAGAAGCAGTTCTATTGTAATTAGCCTTTTTTGCTTTAAAATTAATAGCAAATGGAGGATCAGTTATGACAAGATCAATTTTATTTTTAGAGATTAATTTCATACCATCAATACAATTTTTATTGTAAATTTTGTCAATTTCCACTTTATTCATTTTTAAATTAAAGATTGTTTCTAGGTTAATAATCTCATTGGTTAATAAAGAAATTAAACAATAAATCATCAAATATTTCTAATTAAATAGATCTTGAAATTTTCATGTCCAAAATGTAAATCAAAAATTGAAATTCAAAAAACATTTAACAAAAAAATACACGTATCTTGCAATAAATGTGGGATTCAAGATATTTTAGAATTTTCAAAAAATCCGGATGAAGTGTTTTTAGAATTTTTATCAAGATTTGACAAGGGGTTAGTCACTCAAAAAGAACTAACAATAGAATTAGCAGATGAAGGGATAATCAGGACAGAGAAAGAAATTAATGAAATGATCGGGGAATCAACTCCAGAAAAATTTCTTGAAGAAATTTTACGTTCAAAAAAAGATTTTATTTCAGATTATAAAATTTTGAAGAATTCTGAGCCTAAAATGGGATGCAAAGTTGAAGATTTAGGATTAGATGAAAATATTTCAATTTTTTTAAATGAATTAAAAATTAAACAATTTTACAAATTCCAAGAGGATGCAATTCAAGAAATAGTATTTGGAGAAAATATTGTTATTGAGGCACCAACAGCATCAGGAAAAACAGAGGCATTTTTGATTCCAGTTATTCAAAGAATAAAAAAAGAATCCAACAAAGGTAAAATTTTTGCAATTTTTGTGTATCCAACAAAGGCATTAGCCAGAGATCAGTTTCCAAAAATCAAAAAATTTGCAGATAAAATAAAAATAAACGTTAAAGTCTTTGACGGAGATACAAAAATAGAAGAGAGAAAAGAAATAATTGAAACACCTCCTGAAATCATAATTACAAATTTTGATGTGTTACATTATCACTTATGGCACCAAACAAAATTTTCAAGTCTACTAAATTCAACAAAAATTTTAGTGGTAGATGAAGCACATGTTTATTCAGGAATTTTTGGTTCTAATGTTCATTATATCATAAAAAGATTAAAACGAATATGTAAAGACAAATTACAATTTGTTGCAGCATCTGCAACACTGGAAGATGCCAAAACATTTTGTGAACAATTATTTGGTGAAAAAATGCAATTGGTTAAAGGTTCTGGTAAAAAAGGAGAAACAGATTTTGTAATGTTATTTCCATCACTTAGAACTCAAAGAAACCTAATGGTAGAATTAACAAAAAAATTGACAGATAAAGACCACAAAACAATGATTTTTAGCAATTCGCATTTGAATGCTGAACTTTTAGCAATGCAAACAAAAAAGCAAAAAATCAACATCAAAGTACATCGAGCAGGATTAATGTCAAATTATAGAATGTCAGTTGAAAAACAATTCAAAGAAGACAAATTACAAGCAATTTCATGCACTCCTACGCTTGAACTAGGTATAGATGTGGGAAATGTAGATTGTGTGATTTCATCCACAATTCCAGTAAATAGGCTCACTCAAAGAATAGGAAGAGCTGCAAGAAAAGGACAAAGAGGATATGCATTTTTAGCATTAGGAAATGATCCAATTTCACAATATTACAAAAATCATCCCGATGATTATTTTGAAGATATAGAAAAAACATACATTGATCCAAACAACCCATTTGTAGAAGAATTTCAAATACTAGCAATGGCTTGCGATAAACCAATTTCAAAACATGAATTAAAAGAACATCAAAAAATGATTGAACATCATTTAAAACAAGAAAACATCATAGAATCAAATAATCGAATCATACCTAACTTTGAAAAAATTAGTTCAATTTTAAACGATTACAGTATCAGAGGAATTGGAAAATCAATAGATATTTTTTTGAATGAAAGAAAAGTAGGTGACAGAATACTTCCTATTGCATTAGAGGAATTACATAAAGATGCAATTTATTTTCTAGCTGGTTCTCGTTACAAAGTTAAAGAATTGAATTATCCTAAAGAAAATTATGCTAAAATCGAAAGAATTCAAAAAGACTATCCATATTACACAAAATCATTAACAGAAGAATGGCCAACAATTGAAAGCATTTTTGAAAAAAGAAATGCAGGGGGAATTGAAATAGCATTTTGTAAATTGCATATAGAAAAAAAAGTCTATGGTTATGTGAATATTGAATTAGGACAAGAAGTTACACAGGGTGAAAAAGTAATGTTGGATACACCTCTAGAATATGATTTCATTACAAAAGGTATTGTATTTCATGCACCAAGTCCTTTAAAAATTATTGAAAAATCTGAAGATGAAGAATATACTGAAGCAAGTGGATATCATGCTACTGAACATGTCGTAATTGAAGGTAGTAATATGATTACAGGAGGAGTTTCTCAAGATTTAGGAGGAATTTCACTAGGCACATCAGGCTTAATTTTCATTTATGATGGCGCAATTGGAGGCAGCGGTGCAAGTAAAGCACTATACGATAGATTTGAAAAAGTGCTTGAAAGAAGCATGCATATTGTAAAAGAATGTCCATGTAAAAATGAGGCAGGATGCCCAAGATGTACATTTTCCTACAGATGTGGAAATAATAATGAATTTTTACATAAATATTCAGCATTAGAAATTTTAGAAAGAATCAACAAAGGAGAAAAAACAAAACTAATCGATCCTATGGAAGGAGACAGACCGTTAGTATGAAAAAATATCAACATGGCAAACTAAACAATTAGTTATATCTCAAAAATTACTCCATACTAAAATCACATAAGATAATGTAATACTTGTTTTTTTAATCAGAAATTAATGAGAGGATTTGATGTCTAGTTTTAATTTTTTAATCAGAAATAGTGCTGCTGCTCCAATGTTAAGCATAATTCCTCCAGATATTATTCCCACATATGAAATCCAATTAATTGGAGCTGTCAAGAAATACAAAATCGTTGCAGACAATATGGCAATTCCAGCAATGATCAGTAAACATGCAACTAATTTTGCAACAGATATTGTCTTTTCACGTTCCATATCTCAATCCTTATTTTCGTCTTCTTTTGAAACATCATCATCTAATAATTTGGAGATAGTGTAATCATGATGTTCTTTTCGATTTTTAGCATTTAATTTTTTGATTTTTCTTTTAAGATCTATTCCTGCTATCAACATTGCACTTCCAAAAAAGAGAGAAATACCTGAAAAAAATGTCAAACCATAAGACAGTACAAGATTTATTCCAACCAACAGAACTGCTATTCCAACTACAACTAACAACAGAGGAATTTGTTTTATCACAATTTACCAAGAAAATTGGCCTTGATAATGATTCCTCTTGTCTACTTTAACGTTCCAAACACATCAGAATTCCACATTCAGAGAAGGTCATTGATATATTATGTTTGATTTTTTCTTAGTATAGAAAATCAAAATGGGATAAATATAAGAAAAAAGATAACATTATTATGAAAAAGGTTGCTCTTGTGACAGGCAGTTCATCAGGTATTGGACTAGAGACAGTATTAGCACTAGCAAGAGACGGATATGAAACATATGCAAGCATGAGAGATGTAAAAAAATCTGCAGAATTAGAGTATGCTGCAAAAAAAGAAAATATCAAAATAAAAATTATCGAATTAGATGTAAATAAAGAAGAATCAATAATTTCAGCAATAAAAAAAATATCATCAAATAGTGGAAGATTAGATGTTTTAGTAAATAATGCAGGGTACGGTCAATTTGGATGTACTGAAGATATTACATTAGATGATTTTAGAAAACAGTTTGAAACAAATTTTTTCAGCATTGTTAAAATTATTCAAGAGGTTTCTCCAATAATGAGAAATCAAAAATCAGGAATTATAGTAAATATCAGTTCAGTTGTTGGAAAAATTGGATTGCCAGGTTCTCCAGCTTATATCAGTACAAAATTTGCTTTAGAAGGGTTTAGTGAATGTTTAAGATATGAACTAGGTCAATTTGGAATTAAAACAACATTGATTGAACCAGGAGTGATTAAAACAAACTTTTTCAATTCAATGAAAATTCCTGAATCAAAAACAGATCCAAAATACAAAGAATTAACAGATCATATTTTAGCAGGTCTTAAGATGATGGCTGAAATGGGAACTGCTCCATCACAGGTTGCAGACGTCATAATGAAAGCCATTCATAGTGATGAAATACTTCCACGATATATTGTGGGTACTGATGCAGCCATGTTTATGGAAGCAAAACAAGCCAAAACAGACCTAGAATTTGAAAAATATATGAGTAAAGAGCTATTTCCAGGCTAAAATTTACTTTATGTTAAATTATATACAGATGTTAAGGAGTTTTTGTCAAAGTCCACAACTAAAAATGAGATAAAATGAAATGGAAAAAATTACAACATAATGGAATCTTGTTTCCTCCAGAATACGAGAAACAAGGAATTAAAATAAAAATTAAAGGAGAGGCTGTCAATCTTGACATAAATCAAGAAGAGATGGTATATCAGTGGGCAAAGAAAAAAGATACTCCTTATGCACAAGACAAAGTTTTTCGAAAAAACTTTACAGATGATTTTATTAAAACATTAGATTCAAAATTTAAAAAAATATCATATGAGGATATTGATTTTTCAACTGCTTACAAAATTGTAGATAAAGAAAAAGATCTCAAAGAGATGATGACAAAAGAAGAAAAAAAGGCATTAGCTGCAAAAAGAAAAGAATTACGTGAAAAATTAAAAACAAAATATGGAATTGCCATCATGGATGGAAAAGAAGTGGAAGTTGGAAACTATATGGCAGAACCTCCAGGAATATTCATCGGCAGAGGCGAACATCCACTTAGAGGTAAATGGAAACCAAGAGTTACAGCAAAAGACGTGACATTAAACTTAGGAAAAGATGCAAAAATACCAGAAGGTGATTGGGGTAAAATTATTCATGATAACGATTCAATGTGGTTAGCCAGTTGGATGGATTTCCTTACACAAAAAAGAAAATATGTTTGGTTAGCAGATACTGCAGGATTAAAACAAGATAGAGATAAGCAAAAATATGAAAAAGCAGTCAAGCTCGGAAATGAAATTGAAAAAATAAAAGATCGAATAGTCAATGACATGAAAAGTAAAGATCCTAAAATTAACAAAATATCTACTGCATGTTATTTGATTTATAGAACTGCTATGAGGGTAGGAGACGAAAAAGATCCGGATGAAGCAGATACAGTAGGCGCAACAACACTAAGAAAAGAGCACATCAAAATTACAGCAAATGCAATTAAATTTGATTTTCTAGGTAAAGATAGTGTAAGATGGCAAGAGACAGTTGTTGCAGAAGGTCACGATAAGCAATTTCATGAGAATCTTAAAAACATAATTGAAAAGAAGAAACCTAAAGATGAAATTTTTGAAGACATTACATCAAGACATGTCAATCAATATTATTCAAGTATTGTAAAAGGACTAACTGCCAAAGTGTTTAGAACATATCTTGCAACTACAGTTGTTAAGAATTATCTAGTAAAACATGATACGATTAAAACAAAAACTGCAAATGAGAAATTGTATCATGCGAAATTAGCAAACTTAGAAGCAGCAATGATGTGTAACCACAAAAGAACGATTCCTAAAACATTTGAACAAACTTTACAAAAGAAAAGGGATTCAATTAAAAAATTAGAAAAACAAAAAGTCTGGGAAAAAACTAAAGAGACTCTTAAAAAAGTTGAGGAAAAAGAACCTAAAACAGAAATTCAAAAGAAAAGTAAAACAAAAAGAATTAAGACATTAAATGAACAGATTAAAAGACAAAAAGCTAAACATAAAGAAAGATTACAAAAACTTGAGCTGCAATTAGATTTATCAGAAAAAACTAAAGATTATGCAATTGGAACATCATTAAGAAATTACATAGATCCACGAGTTTTCAAAGCATGGACTGGTGAAGTGGGAGTTGAATGGGAAAAATTGTATACAGCAGCATTACAAAAAAAATTCCTTTGGGTTAAAGACGAAGATGTCAAATGGAAAGATCTAAAGTAAATGTATAGAAAATTATTTCAAAAATAGTCAAAAAAACAGGCAAAATATCCTAGTAGAATCATTTAATTTCCCATATTTTCAACCATATATTATGCCGGGGTAGCTCAGCCTGGTTAGAGTGCCAGTTCAATTGGTAAACTCTAACGGTTCTCCAACTAAGGCAATACTCATAATCTGGAGGTCGCGAGTTCGAAACTCGCCCCCGGCACACAGATTATTCTTAAAAATTGTAAGATGGGGGTTTCTATGAAAAATTTTTAAGAATAGTATTCTTTAAAGCCCTTATCTGTAGGGACTAATTCAGTTTTCATACCAAATAATCCAGATTTTTGTTGGGCTTTCATCAATCCATTATTTTCCAAATCTTCTAAAATGGAATTAAGTTCCTCAGTAGTTAAACCTGTATTTTTTTGAATATTTTCAAATAATCTAACTCCTCTATGTAACTCACCTAAAACAAGCATGTTTTTGGTTTGGGGTTTTGAAGATTTTGGAGATTCTTGGTATTCAGCAAGGTTTGATTCAAATTGTTCATCAGACTGTTTTTCAAATCTACCAAAATCAGAGCCATATTGTCTTTGTGAAATGTCTTGAGAGTTAAAATCACCAGTTTTGAGTTTTCTCAACACACGTGGCAAAATTCTTGCCAATGGAATCATTAAGAAGATAATCAAATAAACCCATGAAAAATCAGCTTCCATACCATTTTCACGTATTAATAAGATAAATTTGTTGATGATTATTTTCCCTAGTTTAGGAATGAAAAGAGTGATGGGTATAATAGTAGGAAAAAATCTACCATCATAGATGTCAAAATATCAATCATCTCCAGTTAAAGTTAACATGAGTGCAGCCAAAGTGGTTGTGGGTGCCATTATTCTTCTAATTATAATTGGAGTTGTGGCAGGAGCATCAGTTAAAATTGTAGAATCAGGTAATAGAGGAGTACTTACACAATGGAGTGCAGTAGATTTAACAGCACCACCACTTGATGAAGGTATTCACTTTGTTGTTCCATTTCAAGATGAGGTAGTACAAGTTGAAGTTCGTACTCTAAAGTATGATAAAGAAACTAGAAGTGCATCAAAAGACCTTCAGACTGTAGAAACTACAGTTACTGTAAACTATCATGCAGAATATGAGAAAGTGAATTATCTTTACAAGGAAATTGGATTAGATTATGAAAGTAGGGTTATCGGACCAGCAGTTGAAGAAACAGTAAAACAAGTTACAGCAAATTATAATGCAGAAGAATTAATTACAAAAAGACCACTAGTTAAGGGAGACATTGAAAATGCAATTAGAGATAGATTAAACCAATTTTACGTAACTACAGAAGTTATTTCAATTACAGATTTCGAATTTTCACCATTATTTGCTCAAGCAATTGAAGCTAAAGTAGAAGCAGAACAAAAAGCCCAAAAAGCAGAAAATGATCTTATAAGAATTGAAGTTGAAGCCAGACAACTTGAAGCTCAAGCAGTAGGTTTGGCAGCAGCAAATATTGCAGAAGCAAATGGTGAAGCAGAAGCAATTGCAATTATCAATAACGCACTTTCACAAAACCCATATTATTTAGAGTGGTTGAAGACACAAGCATGGGACGGTAAACTTCCTCTAGTAGTTGGAGAAGGTGGAACACCATTTATTCAAATTCCAGTACAACCTTAAGTAAATTAAAAAAAATTATTTTTTATCCTTAGATTTTTCTCTTATTGCATCATACATTGCAAGAAATTGTTCAGGTTCATTTCGAGTATAATTTTTTTCAAGTTTTTGAATTTCCTCATGGGTTAAGTGCTCACCTTTATTCTCATGATATTCTTTAATGATTTGAGAAGGGGTTTTCTGAATATTATATTTCTCAAGAGTTTGGGAAATTGAACGTTTTGCCAAGAAGTTTTTTAAAAATAACTGATATACAAGATAAGTAGAGATTGCAACTATACTAACGATTAAAATTGGAATTATTATCACACCAGCAGCCATACAACAACTAGAGATAATTGCATATTTCATTGTTATTCTTTTTTGTGACTAGATTTTGCATTTTAAGAGAAATTCAAGTTAATGTTAAATGTAGTATTTCCAAATTTTTATCAAATTGGGAGAATTTCAAGAGTTTACTGAGGCATTATTTGGGCAATTATCAGTTGAAATTGATGAAGAAAAAGAGATTATCAAATTAGCAAGTAGAGCAAAAGAAGATCTAAAAGGAAAGGTGGAATTCAATAATTTAGAAAATATAGCAGCAGAGGTTTTTTCCACATATAAAAATAAAGTTGAAGAATTTCTAGACGTTAAAATCCCTGAAAATATTGAGTTAAAATTTCCAGAATTAACAGATTTGAAAAGATTGAAAGGGGAAAAAGTATTTGCAGATAAAGAATCAAAAGTATTTGTTACAGAATTATTTAATGCAGTTGCAAAAGAGAATAAAACAAGAATCGCAGAATTAATGCAAGAGGATACAGCCAAGTATTTAGTATATTCAACATATGCAATTCAATACATTTCTAAAATTACAACAACATATGGAGATTATTTAGATTCAATTATTTATTTGAACAAATTCATCCTATCAAGATATCCAGAAATAATTCTTCACAAGCAAGGTGAACCATATGATGCAAAATTTGAGAATGTTAATTCAGGTTATTTGGGTGCTGTAAAAATGACTGTTGTTGAAGAATTAATTCATGCTGCTCAAAAAAACCTACAACAAGTTAACAAAAATGCTGCAATAGAAGTAAATAAAATTAATGAAGAATTAGCAAGAATAATTTTATCACTAGATACTGAAACAATTAACAAGCTTTCAGAATATTGTCAATTACAAGCTGTTCCAGATGATTTTCCATTTGCAAAAAAGGCAAATCTATTCTTCTTTTTGAATCCAGATCATTTCTTAATTGAACAAATAGGTCCAGATGTAATGACATTTACCCACGTAGAGATAGATCCAAAAATAGGAGAAGCAATTCCTCAATTATTAGATATTTACAAAAAATGGTTAGTTCCAATCCAACAACATCATGCAGCATTTACAGCAATGGAAGGAATGGCAGCTTTTGCAATTGAAAATATTCTAAAAGACGACAAAGATTTTCAAAATTATCTTACAACATTCATGGGAACTGATTTTTCATCATATCAAGTAAGAAAAAGTATGGGAAAAGACTTTACAAAAATAATTTATGAAAAATTAGGCACAAAAACATTCAAGAAAATGATTGAAGTTCCTCCAAATACAAAAGAATTGAAAGATCCTCAGTTATACCTAAAAAAACTGAGTTAGTAATAATTGAGTGAAAAATTTGACCCACTAGTTGCAGAATGGATATCATTTGTAAAAAATCCCAATTTCAATTTAATTGAAAAATGCCTTAAATTTTCACAATTAATAGAATATCCAGAATTACAAGTTGATGAATACATTAAAAAAATTCATAGAATGGGAATGTCATTAAAAGAATCAATTAGTGATGTTAAAAATCCAACATATCTAATTTCAATGTTAAATGAACATCTTTTTGAGAATTTAGGGTATAGCGGAGATGATGATGATTACTATAATCCAAAAAATAATTTCCTTAATGAAGTAATAGATAAAAAAACAGGTCTTCCAATTACAATATCAATTCTATATGTTGAAATTGCTAAATTTATTGGATTAGATCTTAAGGTGGTAGGATTTCCAGGACATGTATTAGTAAAATATAATGAAGAAATGATACTTGATCCATTTTATGATGGTCGTTTATTAGACATTGACGATTTACAAGAAATTTTAGATGTGAATTTTGATGGAGAATTAGAATTCAAACCAGAATTTCTTGACGAAGTTAAATCAGAACAAATTCTTATCAGAATGGTTCGTAATTTAAAAAATTCATACATCGGATCATATGTTTATGATAAGGCATTACGTTGTGTTGATATGGTGTTAGCAATTGAACCAGAATCTCCAGAAGACATTAGAGATAAAGGAATTTTAGAACAAAGATTACAAAATTCTGAAAATGCTTTGAAATATTTGAATAAATATTTAGAAATAAATCCTAATGCAGAAGATGTAGATTTTATTTTAGAATTAATTAGAAGTATTAAGATTAAAGATTAATCAATAATAGAATTGACATCTTGACCTTTTTTGATCATTGATATTTCATGACGAGCAATTTTATTTCGTAAAGCGCCTTTCAAGATATCTACTTCACTTCTAAGTAGTGCAATTTCATCTTCAAGTTTTGCAACTCTCTCATAAATGGTTTCAGCATCTGAACTCATAATGAATTATGAATAAAAAATTGTATTAAAAAGTTATGGGTAATGGTTTAGTAACTAGATGAATCTTAAATTATAATTCAAATTCTTGACGACATTTTTCACATTTTGCCCTTTCTTCACCAGGTGAGCCTAAAAGGAAGATTTTTCCAATTGTTTGACATAAAGGACACATTCCAGTTGTAGCATTTTTTGGGCCTGTACGAATAATTTTTTGACTTTTTCTTCGTCCCATGAAAAAACTCACTTATCCGGTCTATTAAGTTTTAATGGCGCGGGGAGAGGGATTTGAACCCACGAGTTCTTGCGAACATAGGATTAGCAATCCTACGCCCTACCAGGCTAGGCGACCCCCGCATAATTAGACCTAGAAGTATCTGTAAATAAATTCATTCGTTATCAAATAATGCAGTGGTAGAATTAATTAGAAGTAATTCAGAATCTTGCAATAATGAGTAAAAAAGCAGCTGTAATGAAAGGAGATGGAATTGGACCAGAAGTAGTGGATTCAATGTTAAGGGTCCTAAAAGAATGTAATTTTCAATCAGAATTAATTTTATGTGAAGCAGGTTCTGAACAATGGGATAAAAACGGTAGAAAAGATGCATCATATATCCCAGATTCAACTATGAAAACATTAGAAGAAGTAGACTGTTGTTTTAAAGGACCAACCACAACGATTCCAGTACCAGGTGCCCCTAGAAGTGTTGCAGTAACATTAAGACAAAAATTTGATCTTTACGCTAACATTAGACCAACAAAAACATATGATAGATTAACACCAAACAGAAAACTTGATTGTGTATGTTTTAGAGAAGCAACTGAGGGTCTCTATACAGGAGTAGAAGCAAAAATTACAGATGATGCAGCAATTGCAATAAGAAAAATCACAAGACATGGTAGTAGAAGATTAATTGATTCTGCAGTTGATTGGGCAAATAAATTTGAAATGAAAAAAATGGTTGCAATTACAAAAAGAAATATCTTAAAACAAACAGATGGAATATTTTGGGACGAAACACAAAAAGCAGTAGAAGGTACAGGAATTGAATTATCTGAAATATACATAGACAACATGGCACAACAAATGGTAATTGCAACTGAACAGTTTAATGGTTCAGTGTTAGTTAGTACCAATTTATTTATGGATATTATTTCAGAACTTGCATCAGCGTTAGTTGGTTCAATTGGATTAATTTATTCTGCCAATATCGGAGACAATTATGCAATGTTTGAAGCAGCGCATGGAAGTGCACCTCAATTCGCAGGACAAAATAAAGTAAATCCAACAGCAACAGTATTGTCAGGAGCATGGATGGCAGATTATTTAGGTGAAAGAGAAATTAGAGATGCAATATTTGCAGCTACTGAACAAGTAATTAACGAAGGTAAAGATGTAACATGGGATATTGGTGGAAATGCATCCACTACACAAATGACAGATGCAATAATTACATATGCAAAAAATAATTTAAGAAAATAGATAGTAATCAAAACCACATAGTTACCGACGGGTAACTCCACTACACATTCTAACACCCTAACATGCAATGTTTGGAATTATTCGATTGCTATCAAACAATAATACAGATTAATTGAATAAAAATATGATTTAGAAAAAAATGATCAAATGTTTATTTTTAAAAAATTTTTTAAATAATATTTCAATGAATTTCAGTCATTAGAGAGAGAACAAAATACATGTTAATTTATTGCCTCTACAAGAATTAATTCTTCAAAAAATAATTTTTTTTGAGCAATAATTTTTGTTGTTAAACCTAATTTTTCTGCATAATCTATGAGTTTAGAATAATTTGATAATGAAGAAGTAACAAAAATGAATTTTCCATTTTTTTTCAAATTTTTTAAAACAGAATCAAAAATATTTTTGGGAATTTCAAAACCTTCAGAACCACCATCAGTTGCAATATCCAAAATTTCATCTGTTGCAAGATAGGGTAAATTACAAACAATAAAATCAAATTTTATTTTTAGTGCATCAGAACTATTACAGCAAATCAAATTATCTGTTTTGTAAGAACTTTGATTTTGTAATACTTTATAATTAACATCAGTTCCAATAACAAATGAAAAATTTTTACAAAGTAATTTTGTTAAATAACCAGAGCCACTTCCAACATCTAAAGCACACTCACCTTTTTCATTTTCAATATTATTGGCTATAAAAAAAGTATCTTCAGATGGAGGATATTCATCAGTTTTTAAGAATTTGTTTGGCAAGATTAACTATTTCATCTCCTGTTAGGTCATCAATTCGTTTCTCTATTGTACTTTGTTGATTGAATTGTTTTAAAATATTTTTTACAGTTTTCCGCCTGTAAGAAAATATATCATTAATTAATGAAATTAATTGTTTGTCCAAATCAGTTTTCTTAGATATTTTTAAAATCATAGAATCAACTTTAGGAGGGGGAGAAAAATTATTCTTTCCCACTATAGAAATTTTTTTGATATCTAGAGTATATGTTGCAATAATACTTACAGCTCTTCGATCTTTTGATTTTGCAAGTAGTTTTTCAGCAAATTCTTTTTGAACCATAATTACACCATGTGAAAAAGATTTTTGTGCCAACCATTCAACTGCGTCTTTACTTTTCGAGTAAGGTAAATTGGAAACAAAAATTGAAAAAGTATCTTTTTTCTTAAAGCCATCACCAGATTTTAGTTCAAGATTATCAAATTGAGAGAAATTAGATCTTGCTTTTTTAGTTAATTTTTCATCAGCATCTACAGAAATCACTTTTTGAGCATTTTCACATAATAGAGGAATCAGAATGCCTGGACCAGTTCCTAGCTCAAAAACTACATCATTTTTAGAAATTTTAGCTTCTTTGACAATTAATTCCGCAATAGATTTTGAGTTAAGAAAATGTTGTCCCAATAATTTTCGTTTTATCATCTCTTAACAAAGAGATTCATCCTACTTTCACCAGAAATTTCATCAATTATTCTTTCAGAAATATGTTTAACTGGATCTTTGAATCCAACTCTGTCTTGTAAATCCACATAACTTTCAAATTTTTGTTTTTCTCGTTCTTCCAACATGGTTTTCATGTATGTCTTTCCAATACCAGGAATTAATTCCAGTGCATGAATTCTAGGAGTTAATGGTTGTGCATTATTAAGATATTTTACAAATTTTGTTTCATTGTCAGTGACAATTTTTTCTACGACATTTGATAATTCACTTTGAGCAGAACTAGATATTTTTTCATAATCCATTTTACCCAATACAGATGAAATTTTTGTTCTACCGTCCTTACCAATGTAAATTTTTTCTCCAACTTCAAAAGTAGAATTTGAAATTCCTAAAACTTCTAAAAGCGTTAAACGATCCTCACCAATTGCAGTAACAATAATGCCTTCTCTTCCACGAACAGTTGTGGATTTGCCCCTAGGATTGAAATCTAAAACATATGCATACTCTTCATACTTTCTAGAAGTAGGTTGTCCCCGATACAAAATGTATTTCTCCAGAAAAATTAAGAATGCTCCTGGATTATTTTGAGTATTTTTTCCAGGGTTTCGGCAAGAATTAATTTTTTCCAACCAAAAGTAAATGAACGTAATTCAGCCATACTTGTTGGTCTGATATTTACAATTTCAACTGCTTCGTCTTCTGTTAATTGACAATCTTTGATAAGTTTCTTTTTCATGTTTTTTGCATTTTTTGAATCTATTGTTACAAATTTTGAAACATAATCATATGTCCAACGTTGTATTTGATCCATTTCTTCAACATCAACTTTACCCAAAATTTCTTTTACTTCAGAAAGTGAAATTGCTTGTTTTTTTTGTACTTCTTCCATAATTATACACCGAATGGTTTTATGTGATCTAACCTAGTGATTAAGGTTTTTGGTTTGTTTCCCAATTTGACACTTAATGTTACTGCACGTCTACCAACATTTGTAATAACACCTACTTTTCCATGGTATCTTCTATGCGGTAATCCTTTGTGCTGTCTAGGATCAATAATGACAAGTGCTTGTTGGCCTTCTTGATATTCACGTAACAAAAATGATACTCCTCTAGGGGATTTTTTTGTCATTACAGATCTAGATTTATGTTTAAATCCATGTGAACGACCATGAGACTTCTTAGTTGCCATGAGTCTAAAACCTTGGAAAGCCCTATTTTAACACTTAGGACAATATTTTAAAAAATTACCCAACAATATCAGTTCTAAGTTGTCCACATGCAGCTGAGATCTCTGTTCCTTTCTCAACTCTGATTGTACAGTTAATTCCTGCTTTTGATAAAATTCGTTCAAATTCATGAACACGATTATTTGATGGGCGTTTAAAATCACCAGCCGTAGGATTGATAGGAATTAAATTTACATGAGAACCATTTCCACGTAATAATTTAGCTAACTTTTGAGCAATGTCAGGAGAATCATTAATCTCATTCATTAATGCATATTCAAAAGTAACACGTCTACCAGTTTTTTTAAAATAAGCATGACCAGATTCAATTATTTCTTCAACAGAATTTGCAGTAGCAGTAGGAACCAATTTTTTACGTAAATTATTTGTAGGAGCGTGTAAAGATATTGCCAAGCCTATTTGCAAATTTTCGTCAGCCAATTTTTCAATTCCAGATGCAATTCCAATTGTTGAAATAGTTATGTGACGTTGACCTAATCCAAATCCTCTAGGATGAGTTAAAATTTTTACAGCCCTAATCATTTCATCGTAATTTGCCATGGGTTCACCCATTCCCATAAAAACTAAATTCGTTACGTGTTCTCCTCTTTGCCTTAAAATTTCTTCAAAATGAATTACCTGTGAAATAATATGTTCTGCCTTGAGATTTGTTTCAAAACCCATTTGTCCAGTTGCACAAAAAACACATCCCATTGCACATCCAATTTGAGTTGAAACACAAATAGTTGATCTTGGGTGACCTCCAATTTTTGTTGGTTCATATTGCATTAAAACAGTTTCAACAGATTTTTCATTTGTTAAATTAAGTAATAATTTTGTAGTGTCACCATCTTCACTTACAATTCTATGAGTTTCCTTTGCAGAACCTATTGTGTATCCAGCACCATCTAATTCTTCAATCAATTTTTTTGGTAGTTGTTTAATATCTGAAATTTTTTTTGGAAACTTGTAATATAGAGGAAGTAAAATTTGATCTGCCCTATAACGGGGATAACCCATTTCAATGACTAATTTTTCCATTTCTTCAGGAAAAAATCGATAAAGATCCACCATGATAAAATGTCACATTATCAGATGATATTAGAATTTAATGAATAATTAAAAAATAAAATAAGAAAAAGAGAAGAAAAAATCTCTCAGAGGCTAGAAATCATCAGATGTGATATCTGCGCCGTGATCTTCAACTATATCTACTTCAGGTTCAGCAGTAGCATCTACTTCAGGTTCAGCAGTAGCATCTACTTCAGGTTCAGCAGTAGCATCTACTTCAGGTTCAGCAGTTTTAGTTTTTGTCTTAGTCTCTTTGGCTTTTTTTGTGGTTGCTTTCTTGGTAGTCTTTTTTGTCTTTTTCTCTGCCTCTTCAGGATCAATGATTCCTGCTTCGCCCAAAGCAAAGATTACTTCTTCTTCAGGATGATGAGGACTATCCACCATTCTAGCAATTCGTTTTTTGCCTGATTTTTTGAAGTAAATTCTATAGGTACTTGTATGTGCAACTACATTTCCACCAATAGGTCTAGTTGGATCTCCAAAGAAAACATCAGGTGATGCCATTACTTGGTTTGTTGCAATTGCAGCACAATCATATGTTTCTGCAATTCGGACCAACAAGTGAACAAAATGATTTAATTTTTGTTGTCTGACAGATAATGTTCCTCTTCCAAGATATTCAGAACGGAATAATCCAACTGCAGAATCTGCAACGATTAATTTTACATTATGTTCTTCAATTATAGTACCAGCTTCTTCGAGAATTAATGTTTGATGAGCACTGTTGTATGCACGTGCGACAATAATATTGTCCAAAACTTTTTCAGGATCCATTTCATGAGCTTGAGCAATTTGAACAATTCTTTCAGGTCTGAAAGTATTTTCTGTATCAATATACAAAACACCACCTTCAAGTCCACCTTCTTCTTTACTTTTTTGAACCATTACAGACATGGTATGAGCAAATTGTGTTTTACCACAACCAAATTCTCCATAAACTTCTGTCAAAGCTCTAGTTTCAAGACCACCATCAAATAGGGTGTCAAGACAATTAGTACCAGTACTAATCTTACCAATACTTTGTCGAGTTTTATAGAGTTCACTTGCACTAATGAAATCTTTAGCAAGTAAACCACCTTCAACCAAATGTTTTCTTGCTTTATTGACAATTTTTTCAGCTGTATCCTTTTCCATTCCAGTGATTTCTGAAATATCAACAGGGCCTCTAACGATGAGATCCATGACGTTGTGGACACCTGCATCGGATAATTTTCTTGTAGTTACAGGACCTACGCCCTCCAAACTATCTAATCTTAAATCTTCAACCATACCGTATAGTACGGTACCTGTACTTTATAAGGGTATTGTTTAAAAATTTGATTGATAAATGATAAAAATACAGACGAAAATATTCTAACGTCTTTTTCTTCTTTGACCAGGTTTATTTTGACCTGGGAATCTGCCTAAAGCAAATCGTTTTTTGAAATTACTTTTGTTAGCTACACTAGAACTTGTTCCTACGATTTTTCTTCCTTCAACTTTAGGAGTTTGTCCTCTTACTTTACCTGCTTTAGTTAATGAACCGTGTGTTGCCATGTTTTACAGTTAGAATTAGTGAATTTATGTATTTGGATAATAATTACCAGTACTTTGCCTTGATAGTTTCAATAACTTTTTCATGTTCTGGACTCTTTCTGCGGGCATATTTTTCCATAGCACCAAGAGGAACTCCACCAAGAGATCTAGCAATAGCATTGAAGAAGTATCTTTGTGGTCCTTTTGCACCAGTTTTAGTCATGAATTTTTGAATAGCATATTTGAAATTATGTTGCCATGTCTTGTATAAGACACCCAATTGTGCAGGAGTCATTTCATTTCCAATGTTAAAGAAATTAGATGTTTCCAACAGACCGATAGGAACAAAAGTCAAAGCAGTAGCAGTAAACATGGAATCGGGTTGTTCATGTTCTAGTTCACTAAGAAGTCTAATAGTTTCCCAAGAATCTTCAGGGGTTTCATCATTATCTAGTCCCATAATTAATGTGAAAGCAGGAATCCAATAATTTTCATTCATAGATTTGACACCTTCTTTAACAACCCAGTGCCATTCTGATGGATCATAAGGAGCTAATTTTCTATCGGCATATTTGCCAATTAATCTAAGACTACCAGTTTCAAATCCAGCTTGAACACCAATCATATTGTCTGGGCCAGCTTTCATAATTCTAGATAAGTTTGGAAGAAGTTTTTCATCAGCAATTGCTCCAGCTAAGGTTCCATGAGTTGGATTAGTGTGTTCAACCCCAGTAGACATGATTGCCGTAAATAATTCCTCTAATGCTTCTCTATTTGGTTCCATTCCTTTTGCAGTTCGTGGATCCATTCCGTAAACAAAAATATCATCACTGTGAATCCATGCAGATTTAGAACCTCCTTTCTTAATGTTAACTTCAATTTCTTTTTTGACTTTTTCAGGAGAATAGTATCTTAATGATCTTAATGTGACATCACAAAATTTACAACCTCTACCACAACCTCGCATTACCTCAACCATTCCATGCATACTAGGTTCTACAATATCAGGAATCTCTTCTAAATCAGGTCTATCCCAAAAATTAACAAATCTTCCATGAAGTTTCTTTCCATTTCTTTCAAATTCTTTTATGTTAACTTTAAAATCACTTCTCTTTCTGAAAGGATCCATATTTTCAAAATCACCATTAATTAAATAATTAAAGAATCTACCAGCATGTCCATCAATCTCTGGTGCAATTCCACCTAGTTCACCTTCTAAGATAGCATAAATTCCAAATTCTTCAATTTTTTCTGGATCATAATTATATTGCCAAGTTCCAGATGCACCCGAAATTACTTTAGCCTTACTTCCAGTTCTTGCTTTAGCAGCTTTAATTCTATGATGTAATTCAGTGTTGTAAAATTCATCATAAGATGTTTGTTTTCTACCATAAGTAAATGTCATAGTTACAGGACCCATTCCCAAAGGATCCATTTCATAAGTTCCAATTACTTCAGTTTCAGGACCAATAAATTTTTCAATGTGATTTGGATGAGCAACAACTACATCACTACGTGCAAAACCATCACGTAACAATCCAGCTTCTAATTTTCTCAGCCCATATGGAGCATATTTTGCTGCACCATTGATGTCAGGAGACCAATTACAAATAAAATCAAACAGAACTTTAGGAGTTACTTGTTTTCCAAGAATTTTGTACCAAAAGCTCTTAGGATCTCTATGAGGGTCTAGTGCAGGAGCACATCCAAAAAATGTTGCAAGAGACAATCCCCTATACGGAGACATTAATGTTCTATCTGCGGTTAAAACGATTTTTGGAGTTCCCATTACCTTCACGCAAAATATTTTATGATTGATTTTAAACCTTACTCGAAAAAATCAATAATCTTCAAGAATTCCAGCCTTATTTCTGTGCGTATAACCAAATTCTTTGTTTTGAGACAGATGAGTTCCATCAAATATAGTTCCATCTTTACAGGCAAGATCCTCACCCACACAACAACTTCCACAAATCCCAACACCACATTTCATCATTCGTTCAAGACTTGCTTGAACAAAAATGCCTTTAGAATGGGCAGATTGAACAGTTTTGTACATCATTTTTTCTGGACCACAAGTATACACACCATCAAAGTGAGATTCGTTAACTAATTTTTCTACCACATCAGTTACAAATCCTTTTTCACCATAACTTCCATCATCAGTACAGACAATCACTTTGTGAGGATTATTTTTTAATAGTTCATTTGCTAATGTTTCAAAGAAAACTTCATCTTTTGATTTTGCTCCAATCAACAATGTTACATTATCAGTTGGTTTAACATGTGTTAATAATCTCATCATAGGAACTAATCCAGTTCCACCTCCTACTAACAAAAGATTTCCTTCTTTAACATCAAAAGCATTTCCATAAGGTCCACGAACTCCAATTTTTTCACCCGACTTAATGTTGAAAAGTCCTGTGGATGCCTGACCATGTTTTCTAACAGTAAATGCTGCTTTTCCAGTTTCTTTAGAAATCATTACACTCATTGGTAATTCATTAATTCCAGGAATCCAAACCATTGCAAATTGACCAGGTAAAACATTAGACATAACATCATCTGAAAAATACAAAGTTCGAACAGTAGGCGTTTCATCTACTACTTTTTCAATTGTGAGAATCGTTGTATGATTAAAATTTCTTTGCAAGTCCCACCATCTCATTAATTGTTGAATAGTTTTTCTTTTTCATATATTGAAGTATTCCTTTATTGATATCATCAAAAACAGTTATCCAATTATCTCCAATTGCACTGCCGAGTTGAATTGCGGAAGCACCAGCTAAGAAAAATTCAATTGCATCTTCCCAAGTAGAAATTCCACCACATCCAATTATTGGGATATCGTATTTTGAAGAAATTTCATAAACACATCGTAATGCAATAGGTTTGATTGGAGTACCAGATAATCCTCCAAATTTATTACTAAGAATTGGGCGTTGGGTTTCAACATCTATTGCCATTGCTCTAACCGTATTGATTGCAGTTATAGCATCAATTCCAGAATCAATTGCAGTTTTTACAGTATTAAGGTAATGAGTAGTTCCTAAACCAACTTTTGCAATTACAGGAATATTAGTAGAATTTTTTACAGTTGTAACAATTTGTTTAACTAATTCAGGATCATCACCAACTTCTAATCCAACTTTGGCCACATGAGGACAAGATAAATTCAGTTCAAATGCAGTAACATTACAATTTTGGAATTCATTAACCATTTTTGCAAAATCTTCAGGAATTGAACCAACTAAACTTACCATAATGGGAACGTCTGCATTTGGTTCAATCATTTTAGCAAAATTTGATGCTCCAGGATTGGATAATCCCACAGCATTCATCCACCCGCCACCATTTACGCTAAAAATAGTAGGGTTTGGATAACCTTCCCAAGGCTCATTACTCAAAGATTTTGTTACTACAGCTCCTGCACCTGAGCGATAAAGTCGATTAAAAACATCTAAAGAAATACCTAAAATTCCAGATGCAAGCATGGCTGGCTTTTCAAGTTCAATTTTACCTATAGAGGTGACAAGACTGGGTTCCATCCTGATAATTGAACGTAGATTCGAATATAATAGTTGATTTGAGGATCTAGTACCTTTTTTAAAGGTGATTTAGGTTCAACTAGTCATGTATTCTGTAATTTTAACAGAGTTAGGAATTTCCATTTTCAATGATGGACAAGTAGATAAAGCATTTCCATTTTCAAATTCTGTTAAAGAATATCTTGCAATAAAAAATAAAGAAGCAAAACCAAATGAACTAATTAATTATCTAGCAAAAATTCAAAGAGGTGTTTCTGTAAGTGATGAATCATTACTTGCAATTTTAAAAAAATTCTCTATTGATTGTCATATGATGGATGAAGTAGAATTAGAAAAAATCCAGTCAACAAAACCACAGATTATTGTAGATTCAGGATTTGCATCAAATCTTCAAGATACGTTAGGAAAATTAAGAGAATTTGCATTAGGGTTTTCATCATCAAAAGTTACTGAAGTTTCAGAAAGTCCAGATTTACATATCATTCAAGCAATTAATTCATTAGATGAAATTGATAAAATTGCAAATGGATTAAGTTCAAGACTTAGAGAATGGTATGGATTACATTTTCCAGAATTAGATAATATGATAGACAGTATCAACGGATATGCACAAATTGTAATGGCAGGAAAAAGAGAATCATTGTCAAAACAAGTTTTTGAAGAGGCAGGTTTTCCAGAATCTAAAGTCGATATGCTATCATTAATCTTATCAAAAAGTAGAGGAGGAGACATTTCAGATATTAATTTAGCAATAGTTCAATCAATTGCAAAACAAATTTTAGATTTTCATGAATTACGTAAAAAGTTGGAAGAACATGTGGAATCAGAAATGCAAGAAATTGCACCTAATCTTTCAGCTATTCTTGGTACTGCAGTTGGTGCAAGGATTTTGGGAAGAGCAGGAAGTCTAAAAAGAATGGCATCACTTCCTGCAAGTACAATTCAAGTATTAGGAGCAGAAAAAGCATTATTCAGATCATTAAAAACAGGTTCACAACCACCTAAACACGGATTATTATTCCAACATGCAATGGTGCATGCAGCTCCAAGATGGCAAAGAGGAAAAATTGCAAGAGCAGTTGCAGCAAAAGCAGTGATTGCAGCAAGAGTAGATGTGTATGGAGAAGGATTGAATCAAACATTACTTGAGAAACTAAATGTAAGAGTCGATGAGATAGGCAAAAAATATGAAAATCCAACTGAAAAAGACATCAGAACACCTCAACAATTCAAACCACAAGGTGGAAGATTTGATGATGGAAGAAGAGAAGGTGGAAGAAGAGAAGGTGGAAGAAGAGAAGGTGGAAGAAGAGATGAAAGAAGAAATTATGGTGAACGAAGAAGAGAAGGTGGAAGATTTGATGATAGAAGAAGAGAAGATAGAAATTCAAGTAAAAAGAGAAAGAAGTTTGGAAGAAGATAATCAATCATATTTTTGGATCAAATCAGAAGGAGAGCAAAAAATTTCTACTGAAAATTTAGTTCCAGGAAATCAAGTATACAAGGAAAAATTAATTATCAAAAAAGGAATTGAGTATAGATTATGGGATCCTTTCAGAAGCAAATTAGCAGCATCAATAATGAATAGATTAGAAAATTTCCCATTTAAAAATAATAGTAAGGTATTGTACTTAGGAGCTTCAACTGGAACAACTGTTAGTCATATTTCAGACATTGTAGGTCCAACCGGAATTGTTTTTGCAGTTGAACATGCAAGTAGAGTTGCAAGGGATTTCTTAGACAGAGTAGCATCATATAGAACAAACATCATTCCAATTCTTCAAGATGCAAGAAAACCTAAAGAATATTTTTCAGTATTTGGAAAAGTAGATGTAGTGTATGTAGACATAGCACAACCAGATCAAACAAAAATTGCAATAGATAATTGTGACATGTTTCTAAAAAAAGAAGGATTATTCTTTCTAGTGATTAAAACCAGAAGTATAGATGTAACAAAAGCACCAAAAAAAATCGTTGAAGAAGAGATAGAGAAATTGAGAGAGAAGTTTGAAATTTTAGAATCAATAGATTTGCATCCATATGATAAAGATCATGCGATGGTAATTGCTAGGTATAAAAATTAATTTTTACCCATAATTTTTTGTACAGGTTTCCAACTTTTACGCACAAAAACTGGCATGATATGATTTTTCTTGTAGTATTTTGTCACAAATTTAACAGTAGTTGAATCAGAAGGATAACCACTACCAAGATTATGAGATTTATTTAATTTTTCAATAGCCTTATCTCTAGTTACTTTTGCTAAAATTGATGCAGCAGATACCACAACAAATCTACTATCAGCATGATGATATGATTTAATTTTGTGACCATCAGAAAGTAAAGAAATTTCTTTCCCAAATCTCAGAGGTTTTACATCACAAGAATCAACATATGAGGCATCAGCATCTAATTTTGAAACTACTTTTGCCATGTATTTTGCTTCCAAATAATTCAAAAGATGTTTTTTCACACTTGCATCAATTGAACGGGGAGGGATTTTTGTGATGTAATAATCATCAACAATTTCAATTATTTTTTTATAGAGAATCTTTCGAGATTTTGAAGATAATTTTTTTGAATCTTTCACACCAAGTGCAGTTAATTTTCGCAAATTTTTTTTTTCTAAAGAAATTCCAGCAATTACTAAAGGTCCCAACATAGAACCACGTCCAGCATCATCAATCCCACATATTTGCACAAATTCTGTCTTAAAATACAAGTATTAAACCGTTATACGTTATTAAAAATTAGAAAAAGAAATGAGTGAGACAAAGGAATCATTTCAAGAAATTATAGAAGGAGATACAAAATTATTAGTTCCAAAAAAATCATTGACAGAAAAAGTACCGCCAATCAAACCAGCATTTTTCAATCCAAAAGCAAAAACAAATAGAGATTTTTCAATAATTGCATATGCAGCGTTTTTAAAAAAATTTGAAGGTCCAAAAATTTTCTTGGAGTCATTGTCAGGAGTAGGTGCAAGAGGGTTACGTGTTGCAAATGAATTAGAAATAGAAGAAATGAAAATAAATGATCTTAATCCAACTGCCTTAGAAATTGCAAAAAAATCATCCATTCTAAATAATTTAAACAACATTAAATTTTCTGAAAAAGAAGCATGTGTGTTCCTAAATGAACACTCAAGAAAAGGAAATCGAGGTTCAATAGTAGATATTGATCCATTTGGTTCACCTGCAGCCTTTTTTGATTGTGGGGTTAGGGCAACCATGCACGGAGGAATATTATCAACAGCTGCAACAGATCTTCAGGTACTTAACGGCCTTTTTCAAGGAGCGTGTAAGAGAAAATACGGCGGAACTCCAATTAGAGTTGAATACGGAAACGAGATGGCCATCAGATTGATTTTAGGATGTCTCAGATCAGTTGCTGCAAGATTAGGAGTAACAATGATTCCAATGTTTGTTGAAAGTGAAATGCATTATTATCGAACATATACTAGAATTTTGAACCGAACAGATCAAGAAGAAAATATTGGATATGTCTTACATTGTAAAAATTGCGGCCATAGAAAAACTGTTGTTGAACAACAACAAGAATGTGATTTATGTAAATCAAAAAACAGTATTGCAGGCCCATTATGGATAGGAAAAATATTTGATAAAGAATTTGTTAAGAATATGATTGAAGAGAGTTCAAAGTTGAAAATACAAAAATCATGTGAAAAAACTATTCACAAATGCTTAGAAGAAACAGAGATGCCAGGATTTTATTTTACATTAGATGAAATTGCTAAGAAAATAAAAACATCCCCACCAAAATTAGAAAAAATCATATCAAATTTAAAAGAAAATGGATTTACATCAAGTGTTACATCTTTTAATCCAACAGGATTTCGAACAAATGCAAATATTAATGAAATAATTAAAATTTTTAATTCAACCAGTGAAACCCATACAAACACAGTATAATTCACTGCTTTGTTTTCTACTTGCATCAGGTTTTGTTAAATTGATTCTTGCAAATTTTTTCTTAACATAATCTCTAAATTCTAAAGAATATTCACCATCAAAAACTTTGAAAACCGCGTTTCCTTTATGAGCTAAAACTTTATCCATGATTTTGGTACAATCATAATTTAAAGAAATTTGTCTAGCATGATCAACGGACCAATTACCAGTAACTTTTGGTGAAAGATCACAAATCACAGCACCTACTTTACGCCCAAAATAAGATAAAACATCATCAACTAGAGATTCATTTTCAATGTTATCTCTAACAATATGAGCACCTGGAATTTCTTCAACATATGATAAATCAACTCCCATAACTTTTCCTTGATTTCCAACTAATTTTACAGCAACTTGAGTCCAACCACCGGGAGCACAACCAAGATCCAATACATAAAATCCAGGACCAATTAATCGATAAGACTGATTTAATTCTTTTAACTTGTATGCAGATCTAGCTCTAAACCCTTGTTCATGAGCTAATCTACGATAATGATCTTTTCGTGCATCTGCTAATTTCATTTTTTAGCCTTCGATGGTTTTTTGTATTCAGCTAGTACCCAATCTTCAATTAATTGACATGTTTTTGGACTAATTTCACCATCTAAAGAACACTTTTGTTCAACAGTACAAACTAAACAAGGAGAATTTTCAATTGATTGAGTACTGATAGGAGTTTTCTTTAAAATTAATTTGTATGTCCAACGATCGTTTTCAAGAAGTTTTTCCCTATTGACTGTACCCATTCTTTCAAGTTTCAATGACAATCTAGAACCATCACGACTTGAAAGTTTCAATTTTTTCCACAATTCACTTTGAAGCATACCATCAGATTCTCGTTCAGCTAAAACATCATAAATTTTATTTGTCAATCTTTCCATGTCGACTTTTTCAATTTGGAAATTTTCAATTTCTTCTTCAGTTAATTGTTCTTCTAATTCTTCTTCAACAGTTCTTTCAGCTGCTTTTTTTTCTTCTTCTAATTCTTTTTTAGTTAGTTTCTTGGGCTTTTCAGGTTTTGCCTCAGCTTTCTTTGTTACTTTTTTAGCTGGTTTTGCCTCAGCTTTCTTTGTTACTTTTTTAGCTGGTTTTGCCTCAGCTTTCTTTGTTACTTTTTTAGCTGGTTTTGCCTCAGCTTTCTTTGTTACTTTTTTAGCTGGTTTTGCCTCAAGAATTTTTGTTTTCTTTTTTAATTCTTCAATTTCTGCTTTAATTTTTTTTGCTTCATCTAATTTTGTCATATAATCACCATTTCTAAATTCAATTTACTACTATTCTTTGAATAATTCATTCCTATTTAACAGTAAATGTTCCAGTAGTGGAAAGATTTGTCAAATCAGTAGTAACAATATCTGCAACAATCTTGTAAGAACCAGGAGAATCAATTACTTTTGAAAAGGCGTCATTATTTGGAAACATTTTACCATCTTTTACACATTGATTGAAATAACCACCTTGTGTCACCACATCAGCACTTCCAGAAGTATAAATTGTGATATACAAATCGCCACAACTTATAGAAGAATCATTAATTTTTACTTGAATTTGAACAGGTTCTAAAACAGTGTAATGATTAGATAATCCAATAATTTCAATATCTGAATCATGAGAAGGTTTTCCGTGAGAAGACTCACCAGAGAAAGTCATAGGCCACATATTCAATTCTCTATCAGGTTTTTGAAGAGTATCAGCCATTACTGCAGATCCAAACACAATTGAGAAAATTACAGGTAAAACAAACACAATCATTTGCTTTGAGGAGACCATTTTGTACTAAACTAGGCAATTCCCTTATATCTATTTAGCAAAAATTGAGGCTAGGACTAGATTGTGACGAATAAGTTAAATCGTATCCGTGTAGATATTGCATGTGCGACTTAGAAAATTCAGAGTTCGAGCATACCGATGTATTCATGATTCTGGTGAGATTACGGTAGGGGACTTAGCAGCATTTGTAGGACGAAATGAGAGTGGGAAAACAACCATTTTGCAAGCATTGACATTGTTAAACAGAGACGAAAAAATCTCAGAATTAGATCTTTGTGATGAAATGACTGAAGAGCTTAAAGAAGAGATCAGATTAGCTGAAGGAGAATTTGAATTAAATGAATATGAAATAGAAATACTCAAAGAAAAATTTCCAGAATTACCAGAAATCAAAAAAATCAAGTTATTTAGAACAAATAGAAACCCCAAAGTCCAATATGATTTTGAAGAGACAGAAATTAGTGATGTTGATGATGAGGGACTAAATTCATGGGAAAACTTTACAAAAGAAATTCTTGAATTTTTAGATACATTACCAAATCACATAAGAATTCAAATTAATACAAAATTATTTGAAGAACAAGTTCCAAAAAATCAAGAATCATTTGATAGTGGAATGGCAGAGTTCAGTAATGAATTACATGTAATAGCAATTGAAGAATCAAAAATTCTTGAAGAATGGGAAAAAATTTATCATAAACCAGAAAATCAATTTTCAAACCTTCTCAGTGGTGAAAGTCAAAAAGTTGCATTAAAGAATTTTATTTATTCAGAATTACATCCAAGGTTTGTATACTTTTCAGATTATAAGAAAATTTACGGGAATATCAATCTAAACGAATACCTAAGAAAAGAAAATGAACAAAAACAAGATTCAATTGAATTTATTGAGGAATTTGATAAAGCTGAAACTGTAAGAAATTTGTTTTATTTAGCAGAATTAGACATGAATGAATTAGATGAAGTAAAAGAACAACCATCAAAATGTATCAAATTACTTAATACTGCAAGTAACAGATTAACTAAGAAATTAAATCCAGCATGGAAAGGAGATCCTATTCATGTTGATTTAAGATACAATCCAGGAAACATTATGAGTGTTGTAATTTCAGATGTTCACAAAGATGGAACAATAACAAACACAGGTTTACTAAATAGACGTGCAGAAGGTTTCAAATGGACATTTTCATTTATTGTAAATTTTGCAGCTGAAACACAACGTTCAGAACTTAAAGAAGCAATTTTACTTTTGGATGAACCAGCAAGAAACCTACACCCAACACAACAGATGGGAATTTCAGATTTATTGAAAAATTTGGCAGGCTCTAATCAAGTTCTATATGCAACTCACTCACCATTTATGATATTTGATTATACACCAGGAAATCTATTAGTTGTGGAATTAGATAAAAGAAAACATCTTAGTAGAATTTTCTATGATTATTGGAATGCAGATGACAAAACATTAACGCCTATCTTGTATGGATTGTGTAGAGGTCAAGTAGAAGCAATCGTAGATAGAGAAATTGGAACAAATTCCAGACCAGTTATCATTGTAGAAACAATGTCAGATTCCATGTATTTGAATTCATTTGACAAATTTTTACAGGATCCAAATATTTCCATGAATCCATTAAACGTAATTGCAGCATTTAATAAAAATTCAGTTTTACCATTGGCCATATTTTATAGAAATCATGGATACAAAACATTTGTTTTATTGGATAATACAGAAGAATCAAAACAAATATCTGCACAATTAGAATCAAATCAATTTTCTGCAGTTCAAACAATATTTTTTGAAAGAGATGGTAAAAAAATGGAATCAATTGAAGATTATGTTGTAGTTGAAGATTATCTCCATGCAGTAAATCAAACATATGAAATTAAATTAAGGCAAGAAGGATACTCAAATCTTACACCAGAAAGTATTGATTCTAAAGATTCCAAGGGTATTTTAGAAAAATTAAGAAGAGTTTGGCAAGAACATAGTGATGACGATTGGGGTGAATTTAACAATGAAGAAATTACCAGATACATTTGTGAAAAGATAACATTAGAAGAAACCAATTTCTTATCAGATAAAACAAAAGACCAATTTAGATCATTGTACAGATTAATTGCAGAAAGGATTAGACAATATCAAAATACAGTAACTAAACCAGATCTTGAAAAATTTCAAAGAAAGAAGGGTTAAACGAAGAATAATGATGAGAAATACTAAATTAAAATGGAGTTTAAATTAAATATGAAAAAAATGATTAATGTGAAAAAATCTTCAAATAAAGGGATTTTACTTTCAGTGATCCTATTATTTTCAGTTTCATTAATTTTAGTTCCATCAAACGGATATGCTGAAGAAATTAATGTAAAAAGTATGGGAGTAGAAAAGACATCAATTATTACATTCACAAACGATGGGACAAAAGAGATCAAAACATTTAGAATTTGGCTAAGTCAAGATGCAAAGTTTGAATCTTTTAAAACAGAGAAAGGATGGGTTGGTGAAAAAAATTCACAAGGAGTAATAGTTTTTTCATCATCAGAATCAATTAAAGAAAACCAATCAGTAAAATTTGGAATTAAAACAGATAAACCAAACCCAGTCATTAATTGGAAGGGATTAGATAAAACAAATTCAGTCGTAGGTACAGGAGTAATCAGTACAACAAAAATTCAAAAAGTTGATCAAAATCCAAACATCGAACCAAGTAAAAACGTCATAGATAATGATGGAGAGATATTTTCAAAATCAGAATTTAGAATAATACCAGATAAACCAAATGCAGGTTCAACAATTAGAGTAGTAGGCGAAAATTTTGGAGCATCTCAACTTTTTGAGTTTTATATCGACAGTAACAAAATTGGAAATTTTGAGACGGACAATAATGGAAAGTTCATAACTACTATGAAAATTCCAAATAATATTTCGGAAGATAGAATAGAATTTAAGGTAAAAAACAATCAAGGTGAAGAAAAAATTGTTAGTTTAAGATTAGGAGATAGTCAAAATAGAATTGAAAAGATAGATGATGTAAAAATTACCATTAACGGAATAGGCAAAGTAGTTCATAGAGGAGATAATTTAGAATTATTTGGAACAGCCTCACCAGGTAGTGCCGTAATTATAGAAATAAAGGATCCGCAACAAAATATCATTAACAGCAGAACAGAAAAAGTTGATGGTACAGGAAATTGGAAATTAGATAAAACAATTAATATTCCATTTGATGCTCCATTTGGAAAATACACCATTATAACTTCAGATGGAAAAAATCAAAATCTAAAATATTGGACAATTGAAACAGATAAAACAATTTTGCTAACCCCAGCGGAAATAATGTTTGATCCAGGTAGCATAATCAAATTTAACGGAACAGCAACACCAAATCAATTAATCGAATTAGTATTAGAAAATAATTTAGGGAAAGAAATAACATCAGATATTATTAGTGTTGGAGAATCAGGATTTGTAGAATTTGAGTATCAAACAACAGAAAACGATGATTTAGAAGGTACATGGACATTAATTGCCACTCAAAATAAAGTCAAAGAATTCATTTATGTTGGATATGGAGAAATGCCATCAATTCCAGTAAATATTGAATTTGATAAAACAAATTACAAGTCATCAGAAAATGCAATTATCTCCCTATTAGGAAAACCATCAGAAGTGTTGAAAATTATGATAATTAATCCATCAGGAGCAATCATTGGAGAAGATATAGAAATCAAATTACAAGAAGATGGCCGTGCTACCTACACATTAGAATTGGGAGGGTATGGATCTGGAATTTATACAGCAGTTGCTCAAAAAGGCAATGCTCAAAGTAGTGAAAAATTCTCTGTAGGCTTACAATTAGGTTCAGGTCCTATTGAGGCACAAACGACACAATTAGAATATGAACAAGGAGAAAGAATTCTATTAATTGGTTCAACTAATCCAAATGTGCTATTGAACGCAGCATTAGTAGATCCTAATGGAGTAGAAATAAAGAAAATAGAAATTCCATCAAATAGTGATGGAACATTCAAAGTAGAAGAATTTAAAATTCCAAATAACGCAATTTCAGGAACATGGAAAATTAATGTCAATAGTGGATCAAACTTAGATAAAAGTGAATTTGAAGTAATTTTAACACAAGAAGAGGGAATCATAATAGATGTGGGAGACACAATAGAAATTCCAGGATTTGGAGAAAGTATCAAATTTGGAATTACAACTAGTCAAAAAACATCAGTTACAATACAAATTTTAGATAAAAATGATAGTCAGGTAGGAGAAAGTCTTTCTTGTACACCAACCACAGACTTCAAATGTGAAATTCTTTGGACATTTCCTAAAGACATAGTTCCTGGAACATATGTCATCAGTGTAAATGATTCAAAAATCACAGTAGAAAAAACGTTTGAGATAGAATAAAACAATTTTTATTTTAGTGAATTTAGCAATTGATATGAATCTTAAAGATAAAATTGCAGAATATCCCAATTTTCCAAAAAAAGGGATTTTATTTAGAGATTTTAGCCCAGTTCTAAAGGATCCATCATCATTATCACAAATTGCAGATGAATTTGCAAAGCATTTTCATCCAAAAAATGTAGACGTATTTGCAGGAATTGAATCAAGAGGATTTCTTTTAGCAACAATTTTGGCATTAAGATACAATAAAGGCATAGTAATGGTTAGAAAAGCAGGAAAGCTTCCTGGAAAAACTGCAAAATTATCTTATACAATTGAATATGGAAAAGACACTATTGAAATTCAAAAAGACATTCTTGAAAAAGGTCAAAGAGTGATAATTTGTGATGATTTACTAGCTACTGGAGGCACAGCAAAAGCAGCAGGAAAACTAATTGAAAAAGTGGGTGGAGAAATCACAGGATTTGCATTCATAATTGAGTTAACAGAATTAAACGGAATAAAAGGACTAAGCAAGTACAATTGTAAATCATTGGTGAAGTATTAATGGAAAAAGATGTAGAAATTGGAATTTTTGGTGGAACCGGAATTTATGATTCAGGATTACTTGAAAATCCACAAGAAATTGATATAGATACGCCGTATGGAAAACCGTCAGATACAATCACAGTGGGTGTTTTCAAAGGAAAAAAAATTGCATTTCTTCCAAGACATGGAAAAAAACATACCATTCCACCACATATGATTAATTTCAAAGCAAATATCTGGGCATTCAAAGAATTAGGAATTACAAGAATTATTGCACCATCAGCTGTAGGTAGTTTAAAAGAAGAATTAGAACCAGGCCATGTAGTTTTACCATCACAATTTTTAGATTTTACAAAATCAAGAGATGGTTCATTTTCTGAAGACGGCAGAGTTATTCATATTTCAGTTGCAGATCCATTTTGTCCAGAATTACAATCATCAATTCTCAAAGTAACAGATGAAGAAAATATCGGAATCCATAAAGATTGTACATATGTATGCATTGAAGGTCCACGTTTTTCAACTAGAGCAGAATCTAAATTTTATAGAACAACAGGTTCAGATATAATTGGAATGACATTAGTTCCAGAATGTCAACTTGCAAGAGAAGCTCAAATTTGTTATGCATCAATTTCTACAGTAACAGATTATGATGTATGGGCAGATAAACCAGTTACAGCAAAAGAAGTCCTTGAAACACTTGGAAAAAATGTTGAAACTACAAAGAAAATTTTGACAAAATTAATTGAAGAAATTCCAAAAACAAGAAGTTGTTCATGTGCTAAAGCATTAGAAGAAGCAGAATTCTAATCATCCACAAAAGATTCTTTCTTTAGTCCTTCTGGAACTGTCATATCTCCTTGAAGTAGATTTTGTTGTAATTTCATTATTACCTCATCTACATCATAACCTAATTTTTTTAGTTCAGTTTCAGTGGTTTGCGATAATTTTGCTCCAATATTTTGTCCACCAATCCTTCCAAATGCTATAGCAGTAAAACGAAACTCATTATCATCTAAAGTAAAATGACCTGTTATTTTTGCAGCCATTTGACTACCGTGTATATTATTTATGTGAACTTTAAGTTCCATATTCTGTTCTAAATCTCTATAGCTTTGTTAACATTATCTTCAATCAAAAAGCTCCAATGTTGATCATCCTCAATTTTGAAATTTTCAATTTTTAATGTTATGATTTCCTCATCAACAGTTTCAAACTTTATTGTTCCATTTTCTTTTAATTTTACTAATTTCCATCTATCCTTACCTTGTTGTAATTTACTTACACAAACTGCCCATTTTGCATCAGAATCAATTCTTGGCATTCCCACAATATCAGTGAGCTCTTCAATTCCAAGCTGCTTTTCTTCACAGAAAATTTTCTTACAAACACCACATCTCCAAACATCAACAGAACCAATAGTTCTTTCATTTATGTTGAGATTCACTACACCATAGTAAGTAATCTGAGGATTGTCACAACATTTGTAAACCGCTGGAGCTTTTACTTTTTCTTCTTCAGGTTTATCTACAGTTTTAGGGTCACTCAACATTGTTCACAAATTATTAGTATTATTTAGTCCTTGCATCATCGTAAGGACGTTCTAAAATTACTCCTATATTATCAACAATTTTGTTTCGTTTAAATTCAATATTTTCTCGTTCACACATTTTTCTATACATGTTAACTGCAGTAAATCGTGGATGCATTGCTTCAAATTCAGTTTCAGTAATATCAATAAAAGCACCTAGTCCCATTAGTTCTGTTGCAGTTTTTTTAGCAGAATCAGATGAAATTTTTAATCTCTCTGCAATTTGCGAAGAAGACATTTTTCCATACCAAGTAACTAACAAGAAAATTTTAGCCTGAATAGGCGTTAGTTTAATTTCAGAAATTAAATCATTTTCAAGTTTTGAGGAATCCATAATTTCTAGAGAAAATACAAGTACATAAAATATGAGTCAAAAGATTATTTTTTAATTAATATTTTTTTTGAAATTTTTAAACTGAATCCCATTGCAATAAAATGTACAATTCCACCCACAATTGCAGCATTAATCAAATTATCAAGAACAGTCCAGGTAATTAAAAAGGCAATTAATGATGGAACTGTAAGAATAGTAGCCATAATAGTTCCTTTAACAATAATCTCACTAATCTTTAGTTTAGATTTAGAGGGATCAGACATTATGAGAATTGTTAAAAATGGTAATAAAAATCAAAGATACTTTATATTTGGTGGGCACTGATTTGTATTGCTTGTCAAGTTACAAAAAAACATATTCAAATGAACAATCATTGAATTTTGTAATTCCAATAATTGTAATCTTATTTTTAGGAATAGTATACATAATGAGTCAGAGAGCTGATTCAGGTTATGTCAGTTTTATTCTAATTGGAGCAGCCGCAATAACAATGATCTATTGGGTCAGAGTAATTAAAAAGATGGCAGTTGAACAAAAACCTGCAACATATGAACAAGCAAGAGAACAAGAAACAAAGAATTGGGTTTATGACTTAATCAAAGGTGAAGGAGAATTTGTTTTTGTAGCAGAGGTTCCAGGACCTGAAGATAAAATTGCAGTTAGATTAGTAGATGGGATATTATACGTTCGCGGTACAGGTGGATTTTCAAAAGAAATTCCAATTGAGGGAGCAAATGAAATGCAAATATTTGATTTCAAATATAGAAACGGGGTATTAACACTAAGAATAAAATAATTAAAGACTTTTTGCTAGTTCCAATTTTTGTGGTAAATATTTGTCAGTAATATTCGTCAAACCATACTTTGAGAAAGCTTCCAATTCTGCTTTTCTTTTTAATCTCAAAAATACATCCAATTCTTTTTTCCAGATTCCATCTTGGTATCTAGGATCTTTTTGTAAGTCATAACATCTCTTAATATCAGATTCAGTCATAGGTATTGTTGGTAACTTGTATTTTTCAATATCAGTAGCCCAAACTCCAACCCATTTAGCATCTGGAACGGTTAATTCTCGAAGATGTGCAGCATTTGCAGAACCAGATTTAATTACCATTGCAATATGTTCTCCATACACATCTCCATCAGTCAAACAAATGATAGGTAATTTCATTTCATCATGAAGTCTTTTCAATAAAGTTCTAGTTGAACGTGGTGCTTGTCCACCAGTGTTAATGATAATTGATTTGAATTTTTTGTCTACTTGTTCTTCAACAAATCTTGTAAAAAGACCACCTTTCTCAATTGCAATTACAATTTCAGCACTTGTATCAACTAATTCAGCAGTAGTTAAACTAGGACCAATAGAATAACCATCAGGGTGATTTGCTAAATTCATAGTTTTTCCCTCATATCCAGGAATCGTATATTCAATATTCAAATCACCAAAAATCGAACTTCTTTCTTCAGGGAAAATATGAAAATCTTCTCTAGGCTTAGAAGTCACTGCCTCTAAATCTACAATAATGTTATCAGATTCAGATTGATCTTCAAATTCTACTGCAAATGCTTGAGATGAATAGTAAACATCTCTTAATGTAGATGATTTTTTTTCATTAGTTAATCGATTTGCAAAAAATGCTAACCACATTAATTGTGTAAATGATCTTAATTGTGCAGAGTTTCGAGAACTTCTCAAAGCAGCATTATTTCCTAAAATGTATTGTCGAAGTTTTTTATCATATACAATATTACTTACAGATCTACTAGGAATAGAGAATTTTGGGAATTGTCCATTGTCTAAATCATCATAAATTTTTGCACCGTGGCTTTTTAACATTTCAAGAATATTCTTTTGTTTGTCATCAGCTTTCTTACTTCGTGCTTTAGCTTTAGAATCTTTTTTTGTTTTACTTGTTGCCAATTTCTTTTTCCTCCTTTACAGCTTTTTTAGTTTCAGTTTCAATTTCAGTTTCAAGCATTTTCTTATAATTAGGTTCTTTTTTCTTTCCAGCTAATTCAGTACAAAATTCTGCAATCATTGGAATATATTTTGCGTAGAGATTAGCTCTCTTTTTTGCTGCCTCTGCTTGACCACGTTTAGACATAAAGGAAGATAACTTTCTTGATAAGAATTGCAAAGCTAATCTTAATTCTCTCTCTATTTCTTGTCTGTCTGCAACATTTTCTTTTCCAGCGGTTTTGTAAGGAATTCTTGTAGAACAAATATGAGAAACAATAATGAATGGTGGTTCACCTTTTACTTTGTATCGTCCCCAATCAGTATCATTTACTACTTTGATAACTACATCACTGCCTTCATCATAAAGTAATGGAATTCTATTTGCATAACGATATACATGTGGGCCACCAGTTTTGATATCACCACCATAAGCTATTCCCATCTCAATTATGAATGGAAAACCAGAATAAGCAGAAGCTGGGCGTTGAACTACAGCAACAAAATCAGGGTTAAAGAATTTCTTGATTCCTTTTTCTAGAGGTTCTGCACCTAATGGAGCCAAACAACTAGAATCAGGAGCCATAAAATCATCAAATTTCTGAAGGGAGTCACTTAGATTGACAAGTTCTTGATTCGTTAGAGTTCCCATTCTTTTTTCAGGCTTTAATTTAGCAAATTCTGCAAATTTTACTGCAGTTGTAGGCCCTACACGCTGAAATCTTTTTGTCAAAAATGTAGTTAGCGGCTCACCTTGAACAGTATTTGTTAGTTGTTTGTAATATTGACTTTCAGGATCCATGTCAATTGATTTTGATTGAGAATCACCAAAGTCCCAATAAAATAATTTTTTATTTGGCATGTCAATATCCTCAATTCTAATTTTGTTTAATTTTTCAAAATCCATTTTCAAAAAGGACATTAAAGCAATTACAACTCGAACTTGACGTGGTAAATTTTTCCATTTCTTCTTTGCTTTATCCATGATAGAAGTAAAACTAAGATTCTTTTTTGATAAACCTAAATCTTTTCTAACTTTTTCAATCATTGCATCATCAATTGTAGGTATTTCAAATTGAGACTCAACAATCATTCTTCTAATTCGTTCTACATCAATTCCATGTGGATGAGGACGAATAATAGTAGGTGGTGGTGGAATATCTTTTACAAATCTAGGATGACTGAATTTATTTCCTTTAGGATCATCAAAAGTAATTGATGCATATGGAGTAATTAAAGAAGTTTCATAAACATAATCTCTGATTTTGTTTCCAGCTTTTGAGTAATCACCTTCTAAACAAATACTTACACTCAAACCTTTTTTTGAAATATCTTTAGTAGTATGTTTCAAAATAACAGGTTTATTTTTTTGAATATCCAACAAAATTTCAAATTGATTTTGAATTTTTGCATCAGAAGAACTTTTAACAATTACAGGTTTGTTTGTTGTAATTTGTCCATACAAGATTGCCATTGTTGCACCCAATCCAAACATTCCTCTTGCCTGTTTTAATCCAAATTTTGAACCATAAAGTACAGTTCCAAATGCGAGAGGAATATGTTCTGCATCAATTCCAGGTCCATTATCTTTTACAGTCAAAATATAGGGTTTAGGGTCAGGTTTATCAGGATCAACAGCCTTGATTGTAAGGTGTACATCTGGAAGAATTCCCTTTTGATCACATGCATCTAATGCATTTTCAACAAATTCTCTAACTGCAGTATATAATGAGCGAGTAGGATTACTAAATCCAGCTAAATCACGATTGCTATAAAAAAACTCACTAGGCGAAATTTGGTTAAATTTTTCTTTAATAGAAGACATCTTGATCTTCCCATAATTTCATTTTTTCTTGTTTGGTTCGTCTATTAGCAGATTCCAATTTATCATAAACTGCACCGTGCATTCCACCACTAGATAAAGCAGAAATTGCATCAACCGCTAATCTTAATTTACTTGCATCACCTATAATTGCAACAGTTCTTCCATAAACTGAAATGTGTGTATTAGTTAGATTTTCCATATTTTTTCTTGCTCTACCTCCTTCTCCAATGATCCTCCCTTTTATCCGTTCAACATTAGCATTAGATTTTCCAACAAATTCTCTAAGATCAATTACATGTAAGGTATTTTCACCATCCAATAATGTCATTGCGTTTTCAGGAGAAAAACCTCTACCAATTGCAGTAACAATTTCAATTGCTTTGAAGGGTTGCATTTTTTCAACATCACCAGTAGATTTTATGAAAACTTCACCAGTATCACCATCAATATCAAGTGAAACATAACATGATTTTTCAATTGAGGACTTTACATTTCCAGATTTTCCAATCAATGAACCAATTCTATCATTAGGTATACGAATTAATTTTTCAAAGCTCATTTACAATCTCCATAAATACATCATCAGAATTTTTAACAATCATTCCTCTTTTCTTAAAGAATCGTGTAATGTTATTAATGTCTCTTTTAAGAAATTCTTTTGAATTAGGATGTCTAAGATCCACAGCAGATCCTAAATCAAATACTACCAATCCAGAATCAGTTTTAAAAATATTATACTCTGAAAAATCACCATGAACTAGTTTGGCTTTATGATATAGATCCTTAAGTATAGAAATTGCTTGGGTGTAATCATTTTGTTCGATTTCAGAAGTTAATAGAGACTTACTGGGAGACCCATTAACACCTACAAAATCCATGGTAAGCACATTTTTTGTGATATAAAGCGGTCGTGGAACAGGAATTCCAGCATCATAGCATTGTGATAAATTACGATATTCTTTTTTTGCCCAAAGATAGACTAAATTTTTGGTGCCTTTTTTGACATGTCTAAATCTAGGATCATCAGTTAGATAGGGTTCACGTTTTTTAAAATTTGAAGTACTAACCAAGTAAATTTTCAATGCCACATTTGAATCATCTTCAGCAACTCCCCAAAAAACAACAGATTCTTTTCCAGCACTCACAGAACCATTAACATATGCAATTACATGATCTGTAATCATTTTGTAGAGGGTCATCACTGTTGGTTTGTCTAAAACTTCATTGATCACTTTTCCTTTTTTGAATCCATCATCAAGTTCTCTTCTTTTAGATTTTGAAATTAATTTTTTATCTATTTTAGATTCTAATTTTTTACTAAGAATGTCAGTCATTAGGTATTATTTCTCACACTAGATAAAAGATATTTCTTTTTCAAAAAAATAGTTTGAAAAGAAGTATAGAAAAAATCCATCTTACGAATTAAAAACAATTAGAAATGGAATTTCAGAGATTATTTTAACTCCAGATTCAGAACCAATTCCAAGACCAGTAGCTAAAGAAATTGTTTCTTTACCTACTAAATTTAAAATTGAAGCAGATTTCAATAGTGAGGCAGCTTCATTTTTATCAACTTTTTCATGCCCATAATAATTTTCACTGATGTGAATTTTTAATTCACCATCAATGACATCTTTTCCTATTAATTCGGCATCACACATATTCAACATTACATTTTTTTGATAATCAGTTATTCTAACAGAAAATTCCATTATGCGTATTTACCTTTGAGAGTAGATTTTGCACCACATGCTTCACAAATTAAAAATGAAATACGATTTTCTTTTGTAATTTTTGTATCAGGACTTTTACATGTAGGACATTCAACATAATCTTTAACATAAATTTGAAATAATCTTGTAAAATCATCAGGAGCCCTACGACCAACAAACATTGCTTTATCCCCTAATCGTTCTGCGGGAACTGCAAATTCTTTTGATAAGTATTGAAGTACTTTATCAGGTTCCCTTCGTAAAACTTTAGGAAATTCTGAAAAATTACGTAAAAATGTTTTTTGGCCTTCCCACATTACATCTACTACAGGTAGTTCAAATCTAGCTGAAGATTTTTCATTGGAATCACCTAATTTATCTTCAATACGTTTAAGCAATTTCTCATAATCAGATTTAGTCATAAAAAAACGTGGAGAGTATTCCCTATATTGTTTTTGAAAAAGTGGAATCGAGTAAACTAATGTTCTCTATTCTTTTGGCATTGCACCAATACGGAATACATTTGTTCCACAAGTTGGACATGAGCCTTTGACAGCTGGTCGTCCATTCTTTAATTTGACTTCTTTCGGATCTTTGATTTCCGTTTTTGCTCTACATTTTACACAATATGCTTGAACCATTATGAAATTAAACAAAGTTTGGAAGTATTTAGGAAGAGGCTGTAAAAATTATTTCACTATCAAACTAGATGTACGTAGTTTTTTTTTAGGCACAAAAAAATATCAAAACTAAATATTTTTGATAAAAAGAAGTATTTTTTTATAAAATAAGTAGTTTTTATTAATTAAAATTATAGTTTTTTCAAGATCTAATTAATTAATTTTTGATTTATGAAAAATTATCAAATATAAACTAGGTTGTAGTAAAGATAGAAAATGGCATCAAAAAAAGGAATTGCAGTAACTGCAATAATTTTAGTTGCAATTACTGGAGCCAGTTTTTTACTTTGGGTAATTCCACAAGAAAATGAAACAACATTCATTGTTACAGATTATCAAGGATATCTTAATGGAGTCGAAAACATACATGAAGTATTACAAGAATCAATTGATATAGAATATCAAAATCTTCGTGAAGGAAAAATCTCACCAGAAGATTACATTACAGTTACTGAAATAACATCATCGCAAGTAACAACTCAGATTAGTGAATTTATTACTTCAAAACCATCTGAACAATGGCAAGAAAGTTACATCAATTACATGGATGCAATGAAGAAATTCAATGAATATATTCTGGAAACTAAAGTTTTAGCCAATCAAATTCAAAATGAAAATCCAAATGAAGATATTTCACAGACAATAGAAAAAATTGAATCTATAAAGGCTGAATCAATGGAATATGTCAAAAAATCAAATGAATTAAGACCATAGGCTCAAAAACCGAATTATACTAATCAGAGATGTTGGAAATCATTAAAAACCAATCCCTCGTAAAAAAGTCATGTCTCAAAGATCTTCAAAAGTACAAAAAGACATCAGCAAATCAACAGCTAACAAATTAGTTGTAATTTGTGTTGATAGAGACAATGATGTTGGTGAAAAAACAGGAATTAGTACTCCAGTAGTAGGAAGAGATGCTTGTATAGAGGCAGCACAAAGATTAGCATTAGAAGATCCAGAGGATGCAGATTCCAATTCAATTTTTGCAGCAATTAAGACATATGAAGATTTGATCAGTAAAGGATATCAAGTTGAAGTAGCTACCATTACAGGAGTTAAAAATCGAGGAGTTCAAGCAGATGAAAAAATTTTACAAGAAGCAAAAAGGATTTTAGAAAAATTCGATGCAAATGGTGCAGTGATTGTTTCAGATGGTGAAGATGATGAAAGTGTAATTCCAGTTATTCAAAATGTTCTACCAGTAGTATCAGTACAAAGAGTTGTAATGAAAGTAAGTAGAAGTGTAGAATATTCTTACGCAGTTTTTGGAAAATATTTAAAAATGATTGCTTATGATACAAAATATTCAAAATTCTTTTTAGGAGTTCCAGGAATTCTTTTGTTAATTGGAGGAATCGGAACTGTTTTTGGATATACTGCAGAAATTTTTGCAGTACTTGTAAGTATTTTGGGTGGAGCATTTTTAATCAGAGCATTTGACATAGATAGAGCATGGTCAAGCTGGTCAAAACCTACGCCGACAGGTTTTATCAGAATGTTTACAATGGTTACAGGAGTATTGCTGATTCTATCATCAGTGCCAGCTGGAATTAGTACTATTGATCAACAAGTAATTGAATCAAATGATGGAGTTATTGAAAGTATGTCAAATCAAATTGTTCTTGGACAATTTGTAGCAGGCTCATTACCAATTCTATGGATTGGTTTGGGAGCAATTTTTGCAGGAACGTTACTTAGTAATTGGATTGGAGGAATTCCAAGACAAATTAGCGATATACTAAGAATTATTGTTTTAATTTCATTATATCCAATAATTGCTCAATTTACCAACATTATGATATTTGATGAAAGTTCATTCACATTAATTCCACCATTATTGGGCGGATTAGCAGTAACTCTAGTTTCAGCTACAATTCTGTTTAAAAAATACAGAAATCAAAAAGGACAAGAAATGGTTTAAGAAGAATAAAATCGATTTTTGATCTATTTTTTAAAAAACACTGATATCATCAGATAATCATCAATTTTTAGAGAAATGAGTAAAGTAAAGGACATTGTTTTACAATTATCTGGATTATACAGAATATATGGAAAAAAATTAGAAAATGAAATCAAAACAGGAGATATTCCTAATCATATTGCATTAATTTTAGATGGAAATAGACGATGGGCAAAAAGACATTTAGAAATTAGTAAAAAAGGACATTGGAAAGGAGCAGATGCAGTTGAGAATTTACTTGATTGGTGTGAAGAATTTAATATCAAAATTGTTACGCTTTATGCATTATCAGCAGAAAACTTAGAAAGAAAAGATAACGAACTAGAAGATCTCTATGAATTAATTAGAATGAGATTAGAAAAATTATACAACGATCCAAGAATACATAGATGTAAAATGAGAGTTAAAGCAATTGGAAGAATAGAATTACTTCCAGAGTCAATTAAAGAAGTTTTAACTAGATTAGATAATGTAACAAAAAATTACGACAATCATTTTCTAAATATTGCATTAGCTTATGGGGGTCAGTACGAATTAGTTGATGCAGTAAAAAAAATTGGAGAGAAAATTAAGGAAGGAGATTTGAAAATTGAAGAAATCACAAAAAAAGAAATTGAATCTAATCTATATACATCACATTTACCACAATCAGCACCAGATATGATTTTACGCACATCAGGAGAAAAAAGATTAAGTGGGTTTTTGATGTGGCAAAGTGCATATAGTGAATTAGTTTTCATGGATATTTTTTGGCCAGAATTTAGAAAGATTGATTTAATGAGAGCCATTAGAACATTTCAAGAAAGGAAAAGGAGATTAGGAAAATGATTGAAGAGACATCTGCAGGAATTGTGATTTTTAGAAAAGAAGAAACAAAAAATTTATTTTTATTATTGCATTATCCATCAGGTCATTGGGATTTTGTAAAAGGTAAAATGGAGAAAGATGAAACAACTCATCAAACAGCAATAAGAGAAGCAAAAGAAGAAACAGGAATTACCGACATTACATTTATAGAAAATTTTGAAGAGTGGATTGAATATAATTTCAAATATCAAGGAGAATTAGTTCAAAAAAAAGTGGTGTTCTTTTTAGCAGAAACAAAAACAAAGGAAATTAAAATTTCACATGAACATAGTGGATATACATGGTTGGACTATAATTCATCAATGGAAAAAACAACATTTGATAATGCAAAAACAGTTCTTACTAAAGCTCAAAAACTATTATCAAATACTTTGTGATTGTAATTCTTTGGCAACATTAACAGGATTCTTAGCATTCAAAATAGTTCTACCTACAATCAAGTAATTAGTTCCTGAAGATATCACTTCAGATGCATTTCCGCCCTGAGTACCAACTCCAGGTGAAAATATACTAAGATTTTTTCCTGCCTGCTTAGAACAGTATTGAATAATTTTTGGAAATGTTGCACCTACTACAATTCCATCTACTTTTGCTGTTAATGCCCAATTTAGAAATAATTGGTATAATTGCTGTTTTTTACCCATTTTAATTTCCATATCATATGACAATTTAGCCTCAGGTGCGCTCATATGACACAAAGTAATCACACCATTTTTTTCTTTATGAGAAGATTTTACTAAATTTTTCAAACTATCTAATCCCATGATAGGATTTGCAATAACAGCATCAAATCCCAAATTCCATAAATGTTCAGTTGTTACACGATTAGTATTTCCAATATCATTTAATTTGATATCTGCAATTGTTTGTAATCCATAATCATGTGCCGTTTTATTGATTTTAATTATTTCTTTAGAACTTAAAGGAAGAAGTAAATGAAAATTTAATTTAATTCCACAAAGATATGGATTTAATTTTTTAATATTTTGAATAGTTTTGTTTTGTAAATTTTTTTCTGATGAATCATAATCATTTGCAAGAATTACTTTGCCATTACTTTTTGATAATTGTGAAAGTCTAGTTTTGAAGGTGGCCATAATCAACTAGTGGATGAGTATCCTTCAATTTTATTATTTTGATGTAAGAGTAGCCATGTTCAGAGGGATTTTGAACAAAAGTAGGTTCAATTCCATTTGTTGTAGAAAATTTGATAAATGGATTTTCAGGTTCACTGTTTAATACAACATGACAAAAATATGATGTTCCCTCATCATTAAAATTCATAAAAACTCCAAGAAGCCATTTATCGTTATGAGGAAATAAAAACAACGGGAAAGGAACCTCATCAAAACCCCATGTGAGTTTTGCAAGACTAGATAAATCCTCTAGTTCAATAGGCTGATACCGATCAAGTGTTCCATTACCAGGTTGTAATGTTTTTGGAAGAGACTTAATTCTAATAATTGGAGAATATAATTTACTAGAGTCAGAAGTAGAATCTACAATTTGGGATTCTTCCTTTCCAGATTTTAATCCATAACAAAGGTAATCACCATTATGTTCTAAAGGAGTATAGTAAACAATTGGTTTTTCTTTTAATACATCCATTTGTACAGATAAAATTTTTTTACCATCATGATTGTGTGAAAAAGATACACGTGGTGCACGCTCAAGTGCACAAACTAATCTTGTAAATTCTAAAGTTGAATGTACTTGAATGTATCGAGGTAATTTATCAACAGTAGAAGTTTCTAATTTGTCCACATAGATTTGTAAAAGATTATCAAATTAAACTTATCCAAAAATCTAGAGCCTGCTATCTTCTATCAACAACATCATTGATAGAAGGACCAGTTCCAATAATTGTTACAGGCGTGTTTAATTCATTTTCTATATTTTTGATAAATGATTTTGCATCTTCAGATAATTCATCAAAAGATGTTTTTCCAGCACAGTTAGTAAAAAGGACATCAAGTTTTGTAATAGAAATTTGTGTTGCACCATTAAGCATAATTGCACGCCTAGCTAAATCAAAATCAAAATCAGCTGCACGTCTTTGACGACCAGTTACAGTTCCAAATTCAGACCAATTTTTCTTTTCTGCTTCTTCTAAAGACAATTCTTTTGCTAATGGACCAGTTCCAACACGAGTAACATATGATTTGAAAACAACAATTACTTCATCAACTTTTGTTGGCCCCAAACCAATATCAGCACAAATTCCAGATGCTGTAACATCTTTAGAAGTAACAAAAGGATATGTTCCGTGCCATAAAGAAAGGAATGTTCCTTGAGTACCTTCAACTAGAACATTTTCGTTTGCAGATAATGCTGAGTTAATCTCTTCAGGCACATCAACAATCAAAGGAGATAATGAATCAAAATCTTTTGCCATTTTTAAAACTCGCATCGCTCTGTCAGAATTTGCAGGGCCAGTTCCACTACCAGTACTGCCAATTTTTTCTTTTAATTCTCCTTTAGAATCTCTTTGTAAATGAGATTCCTCAATTACACCACAGTGTTTATCGATAAAAACACGACCAGATGCATCAAAATCCTGAATTTCTTTAGATAAAACTTCAGGATTAATTACAACACCAGGTCCAATCATTACTTTAGCATTTTTATTCAAAAATCCACTTGGAAGCATTCTAACTTTGTAAACTTTGTCACCATCCATTATAGTGTGACCTGCATTTGGACCTGCGCCTCCACGAACTATAATTTTAGGATCGTCTTTAATTGATAAATATGAAATAATTTTTCCTTTACCCTCATCACCAAAAAATCCTCCAACAACAACAGTGGATGTCATAATTTTAAAGATCCATCTCGTTTATTTAAGCTAAAGTATTATACATGATTTTATATTCAAGCAACATCAGATTAGATCGATGTCAGAGGATAATCATGCTGGAAATATTATTGTTAATTTAGCTAGTCTACCAGATTTTTTACGAACACCAATTTTAAAAAAAAGAATGATTGAATTTTTTTCAAAAGATGAAGCAGATAAAAAAGAAATTATTTTTAATGCATTAGAAGCAGGCCCCACAATCCCATTTCTTAATTTCTCGAAATTGTTTAAGTCATGGTTAAAGATTGTAGCAAATTTATCAGAGGAGCATAGGGAAGGAATGTTCCTAGCATACATCAACCAATCATTATTAGAACCAGAAAAATTAATTGCATTTAATTTAGATGGAATTTTAGAAATGTTTTTGCAATTAGAAGAAAATGAAAAAGAGACCATCTCAAGAACAATTAAAAGAATTATTGAAAATCTAAATGAACAAGATAGGAAAAAACTCCTAATTATGATACCAAATAACGCAAAAAGTCACTTGAAAATTTAATTGATTTGAGGTTCATCAGGTTTTCTATTATCTTCATTGGTATAATCAATGATTTCCCCTTCAGGAGATAATACACCGACAAAGATTTTTTCATGTTTTTTCAATAATTTTCTGTGATCAGCCATAGACATATCCAATTTCATTTCATTCATGACCATAATCTGATATTCTTTCCATTCAGCCCAACACTTTGTACAAGTTGGATATTTTTCATTTATTGGCCCTAATTGTTCAGTATCAGGAATAGAATTTTTACATTTGGTACATGTACGACTCATAAATCTCAGCAAGAAATTACTCCTTTTATCTTTTTTTGATGTAAAGTAATAATAATTCATGAAGAGTATTCAGTAATATGAAAATCAAATGTCCAAAATGCAAAGAAGATGCAGAAGTTGCAATGGATTATTCATTTGTCAAATGTGGATCATGTGATTTAGATATGAGTTATGGAGAATATGTAAAATTTGTGGCACATAATCAACCTAGATATTCAGATATTTTAGGAGATTATGCATCAGGCGGAAGTACAGAAGGGCATACTGCAGGTTCCTTGGATGAATGGGATTAACAAGATGGTAAAATGATTCATCAGATTAAAATAATTACTTTAACAAATTACTAAACATCATTGGAATTTTTGTTAGAAAACATATTAAATCTTGTAGGATTTTTAGTAGGACTTGCAATTGGTATTATGTCATTTATTGGATTTCGAAATACAGGAAGTCCAACATTATTTAGATTAACAATCGCATTTTTTTCAATTAGTATAGGATTTTTTGTCATTTGGTCTGGATATATGCTAGAAGATTATGTAATTAAATCAGGAAGTGTAGATAGAGGAATTCAGACATTAGGAATTATTATTCAAACTGTAGGATATTTTTTTATTGCATTTTCCCACAGCATCAAAGCATTTTTTCCAAAATCAAATTATTTTAGATCAGTAGGAATTTTACCATTTTTCTTAGTTTCAACTGTACAACTAGAACACATTTTCAGATCAATTTCATTTATTTTATTGGTGTATGGTGCAATTGAAACAATACTATCATACAGAAATAATAAAAACAAAGGTGCTGTTTCAGTTGCCTTAGGACTTGGACTTTTAGCGTTTGGAGAATTTTTGGGATGGTATTCTTTTGTATTCCCCGAATCAATATTATACTCAATATCAATGACAATCAAAATTGCAGGATTAGTTGCATTATTCATTCCAGTAAGCAAGGTTCCATTGAAGAAGATAAAATTTGATGATGACTTGGATAAAATTTGAAATAGGCTCAAAAATCCAGAGTTGTCAAATTCTTTTATCTTTTTAGTATATACGAAAATATCAATTGTTTCCTATACAGATTTGAGAAATATAATACAGAGAAATGGGCGAATATAGAACACAAATGAAGATTATTGGAGATATACTGTCAACTACCAGAGATGACCTTCAAGATGAAAATGGAGCAACTGTAACATATCTTATTAGAAAAGCAAATATTTCTCATTCTAGAATTTCTAGAATTTTAAAAACACTAGTTTCACAAGGTCTTTTAGAACAAGCTGATTCACAAGGTTCAAACAGATATAAAATTAGTCAAACAGGAAGAGAATTTCTTCAAGCATATCATTCATTTTCAAAATTTGCAGATGATTTTGGTTTAAATATTTAATTTTTTCTTTAATTCAAGTTATCAAAAACAAATACAATTTAAGTAAATTACAAAATTAATGAATACAAGTTGCCATAATGAAAAGAAAATAATAATTAAAGAAAAAATTAATGTTGATCATAATGAAAGTAAATTGTAACGATGAAGGAATTGAAAAAGCAATTCAAATTATTGGAAATGGAGGCATCATAATATTTCCAACAGATACAGTATATGGAATAGGTTGTGATCCATACAATGAAAATGCGGTAAAAAAAATTTATGAAATTAAATCAAGAGATAAAATAAAATCATTACCAGTATTAGCACATTCAATAGGGATAGTTAAACAAATTACTACAATAGATGAATTTACTGAAAAAATTATTAGAAAATATTGGCCCGGACCACTTACATTAATTTTAAAATTAAAAGATAAGAATTTAAAAAAATCATTAGATTTAGAAGATAAAATTGCAGTAAGAATTCCAAATTCAGAATGTTCTTTAAAATTATTAGAAAAGTGTGGTTTACTTGTTGGAACAAGTGCAAATATTTCTGGAGATTCAGCATTTACAAATCCAGAAAAATGTATCAAAAATGTCAAAAAATTTGATGTTTTTGTAGATGGAGGAACAATTACAAGTAAAGGAGAATCAACAATAATTGAAATAGAAAATGAAAAAATTCGTATTATTAGGCAAGGGGCATTAAAAAAAGAGGATATCAAGATTTGATGAATCTAATTGTTACATGTGCTAGAAATTTAGAAGGAGAGACTGAAGAAGAAATAATAGATATTTTAGATGAATTAGGAGATCCTGATGTAAAAATTTCTGTTAGTAATATGTCTGGAATAATTACAGTTCAAACAAAATTAGATCCCATAGAAGTAGTTAGAAAAATGAAGGAGATGTTATTAGATGAACCTTGGAGTATCAGATACTGTCTAAGAGTCATTCCAATACAAAAAATTGTTGAAACAAATCTTGAAAAAATTCAAGAATGTATTTCTAGTATTTCAGACAAAATTGAAGAAAACGAATCCTACAGAATTTTGATTGAAAAAAGAAATTCAGATATTTCAAGTAAAGAAATAATCACAAATATTGCAAATCAGATAAAAAACAAAGTTTCATTAGATTTTCCAGATAAAATTATTTTAATTGAGATATTAGGAATTGTTACAGGAATTTCACTCATTAAAAAATCAGATATACTTAGTCTAGAAAAAACTAAACGAAGTATGTCAGAGTAAGATAGAAGCCTTTTCTACCAATATATCTTCTAGAGGAGTTTTTGAATATATTGAATCAATATGTTTTTTTGAAATGTTGAAATATTTTTTAATAAATAAAGTATTATTTTTTAAAAATAAATTCACACATAATGGAGATAATTCAGAGTATAAAGAATTAAAATAATTTTTGTTCCCAATAACAATTAAAATAAAATTTACTGAAGGTTTCAAACCAACAGAAGAAATTGCGTTAGAAATTTGTAATGTCGATGCAAATCTCATTAAAATATCAGTTTCAAGTTTATGAGATAACAAGATATTATTTTTTTCGGCATTAAGTGAGATTGATAAAATTTTCTTTAGATGAGAAGCATTTAGAATAAAATTACTTGAAATAACTTGAAATTTTAATTGTGGATATTTTGCTCTTAAATCATCAATAAATTGAATATCAATTTTTTTTTGACCACGAATTTCAAGTACATGGATTTGTTTTCTTTCAATTTCAAAAGTTAATTTTTTTGAAGAGCCACCATGAATTACAGGAATAATACTTACAACATCACCATCAGAAATTTTTGTATCTCTTCCATTCATTGCTGAAGAATCAGAACCATTAATTGCAATTAAGAGATTTTCAATATCAAGTTCAGAAGTGTTACTAGGTTTAATTTTTACCAGATGTTCTAATAATTCACTCACAGATAAATTAGATTTTTCAATTTGCAATTGTTCAGAATTAAATGATTTTTTTGCACCTCCAACTAATTTGATAGTAATCATTTCAAAACCTCATTTTCAATTAAGAAATAAATATTTAATTAATTATTCAGATTTCTCTTCTACAGATTCAGTTGTAGTATTGATTGTCTCGACTTCCTCATTTGTAAGAGTTATTTCTTCAACGGTTTCAGAAACATCTTCAGAGTCTGCAATTTCTAGTGAAGGATCTTGCTCTTCATTATTAGAAGAATCAACATTGCCATCTTGTTTGTATTGCTCGTTGAGAATTTGTTTTTTATTAAATCTTGTAATATAACCTGCAACTTTATTTTTCAATCCTTTTGAGCGGATAATAGTAATTTGATTTAGTGCTTTTTTATTTTCAGTAAAATCTTCACCAAACTTTGTCTTATGGTCATTTAATACTTCAAATGAAAGACGCTTTATTCTATCCACGCATGAATTAATGAGGGGGGTATTTTATACCTATATTCCAAGATAGCGTTTTGTATTTTCTTCTAAGAGATATGACATATCATCAAATGTTTTTTCAAGAACTTTTGAGGCACTAAAAATGACACTTGGTATAAAACTGATCTGTCCAGATTTCATTTCAAAACATCTAGAAAATCTAACAGGACCATCAGTTTCAACAAGAATTTTTGATTCATTAGCTTTTGACAATAAACTCTGTTTGTCATTTGCATAAATCATTACAGGACCAAAAGATACAAAAAAATCCATATCCATAGCTTTTTGAAGTTGTTTTTTGCTTCCATCAAACCAATGCAATAAAGCATGTTTTGTATCATACGAAGTCATTATTTCAAAAATATCATCAAGACTTTTTCGCGAATGAATAGATACAGGTTTATGAAATTTTTCTGCAGATGAAAGTAAAGATTCAAAGACATGAATTTGTCTTTGAGTATCATCATTATTTTTACAATAGGTTGGATCTAATCCAATTTCTCCAATTCCAGAAATTGTATTTTGATTTAATTCTATTAAGTCATTAATTTTTTCAAGATCATTATCATTTGCACATTCAGGATGAATTCCAATAAAAGGTAAAACAAGATCACTTTTTTTTGATAAAGATAACGTTAAGAGAGAATTTTCAAAATTCATAGAAACACAACATGCTTTAATTTTAAGAGAATCCATTTGAGTTAAAATAAAATCAATTTCAGGCAAATATGCAGAATCAGACAGATGAATATGAGAATCAAATAACCAAGTCATAGTCTAATAAATTTTGAATATTGTCTGTATAAATCGATTCCTTAGTGATATTTTTTCACTCATTAGGTTTTTTCACAAAAAAGAAAAAGAAAAAACATGAAATCTTCAGAATTAGGATTATCAGCAATGTATAGAATTTTAAAAAAATCTGGTGCCGAAAGAGTTAGTGATGAATCTGCAGATGAATTAAGAAGAATCATAGAAGATATTGCAGAAGATATTGCAAAAAATGCTGTAGATATGGCATCACATGCAGGTAGAAAAACAATCAAAGCTGAAGATGTAAAATTAGCTTCAAAATCATTTAACAAATAATAATCTAAAGAGTTTAATTGTTCATTTCGTGTTTTTCAAAACGGTACTCTGGCAGAACGGTTATGCGTGAGCCTGCAAAGCTTATACAAGGGGGTTCGACTCCCTCGGGTACCTTTATTCTACAATTACTTGAGCGAACATCCAAGGATGTAATTCACAAAAGTAATCGTATGTACCAATTTCATCGAAAGACAATGTGTAATACTGGTAGGGATCTAAATAACCACTATCAAATAGGTCAGTAGGCTCTTCATAAAATCCGGATGTTACAGTGTGAAAAGCAGAATCTTCATTTAACCAAGTTACAGAACCTCCTTTTTCTATAACAATCTTAGATGGAATATAGCAAATATCTTCAACATCACATCCAGGACGGGAAACTTTAGTTGGGATAAGTACATCTGCTTTTATTGCTTCTTCAGTTTGCAAACTAGTTTCGTCAGAATTAACTTCTTCAGAATTTAATCCAGAAAATGATAAGCCAATTACAGTTACCGATATTCCCAATATTATTGTCAAAGCGATTATTTTTTTTATCATTTCATGTCATATCCGTGTGAGAGTTATTACACAATTACCTAATTCTCTAAATATATAATATATTACAAAAATCAATGTCACAGAATCCTAGTGGTTTATTAGAATATATTCCAGGCTCACATGCACTATTAGTACAAAAAAATTCTAGTCCACCTTTAGAAGGATTTGCAGAAAATATCAGAGAAAGTATTCATGAGTATGCAGAAGATTCAAAAAATGAAGTAGAAAAAGGAAATAACTTCCTTCAATGGATTTTGACAAGAGTTTTTGAGGCTACAGAAGATGATGCAGCAGATGCAATTGTTGATGGAGCAAATGACTTAGGAATTGATGCGTATCTGCCAGTGGATTTTTCAGACAATACTGTTAGATTATTTCAATCAAAATACGGAACATCACATTCACTTGAAGCAATTGCAAAATTTAAAGAGGATGCAAAAAGGTTACTTGCAAAAGACATTACAAAAATGAGGCCAGAATTAGCACAACTTGTAACAAAAATTAAAGAAAAAAATCTAAAAATAAAATGTTGTTATGTCACAGATCAAAAAGTCGATTATCATGATGAATTAGTAGAAATAATTGATGAAGAAAAAATTATTCAAAAATTATGGGATAGAATAAAAAAACCAGCAGCAGGAAAAAAATCATCAATAAAATTAGAAAGAATGCTTAGACATGAAAATACCATTTTAGGAATTTTAAAACTACGTGAATTGACAGATTTTGTGAGTAAAAATCGAGATTATGTTTTTGAATCAAACATTAGACAATGGATGCAATTTAAGACTACAGTTAACAAAGGATTAAGAGATACTTTACAAACAAATCCAGGAAAATTCTTTTTTTACAATAATGGAATTACAATTGTAGTTAGTGATTTTACAGAATTAGGAGAAAATATGATTGAACTTTTTGCTCCACAAATTGTTAATGGTGCACAAACATCAAATTCAATTTTAGATCATTCAAAGAGAACAAAAAATATGGATGGTTCAATGACAGTGACAATAATAAAAGCTGATGACGAACAAGAGCAAAACAATATTACAAAATACAGAAACTCTCAAAATTCCGTAAGAGGAAAAGATTTAGTTTCATTAATGGATTTTCACAAATCAATTAAATCACAATTAAAAAATTGTGGATATTTTTATGAAATTCAAGCAGGCTCATTTGATACAAAAACAAAATCAAAACAATTAGAATATGGAGGGGATTCAGCTTACAATAATTATCTTCCAGACAATCATAAAAAAGTCATTGTTGCAAAAGATGCAATTCAATCATTAGTTGCAGGAATTGAACAAAGACCTACAGAATCATACAGTTCTCCAGCTCAATTTCTTCCAAGAGGTAGTAAATATGATCAAATTTTTAATGACAATCTAAAAGATGATTATAGAATTATACTATATCCATATCTTGTAAAGGAATTTGCAAAAAAATCTTTGAAATATGGAAAACAAGGAGGCCACAAAACAAAAAGATATGCAACATTATTCTTTGTAGCAGTTTATTTCAGAATACTACACAAAAAAATTTTAGAATCTAAAGGAGATTTTAAATCAGATGTAAGAAAATTAGAACCAATTTTTCACAGTTTTAAGCTTAATAATAGAATTTTAAAACTTACAGATGTTATTGTTACAAAATTTCTAGAGGATACAGTAGTCGATGACGAAATTGAGTTAGCAAATACAAAACATAATTTCTTCTCTCAACATGTTTGGAATGACACAATGCTCAGAGTGATAGATAAAAAAATTAGACAAGAAGAAGATGAAATAATAGCACTTAGAAAAATTGCAAATAATCTATTTTGATTGAAAAGGCAGTAGTCTAACCAAGTAAAAATCTTGCAGGAGGTTTACATTGGTTAAACTAGCTACCTAATTTATTGGGAAATACGTATTATTTAACATAATTTTCTCAGTTGGGGAGAATCTAGTATGTTTTTTATATTGATGAAAAATAGAAAAAATCACATTGGGTTTAAAAGAAAAATGTGTCATTTGTAATGAAAAAATGAAACAACGCTATAATCCAATGGATGAATGGGGAATTGAAGGAACACTTTGTGGAAAATGTTATTCAAAAAAAGTTGATGAGCATTATCCAGGGGATCACATTAGAGTTAACAAAGATTTAGATTAATTCTGTTCTGTCTTTGAATATTTATTTACATTAAAGCAGTTCCATGCAAGTGGATCATCTTTAACATCTTTTTCTTTTAAAAATTTAATATCAGTTATTGTTTTTTTTCTTTTCAACAAATTTACTTGAAAACTAGAAAATACTTTACAACTACAATCATTGAATAAACAAACATCATCATCACCTTCATCATGATCTTGTGCTTCATGACCACAATTACATAAATCACGTTTTTTTGCATCATTTAGAGATTTTTCGGTATAAACTCCTAATCTAAGATAAGCTTCACCGCCATGACCTTTTTTGAATCGTTCATAATGTTCAGATTTTGGCAATATTTTGAAAAAAGCTAAATTTGTATCAGGTTTTTGAGAATCAGAACCCATAATGAACCAATAATTATTTTCCATTTCAACAAATCGAATTTTTATTGATGGATCCACCCACCAATGAATAGAATCATGCCAAATAGAAGATGATTGCTTTCGATCAGTAATTAAAGGAACTACATTCATTCTAAGGTCAAAGTACCTATATGCAACTCCTACAAAATCATCAAACCAAGGTATTGGCGATTGAGAGGACATTGTACAAAAATACAAGAGGAGCTTATTTATCTGATCTGAATAAATTGTAATACCCTTATATCAGAGTTTTTCACTATATTCCACATGGTAGTTTATAGAACAAGTATGCAAATTGTTGCAGATCTATTGACAGCTACCCAATTATCAGGTCAAGAAGGTATCAGAACTACATCTCTCCTTACAAAAGCAAATCTATCACATTCAAGACTATCAAAATTTCTAACAAATTTGACAGGTGCAGGATTAATCAACAAAATTGAGTTTGATGGAAAAAACACTTTTGTCATCACATCGAAAGGAAGACAATACTTAGAATCATATGCTAATTTTTCTAGTATTGCCGAATCATTTGGTCTAGAACTTTAATTCTATTTCTTTTTAGATCTTTTTCTTTTAGCGTTAAGTTTCTCTCGTGCTTTTTTGTCTTTGTATCCACCGTAAAAAAGAATGAAAATAATACCACCAATAGAACCATAAAACAATGGAAGAAGGGGTTGTTCACGTACTTCTCCAGTCATTGGGGAAACCCAAGCAATAGGAATTCCTACAACCATGAAAATTAAGATGATTGTAAGATACTTGTCCATGCAATATCCATTTTACAAAACCATATATCTTTTTGATTCCAGAGAATAGCGTAGAAAAAGATGGTAAAATTACTAGAAATGATAGGGTTGGTACTTGTATCAATTATGATTTTAGGATTTGTTGGAGCATTAGATACACTGATACCACTTGGAATTGAAAATGGATTATCACCATTGTTTTGGGGATGTGCAGGTGGAACTCTAATCATTATTCTATATAGAAAGAGAAAGAGAAAACAAGCAGGTCTAGACTAGAAATTATTTTACAAAAATTATCAAATGATCAATTATTTATCAACCGACAGATCTATTAAGGAGCATTTTAACAAAGTAAAAGGGAACATGACAGAACAAACTAAACAATGGTGGATAGGTTTAGGTAAAGAATTAGAAATAGATATTGAAACATTAGATGAATAATCCAATAATTTCTCCAAAAAATTTTAAAAATTTAATATAAAATAAAAGCCTTGAACGGGATCTGAACCCGCGACCTACTGATTACGAATCAGGTGCTCTACCAGGCTGAGCTACCAAGGCACGATTGGATAAATCCATCAGAGTTAATAAAAAGCCTTTCCGACTTTGAATAATTGAAAAAAACAATTTCAGGAATTAGAGGAATATTTGGAGAAGATCTTAATCTAAAAGAAATAATTGAATTTACTAATAATTTTTCATCATTAATTAAATCAAAAAAATGCGTTGTAGGAAGGGATACTAGACCCTCTGGAGAAATAATTCAGGATACAGTTAGTGCAGTTCTAATGAAAAATGGAATTGATGTATTTGATTTAGGAATGGTTCCCACTCCTGTAGTTTTTAGAGAATCAAGAAAATATGGTGCAGGCATAATAATTTCTTCATCTCACAATCCAATTGAATGGAATGGAATGAAATTCATTTTAGAAGGAAGAGGAATTAATGAAAAAGAACTTCCCAGCATAATCAATCATCAAAAAATTTTAAAATCAAAAATTGGTAAAATTGAGAAAATAAAATCAACATATGTTGAAGATGCCAAAAAAATCATTGGAGACATAGCAAATTCACCTAAAATTGTAATTGATAATGGAGGAGGAGCTGCAAAAGATTTTGCAAAAGATTTGTTAAAGAATCTTGGATGTAATGTAGAAATGATAAATCAGGAACTATTAGGTTGTTCAAGAGGGCCAGATCCTACATCAGACGAATTAATTGAATTATCCAACATAACAAATGATAAAGAAATTGGATTTGCATTTGATTTGGACGGAGATCGCTTAGTTGTTGTTAGAAATGGAAAAAAACAGAACCCAGATGTAACATTAGGTTTAGGTGTTGCAAAATCATTAGAATTAGGGTACAAAAAATTTGTGTTAAGTTTAGACACAAGTATATCAATTGAAAAATTCATCAAAAAAAAAGGAGGAACAGTTGTAAGATCTAAAGTGGGAGAAGCAAATGTAATAGATGACATGATAAAAAATAATTCCCAAGCGGGGGGAGAAGGAAGTAGTGCAGGATTTATTTTACCAGAATTTAATTATTGTAGAGAAGGAATTCTAACAAGTGGTTTAATAGCATCAATGTTAAAAAATCCAGAATTTTCTGAAATAATTAATTATATGGAAAATTATTTTCAGATGAGAGAGAAAATAAATGTAAATACAAAATTTCATGATGAAATAATTGAAACTGTAAAAAATTATTTAATAAAAAAATATTCAGAGATAGATACACGAGATGGTGTTAAAGCAATCATAGATGAAAATACATGGATTCTAATCAGAAAATCAAATACAGAAGACATCATAAGAATTTCTGGAGAATCAAATGATAAAGAAAAATGCAAACTAATTATTAATAATGTAACAAAAATGGTAAAAGAACATTATGACAAAATTAAATGAAAATCAAATAATTAATATTTTTCAAAAAAAATTAGGAAACAAAAAATTTGTTTCTGAAGATGTTGAGAAATTTACCTTAGGAAAAACAAACATTGTAGCAAAAACAGATACCATGGTACAAAGTACAGATATTCCCAATAAAATGGAATTATCTGATGCAGCACGAAAAAGTGTAATTGCATGTGTAAGTGATTTTGCATGTAAAGGAGTAAAACCAGAATATGGAATAATTTCAATTAATCTGCCTAAATCAATTCCAAAAAATGAAATTAACAATATTGTAAAGGGATTTAAAAATGCATGTAAAGAATACAATATTTCAATAATTGGAGGTGATACAAATGAAGGTAAAGAAATTGTCTTTAACGTTTGTATTTTTGGAAATTCTAAGAAAATTGTTACTAGAAAAGGTTCCAACAAAGGAGATTTGATATTCACTACAGGTCCATTTGGTTACACATCAGTTGGATTAAAGATTCTATTAGGAAATAATAAAAAAATGAATAATTTAATTAAAAAATCTATTAAATCAGTGACATATCCAAAACCAAAACTAAATTATGGTTTAAAAAATAAAAAATATTTTACATCGTCAATGGATTCCAGTGACGGATTATCCACTACCTTAAATGAAATGGCAAAACAAAGTAAAAAGAAATTTGTTATAAATAAAATACCAATTAATAGAGATTTAGAGAATTATTTTAAAAAACAAAAGAATGATTTGAATTCAGCAGTATTTCATGGAGGTGAAGAGTATGAATTTGTCTTTACAATACCTTCAAAATTTAAAAAAATTATAATTAAAAATGCAAAATTATTGAAAACACCAATTTTTGAAATTGGTTATGTTGCAGTTGGAAATGGAGTATATCTAGAAAATCAAAATGGTGAAACTAAATTGAAAGATTTAGGATGGAGGCATTTTAAATAATTATTCACCAAATGAAAAATCTCTTTCAACATTATTTACAATATTAAAAATTGATTCAGAGGGTAAAACAGAAACACATTCTTTCATCCACAAATCATCAAGATACAACAATTGTTTCCTATCATCTTCTAAAAGGTCATCAGGATTTGAAGTGGGATATAGAGTATGCATTTTGTATCCTTCATTTGCAATTTCTTGACATTTTTTTTCTACAGGAGATAAAATAATATCATTGATCGATGTTGAAGATTGGATTAAAACAGAACCCAGTAATGCAACTGAAACAGCTACGATTATTGCTAACAAGATAATTGAAGCCATCAAAAATAGCTAGAAATCATAGTATATCAATAATGAATAATTATAACCCAAGTGACCATAATAGTACAAGTTTGAGAAATCAATGTTTTTTAAACCCTTTAAGATCTGGTAAGCATTGTCTGAAGTAGAAGCTGAAGTAGAAGCACCAGTTGAAACAACTGAGGCAGCAGTCGAAGAACAAAAAACTGAAGCACCAGTTGAAGAACAAAATCAACCTGAGACTAAAAAAGAAGGTCCAGAAAAATGGGGAATTGCTCATATTTACAGCAGCTATAACAATACAATTATCCACATGACAGATCTCACCGGTGGTGAAACAGTTGCCATCAGTTCTGGGGGAAATCATGTAAATGCAGATAGATATGAATCATCACCATTTGCTGCAATGAAAGCTGCAAATGCAGTTGTTGAATCAACAAGAACAAAAGGATTCACAGGATTTCATATCAGAGTTCGCGCAGTTGGAGGAGTTGGTTCAAGAGTTCCAGGTCCAGGTGCACAAGCAGCAATTAGAGCACTAGCAAGAGGCGGATTTAAAATTGGAAGAATTGATGATGTAACACCAATTCCTCACGATACTACCAGAAAGAAAGGTGGTAAAAGAGGAAGAAGAGTCTAGGTAACAGATTTTACTTTAACATTACAACCTCTAGCAACAAAATAATCGCTCATAAAGTTAGTAAATTTTCCTGCATCATCATTGTATTGATATTTTGCAAGGATATCAGAAAATTTTTCAGATATACTAATTTGAAAATTAGATTTGAATTCTAATTTAAAAAATGTCCAACCAAATTTTGATGAAGGTTCACTAACATTATAACTTGCATAACAATTCAAAAGACTTTCCATATGAGAAAGATGTTTTTTTATACAAAGTAAATCATCCAAATAATTTTGTGTTCCAATTTCTAAAGTAATACTCATTCCACATCATCATCTTTAGATTTGTTACTAAGTTTATCAGTTAAAGAAACAAACTTCCCATCTTGTTGAATGTTAATTTTAGTATCCATTCTTACACTTAATCCAATTGAACGAAACAATCCTAATAATTTTCCACCATCAAGATTTTCAGTAATTTCTCCACTTTTAATTAATTCAGATAATTTGACAATTATCATTTTAGTTTCATTTGGAAACTGAGATTCAGCATTTGTTAAAACTTCCAATCCTCTAAACCCCAATTGTTTTATCAATACATCTCTAGGACTAACAGTTTTTTCTTCAGATGGCTCAGGAGTTTTAGTGTCATTATCTCGTGAAGAGATATTTTTTTGCATTTCAGCTAATCGTTTAGCTTGTAATCTCTGAAGTTCAGAATCGTCTTCGCTCAACCTTTAATCACACCTAAAGGTACCAATTTTGAACCTATATGCGTTCTTACCTAATTTGCTAGTCATTGCAAAGATTAGTTAGTTAGAATTAATCCTCTGGTCGTTCTCCAGAAGGTGCCATTTTCACCAATTTTGGATCAAATCGTGCTTGGATGTCTACCAAGTCTTGCTGGTCTTCCATGACTTTGTCAATGTTTTTGTAGACTGTTGGTACTTCATCTAAACCAGCAGATAGAAGAGTTACTCCTTTGCTTGCTAGGATCTTGTTTGCATCTTCCCAGTTTAGTTCTCTGTGTGCACGTTTTCTCGACATTACTCTCCCAGCACCGTGAGCAGCAGAGTTAAGTGATTCAGGTTTTCCCTTTCCTTTAACAACATAAGCAGGTGACGCCATTGATCCTGGAATAATTCCTAAAACATTTTTTCCGGCAGGTGTTGCACCTTTTCTATGGACGATAAGTTCCTCACCATGATGTGTTTCTTTCCATGCAAAGTTGTGATGGTTTTCAATATCAAGTAAAACGTCAGTTCCCAAATAGTTTGTGACATGTTTATGGATACAAGCATGATTTGCTGCAGCATATTTTCCCATTAGTTCCATGGCATCCCAGTATTCTTCTCCATCTTCGGTATCAAGATCAAGCCATGCTAAGTGTTTCAAACGATCTGGAAGTTCAAAATGCTTTTCCATTGCTAGTTTTGAATAGTGATCAGCAACTGCTGCACCAACACCTCTACTTCCAGAGTGAGACATGAGTGCCAAATATTTTCCTGGGGCTATCCCAAGATTTTTTTCTTTGATTGTAATGGGTCCAAATTCTACGAAATGATTACCTGATCCTGATGTTCCTAACTGTGAGTGAGCTTTACCTTTCAATTTTTTTGTGATAGGAGATACATCCCAGTCTTCATCTATGACAGAATGTTCTCGTCGCATTTTGAATTTTGCCCCTACTCCAAACTTTGTTTCTGTCTCTATTGCTTTAGTTAGCTGTTCCATTCCTTGTTCATTTTCAAGCATTTCATGTGGAAGATCTAAGACAGATAGTTTTACTCTGCATGCAATATCAACGCCTACAGCATATGGGATTACTGAATTACGAGTTGCTAAAACTCCTCCTATCGGTAAGCCATAGCCAATATGGGAATCTGCCATGAGAGCTCCTGAATCAGAAATGGGTAGATCACATGCATTCTTCATCTGTTGTTGTGCTTCTTCCATACCGGTCCCCCATTGCTTGAATTCTGCGGGTTTATCTCTGAGTGGTTTGTTTTCCATCTTTCTATTGAAGACTAAACATCACATAGATATTAGACATTTGGCATGTATGAATTTCGTCAGCACTAGTTTAAACTAGAATTATATCAAAAGTAATTTAAAATTGATCAGATACAATTGTTGTATATGTTAGATAAAGCAACAATTACTCACAAAGCAAATCAACTTCTTGCAGAACTTAGAGCAAATCCAGATTGGGCAATTGATGAGAAAAATTTCAAACAAGGGTATTTGAAAGCATTAGAATGGGTATTATCAGATACAGGAATTAAACAATAATCTAGAAAAATACTCATCAAAAGAATTCTCATCAGTAATTAATCACATAATGATCGCAAAAAAGAATGAAAAAACAAGTAGATTTATTTTCTAATATGCAATTACCAAAATGTTGGCAATTTTACCTATTGATAATGGTCGTTATGGGACCAAAGAAATGATGAAAATTTTTAGTGAACAAAAGAAAGTAGATTATCAATTAGAAATAGAAGGTGCTGCAGCGATTTCACAAAGTGAAATAGGAATGATTTCAAAAAAAATAGGTAAAGAGATTCACAAAGCTGCAATGTCAGGAAAAATTACCGCAAAAAGAATTAAACAATTAGAAGCAAAAAGTGATCATGATACAGCAGCATTAGTAGAATCACTAAGTGAAAAATGTTCTAAAAATGCAAGACCGTGGATACACTATGGTCTTACAAGTAATGATTTAGTTGATACAAGTAATTCTATGCAGATGAGAGATGCATTACAAATTATTGAGCCTAAAGTTGCCAAAATGGCATCAATTCTTGCAAAAAAATCTGTCAAATATGCAGAAATTCCAGCAGTAGGAAGAACTCACGGACAACATGCCAGCATTATTTCATTTGGATTAAAATTTGCAAATTGGGCTGCAGAAATGGCAAAACATGTAGAAAGAATTGAAGAAATCAAAAAAAGAATTTTAATTTGTAAAACATTAGGAGTTGTTGGAACTGGTTCTTTGATGGGTGCAAAGTCACTTGAAGTACAAAAAAGAGCTGCAAAGAGATTAAAATTATTTCCAGCAGAAGTAACAACACAAGTTGTACCAAGAGAAAGATATGCAGAATACGTATTTGAATTAGCATTAATTGGTTCAACATTAGAAAAAATTGCAATAGAAATTAGAAATTTACAAAGAACCGAAATTGGGGAAGTAGCTGAACAATTCAAGAAAGGTCAAATGGGAAGCAGTGCAGTTCCTGTTAAAAGAAATCCAATTAAAAGTGAACGAGTTTCATCATTATCGAAATTAGTAAGAAGTCAGGTGGCATTATCTTTTGAAAACATACCATTATGGCATGAACGTGATCTTTCAAACTCAGCTAATGAAAGATTTGTAATTCCAACAGTATCAATTCTAGTTGATGAAATGTTAGAAACAATGACTAGAATTGTTTCAAATTTGATGGTAAATGAAAAAAGAATTGTGGAAAATCTATACATTACAAAAGGACAAATCTTTGCAGAATTTGTTTTAGAAGCATTAATCAAAAAAGGAATTCCAAGATTTGTGGCATATAGAGACGTACAAAGAGTTGCATTTGAAGCAAATGATAAAGGAATATTATACAAGGATGCAATTAAAAACGATAAAGTATTTTCCTCAAAATTAACAGATAAAGAAATTGATTCAATTTTCTCGCCTGAAAAACACCTTGGTGCATCACCAAAAATCATCAATAACGTAGAAAAATCAGTTCAGAAAACAGTTAGAAGTTTTATCTAGTTTTTAGCAAAGACTTGTGAATTTTTGAACCATATTGTAATGCTTTTTTTCTTTTATTACAAGAAAGTTCTGGAACATCAACTTCAATAGCTAATTTACGAATAATGTGTTTTCGATAAAGATCATCAGAACTAAGAATTTTTTCAGTGATAGGAACAGTTTTTGCATATTCAATGAATTTTGGAGACAATAAAGGCTGTAAAATTTTCACATCAAATTCAGAAGCAATCACATTAACAGCCTTCATCATTTTTAATTCATTATCTAATTTCAAATCCATTACTTCATTGATTTTTGTTTCACCACCAGCGAATGCTTCTCTATATGCATTATATCCACAAAATAATTCATCAATTCCATTTCCAGTTATCACAGTATCAAGATTCAAACTTCTTGCAAGTTTTGACACATAATAAAACGCAATACAATTTTCATTCCAAGATAAATTATCAGTGTTAATGACTTTATGAATGTCAGTAGTAATTTTAGGAAATGTTTTAGGATCAATTTCTAAAATATGATGAGAATAATTTAGAAAATCATTTACTTCTTTGGAAAATACAATATCATGTGATTCAGAAAATCCAATAGTAAGTAAAACTACATCATAACCCATATCGGTACAGATTTTTGAAACTAATGTGCTATCAACACCTCCAGAAAAAGCAATACCTATTTTCTTTTGAGGGACCACTTCAGTAATAGAATTTTTAATATTTTTCAGTAATATCTGATGAATTGATTCCATTTGACCTCATTTAGTATCAAAATTAATTTTACATATATTTCCATAAACCAAGAAAGACTGAGGAAAATAGTCATAAACACGACAATAATTAATAATTTCGCTGAAGAAAAAAATGGAACCTGAAGATGTTTTTAAAAAAAGAAATTTATCAAAAGTTGATTTTGAATATGAAGAATTAATTGGAAGAAATTTTTCAAATACGAATTTAAAAAATGTTAATCTTAAAAATAGAGATATTCACAATGCGAATTTTAGTGGAGCTGATTTAACTGGTTCTGATTTAAGTGATACAATATTATTTAATGTAAAATTAAGAGGAGCAAATTTACAAAATACAAATCTAAGTAATGCAAAACTTTGGGATACAGACATGTATGGTGTTGATCTAACAAATGCGAATATCAGTGGAGCTGATTTATTTAATGCAGATTTAAGAAATGCAGATTTGGTAAACACAAATCTAAGTAATGTAAATTTAAGACACACAAATTTTGATGGAGCTACATTTTCATCAATAGATTTCACAAATGCGAATTATGATGAAAAAACATTAGAAACAATTTCAAAAGACATTAAATTGATTTTAAAAATGCAAGGAAATCTTTGGTAAGAGTAATTTATCAATCTTTTAATTTGACAAATTTTCAATAGTATTATGATGAAATTATCTGAAACACAAATTACAGAAGAATTAAAAAAATTGGAAGGATGGGAGATTAAAGAAAATAAATTGCATAAAGAGTTTCAGTTTGATAGTTTCAATCAAGCATTTGGATTTATGACAAGAGCTGCTATGGAAATTGAAAAAATGAATCATCATCCAGAATGGTTCAACGTATACAATAGAATTGCAGTTGATTTAACAACTCATGATGCAGGTGGCATTACAAATAACGATGTCAATCTTGCTAGAATTTTAAATTCCTTTTTTTAGTCATAAAACAATTTTTCAGGCACATTGTTACAGAATTTATATTATATCCATAGACAAAAAATTTTACATGACTACAAACCCTACAATTATCGATTCAGATTTCAAATATATCGATAAAAAAGGAAATTTGCTTAAAACAAGAACGGAATTAACAGTTGCTCAAATGCTCACATTTTTAGAAAATGAATATCAATACAATTATGAAATTAGTTTAAAAAATGGAACCAAAGTCAAAATTGATTTTAAAACAGAAAAAGGGTTAATCGAAGTTATTGATAATGATGAAGATATTGAAAAATATAAACAAATCAAAGAAGACTTTCCTGAAGAAAAAATCATGGCAATAGGTCATGCAAAATATACTGCACAGATTAAAGAATTACAAGACATAGTATTTTATGAAAAAACACCTCAAACGGGTTCAATATTTTTAGATGATGCATCATTCGCATTTGATTATGCACATATTCTTCCATTAGTTGAAAAATGTTCTATCTTACATGGTCATACATCTTCAGTAATGGTAGAACTAGTAGGACAAATGAAAAATAATTTATTAGTAGATTTTGGAATAGCAAAAAAAATCATAAAAGAAGTTGTTAATGAATTTGATCATAAATTTTTCATTAACAGAAAATATCTAAAAAAAGAAGACGATACACATTATCAAATTAGTTTTGAAGGACCAAAAGGAATGTTTGATTTACAAGTTCCAAAACATACAACATACCTACTTGAAGGAGAAGCTACAGTTGAAAATCTCTCAAGTGAAATAATTAAACTATTAGCTCCAAAGATGCCAGAAAACGTAGAAGCAGTAGGAGTTTACATTTACGAGGGTTACAACAAAGGATCTCACATTATTTCCAATATTAAAAGATAAAAAATGGAACCTAAAATTTCAGAAAAAGCATGGAATCCAGAATTAGAAAAAAATATTCTAAAACAATGGGAAGAGAACAAAGTTTATGATTTCATACCTAAAGAAGATAATTTTACAATAGATACGCCTCCACCATACCCATCAGGAAGACCATGGCATATTGGTGCAGCAGCACATTACTCACAAATAGACATGATTGCACGTACGGCAAGAATGGCTGGAAAAAATGTGTATTTTCCAATAGGCATTGATAGAAATGGATTACCAGTTGAGATCTATACTGAAAAGAAACACAAGATAAGAATGAGAGAGACAGAACGAGGAGAATTTCTCAATTTGTGTAGAGATGCTTTAGATGATTTAGAAGCAGAAATGATTCAAATTATGAAAAGTTTAGGAATAAGTGGAGATTTTTCAAATTATTACAGAACAGATTCTGAAGAATACAGATCATTGACACAATCAACTTTCATTAATTTATGGAAGAAAGGAGAGGTTTACCTTGCAAATAGACCCAATAATTATGATTGGGTTTCGGGTACTACCATTGCAGATGCTGAAATAATTTATGATGATTTACAAACAAAGCTTGTTTACATGAAATTCAAGATTAAAGACATCGATAAAGAGATCATTATTGCAAGTACTAGACCAGAATTGCTTTGTGCATGTAGAACAATTATCGTTAATCCAGAAGATGAAAGGTATTCAGAATTTATTGGTAAAAAAATAATTGTTCCAATTACTAATGCAGAAGTAGAATTAACAACACATCATTCAGCAAAACAAGAATTTGGTTCAGGTGCAGTAATGGTTTGTAGTTACGGTGATCAAAATGATGTAGCATTATTCAGAGAATTACAATTAGAAGAAATAGTTGCTATTGGACTAAATGGAAGAATGACAGATGTGGCCGGTGAATATGCGGGATTAAAACCAAAACAAGCAAGAACAAAAATCATAGAAGATTTAGAAAATGGAGGATTTGTTGAAAAAATTGAAGATATTGTTCACAGAACTCCGATTTCAGAAAGAAGTAAAACTCCAATAGAAATAATTCCAATGGAAGAATATTACCTTAAACAAAAAGATAAAATTGAAAAAATGAGGAAAGTTGGAAAAGAAATTACTTTTCATCCTACAATGCACAAACAAATTTTGATGAATTGGTTAGAATCAATCAATATTGATTGGCCAATCTCAAGAAGAAGATTTTATGGTACAGAAATTCCAATTTGGTATTGTAAAAAATGTTCAGAACCACATGTGCCTGAACCTGGAAAATATTATAGACCATGGAATGAAAAATGCCCAATTCCAAATTGTACAAAATGTGATTCTAGTGAATTTATTGGTGAAGAAAGAACATTTGATACATGGATGGATTCTAGTGTTTCACCATTATTCATAAGTAAATTTAGTAGAGATGATGAATTTTTCAAAAAAGTTTATCCTGCAACAATTAGACCTCAAGCAAAAGATATTGTGAGAACTTGGTTGTATTACACATTATTGAGATGTGAAGAATTAACTGGAGAAAAACCATGGTCAGAAGCTTGGGTGATGGGATATGGATTAGATGAAAAAGGAATGAAAATGAGTAAAAGTAAAGGTAATGCAATAGATCCATTACCAGTTATTGAAAAACTAGGAGCAGATACTTTTAGATTTTGGAGTGCTAGTGAGATTAATCACGGATATGACTTTAGATGTAATGAACAAAAGATTGATTCAACCAAGAAATTTTTAAGCAAATTATGGAACGTATCCAGATTTTTATCAAGTTTTCCAGTTATTGATTCAGGAAATCCAGCAGATTCAGATAAATGGATTTTATCAGAATTAGACAAATTAGTAAAAGAGTGTAAAAAGGGATATGAAGAATATAATTTCTTTATTCCAGCAGTTGCAATTAGAGAATTCACATGGAATGTTTTTGCTGCACATTACATTGAAATGGTTAAAGCAAGAGCATATGGAATTGATTTTTCAGATGATGAAAGAGATGGGGCAATATTTACACTTCACAAAACTTTATCGACAATTCTAAAATTATTAGCACCAATTACACCATTCATTACAGAACATCTATGGAAAACATTGTATTCAAATGAAAGTATTCATCAACAAAAACAAGTAGATTTTGAAAATATTGAAGAACAATCAGAAATAACTAAAGCAATATCAGAATTCAATTCCAAAGTTTGGAATGAAAAGAAATCTCAAAATTTATCATTAAAAGATTCAATCAAGGTGGATATTCCAGAAATTTTGCAGCCATTCAAAAAAGATTTGAGATCAATGCATAATTTGTTAGATTAAATTTTAAATTAATTAATTTTTTAAAGTGTTTGTAAGATTTACAAAATATTTGTGCAATGAAATATCACGGGTTAATTCAGGATGAAATGCAACTCCAATGACATTATTTTTTTTAACTGCAACAATTTTTTCATTGAATTTTGATAAAACTTCAACATCGGATCCTACATCAGAAATTGATGGTGCTCTAATGAAGACACCGTTGAATGAAGGAATTCCAATAGAATTTAAAGAAATATCAGATTCAAAAGATTCTCTTTGGCGTCCAAAAGAATTTCGTTCTAGTTTAATATCTAATATATCTAATAGAGGTTGGTCAATTTTTCCTACTACTTTGTCTTGTGCATTTTTGGACAACATAATCATTCCTGCACAAATTCCCAATACAGGCATTCCCTGGTCAATTTTTTCTTTTAAGATTTTCAAAGTACCATTAGCCACAGATAATCTTCCAATCGTAGTACTTTCACCACCAGGAATAATGAGACCATCTACATTAGAAATTTCATCAGGAGTTCTAACACTAGTAACAGTTCCATCAATGCCTAATTCATCAATAGCAGCTTTTACAGCAAGAACATTTTCAAGAATATCACCCTGAATGGATAAAACGCCTAGATTAAGACTCATGCTGAACCTCCACGATCTTGCATACGCAAGTCTAATGTCTTAACATCTAATCCAGGAATAGATTGTCTTTCATCAATCATTTTTTGTGCTTCTTTAACTTTATCAGATTCATTCCAAAATGTTGTAGCTAAAACAATCGCATTTGCTCTTTCTTGTGCATCATCAGCACTAAAAATTCCAGAACCAACAAAAATACCGTCACATCCTAATGACATCAAATATGCTGCATCAGCTGGTGTTGCAATTCCACCTGCTGCAAAATTCACAACAGGCAATCTTCCAAGTTTTGCAGTTTGTTCTACAATATCATATGAAACTTTGAATTCTCTTGCCATACGTACTAATTCTTGATTATCACCAGAATCATAAATTGATTTAATTGTTCTTAATCCATCATTAACTTTTTTGATATGCGTAATAGCTTCTGCAACATTTCCAGTTCCAGGTTCACCTTTTGTTCTAATCATAGATGCACCTTCCTCAATTCTTCTCAAAGCTTCAGCCAGAGATCTTGCACCATTAACAACAGGTGTTGTAAGATCCCATTTCCAAATATGACGTAATTCATCAGCAGGAGTTAAAACTTCAGATTCATCAATCATATCAACATCAGTTTCTTGTAAAACTAAAGCTTCATTCACGTGTCCAATTCTACATTTTGCCATTACTGGAATAGTAACAGAATCCATAATTTCTTCAATAATTTTTATGCTTGCAGTTCGTGCAACGCCACCAGCCTTTCTAACTTCAGATGGAAGTTTATCTAAAACCATTACAGAAACAGCACCAGCTTCTTGAGCAATTAATGCTTGTTCAACATTTGTAACATCCATAACAACACCATTTTTTTGCATGTGTGCAAAACCTCGTTTTAATGTGCTTGAACCACGTAATGTATCAACAGAATCTAATTTTTCAGAAATTATTCCTTTAGCATTTACTCTTTCACCAGAGAGTGGTAACATACACTAATTTTTGCTACAGGCTATTTGTACCTATTCACTAAATTCGGACATCACTTTATCCAATTCAGATTCGACCATGGTGATAATAGGTGGAATAAAATCAGGAGTTGCAGAGGATTCAGGCCAATGGATTTGATTGACACGTCCATTAAGAGTCACTTTGACTGAAGATTTTTGAAAATCAGTAACATTTTGAAAAACTGAAAAAGAATTTGGGTCAATAGAAATAAAACCAGTTTCTTTAATCAAGGCCTTGATTTTGTTCAAATCTTGTTCATTAATTTTTGATTTTATTGTAGGTTGCGGATATCCTTTTTTAGTAATAGTATATTTTGTTTCTCCATCATTTTTTATTAAAAGAATTTCAGTTTTTTCAGCACCAGTTCTTTCAGCAATTCCATTAGTAATTTTTTTTAATTGATGTTTTGTGTATTCAATTTCTACCTTATCAAAGGAATTTGTAGCAGATACAGGAATTTCATTTTTTGTAACTAATGGAACAGCAAGTAAAATTGCAACAATAACGGGAATCGCGCCTAATACAAAATATACTGGTTTAACCATTGTGTCTAACAACACAGATTAGTGATTATTGCAAATAAATCTTGGTTAAAAATAAGTTAAAATTCAAGCAAATTGTTCCGATTCTTGTGGGTTCGTAGCCTAGCCTGGTAGGGCGATGGTCTCCAAAACCATCGATCGTCGGTTCAAATCCGATCGGGCCCACTTTTATTTCTGATTTCTTAAAACATTCAATGCAGAACCGTGTTTGAACCATTGAATTTGAGATTTATTATATGAGTGATTTAAATGAATTTCTTCTTTATTTCCATCACTATGAGTAATAACACATGTGACTTGTTTTTGAGGTTCTAAATTATCTAAATTAATTAAACTAATTTTATCATCTTCAAGAATTTTTTCATAATCACTTGGATCATTGAAAGTTAATGCTAAAACTCCTTGTTTTTTCAGATTTGTTTCATGAATTCTTGCTAAACTTTTTGTGATTACTGCTACACAACCCAAATAACGAGGAGTCATTGCAGCATGTTCTCTGCTGCTTCCCTCACCATAATTATTGTCTCCAATTATTACCCAATTGAGATTTTGTTGTTTGTATTGTCTAGCAATTTTTGAAAAAGGTTCAATCTCATTATTTAAAATATTTTTACCATTACCTACTTGATCATTAAAAGCATTAACAGCGCCCAATAACATATTATCACTTAGATTATCTAAATGACCTCTTAGGGACAACCATGCACCTGCAGGAGAAATATGATCAGTTGTACATTTTCCTTTTGCTTTAACCAGTATTGGAAGTTCAACAAAGTCAGTACCATTCCATTTTTCAAAAGGTGCTAAACGTTGAAGACGTTTACTGTTTGGATCAATTATTACATCAACATTTGTGGAATCAGGAGGAGGAGCAACAAAAATTCCATCAGGTATCTTAAATCCTTCTTCAGGTACTTCAGGTGCAATTGTTGGTGGTTCTAATTTGAACTTTGTTCCATCTGCTGCAGTAAGATCGTCTGTTAATGGATTAAAAGATAATTTTCCACCCAAAGCTAAAGCAATGATCATTTCAGGACTGCCAATAAAATTTAATGTAGATCTCTGGCCATCATTTCGTCCAGGGAAATTTCTGTTAAAGGTAGTTACAATAGAATTTTTTTCATTTTCCTCTAATTCTGGTCTATTCCATTGTCCAATACATGGTCCACATGCATTTGCCAATACTGTTGCACCAATTTCTTTAAGAGAATCCATTTGGCCATCTCTCTCAATTGTACCTCTAATTTGTTCAGAGCCAGGAGTTACAAGTAATGGAATTTTGGATTTAATTCCTTTAGATTTTGCTTGTCTAGCTAAACTAGCTGCTCTAGACATATCTTCATACGAAGAATTAGTACAACTTCCAATTAATGCAACAGAAATTGGATCTACATAATCATTAGATGTTACATCACTTGCAAGTTCAGAAATAGATCTTGCCAAATCCGGTGTATGCGGTCCAACAATATGAGGTTCCAAAGTGGACAAATTAATTTCAATTATTTTATCAAAATATTTTTCAGGTTCAGATTCAATTTCAGGATCTGCAACTAAAAGTTCTTTATTTTGATTAGCTAATTCTGCAATTTCTTTTCTATTAGTATACTTTAGATAAGTTTCCATTCTTTCATCATAAGGAAATATCGAACAAGTTGCACCAATTTCTGCACCCATATTTGTTATAGTAGCCTTTCCAGTACAACTAATTGATGAAGTACCTGGACCAAAATATTCTACAATTGCATTTGTTCCACCTGAAACAGTTAATTCTTCTGCAACTTTTAAAATAATATCTTTAGGTGCAGTCCAACCTGTTAGTTTACCAGTTAATTTTACACCTACTCTTTTTGGATAAAGTAATTCCCAAGGCATTCCAGCCATAGTTTCTGCTGCATCTAAACCTCCAACACCAATAGCAATCATTCCGAGACCACCTGCATTTGGTGTATGTGAATCAGTTCCAATCATCAATCCACCAGGAAATGCATAATTTTCTAAAACTACCTGATGTATGATCCCTGCTCCTGGTTTCCAAAATCCACATCCATATTTTGCACAAGCAGATTGTAAAAATTTGAAAACTTCACTATTTTCATCTAATGAAACTTTCATGTCAACATCACCTTGAACTTCAGCACGAATTAGATGATCACAGTGAACAGTTGTTGGTAAAGCTGTTTCATTTAATTCTGCTTGCATGAATTGAAGCATTACCATTTGTCCAGTAACATCTTGAAGTGCTACTCTATCAGGTTTTAGAAAAATGTAATCTTTTCCTCCAGAAAGATTTTTTTCAGAAATTTCATTGAAATGACCAGCTAGAATTTTTTCTGTAAGTGTCAATGGTCGATCCACAACATTTCTAAATTTTCCAATATTTTCTTGTAATTTTCGATATACATTAGAAACAAGTTCTGGGGTGGTATCAATTTCCATGAAATACTGAAAATCTTCCCCGAATTTAATATTTACAATTTAAAAATTAAAAAAATATCAAAATATGCATATTAATTCTCAACAATTATAAGCCAAAACCAGCTTAAAAAGTCGTTGTCAACTAATTCAAAATATTCTGAGAGGATGTCATAATTTGGTAAATAAAGGATTTCCAAAATTTGGCATGTCACAAGCAGGTTCATTTGTTGCTGCATTAAAAAATTATAATTTACCAGATTTTATTTTAGTATTAATTGCAAAAGAATGTAAATCAGAATTACTTGAACGAGGCAGAATTGATGATAGATTACAAAGTATGAATGATGATGCATTACATCTATTACACAAAATTTTTGTGGATTGTGAAGAAGATGATGCAGGGAAATTTGCACAATACAGATTTTTTGCGTATGTATCAAGCATGTATCACAAATGTGAAGTGCTAGTTAATGAAACAATTCCAGGCAAATCTGGAAAAAATCACAAAATTCTTGTTGCTGTGAAAAATAATGGAATGTATATTTCAGTAGCACAAAATAAAGCCAAAGGAAATCCTGTAAATAAAAAAGAGACAAATAGATTTTACGATATGGTAGATGATATTAAAAAAGGAGACCATGGAACAATGTTAACTGATGCAGTTTATGGATCATCAGTTGGTTTTAGAAAAGATGCTTTAGAAGAGCTCAAAGAATTAAGTAAATCCAGAGACAATGATCCTGAAAATAAATTAGATTTTAAAACGGCAAATTTTGAAAATAACATTTACTCAGTAACAAAATGTTAGAATTTCAAAAAAATTAATTTTTGAATTTGCTAATATCCATTGTTAAGAACATCGGTTTTCCTTCGGTACTTTCAAAATCTTCTCCATATTGCTGAAATTCTAATTGATCAAAGAAATGCTTTGTCCAAACATCATGAACGTCATGAATGTATTTTTTATGTCCTTTGATTCTTAACATCTCATGAACTATTTCATGTGAAATAGTTGTACAATTTTTTTCTGCCAAAAATAAGTCGTCAGGAGATTCTTTTGGTTTTTGCCAAAAAATCATTCCAAAATTTTCTGCATGATAACCTTCGCAAGTGCAATCAGTCCATAGAGGTTTAAAATGAGTTAAGTAGAAATGATATGTGTCTTTTCCACGTTGTTCATGATCACGAACAAGTGTATGTGTATCTAGTTTTTGTAATATACTTCTAGGTTTTGTAATTAATTCATCACATTGAATTTCATAATCAATTCCAAAATTTTCATTAATCCATTTTTTATAAAATTGTGCCATTTTTTTGATATATTCAAATTCAGATTTACGTTTATCAAGTTCCTCTTCTTTAATTACAAAAATAAAATGTAGAAGCATGATTAGAAAAAAAAGGGGTTATGTTTGACCTTCAATACCCATCAGAGTAAGAGTAGAACGAATCTTTTCAATTTTTCTGATTTTCCAGGTAATTGTTTCTCTCAGTTTTTCAACAGTGTCGGATTCAATCTTGGCCAAAATATCGTATGCACCAAAAGTTCCATGAACTTCTTTTACACCTTCTAAGCCCTTTAGTTGCCCAATAATAGCTTCCTCAGAACCTAGTTCACAGTTTATTAAAACATAAGCTGTTGCCATAATACAATTAGATAATTCTACTATATCAATAAATCTATTACACTAACTTTGTGAAATTTTGATAATTTCATTCCAAATTGGTTTAGGAACAGGCATTACAGACAATCTAGAGATTCTAACTAATTCCCAATCTTTGAATTTTTTATTATTTTTTATTTCAGTTAATGTTACTGGTCTTTTCAATGTTTTTTTGTATTTTACATCAACTACAATAAAACGTTCAACATCCTCTTTTGGATTAGAGTAAGGTTTTGAAGTAACTTGCATTATTCCTACTGCTTGTCTTTCATCACCAGTATGATAAAATAAAATTAAATCATTTGGGTTCATTTCCCTCATATGTTTTAATGCTAAATTATTATGAACCCCATCCCAAACCGTAGTCTTTTCTTTTTTTAGTTGTTCAAAATTATATCCTCTAGGTCCACTGGGTTCCTGTTTTGCCAACCAGTAGTTTACCATTATTGTAGTTTGAAAATTACTAACGTTTAATGGTTTTTAGAAAATTTAGTGTTCCCCGGTTCTGACTCGCAAAAAATCATTGGACATAGCCATACGCCTCATCACGTTCTGAAACCGGGGTTGCCCATAATGTAGCACACCTGGGTGAATTAGAAATCATTGGTATCGTTACGATCAGCGTCATCCTAATCCGTCTGTGTGCCTGCTCTTGGGCGTTTAGTGATTAGATGAACCTACTAAAAACTATTAGAGATTTATTAAATAGAAATTGTAGTTTTGTGAAAGGTTTTTGGAAATTAGAAATCAGAGAAAATTTTTAGTGGGATTAATAATTTTGATTTTAGGTTCGTTTGTAATAGTTTTTGATTATCCTCAAATTGAATATTTTAATTATTTAGAGAATGATAATTACATTACATTAGAAACAGACCAAAAAGAAATATTCCAAAAAATTCTTGTTGAATTTACAATTGGAGTAATTCTTTTTGTAAGTGGGATATCACTAATTATAATATCAATGTTAAAGAGATTTGAGAACAGAATCAGATAATGAAATTTCAAATCCAACAACAGGTACACGAATCTTATAATTTTCAATTATAGTAGAATTTATTTCTCCAATAATTCCGATTGTGTTTCCGTCAAATAATATTTTTGCACAATGTCCATCTTTAAAAGTAGAATTAGAAACTGTTTTTGTTTCAATTTGAATTCCAAAACCAATTTTTAGTAAAGTTTGTAACACAGATTTAATTTCAGTGAAATTTGCATCTTTATGAGCACTAATTACAGCAAGATTAATTTTTTCAGAAATAGGTTTATCAAGATTGAAAATATTTCCAGTTTCAAACATTTTTTGAGGATATGATTCATGAATATTTCTTGAGAGGTTTTCAATTAGTCCAGGAAGAATTGAATCACGTAAAATAGTATGCTCTTGACTTTTTGAATCAAGTACAGATAGGATATTTTTAGAATCTCTATTTGTCATATCATATAGTACACGCTTACTACTCAAACTTGAATTTAATGCCTCAAGAAATCCTAGTCCAATCATTGTTTGATTAAGAGATTTCAGATGTAGTGATACAGGGTTAGTTTGTCCAATTGTTTGAGATGGAGATACATTAGGCTCAAAATTTTGAATTCCATAACCTAAAGCAACTTCTTCAACTAAATCCATGGGACCAAATATATCAAATCTATATGGCGGTATAGTACATACAATTTTTTTTCCTTTTGAAATTGCATTTAATCTGGATTTTTTTAATGAAGAAAGAATTTTTGGTGTTGAAAGATCTAAACCAAGTGTTTGATTGATCAGAGATGAATCAACAGATATTTTCTTTTCTTCAAGTTTAGGTGAAGAATTTTTTGCACCAGAAATATGAACATTTTCTAATTTGAATCCAGCACTTTGTAAAATGGTTGCAACTACTGAAAGCATATCTTCAGCATCAGCTTTATTGATTCCAGTTACCTCTACAAAGAGATTTTTTGTCTTAGTAGTTACAGTAGTTATTCCAGCATTAATAATTGGAGGAAAAGAAACTGTGTTTTTATCGGAATCAACAATTATTGGAACTTGAGAAGATTGTCCAAGTAAATGACCATAATCCTTACCTGTTTCAGTTTCAGAAATTATTTCAGATATTGAAAGTTCCTTTTCAGAATTTAACGGAATAAATTTATGATTTTTATCTACGGTTGAATATGTTAAAGGAAAAGAAATTTTATCTAAATCATGTATTCCAATGGATGATTTTTTTCGTTTTCTTCCAATTCCAAAGTGGAGATCTTCTTGCATTGTCATTAATTGTTTAATTGTTTTATCATCAATTTTGCCATTTTTAGCAATAATTCCAGTCACAAATGGGCGAATTTTTGAAATAGTTGGTTTAACAGAGATTGAATAATTTTTTGATTTTTTTATAGTTAATTTTAGCAAACCAGTTTTGATACCAAGTAAGCCCTGCAATCCAAGTGCAATTCCAATATCAGTTGAATAATCTGGGCGATTTGGACTATATTCAATTCGAACTAAATCTTTATCTTCAGATTCAATATCCAATCCCAAAAATGGTAATGAATCAGAAATCTGTTTTTTTGAAACTTTACCAATTAGTTTTTGGAGACGAGAATAAGATAATTCAATTACTGGCATTTTGTATTACTCCTTAACCATCCTAAATTATTATTATAAAATTCTCGGACATCATCTAAATCATATTTCAACATAGCAATTCTTTCAATTCCACCACCCCAAGCTAAAACAGGTTTGGTAATTCCAAGAGGTTTTGTTACTTCTGGTCTAAATATCCCCATTCCAAATAATTCAATCCATTTTCCTAACTTTTCATTGTAAACCATTGTTTGAAGTGACGGTTCAGTATATGGAAAAAATGTTGGCCAAAACTTAATTTTAGTTATCCCTATTCGTTTATAGAATTCTCTTTGAATTCCCATCAAATTTCTTAAATTAGCATCTTTGCCAACAACAATACCTTCTATCTGATTAAATTCAACAAGATGTTTGTAACTAACTTTTTCATTTCTAAATACACGACCTAAAGAAAAAATTCGTGCTTCATCAGGTTTGTTTTCAGCTAAATGTTTTATTGTTACACAAGTAGTATGAGTTCTTAAGACCATTTTTTGAGCTTCGTTGATATCCCATTGGTATCTCCAATTTTTCTTATGAGAATCAGAAACTTTTCTAATTTGTTCTGAATTTGCAATTTTTTTTGCAGAGATTCCATCTAAGAAAAAAGTATCTTGTAATTCCCTTGCAGGATGATCTTGGGGAGTAAATAAAGCATCAAAATTCCAAAAACTAGATTGAGTCATATTTCCAAGAATTTCAGAAAAACCCAAGGTTACAAAAATTTCACGAATTTCATCAATAGTATCTTTTAATGGATGTGTTCTTGCAACAAAAACTTCAGGAACTTCAGCTTCAACATCTATTGCTCCAGAAATATTTGAAACATCTAAAGATTTGGCAGAAGTAGTTAAACTAATTTTTTTATTTTTAATTATATCTTCAATAACAAAATCAGGTCGTTTTGAAAGTTCAGATAAATCAGTTTTATCAATTTGTTCTTTAGGTAATTTGTTATTTCCAATTAATTGAAGTGATTTTTCACCGGGTAATTCAGAAGGAGTGGTTTTAAGAATTATTTGATCAGAAGAAGTTTCGATCCAATTATTTTTTCTACATAAACCAATTGCAGGGCCAAAAACAAATCCCAATTCTTTTTGAATTTCAGATAATTTTTTAGGACCATTTTTAATTAAATTCAACAATCTTCGTTCAGGTAATCCTTTTTCAAATGAATCTAGACCATTTTTTCCTAAACTTATAACGCTAGATTTTGTTTCATCCACAATTGCCAAATCCTTTAATTTCAGCCATTCAATACCACGTCGAATTTGATCTGGTGAGAGATGAGTTGAATTTTCAAGTGTTTCAGGAGTCTGAATTGAATTTTCTTTTAACGAATTAATGATTTTTTTTTCAATATCGTGAAAAACTTGTGACAATAGTTCAAAGATCGAAAAAGACTTTTTAAACCTTAACCTAAGTCAAGTTGAATGTCAGCTGATGAATTCATTGTAACACCTTGGCACGTTGAGGGTGATATCGATTATGATAAATTAATTAAAAAATTTGGAACTGAAAAAATATCATCAGAATTACTTGATAAAATCAAGAACATTACTAATGAAGACCACTTTATGCTAAGAAGAGGAATTTTCTTCTCACATAGAGAAATGAACAGAATTATTGAAGATCATCAAAAAGGTAAAGGATTTTTCCTATATACAGGAAGAGGACCATCAGGACATACCCATATTGGGCATTTAGTTCCATGGGTATTTGCAAAATGGTTACAAGAAAAATTTGATGTAAATTTGTATTTTCAATTAACTGATGATGAGAAATTCTATTCAAAAACAAATTTGACTTTAGAGGAGACAAACAAATTTGCATATGAAAATGCACTAGATTTCATAGCATTAGGTTTCAATCCAGAAAAAACAAAAATAATTATCAATACAGAAAATATTCAAACATTATATCCAATTGCAGCTCAAGTAGCAAAAAAAATTAATTTTTCAAATACAAAAGCAACTTTTGGATTTACTAATGAAACAAATATTGGAATGATTTTCTATACATCATTACAATCAGCTCCATGTTTTATTGAAGATAAGCCAGTTTTGATCCCATTAGGAGTTGATCAAGATCCACATTTTAGATTAACAAGAGATATTGCACAAAAAATTGGAAAACAAAAACCTGCATTAATTCACAACATTATGATTCCAGCATTAACAGGACCTGGTGGAAAAATGTCAGCATCAGAAGAAAAAGGAACAATATACACCACAGATACACCAGATGTTGTTAAAAAGAAAATTAACAAATTTGCGTTTTCAGGAGGTCAACCAGACATTGAACAACATAGAAAACTAGGTGGAAATCCAGATATTGATGTATCATATCAATATTTGAGAATATTTTTTGAGCCTGATGATGAGAAATTAAAGAAAATTTATGAAGATTACAAATCAGGGAAATTACTTTCAGGGGAATTAAAAGCAATCTTAATTGAAAAAATAAATGAGTTCCTCAAAGTACATCAAGAAAAACGTGAAAAAGCAAAACAGCAAATAGAACAATTTCTTTTACAAAATAAATGAAGACCGACATTATTTGTGATGACGAATATGAAGCTCAAAAATTAATGAGTTTAGTTTTCATAAAAGAAGATAAAGAGACATTCATTACAGGAATTTTAAATGTAATAAAAAATGAAATTATTATTTCATTGAAAGATAAATCAGCCCACAGCATTTTACTTAAAGATGAAGAAAATGTTGAAAAATTTGCAGATTTCATACAATCAGTATTTGATCAAGAACATGATTTAGTTTCAACTAAAATGAATAAATCAATAATTGAAATTACTAAAGAATAAATGATTTAGGAATTATCTTGGGAAATATTTACTTCGTTTAGATTTATTTCTTGGACGTTCTTTTTGGGGTTTGGGAGCAGATTCAATTGTATCATTACAGTTTGAACAAAATATTTTGAGTTCCTCTCTAGCAATATCAGGTGCAGAAATATATTTTCCCCAAGATGCAGCTTTACTACCACGTCTAGTATCAGTAGATAATTGATTATTATTTTCATCACAAATACCTAAAGAACTTTCATCAGTAGAGCCACAACTAGAGCAGGTTTTTCCACCTAAAATTTCATATAATTTTTTCTGTAATGATTCATTGAATTTTGCAGAACCGCCAGAATAGAAACTTTCTTGTTTTCTCAATACTTTATCACTTCTGCTTCTACTAGATCTAGAATTATCTCTGGAATATCTTGAACCTCTGTCATCTCTGGAATATCTTGAACCTCTGTCATCTCTGGAATATCTTGAACCTCTGTCATCTCTGGAATATCTTGAACCTCTGTCATCTCTGGAATATCTTGAACCTCTGTCATCTCTGGAACGTCTGTCGTCTCTATCATCACGAGAGATAGGTTTGTTTTGTTTAAAGCAATCATTACAGTAAACTGGTTTATCGGTTTTTGGAACAAATGGAACGTTACATTGATCACCACAATCAGCACAAGTTACAGTTGTAGATTCATCACGTCTGTCATCTCTGGAATATCTTGAACCTCTGTCATCTCTGGAATATCTTGAACCTCTGTCATCTCTGGAACGTCTATTATTATCAGTTCCATCAGGTTTATTTTTTCGAAAACAATCACGACAATAAACTGGTCTATCGGTTTTTGGAACAAATGGAATTGTACATTGATCACCACAATCAGCACAAGTTACAGTTGTATCTTCTCTAACATTATCTCTGGAATTTCTAAAAGAACGAGATGGTCTACCATCAGGAGAAGAATTACGGTTAGAATATTTTTTATCAGAATGTTTAGATCTGTATAAGTCCATTTCATAAGAAATTTAGGAGTTGGATATAGATGCTTAGATCTGTAATTTGTGCCTAAAATTTAAAAAAAACTAAACTAGAGATTTATCCATTTCTGTAGACATTAATTCTTGAACTTTAAGAAAATATAATTTTGTAGAATATGGCATATCATCTAAATTATTATCAACTACAATCATAAAATATCTAACAGCTCTTTTTGAGATATCTAAATTAAATTTCATTGGAAGGATAGGATCCTGATGTACTTTGATTTTATCTTCAAGCCAAGGAGGTGCCATTTCAATTGTTTCTTTGATAATTTTATCATACCAAAATGAAAGATTTTGAGGTTGGAGACCTTGTTTTAAATTTGATACATCAGTATCGATTTTTTTCATCATATGATTGATTATTGTCATAAAATTTCATACAACAATTTTGTTTTATTCAGATTACTCAAAATACTGTAAGCTACTTGTCAATTGGTAGCAAGTTTCCATTAGAATCAATTTCTGAGTTTTTTATTCTAGTCGTAGAAATTCTTTCTCCATCTTTTGCCAAAGTCATTGGAACAACAATTACTTCAACAGGAGAAAGATCACGTTCGGATCTTAATTTATTCAAGATGTCTCCTTGATTTCGTGTTTCATCACTTACAACTAGTGCCTGTACTTCTTTTTCCAAAACTGCAGGTCCAAAATCATCATCTAATTGATTAATTTCAAAATAGGAATTTGGGAATTTTGTAAAAATAATTGATATTAAGTTTTTGAGACGTTCATCATATTTGTGAATAGGATTTTTTCCTTTTTTTTCTACAAATTCATCACTAGTTAATCCAATAATGACTTTTTCAGAAATATCAAATGCAGTAGAAAGTAAAGTCAAATGTCCACGATGAATTATATCAAAAGTTCCACCCATAGCAATTAAAGAAAATTTTGACATATATTGACATAAAATTCTTTGAAAATAAATCTACTAGTTTACCAAAATTTGTGTTAAAGGTTCTTAGGCTCCAAAAGTGATATTATTTTCATCTCAAACAAATGCTTCAATGAAAAATGAGTTTTTTGATTAGGGGTCTAATCTATAGATTGAGAGTTTTGTAATTTTAGTATCTTGGAACGATGCTAAGTCTTGATTTTGCAGAGATTGCAACTATTGAGATAATTGCGACTGCTAGAATCATGGCTGCAATTGTACCAAACTCTGGAATTACAAAGGTACCGATAATTTCAATTTGTTCAGTTTCTGCTCCAAATGGCACGATAACTGTGTTACCGTTAATTTCAGCATCATTTGATTCCTCGCCATCAACTAATACCATAAAGATACCTTTTTGTGTTGATTCTGAAGGACTGATTGTCAATACACCATCATCCATTGCCTGAATGTTGATAATGACTGAATTATCATCTGTATTTACTGTTGCACTTGTGATATGTCCACCTGAAATATCATAAGAAGTACAATTACCTCCAATGTTTACTTCACTTGAACCACAAGTTGTAGCTAAATTTGTACGTGATTCAGGTTCAGGAAGTTCTACTTTTATCGTATCAGAATAAAACTCATCAGATTCTGAAAATAAAAGAAATCCTACAGAAGAAGAAATAATTTCTTCATTGAGTTTAATTGGAGTTAATTCATCGATATCCATTTCATCAATGTTAATTGTATAATTTTGAACAATTCTATCAAAAACATCATAAAAAGCAAAATGTACTAATGTTTCAGAAATTTGAAAATTTCCATTTCTTAAAACTCCTGAAAATGAGAAAGTGTAAGTTGAATCATTCATATCGTTCATAGGTTCTATTGCTACATCATTGATGGATATTTTTAATGAATTTTGCATAAATGGTGCAGTTTCAAATGTTAAGATTTTTGTATGAACATCAACAATATCAGAGTTAGGATTTTCTGAGCGTATAAGAAATGGAGAACTACTAGATGGAGGAATTACATCAAGTATAGTACTTCCCTCTTTAACCTCCAAAGGATTTGGATTAAATTCATCATAAAAATATGCTTTAACTTGAACATTAGTTACAAAAGATAAAGGATCATTATTTTCAACTACTCCAATAACAACAGTATGTCCTTCAGAATCTTGGTAAACATAATTTGTGTTAGAATTTGTTGAAACAGTCAAAGTTGGATTGGTATCAGTATACTCTTGTGAAAAAGATTGAGATGTTGGAAATAAAATCAAAATGAAAATAATCCCAAGAATAAATTTCTTCATCAAATAATTATCTGTAAAAACCATTTATCAAGGATCTGGTACAAAAATGGGAACAACATTAAACACAGTTTACACTAAATTAAAAAGAATAAAAAGAAATTAAAATGGATTTATTTTTAGTTTCTCTTTGCGGTAATTGCTAACCAGTAAATCAAACCTGGTGTTAAACCAACGATAAGAGGAATCCATACGGGCCATCCGTCTATTGCGCTTGCCATAAGTAAAAACCCAAACTTGTGCTATTTAAATCCACCCAACGTTATGAAATTCATAATTGATCGAAGAATCGAAAGTGGACCGGACGGAATTTGAATCCGTGACCCCCCGCGTGCAAGGCGGGTATACTACCAGGCTATACTACCGGCCCACATGAAAATGACTAATAGAGTGGACTTTAATTGTTGTCCTCTAGGATAAGATTTTATTTGAATAGAGAATTTTTACATCATGGTACTTTTAGAATCACAAATTAAATTAAAAAAAGGAGATATTGCACCAGATTTTGAATTATTGGGAACAGATGATAAAAAACACGCTCTCAAAGATTATGAAAATCACAAAGGAATCTTAGTAATTTTCATGTGTAATCACTGTCCATATGTTAAAGCAAAAGTAGACGCATTAAACGAATTATTTGATGAGTGTGGAAAAGACATTGCAATCATAGGAATTAACAGTAATGATCCTACAAATGTTCCAGAAGATAGTTTTGATGCAATGAAACAAACTGCAAAAGAGAAAAATTTCCAATTTGATTATTTAGTAGATGAAACACAAGAAATTGCAAAAAAGTATGGTGCAATGTGTACTCCAGATCCATTCTTGTTTAACAGTCAAAAAGAATTAGTTTTTCACGGTAGAATTGATAATGCCATGAAACCTGATGATGTAGCAACAGAAAAGACAATGATTCTAAATATGAAAAAATTGATTGTTGGAGAAAAAATCGAGAAAGATTTTGACCCATCAATTGGTTGTTCAATTAAATGGAAAGAAGACTAAATTTTTAGATTTCAAACCTAGTCCAATTTGGATTTAGTATCAAAATTATGCTTATTATAGCCCTGATACAGAAAGTCAGTATTGGGCTCGTAGCTCAGCTTGGCTGGAGCGTTCGACTGATAATCGAAAGGTCATGTGTTCGAATCACATCGGGCCCACTTTTAATCATTTAATGTTTTGAGAAATTGTATTTGACCATTGCAAAATATCGCCAATATTATCTGATAACAAATCAGAATTAATTTTAGTTTTTTTAGAGACTTTTCCACATAATGCTAATTTGATTTGTTTACCAGATTTTTCTTTATTTGGGTTAATAGAATCAGCAAAAAAGCTTAATCCCTCAGTAGTTTGAGAAAATATAACTACCAATAAAATTCCAGGTTTTTGTTTCCAAATCTTTCTAACTAATTTTTGAAAATCCAAGTCAAATAAGACATCAATTGCATAAGACATATCTCCCAAATGAGAGACATGCCAACCATCTGAATGATAAGATGCTGAAGCAGATTCAGATATTAACATACTTTCAGGATCAGCTGCAATTACAACCACATTTTTTTTGGCATCTAAAACTACTGGAATTTGATTGAAAATACTAAGAGATTTAGACACAATATTTCTCAAAAGATTTTGTTCTGCAGTTCCAATTTTTCCAGAATCAAATAATTCATGTATATGATCAATGGCAGGATAAATTACCTCCATAATCATCCGATTAACTAAAGCTCCAGAATTTAGACAATTTCGAATTAAAGAATAAATTTCCACTTCATTGCCTTTCACTAACAATTCAAAATATCTAGCAGTTATTTTGAAATAATCATCTGGGAAAGCAAATGATTCTTGACCAGGTTCTAAGAACCACAATGTAACATTGCCAATATTTTTTTGCCGAAGTAATCCCTCAGCTGCAAAAACTTTAAGATATTTTGTCATAGTAATTCTACTAACATTAATTTTTTTAGAAATTTCAATTCCAGACATTCCGCTATCAGAATCTTTCAAAATAGAAATTAGTTTTTCTCTAATTTCTTCGATAGGATAACCTTTAGTCATAATTATCATCAATCACAGTATGGTATAAAGACTAATTTTCATCAAATGTAAATAACTCTAAAAATAAAACATTATATACTTGGGTACCTTAAATTACGGTAAGGAAAAGTAAATTGCCTAAAGCCGGATTCAAATCAATCACAGTTTCAGAAACAGTCTATGATAAATTCCACGAAGTTTATCAAAACAGTAAAGACGACCTCACAATGAAAGGGGTCAATAGTTTTTCAGGTTATGTAACTTACATGTTAGAAGAGATGATGCAAAAGGACAAAACTTTTGCAAGATACGCTCCAAAGATAGAAAAAATTTCTATTGATGATGATAGAGTGATTCTAAAAGATAATATGAAAAATAGAATTGCAGAAGTTGCAGTTCAAAAAGGAGAATTATTTTGTCAATTATGTGAGGAAAAAGATTGTGTCCATGTTGGATATGTTTTCTCATTACCAGATGTTTACGAAGTATTAAACGCCAGAGGAATTAAACATCCAAAATAAAGGTGGAGGAGGTGGGATTTGAACCCACGAACTCCTGAGAGACAGGATCACCCATTATTTGATCTTAAGTCCTGCATGTCCAAAAGCACATAGTGCTTACTTTGGCCAGGCTTGATTACTCCTCCAAAAGATTACAAATATCTGTGAAATTTAACAGTTTAGAAAAATTCTAGTCAGAATGAAGAATTATAAGGATTTTCTGCAGACAAACCATATGCTTCGATAGCTCAGTCTGGTAGAGCGTTACATTGGTAATGTAAAGGTCGCGGGTTCAGATCCCGTTCGAAGCTTCTAATAATTTTTGATTAATAATTCAAAATGTCCAGTTCTTTTTGTAGAATTTGAATTAATAGAACGATTTGCCTTAATTTTACTAATTTTCCAAGGTTTTTTCGAAAACATTTTAACGACTTCATTGGAATTTGAATTTGATAAAAGCACATTACATCCTTTTTCATCTAATTTCGTACAAAGTAGGAATAATCTATTCAGATCATCATATGTGAAATTTTTGTTAGTATAACTAGTAAAATTAGCAGTTTCAGTCACAGGTTGATATGGAGGATCAAAATATACCAAATCCCCCTTTTTTGCATCACGTAAAACTGCTTCAAAATCACGGCATTGAATCTTGACTTTACTAGATTTTAAAATATGACTTACTGAACGTAAATTCTCTTCATTGACAATATTTGGATTAGTATATTTGCCTAAAGGAACGTTGAATTTACCTTTACTATTTACCCTATACAATCCATTGAAGCAGGTTCTATTCAAAAATAACAACCTAGATGTTTTTTCAATTTCCTTTTTTGGTGTACTTTCTCTAACAGAATAATAATAGGATTTTGAATCTTTTTGATAATATTTTTCGTGTTGTTTTAATGAAGAAATTAAATTATCAACATTATCACGAATAGTTGTATATGCTAAAACAAGATCAGAATTTAGATCTGAAATAATACATTTTTGTTTATTATTTTCAGTTAACATATTGAATAATAACGCACCACCACCAAGAAAAGGTTCGAAATAAGTTCCAAATGTATCAGGGAGGTTTTCATTTAAAACTGAAATAAGTTGTCGTTTTCCACCAGCCCATTTTACAAAAGGTTTTGGAGTGACTAGGATCTGACCATATTGTTGCTTCATACAATATAATCACAAAATTGCATATTGTCAAAATAGACAATAAAAGATCACAAGCTGAGCAGTATTTTTTAATCAAATTTGTGTAGAGGGTCCCCTAGTAGTAAATAATAAAATGAAAAAGGTTGGGTTTTAGTCCCACTTTGACCATGCGGCCATCCATCTGTATGTCCAAGTGTTCAATTTACAACCTAACGCTGCAAATGTACATGCCAAAACTGCACCTGCACCTGCGCCCAATGCGACTGGACTGTTATAGAACTTACCGACTTGTGGTTCTATTGGTGTCATATATGGTGGCAATGTTGGTCTTGGATACTTGAATGCCGTTTCAAGTGGGTCTGCAACTGTAATGAGGTTTACCATATTGAATAATGGTAAAGACATTCCTACTAGTACGCCGCCAAACAGTATCAAGGAGTGCTTGTTCTTCTTTGTTGCCCAGTAGACTAAGTCCAAAAGCATTGCTGATGGTAACCAAACTGGAGTTACAATGAAGTCATATGGATATCCGAGTGCAAACCATGCACCTTTTGCTACCCATGTGTATACTGTCATAATTAGAGCGTAGTACGTTGCTGTGCCTGGAACGCCCGTAAATGTAAGATAATATGTAGCTCCTACAATAAGCATCAAAGTTTGCGATATTGAGAATACCGTATACGATGTCCAAGCCCAGTCAGTGTAGAAGATGTAGTCTCCTGCATTAATTGTTAACAGTGTAGAGTTAACTGCAACTACTACTATGAATAAGTAGTGTGTACATCGTCTTAACCAGACCATATGGAATTGAGGAAAAGGTCTGTATATAAAATTTTAGAGTGTTATGAAGATCGGCGCTTTTGAACTTAAATTAAAATGAAAAAGAAATGTCTTGAGGTGGTTTCTGTTTATTTTCCGACGAATAATGTAATCATTATTGTACCGACGGTAACAGCACCTACAACTCCAGCAACTATACCGTTACTGTTTTTGTTGGAACCTTCTTCCATTACTTTAACACAGAAGATGTAACCAATTGCCTCAATGATTGTGAGCACGATGAATGCAAAGTGGCCACTTGGTGTTGGATATGCCCAAGGATAATAGAAGTATCCTGCTGCAGTTCCAGCAAAAGTTGCTAACCATGCTGCGATAAATGAAATGGTAATCATTCCAGTCATGTTTTCAACGCGTTTTCCAATCATTCGTTCAACGTCGGCGCTTGATGATCCACCAGCACCGCCAGAACCGAATCCTTTAGGAAGAGTCATTATGGAATTAATGGGATTCAGAATCCTTTTAAATCTTTCTTAAAGTGCTGATTCCATCACGATCAAGTGGACTTGGAGAGATAATAAAAATAGAAAAAAGTGTGCTTTTGCACGTTGTGTCTATGGGATGCTTCTACTGTACAATTTACCTTCTAAGGCCATCTTGTACATTTCTGCAACATATGGATTCTCACCAGGGGTTTCTGCACCTAGTTCTACGAGTCGAGCGTATACTCTGACTACGTATGCAAGTGCACCCATGAAAGCCACTACGACTCCCATGTTAAACATCCAGTGATTTGGTACTGCAAATACTTCTTCTACAAACCAGAAATGCCACATCTCATTGACCCCAATTGTAAACATTGTTGCTAAGTAAC
>NZ_LQMW01000018.1 GCF_001541925.1 Nitrosopumilus sp. Nsub
TATTCTTTCTTTTGAATTAGGAAGTCTGCTAAATCCTCTTCTACTTTTGAAGAGTCTTCTTTCTTTTCAATTAGTTTTTGGATTTTTATAATCTGCGTTAAGCAGTCTATCTTTTCATTTTCATTTAAAACTTCAGAGTTAAACGACTCTTTGAAGTACTCTATAGCAGTTTTAAATTTACTTTCTGAATACAGCTGTTTTGCCGTTTTATATTTTTCCATAGTACATAGCCCTAAAGGTAAAAATCCTTTATTTTTAATGAGTTATATACCTATAATTTTACTTTATTTTTTCGTGAGAAAATTAGTCGAGTAATTATTTCCCCTAAAGCTTGAGTCCCTCAGGATCCTTAAATGGAGATTTTTATTGGTTTTAATTCCTTCAATAATTGTTTCGTCTAGAGCCCTTTCCATTCTAACCAAGCAAGCTTCTCGGTCTTGTCCATGAACAATAACTTTTGCCAACATGGAGTCGTAAAACGGAGGGACAACATAGCCTGAATAGATGAAATCATCGACTCTAATACCTATTCCGCCCGGTCTATGATAGTGGACTATTTCTCCCGGACATGGAGCTGAAGTTTCTGGATCCTCAGCATTAATTCTACATTCTATTGAATGGCCGTGGAAAACTATATCTTTTTGCTCAATTGTTAACTCAAGCCCCGAAGCAACCCTAATCTGCTGACTAATAAGATCAATACCCGTTCTTAGTTCTGATACAGGATGCTCAACTTGAATACGAGTATTCATTTCCATAAAGTAGAATTGTTCACTGTCTTGATCGTAGAGATATTCTACTGTTCCAACTGAATCATACTTTACATGTTTAGCTAAGTGGACTGCTGATTCACAAACTTCTTTTCTTTTTTCTTCTGTAATCACAGGGCATGGGGATTCTTCAATTACTTTTTGAAATCTTCTTTGAACAGTGCAATCCCTTTCACCGAGGTGAACGACATTACCATGCTTATCCGCCAAGATTTGAACTTCAACATGTCTTGGATTCGTAATAAATTTTTCAATAAACAAGGTGTCATCACCAAAACCAATCTTTGCTTCAGTTTTTAATCGTGAAATAGAAGGTAGAAGATCATCATGACTGTCTATTCGCTTCATTCCTCGTCCACCACCACCAGCAGATGCTTTGATAAGAACAGGGAATTTCATTTTATCTACTTCTTCAATAATTTCTTTATCACTTAGATCATTCACTCGAATAGGTTCTAAAACCGGAAGGCCGGCGGCCTTTGCAATTTCCTTAGAGAGAATTTTATCTCCCATACTTTTTATGCATTCTATTGAGGGACCTACAAACTCAACATTCCACTTTTTACACATTGCTGCAAAGTCAGCATTTTCAGATAAGAATCCAAAGCCGGGATGAATCGCTTCAGCACCAGTAATTTCCGCTGCAGACAGGATGGCCGGGATGTTTAAGTAACTTAAACCTGGTTTAGCAGGACCGATACAAACCGATTCATCTGCTAACTTTACGTGCAAGCTACTTTCATCAGCTGTCGAGTGAACACAAACTGTTTGAATACCCAGTTCTTTACAAGATCTAAGGATTCTAACGGCAATCTCACCACGGTTAGCAATTAAGATTTTTTTAAACATAAAAAGAGTAAATATTTAATTTTATATAAATATATTTTTACGTCTGAAAAAATCATCTAAACAATATTATTCAGATACACAATTTAGCGATGCATGTAATATGTCTAAAGATCTTGTAAATAATGGTTTAATTGAATACTTTGATTGGCATGATGTTAAGAGTTGGTATCCTAATGGACGAGATATTTCAGCAACCTCTCAAGTAATGTTGCATGTAACTGCTGCAGTTACATATCAAATTTTTGGTAGTAGTATGGAATTATATGATTTTACAATTTTATTTCCTGGTATAGTTGGTGCATTAACTGCCTTTGTAATTTTTGCACTTGTTAGAATTATAGGTGGAACAACTGCTGGACTAATTGCATCTTTACTTTTTGCAATATCTGTACCAATTATAATTAGAGGATCTATGGGATGGTTCAAATCTGAACCATTGGGATTATTTTATGGATTATTTGGATTATACTTATTTTTAAGTGGAATTAAATCTGATAATAAAAAAATTACAATACCTAAATTAATTGGAGGTGGAATACTAATGGCATTTGGTCTTGCATCTTGGGGAGGAATTCAATTTTTTATTATTCCTATTGGAATATTCATTTTTGCACTTCCTTTTCTTAGAAAAGATATTGGATTTTTAATTTGGAGTGTTCCTGTATTTGTTATTTCATTACTAATAACTACAGCAATTTTTGAGAGACCTGGAATGGGATTTGTATTGGGAATGGGTGGATTTTCTTTAATTATACCTACAATCTTTTTAATTATTTGTTCATTTATTCACAAATTCAATAATTCTAAAAATCAAACTCGAAATTATTTAATTTTGTTGGCAAGTATACTATTGATTAGTTCATCTGTATTGATAATTAATGTAGAAAATGATTTTTTACCCTCTCCAAGCTTTCGTTATCTAAATGCAATAAATCCATTTTTGACAACTACTAATCCATTAGTTGATTCAGTTTCTGAACATGCAACAACAACAATTCATGAGTCATTTTTTATGCATTCCATATTCATGATTTTTGCAGGCTTAGGAGCTTGGATAATTTTTAATAAACTAAAATCAGAATCATCTCAAATTTTTCCAAAACATTTGATAGCATTTTGGATAATTTTTAATAAACTAAAATCAGAATCATCTAAAGATTTTCCAAGAGATTTGATGGTATTTACACTAATTTTAGGCTTGACAGGAGTCTATGTTGGTTCTGCATTTGTTAGATTAGAATTATTTACATCAATATCTGTGATATTTTTATCTTCAATTGGTTTATCTATAATTACAAAAGAAATTTTTAACTACAAAAAACAATTACATTCAATTCAAAATAAGATCATTAAAGTTTCTTACGTGGGAGGAATTTTAATTCTAATGATTCTTCCACTGACATTTCCTGCATCAAACTGGGTTTCAATATTAGATGCACCCGCTACAATTCTAAATGGAGGAACTGGATATAAAGTAGTAACAAATGATTGGAAAGAATCTTTAGAGTGGATTAAACTAAACACTCCGTCTGACTCTATAATTTTATCTTGGTGGGATTATGGATATTGGATTACTACAATGTCTGAAAGAACTACTGTTGTAGATAATTCTACAATAGATTCAAAACAAATTCAGAAAGTTGCAAATATTCTTCTTAGTTCTCCTGATGATGCATGGAATATGCTTCAAGAAACAGGGAGTGATTATGTATTGATCTTTGTGGCTGGACAAAAATTTATGAGTTATGATGGCAATTTATTATATTTGATTGAAGGTGGAGGGGATGAGTCAAAAATATTCTGGTTTACAAAAATAGCTGGTGTACCAACTGAAAAATATCTTTATCTTGATGGAATTAGTGGCACTGATTATTTGTGGAATGAAACTCTATTAGGTAAAATGATTCCATTTTCTTTAATTGCATATTCAGGTCCAAATAATCAAATTATGCCAATATATGTTCCAGGATTTACAGGAATTTTTGTGGATAATATTAAATATTCTGAAAATAGTAATGATCCATTAAAATTAGTTTATGCCTCACCATCATTTACTGAACAAAAACCTGGTGTAATGACTGGTATTTTTATTTATGAAGTAAATAAAAATTATATTTCAATAGAAAATTTATCTAATTCAAAAATTAGTGAATAATTTTTAATTTTTAAATTTATCAAATAGTTGTTTTGGGTGATTAATCAAATCTATCCATGAATATTTTAAATTATTTTTACACTGTTCACAAATTTTTTTATTATAACGAATCTTGTGATTTGAAAAGAAACCTAATGAAAACATCAAACCGTTATACATTCCAAATTTTTTTGTTATAGTTAAACTTCGACCAATGCCATAAAATGAAGTATATCCTAAAGCTTTGTAAGAAAAACCCATATGATAAAATTTTTTACTATTATAATTAGTTCCAGTTGGTCTTTGAGTTTTTGTTAGGATTGGATATACTGAAGTTTTCATACCTTCTGATTGTATTTTAAATAATGCATAAGTTTCATAACCCCAATTTGGTTGATATTTCCATTCAATACAATCCATGGCCTTTTTTGTAAAAATTCTTCCTGAACCTCTAGGAGAAATTGTAATTTCATTTTCTATAATTCCTGATGCTAAATCAACATTGTCTGTTTTCATATTTTTAATTATTTCTTCCACATAATTTTCAGGTAAAACGTGATCTGCTCCTAAAATTACAAAATGAGAATTACTCCTATTAAAAAAATTCATACCAAATGAAAATACAATTCCTAATTTCCCATTAATTACCCAGTTTTTATGCTGATATGGAAAATTTACTACTTTTACACCCGTTGATATCGCAATTTTTTCTGTGTTATCTACTGAATTATCATTTACAACAATTACTGAATTAGGTTTGATAGTCTGATTGTTTATAGATTCTAATGTTTTTTTGATATTGTTTTCTTCATTCCTTGCAGGAATTAATACATCATAATTTATTACTTCCATTTTCCATTTTTTCTAATTCTTTAATCCATGCTTCTGTTTCTGGAGTTTTATTTGGTTGTGATTCTAACATTAATCGAATTGATTTGATTAAACTTGTCTGTTTGCTAAAATTCATGTTAAAATCAGTTGACTGTTGTTTATTACGGAAAATATTTCCAATTATCATTAGTATTGAAATTAAAATTATGGCAAAAATTGGAATGTACACATAGATTGGAATTACATCTTTTATTGTAGTTAACGAATATGAGATAATCAGAAAATTTATCATTGATAACACTGGGAAAATAACAGACTGACCTAATCTCATTTTATGATATAATTCTTTTATCATTTTTTCTACCAATATTCTATTCACAATTTATCAATAAAACTATTGTTTGAATAACGTGCCTATTTTCATTAATAATCCATTTTTTGAGCGAATTATTACATTTAGAAATTTTTTTGTAAATTATTTTAGGCAATTTTTTAATTGTTTATTTTTATTTTAATTAATTATTTTAAATATGGCAGATTTTTTTTTAATTTATGGTTGGAAATATCACTATTGATTCCTCATTAAGAACAGTTGAATGGAAAAATAACAAAGTAATAATGATTGAACAAACAAAACTTCCAAATGAATTGATATTTGTAGAATATGATGATTTTAACCAAGTTGCAAATGCTATCAAAACTTTGATAGTTAGAGGTGCACCTGCAATTGGAGTATCTGGAGCATTTGGATTGGGATTAGCTGCTTTACAAAGTAAAGCAACAACAAAAGAAGAATTATTATCCGATTTGGAAGAAGCAAGAAAAATTCTTTTTGCAACAAGACCAACTGCAGTGAATTTAGGTTGGGGATTAGAAAAAATTATGAATATTGCAAAAACTGGAGAAACTGCAGACCAAATTCGTGAGTTAGTTATTTCAACTGCTAAAAAAATGGCAGATGAAGACATTGAAATCAATAAATCCATGGGAAAAAATGGCTCTGCTTTATTTGATGATAATGATACTATAATGACTCATTGTAATGCAGGTGCTCTAGCTACTGTAGCATATGGAACTGCATTAGGTGTGATTCGTGCAACAAGAGAAAGCGGAAAAAATGTTAAAGTAATTGCAACTGAAACAAGACCGATTCAACAAGGTTCACGATTAACTGCATTTGAATTAAAACATGATGGATTTGATGTTAGTTTAGTTCCTGACACTGCCGTTGGTTATTCTATGGCAAATGGATTAGTTAACAAAGTTGTTGTAGGCGCTGATAGAATTGTTAAAACTGGCCATGTTTTTAATAAAATTGGAACATATCAAGTAGCAACAATGGCCAAACAACATGGAATTCCATTTTATGTTGCAGCACCATTATCTACAATTGATATGGAAACAAAAGCTGAAGATGTAATTATTGAAATGAGAAAAGGAAGTGAAGTTACAGGAATTGGTGAAAAAAAAACTGCTCCTGACGATATTGGTGTGATCAATCCTGCATTTGATATGACTCCACCTGAACTAATTGCAGGAATTATTACTGAAAAAGGTGTGGCTACAGCACCATTTGAAGAATCTCTTACAAAATTATTCCAAGCTAATTAATACAAAGTTTTTATTGTTTTTCTAATTTTAGTATAAAATATGAGTACTGTTTCCCCACAAGCAATTGAAGAATCTTTGAAACAATGTATGGATCCTGAAGTTCCTCTGAATATTGTAGAAATGGGATTAATTTATGGAATTGATGTTAAACAAAATAATGATGTTGATATTAAAATGACAATGACTACTCAAGGATGTCCATTACATGAGACTTTAGTTGCAGATGCAACTAGATTTGCTAAAAAAGTTCCAGGTGTAAATAATGTCAATATTGAAATTGTTTGGGAACCGGCCTGGACAATGGATAAAATGACTGAAGAAGGTAAACTGAAAATTAAAGAAATGGGTGCAAATGGACTAAACACTCCTGCTCCAATAAATTATGAAACTGCATTACCTCAAGGTGTTGGAAAATTAGTACAACAAGAAGATGGGTCTATGGTTTTAGCTAATGAACACGAACAAGGATTTATGGTAAATCAAGCAATTGTTGATTTTTGGAAATCATGTAATGGTCAACGTAAGGTAACTGATTTGGTAGAAGTATTTGCAAATCAAACAGGATTACAAAGAAATCAAGTTGAAAAAGAAGTGATGCAGTTGTTACAACAATTACGTGATGGTGGACTAATTGCAATTGCAGGTCAACCAGATCAACCAAATGTTGAATTTAAAAAATAATCTTTAGAAAATAGAATTAGAATTTGCGCCATCAAAGTTTATTGTAACTCCTGATAGATATTTGACATTGTTTTCAACTATTCCCTTTACAAAATTTCCAATCTCTTCTGGTTTTCCAAGTCTTTTCATAGGTAATGTTTTCTCAAACTCTTCTATATTTACAATCAATTCTTGCGTTCTATCTGTGTTAATTGGACCAGGTGCAATATTGATACAGCTAATATTTTTCTGAGCATATTCTTTGCTCAAAACTTTGAAAACTTCTGAAAATGCTGCTCTGTATGCTGATGATATAATCAGTTTTGAATTTGGTTCTTTAATTACACTTGAACTAATCAAAAATATGTATCCTTCATCATTTATTCTGATATTTTGTAATATGATACAAAATCCTAAAAATAATTGATTGTGATATTTATTCCAATCCTCTTCAGTAATGGTTGAAAATGGTTTTGGTTCTGGACCTCCTGTATTGAGAATTAAAATATCTGTTTCATTATTATTTTTTAAAAATTCTTTTACACTATCAAGATTTGATGTATCAATGTCTTTTTGAGAAGTTGCTAAAACATCTATATCAATTGCTTTTAAAGAATCTGAAATTGCTTTTCCAATTCCACGAGAACCACCTAAAACAATTGCTTTAGTCATACATTTACAAAAACTCAGTCATAATTAAATTTCATTATCCACTTAAATTAGAATTTTGAGGCTTTAGAAAAAGTTGGAGCATATTTTTCATCTTTATTTACAAATATTTTCAAATGTTTTTTACATAAATTTCTATTTTCTTTAAAACTAATTTTGACAGTTTGTATGGCTTTTTCTTTACATTCTGAAATACTACATTGCAATATTGAAAATTAATAGTATTTGTTAATAAAACTTTGAAATAATGTAATTACCTCACTAACTTTTTTATCGCTGTAATTTATTGCAAAATTATGAATGATGATGAAAAAGGAAAAGAATTTTTAAAATTAATAGATGAACAAAATACTTTACAATGGAATATTGTTGCTAAATTATCTTCATTAATTAAATCTGAATGGAATTCTCCAGAATTAAAAACTGAAGTTGAAAATCTGGTAAAAGATCATTATAAAATTACAAAGGATCTTAATAGTTTGGATGATAATAATAGTATCTTATAATGCAGAATCTACCATTAATGCAATAAATAATACTGCCAGGTAAGGACTGGAAAATTTAAACAATGTCCATGCAGCTTTTTCCATTGGTTTTACTGTAACCCAAATTGATAATCCCACCATTAGTGCTCCTGATGCAACTGCAGTCCACAAGTAAACATCACCTACCATATCTTCTCCATTTTCAGTTGTAATGAAAAATGGTGCAATAGAAAATAACACCATTACAACAGTTGATAATGCAATAGCTCTTGCAGATGTCTTTTCAGACTGTACTGCTGTTAGCATTGGAACATCTACTTTGTTGTAATCTTCTTTGAAATGTAGTGTTAAAGCCCAAATATGCATTGGAATCCAAATAAACACTAATCCTGCCATTGCAAGACCCATTGTCCATAAATCTGACATAGTTACTGCTACCCAACCAATCATTGGAGGTGAACCACCACATAATCCACCTAAAATAATATTTGTTCTAGAGTTTCGTTTTAGTACATATGAATAAACAACAACGTTGTTTACTAATCCAAATGCAATGAATACTGTTGCCCAAATTCCTTGTTCTATTGTTGTTGTAAATGAAATTGCAAATGCCAGAACTAGTGAAATTCCAGCTAATGCTAGTCCAAAATTTCTTGCTTTAACTGCTGGATAAATTCTCTTTGATGGAAGAGGTCTGTCTTTTGTTCTTTCCATTATTGCATCAATGTCTTTATCGTGATAATTTGTCAAAGTATTTGCTGCTGCAGAACCTGCTGCAACTGAAAACAACATTAATGCCCACGTTTCTATCGAAATTGGAATATTGTAAATATTTGATGCTGTTAATGCTGCACCAAATGCAGTAAATACAAGTAAATACCAAATTTTTGGTTTTGTTAATTCATAATAAACTGCGACTCTTGAACTAGTTGTCTGTTTTTGCAATATGCTACTCACCAGTATTTGATGGCATATATGGCATTGCTTTCGTTCGTGACTTCATCTCAATAAATGACTCTGATGATTGAATTCCTTCAACTTTACCAATTTTTTCTGAAACCATTTTGTGCATTTGATCCAATGATCTTGAATACATTGTTACTAAAATATCGAATCTGCCTGTAACTTCTGCAACTTCTCTTACTCCATCAATTTTGAATAATTGTTCAATTACATTATCTCTTTGTTTAGTATCAATGTTAATTCCAGTTAATGCTTTTACTTCATAACCTAACTCTGAATCGTTTACTTCTATAGTAAATCGCTCAATTAATTTTCTTTTAACTAATCTTTTGATTCTTGAATATACTACTGATGAATTCACATCTATTTTTTTTGATAATCGTGGAACTGAAATTGATGCATCATTAGATAATTCTGACAATATCTGTAAGTCCAAATCATCAACTTTTGTCGTCTAAAACACCTAAACCGATGTAGATTTCAGGTTCTTATAAAGTTATTATTGTAAAAATTACAATTAATTTCTAAATTTTACCTTTTTTGTATAACATTTCTGCTAAAAGAACAGCTCCTTTTGCTGAACCCATTTTCTTATTATGAGAAAATAGCATGTATTTCAAACCATTATCAAACAATTCTTCTTTTTCAACTCTTCCAATTGTTGTAGTCATTCCATCACCAACTGTTCTTTCCATTCTAGGTTGTGGTCTTGTTGGATCTTCATGAAATGCATAGTAATCTTTTGGAGCAGAAGGTAATCCTGCAACTGAGATGTCTTTGTTACTTTGATTGTAAGTTTCCTTTGCTTTAGAAGGATCAATTTCTTCTGTTGTCTCTACAAAAACTGATTCAGTATGACCATCAATTACGGGAACTCTAGTACAGGTACAACTAATTTTAATATCTGCATCTTGGATTTTACCATCAATTAGTTTTCCTAAAATTTTTCTTGTTTCTAATCTAACTTTCCCTTCTTCTTTTGGGATGTATGGTAATATGTTATCTGTAATTCCCATTGCAGAAACACCTGATTTTCCTCCACCTGAAATTGCTTGCATTGAAGTCATCATGACTTTTTTTGCACCATATTTCTCAAGTAATGGTTTTAGTGTAATTGCCAAACCTGTAGTTGTACAGTTTGGTAGTGGTGCCACAAATCCTTTCCAGTTACGGTTTTTCTTTTGAGTTTCAATCAATTCAGTTTGTTCATCATTTATTCCTGGAATGAGAATTGGAACATCATCTTCATATCTATAAGCAGAACTAGTTGAGACTACTGGTAATTCTGCTGCCATCTTAGTTTCAATATCTATTGCAGCCTGTGATTCTACTGCTGAAAATACTAAGTCTAATTGTGATGTATCAAGATCGTCAACTTTCTTTACAGTCATTGATTTGATATATTCTGGGATTTCGCCACCTACATCCCACATGATAATTCCTCCTTCATTTCTAATAGCATCAAGATATTTTTTACCTGCAGAGCGCTCAGAAGCTGCAATTTGAGTTACCTCAAACCATGGGTGATCATTCAATGATTGGACAAATTCTTGACCTACTGAACCTGTAACCCCAATAATTGCAACTTTTTTCTTCTCCATAATGAGAAATTAGATCTGTTTCAATTAATAATCGTTTTCAGAATTACCAAAACATACTAAATTAGCCAACTCCATTTTGAACTGTGATAATTAACACAAAATCATCTATTCGTAGACATTCTCCGGTAATTCATGGGGGAAAAATTCCTTTCAAAAACAGCGATCAGAATATTATTGATTTTAGCTCAAATATCACTCCTTTAGGAGTTCCTAGTTCTGTAAAATCAATAATCAAAAAAAATTTTGATAAAGTCCAATTTTATCCTGATCCAAGTTCTGAGAATGTAACTCTAAATTTAGAGAAATATACTCATTTACCAAAATCAAATATTATTGTTGGAAATGGTGCAATTGAAATTTTATACAATTTTTGCTATGCCTTTTTATCTAAAACCACTAAAGTGTTAATTCATATTCCGACATTTCAAGAATATGAGACTGCAGTAAAATTAAATGATTGTAAAATATCTTATTTTAAATCATTAAATCTCTCAACAGAAATGGATTCATTTCTGTCACAAATCCCAAAAAATGGATGTGTTTTTCTTTGTAATCCTAATAATCCAACTGGAGAATTATTGTCAAAAAAAGAATTGTTGTCAATAATTATCAAGGCAAAAAAATTAAAAACTTTAGTTTTCATTGATGAATGTTTTATTGAATTAGTACCTGATGGTGATGAATCTGTTATATCCTTTGTAAAAAAATATGACAATCTTTTCATTTTAAGATCTTTAACAAAATCCTTTGGTTTACCTGGAATACGAATTGGATATGCATGTGGTTCTAAAAAAATAATAAAAATTTTACAAAAAATCAAAATTCCATGGAGTGTAAACTCTATTGCACAAGACGCAGCAAATGAAGTAATTAAAAACAAATCTCATATCAAAAAATCTAATTTAATAATTAAGAAGGAATTAAAATTTTTGAACAAGAATGTTTCTTCAATTGATGGATTTGAATGTATTTCTTCTTCAACTAATTTTATTTTAATTAAAACAAAATATAATTCAACAAAACTACAAAAAAAATTATTAAAAAACAAAATTTTAATTCGTGATTGTAAAAATTTTAGAGGATTAAACAACCATTATTTTCGAATTGCTGTTAAATCTCATAAAGATAATGTCAAATTGGTATCTGCATTGGAGACAATAAAATGAAATCTTTGATGATTCAAGGAACCTCTTCAGGTTCTGGAAAAACAACATTAGTTGCTGCCTTATGTAGAATTTTTTCAGACAAAGGTTACAGTGTGGCTCCATTCAAGTCTCAAAATATGTCCAATTTTGGATATATTACACCTGATTTTGAAATTTCTCGTGCTCAAGCAATTCAGGCTTTTGGTGCAAGGTGTGAAATTATGCCAGATTTGAATCCTATTTTATTAAAACCAGTTGGGAACTATTCTAGTGTTGTTTATTTGAATGGTAAGCGATTTAAAAAAATGCATGCAAAAGAATACTATGAAAAATTTGTAAACACTGAAGGTATGAAATTGGCCTCAAAATCTTTGAAAACTTTACAAAAGAATTTTGATTTAGTAATTATGGAAGGTGCAGGTTCTCCTGCAGAAATTAATTTACAGAAATATGATATTGCAAATATGAAAATTGCAAAAAAAGCAAACGCAAATGTATTATTAGTTACGGATATTGATAAGGGGGGTTCATTTGCTAGTTTAGCTGGAACTATGGCTTTAATAGAAAAACATTATCAAAAATTAGTTAAAGGATTTATTTTTAATAAATTTCGTGGAGATATTGATGTTTTAAAGCCAGGATTCAAAAAATTAAAAAATCTTACAAATGTACCTGTGATTGGAACAATTCCATTAATTTCATTAAATTTACCTGAAGAGGATTCTCTTAATTCTAATCCTAAAGATATTGTTTGGAATAAAAAAAATATTAAAAAAATTGATAATGAATTAAACAAATTATCAAAAATTGTTAAATCAAATATGGATATTACATCAATTGAGAAAATGTTGCAATGATTATTGAGTCTATTACTGTAATTGGTTTTGCAATTTTAATTGATTTAATTTTTGGAGATCCAAAAAATCGTTATCATCCAACAGCTTGGATAGGAATATTCATTGCAAAATTTACAACTCTTACAAAAAATCAAAATCCAATACTTGAAAAAATTGGTGGTACAATAATGATAATCACTATCTCTAGTGTAGTTATTTTGTTATTATTTGGTCTAAATTTTGGAATCTCTTTGATTTCTATTGATTATATTTCATTAATTTTATCTGTAGTTGTGGGTGCATTATTACTTAAAACAACTATTGCAATTCGTGGAATGGAAAAACATGCAATTAGCGTACTTGATTCTTTAGAGAGTAATGATCTTGATTTGGCAAGAAATTATTTATCAATGATTGTCAAGCGAAATACTACAAAATTAGACAAAAATCACGTACTTTCAGGCGTGCTTGAAAGTATTAGTGAAAATACTGTTGATGGTATTACTGGACCAATGTTTTATTATGCATTTTTTGGTTTATTTGGTGCATTTGTATATCGAATCATCAATACAGCTGATTCAATGGTTGGATACAAAAATGAACTTTTTAAAAATTTAGGATGGTTTACAGCTAAATGTGATACAATCTTAAATTATATCCCATCTAGACTGACAGGATTAATGATGGTTCTTTCAGCAGCTATTTTACAAAATGATTGGAAAAATTCTTACAAAGTAATGATTCGTGATGGTAAAAAAACTGAAAGTCCTAATGCTGGATATCCAATGGCGGCATTAGCCGGAGCATTAGAAACAAAATTTGAAAAAATTAATCATTACAAATTAGGTGATGGAGAAATAATTCTTACAAAACAACATGTTACATCTGCAATTAAAATCATGAAATTAACATCAATTCTTTTCTTTGGAATTATTACTATCCCAATAATTATTATTTTATCTATGGTTGGATGGTGGCTTTATGTTTAAAGAAATTGGTTCTGTTTTTTCTTTTTTAACCATTTTACCATCATCAAATTCAACCTTAAATGAAACTGCAAAATACATGTATCTCTTTCCTGTTGTGGGAATAATACTTGGCATTTTAGTTGGTGGTTTTGGTTTTGGTTTATCATTTCTTTTGGATCCCCTATTGGTTAGTTTTCTTGTTGTTACATCAATTGCAATTTTGACAGGAATTCATCATGCTGATGGTTTAGCTGATTTTGCTGATGGTTTAATGGTAAAAGGAAATAAAGAAAAAAAACTTAATGCAATGAAAGATCTCTCTACTGGTTCTGCAGGAGTTGTAGCACTTGTGTTGTATCTTATTGGATTAGTTGTTACAATTTCACTAACTACTGGTTTTGATTTGTTTAAGGCAATTTTGATTAGTGAAATTTTAGCAAAATTTTCCATGGTTTTAATGGCAAGCCTGGGAAACTCTGCATCATTAGGCTCAAACTCATCATTTGTTCAGACTATGAAAGATAAAAGAAAATTAATGCTAGCATTTGTAATTATGATAATTCCTGTTGCTTTACTTGGTGAAACAACTGGTCTTGTAATGCTTGCAGTCACTTTTGTTGTTACAATGATCATTTTAGGAATATCTACGCGTAGTTTTGGTGGTATTACTGGAGACGTACTCGGTTCTACTAATGAAATAACTCGTTTAGCATCTTTGATGGTGTTTGTATCGTTATGATTGGTTTGATCATGGCTGGTGGTAAGGGTACAAGAATGAATTTAGATAATGAAAAATTATTACTTGAATATAAAAAACCTGTAATTTTTCATGTAGTTGATTCTTTAAAAGAGTCAAATTGTTTTTCAAAAATTTTAGCTTTGACTAGTTCGAATTCTCCAAAAACAAAAAAACTATTACAAGAAAATAATATTGATATTGTCAATACAAATGGAATTGGATATGCTGAAGACTTAACATCAGTGCTTCAATCTATTAATGATTCTGTATTAGTAACTTCAGGTGACTTGCCTCTTTTAGATAAAGAAATAATAAAAAAAATTGTTAACTGTTACAATCCTGAAAAAACTTGGACTAGCATTTTAGTAACTAACAAATTTTTAACTTCTCTTGGATTACAATCTGATTATTTTGTTACTTGTGATAACCAAAAATGTAATTACACTGGAATTTCCTTAATTAATGCAAATAAAATTAATTCATCTGAAAATTTGAATGAACACTATATCATTATAGATGATAAAAGAATTGCATTGAATCTAAACACAAAAGAAGATTATGAATTACTCGGCACTGCCTGAAACTTTACCGTTTATTTTTGCTTTTGAACCTGTTGGTTCTGAAATTGTATTACCGCATGAGTTACATGCAATATTTGTAGATGCATGAGAATATACTATTTGTAATTCACCACATTCATCACAATTAACTTTCTGAAACTTACTTGATGGTTTTGGAACTCCGATGTGATCTTTCTTCATGCTGCTACCAACTCAAATTTCTTAATTCTTACCCCTGTTTTATTGTATTTCTTTTTACAAACAGTACATGTCATAATAGGAGTAACTTTCTTAGTAACTTTGGCTGGTTTTGCGAGTTTTGGGAACTTTTGTCCACCATATCCTTGTTTACGTTCAGCGTGTCGACGTTCGCCTCTAGCAGAACCTCTTCTTTTTCCAGCCTTGTAAATGGAGATCTTTTGATCAGTATGTGTTTTACATTTTGCACAATACTTTCTGACCACCTTTGGAATGTTCATATCAACAAAACCTCTTCACCCGTAATTTAAGCATTGAACCTATAATAGTCATAAATTTTATCCAATATTATGAATTCAAGCCTATCTGTCTCAATCAACTCTCTAAATTCTGTAGCTATGGGTGAAAAGAAAGCAAATCTAGTTTTAAAAAATTGTAACTTATTGTCAGTATACACTCGAGAAATTATTCCAAATACTCAGATCGCAATAATTAATGATCGCATTGCATATGTTGGTCCAGATGCAACTCATGCTATAGGACCAAAAACCAAGATCATTGACATCAAAAATAAATTTGTCAGTCCTGGATTTGCAGATCCTCATTTACATATTGATCAATTTGTATTGCCTTCTGAATTTGCAAAACAAGCTCTTCTTTGTGGCGTAACTTCTCTTTTTTCAGATCCTATTGATATTGTAAGTGTAGCTGGCAACAAAGGTTTTCAAGAATTTCTTAAACTAGGAGAAAATTTACCTATTCGAATATTTCAAACAGTTCCAGGTGGACTACCTGTTGATGCAAAATTTAGTAATAGTAAATCATTAACTCCATCACAAGAAAAAACTGCAATTAAACACCCTCATGTACTTGGAATGGGAGAAGTTTTTTCATGGACTAAAGTAACTTCACGTGAACCAAAAACAATGAAATCACTTTCAACAATGTTGGAACATGATTGTATCATTAATGGACATACTGCAGGTGCAAGTGACAAAAAACTTAATGCGTATATTTCATCAGGAATTCTTTCTTGTCATGAACCAATTAATTTTGAACAAGTGTTAGAAAGACTACGATTAGGAATGTGGGTAATGATTAGAGAAGGTTCTATCCGTCGTGATCTAAAAGAAATTATTCCACATATTTTATCTCATGGAACATATCGTGATCGATTAATGTTTTGTTCTGATGGTCTTGATCCATTAGATATTTCTAAATTTGGTCACATTGATTATTGTATTAGAGAATCTATCAAACTTGGTTTAGATCCTATTGATGCAGTTACAATGGCATCAAAAAATAATTTTGATTATTATAATATGGGAAAAGACCTTGGGGGAATAGCTCCTGGAAAATTAGCTGATATTTTGGTTTTTGATAATCTAAAATCATTCAAACCAAAACATGTTTTTGTTGGAGGAAAATTAATTGTTTCCAACGGTTCTTTTGTATCTCGTATTAGAAAAAATATAATTTCTCCATGGATTAAAAATACTGTTAAACTAAAAAAATTCTCAAAAAATGACTTTCTAATTAAATCTAAAAAAGATAATGTTAAAGCAAATACTATTTTCATGTTAAATGAAATCATTACTAAATTAGGCGAAACAGAACTTAGTACTAAAGATGGTTATGTTTCTGCATCAATAGACAAAGATATTTGGAAAATTGCGGCATTTGACAGAATTCATGGTACAAATAAACACTCTGTAGGATTTCTTGAAAATTTTGGTGCTGAAATAGGTGCATTTGCTTCAACTTGGAGTTTTCATGAAAATGATTTGATTGTACTTGGTTCAAATGATTCTGATATGGCAATTGCATCAAATCATTTAATTAAAAATCAAGGTGGAATAGTTGTCGTTAAATCTGGAAAAATTCTTGCTTCACTGCCATTACAATTTGGAGGAATTGTTTCAACCGATTCTTTTGAGACTGTTTCATCTAATTTTGAACAGATCAATAATTCAATAGTGGATTTGGGTTGTAAATTTAAAAGACCACATTTAATGCCCTTGTTTTTGCCATTTTTAGCACTGCCTTCTGTAAGAATTCTTGCAGGTGGAATTGTAGATGTTAAAAAGCGATCTTACATATCGCCTATTAATTAGGCAATGTTAAAAAGGGGGATTTTGAGAATCGAAAATGAAACTAAATGGCATCAATTCAACAAGGACCAAATGGACCTGTATTAGTTCTTAAAGAAAGTGCATTACAACAAAAAGGCAAAGATGCACAACAAAACAACATTGCTGCAGCCAAACTCGTTGCAGAATTAGTGAAAAGTAGTCTTGGACCTCGTGGTCTTGATAAAATGTTAGTTGATTCCTTAGGTGACGTTACAATTACAAATGATGGTGCAACCATTCTAAAAGAAATCGATGTTCAACACCCAGCAGCCAAAATGATTGTTGAAATTTCAAAAACAGTTGATAATGAAGTAGGTGATGGAACAACTTCTTCTGTAGTTTTTGGTGGTGCATTATTAGCAAGAGCAGAAGATCTCTTGAAAAAAGATGTTCATTCTTCAACTATTATTGAAGGTTTTCAAGCAGCATCTGAAAAAGTTCTTGAAATTTATTCACAATTATCTCAAAAAGTAGAACCAGATGACAAAACATCACTTCTAAAAATTGCTTCAACAAGCATGCAATCAAAATTAATTTCTGAAGATAGTAGTAGCTTATCAAAAATTGTAGTTGATGCAATTCTTAGTATCGCAACCAAAAAAGGTGATGAATATTTTGTTGATCTTGAAAATATTAAAGTTGAAAAGAAACCAGGTGGTTCAATTGATGATACCCAAATAGTAAAGGGAATTGTTTTAGATAAAGAAATTGTTCATAGTGGAATGCCTACTAGAATTGATAATGCAAGTATTGCATTGATTAACTCTGCATTAGAAATTGAGAAAACTGAAATGAGTGCAGAAATTAGAATTACTGACCCAACTCAAATGCAAATGTTCTTAGAAGAAGAAAATAGAATGCTCAAAACTATGGTTGATAAATTACATGATGTTGGAGCAAATGTTCTGATTTGTCAAAAAGGAATTGATGATATCGCACAACATTATCTAGCAAAACATGGTATTATGGCAGTCAGACGAGTTAAAGAAAGTGATATGATTAAACTTTCAAAAGCTACTGATGGACGTGTAATTAGTAATTTAGATGATTTAACTGAAAAAGATCTTGGTTCAGCAGATTTGGCTCACCAAAAGAAAGTAGAATCTGATAAATGGGTCTTCATTGAGGGTTGCAAACATCCACAATCTGTAACTTTGCTAATTCGTGGGGGCACTCAAAGAGTAATAGATGAAGTTGACCGCTCTATTCATGATTCTCTAATGGTAGTAAAAGATGTAATTGAAAAACCCGAAATTGTTGCAGGTGGAGGAGCTCCTGAATCATTTGCAGCATCACAACTAAAAGATTGGGCTGATAATTTTGATGGAAGAGAACAACTTGCAATTAAAAAGTACGCTGAAGCTTTAGAAGTTATCCCATTAACAATTTCTGAGAATGCCGGAATGGATCCAATTGATACTATGGCCACTTTAAGATCAAAACAAAATCAAGGTCAAAAATGGACTGGTATTGACGCAAAAAATACTAAGATTGCTGATATGATGGCAATTAATGTTGTAGAACCAATTGCAGTTAAAGAACAAATTATCAAATCTGCAACTGAGGCAGCATGTATGATACTAAGAATTGATGATGTTATCGCTATATCTGGTGGTCCAGGCGGCGGAGGCGGCGGCATGCCTCCAATGGGATAAATTCAGTTAAAACTTAATCATACTACTAATCATAAATTATTGTTGAATAAAATTGGAATAGATTTAGGTGGTACTAAAACTGAAATTATTGTTTTAGATGAATCTCTAAATATTCTCCAAAGAAAAAGAGTTCCTACACCTCAAGATGATTATGAAAAAATTCTACAAAATATTGTTGATTTGGTAAATGATGCATCACAAGACATCTCTGATTTTTCTGTAGGTGTTTGTTGTCCTGGCGCAATTTCTAAAAACACTGGTCTGATCAAAAATAGTAACACTCAATGTTTGATTGGTAAATCTTTTAAAAAAGATCTTGAAAACAAATTGAAAAAAAATATTTCTCTTGAAAATGATGCAAATTGTTTTGCTTTATCTGAATCCAAAATGGGTGCTGGAATTGGATTTGATTTTGTTTTTGGTGTAATTTTAGGTACTGGTGTAGGTGGTGGAATTGTATTTCGTGATTCTCTTCATTGTGGAAGAACCAATATTGCAGGTGAATGGGGTCATCATACTTTACACCAAAATGGTAATTCTTGTTATTGTGGTAAATCTGGTTGTGTGGAGACATATTTGAGTGGCCCATCTTTGGAAAAACGTTGGAATCAATTGACTGGATTAACTCAATCTATGCCTGAAATAGTTAATAATTTGAATTCTGAAATTGGCAAATCTTGGAAAGATGAATTTTTAGAAAATTTTGGTTATGGTCTTGCAAATGTTATTGATATCTTAGATCCTGATGCAATTATTCTTGGTGGCGGTTTATCAAATATTGAGTTTTTGTATAATGAAGGAAAAAATTCTGTATATGCAAAAGTATTTTCGGATATTGTTGATACGCCTATTTTGAAAAATAAACTTGGTGATTCTTCAGGAGTATTTGGAGCTGCACTTTTAGATTAATTATTTTGGACATCCTTCCATTTTTGCAATAAAATAACCATTTGTCATAATTTCAATCTCTACATCTTCTGGAACTGATTCTGAATGACAAAATTTACATTCTTCGCTAGTTACTATGGCATCATTTTCATTAATTGATCTTAACCATTCCTTTGCAAAAGAAATTGCTTCTTCATTATTTTTTTTATCAGTTATTACATCAAAATGCATTGTATGACCATCATTTGCTTTTACATATGTGTCAAAAACATGAAAATCCATTTTTATCACTAATTGCTATGTAAATCTCTAATTTCAAGAATTTTATCTACAATTTGATTTACATCTACATCTAATTCTGTAGTGATCAAAATTAGTCCTGCTCCTCCAATTGGTATTGTAATTCTGTAAATTTTTTCATATTTTGCTAATGCAAAAATTGGTGTACCGATTTTATCGGCTGTTTTCTTCCTTGTTGACCAACGGTAAATTGCTTGTGATAATGATGTTTCAGTTTCTTCTCTTGATAAATGAGATTTTACACCTGGTCTGATTTTGTCATGTAATTCTCCATAATCATAAACTGCTGCATATCTGATATTCTGGCTCAACTCTAAAATTTCATCACAGATTTTATCGTAATTCATTCTTATCACTTATTGTGGCTCAATTGTTGCTGGTGGTTTACTTGAAATAGTATATGTTACCCAAGTAACATCTTCAATTTCATTAGTTATTCTATTACTCATTTTTTCTAAAACTCCATGTGGCAGTCTAGTCCAGTCAGCAGTCATTGCGTCAATAGAATCTACGACTCTAATCATAACAATGTTTCCATATTTTCTCTCGTCTCCAACTACTCCCACTGCTTTATCGTCTCCTACTGCTGCATATGCCTGCCAAACTTTTGTATAAAATCCAGCTTCCATTAATTCTTCTTCAACTATTTTACTTGCAATCTTTGAGATCTGTAATTTTGTCTGAGTAATTTCTCCCATTATTCTAACTGACAATCCCGGACCTGGAAATGGATGTCTCATGAAAAGTTTTTCAGGAACCCCTAAAATTTTTGCAATTTGTCTTACTTCGTCTTTATACAATTCTCTTAATGGTTCTAAAATTTCTAAATTTAACCAATCTGGTAATCCTCCCACATTGTGATGTGATTTTATTACATCTGCTGGACCTTTAGAAACTCCACTTTCTATTACATCTGGATATAGAGTTCCTTGTGCTAACCATTTGAATGGACCTTCTTTTTCAGCAAAATTTGTAAAAACATGAATAAATTCTTCGCCAACGATTTTTCTTTTTAATTCTGGATCCTCTACTCCTTTTAATTTTTCAAGGAATTGGTTTCCTGCATCAACTGATGTAAAATTCACTTTAAAATTATCTTTGAACATTTCTTCTACTTCTTTTTCTTCATTTAATCTCAACAAACCATTATCGACAAAAACACACTTGAGTCTATTTCCAATGGCTTTATCAATCAGTAGTGCTACAACTGTAGAATCTATTCCTCCACTAACACCACACAATACATTTCCTTCAATTTTGGAAATTTTTTCTACTGCTGAATCAATAAAACCTTCCATTGTCCATTCTTGTTTTGCCTTACAAACTTTTAGAACAAAATTCTTAAGAATTTCTGTACCTTGTTCTGTATGAACTACTTCTGGATGAAATTGAATTCCATACACTGATTTTTCATCTGATGCAATTGCTGCAGCTTTAGCTCCTTCTGTATGGCCAATTATTTTAAATCCTGATGGGATCTCTTCAGCTTCATCCCCATGACTCATCCATGCACGAACCGATTCACCAATTCCATTTAGTAAATCACTATCGTTATCTATTGTTAAAAGTGACGAACCGTATTCTTTATTGGCTCTTTTTACTTTACCTCCAAATTTATCTACAATTAATTGATGACCGTAACAAATTCCTAAAAGTGGTAAATCCATTTCAAAAATTTTATTTTCTGGTACTGGAGCTTCAGAACTATAAACACTTGATGGTCCTCCTGAAAAAATTATTCCTGTTGGATTATGTTTTTGAATTTCTTCATAACTAATATCAAATGGTACTAATTCTGCATAAACTGAAAATTCTCTAATCCTTCTACAAATTAAATGACTATACTGTGAACCAAAATCTAAAACTAAAATTTTATCCATGATATCACTTGCTAATATTTTCCAACATTCTAGTTAATGACCATCCTGCTGTATTGATTAATTCTGTCACTCTTTGTTTTTCTCTATAATTTTTAATAATAATTTCTCTAATGTCGCTTCCATTCTTATTAATTATGTAATCAATGACTGATTCTTTTTGGATTTTTCCATTTTCTGCTTCAACAAAATCTTTTTTCTTCATTTCTCCAATAATTCTATCTAAAAAGAATGATTTGAAAGGTGGTGTATCTGCATTAATCAAAATTTGTTCATCTAAAATTATTGAGACTTGTTCTGGTGTTACATATGCATTAGCAATGATTTTTCCATCATTTCCTCTTTTAATTGGAATTGAGTTCTCAACTGGTTTTGAAATTTCTCTTTCTTCTTTAGGCTCAATTTTTGTATCTAATTTAGATGCTTTAACAAAACTGGAATCTTTTAGAAATCCATCCAGTACCGTGATATTTTTTTCTAACATTTCTATTCCTTCCTGGTGTTTATCAACTTGTTTCATCAGATCCTCTCTTAGGGCAACTATTTCTTTTACTTGCTCTTCAGAAAATTTCATAATTTAATTAATCAGCAATGGGTATAAATGCATTCTAGGTAATTATGATATCCAGTTCTTTATATGATATTTTTTTAAACCCTTCAATTGATTTTGATGTGGTAAATAATTCTGATTTTGTGATCGTCGATAACCAAATTAAAAGATCTTTGCCTATTTTTAATTTTTTTAATTTTGTATCTCTGTCAGATTTTTTTGTATTGGAAAATTTTCCAATTCGTCTTCCAAAATCCATACCAAAAAGAATAATTCTTTTTGCTTCAAAATGACTTGCTAAAAATACTCCTCTATCCCCATCTGTAAATCCTCCAAAATTTTGAATTTTATTAAATGGTTCTGTTTGAGTTGTTCCAATACTATTTTTAATTTTTTTTACCATGTGTAATTTTTCAATATTATCTCCATGTGCATGTATGACAAAAATTGATTTCCTTTTGGATAATTTTTTAATTGCATCTTCATCTCCGTCTAAATCTGTTACAACTATGTCTGGAATAACTCCATTTTCTAAAAGTGGTTTTAATGAACTATCCGCTGCAATTTTAATAGATTTTTTCAATTTTTTCAATTTGGGTATTGCAAATGACAAAGATGGTCCAGAGCCTACTACAAAAACTGTTTTTCCTTGAATTAATTTTTTAATTTTTTGAGTATTATCGGTTTCTTTTAAAATAGTGTCTAGAATTATGGCTGATTCTTTATCTTTTTTTTCAGAATAATTCAATTCTTTTAAAATTGATTGATATCTTTTTTTCCAACCTGGAATCATCATATAACTCAAATTGTATGAGGTTTTGATAAACTATATGACAAAAATTGCAAATATTTCTGTTGGAGGGCGAAATCCTGTTCGGATAATGGGAATTTTGAATACTAGTCCTGAATCATTTTACAAAAAATCAATCAATACAACTCATATGAAAATTAAAAACACTGTAATTCAAATGGAAAATGATGGTGCAGATTTTATTGATGTAGGAGGAATGTCAACAGCACCTTATCTATCAACTACTGTTTCTGAAAAAGTTGAATCTAAGAGACTTCTTGATGCAATTAAAATTATTCAAAGTCATACTAATCTTCCAATATCTGTTGACACCTGTAGATCCAGTGTAGCTAAAACTGCATTAGAAAATGATGTTGAAATCATTAATGATATTTCTGGATTGAAATATGATGAAAACATGAAAGATGTAATTTCTAAATTTCATCCTTCATTAATTTTATGTGCATATGATTCAAAACCAATTTTGGGAAATCCAGTTAATTCAACAAAAAAACTTCTTAAAAATAGTTTAAAAATTGCAAAAGATTGTCATGTGTCAGATAAACAAATTGTATTGGATCCTGCAATAGGATTTTTTAGAAAAACTGGAAAAGGTAAATTTTTTACAAAAATCAAAACCAATTGGGTTGAAAGAGATCTATCTATCATTAAAAATCTTAATTCCTTAAAAATGAAATATCCTATTTTGATCTCAGTTTCCAATAAATCTCTAATCGGAAGTCTTTTACAAAAAGAAAATCCTTCTGATCGATTGTTTGGATCTATTACTGCTGAAGCAATTTCCGTTTTAAATGGAGCTAATATCATACGTACTCATAATGTTGGGGCTACTCGAGACGCAATTACAATTGCTACAAAATTATCAAAATAACGCAAAGGCTTATAATCAATTTTTAACTTTTGAAACAAGGTTTCATTGGAATTTAAAGAAGGATTAACATTTGACGACGTTCTTCTCGTACCCAAATATTCAGATATTACCAGTAGAACTCAAACTGATCTAACAACTCAATTATCTCGAAATATTTCTCTAAACATTCCGTTTGTGAGTGCAAATATGGATACAGTTACTGAATCATCTATGGCTGTAACTATTGCTCGTGCAGGTGGAATTGGAATTATTCACAGATTTTTAACAATTGAAGAGCAAGCAGATGAAGTTCTTAAAGTCAAACGATCTGGAAGCGTAATAATTGAAAACCCTTATTCCATTACTGAAGATAAAACAATTGAAGATGCATTAGATTATGCTGAAAATAAAGATATTTCTGGACTATTAGTTGTTGATGACAATTCAAAATTACTCGGAATTGTAACTGAAAGAGATTTACTTTTTGCAAATTCTAAAAACCTCATTCGAGACGTAATGACTAAAGATGTTGTTACTGCAAAATCTGGTGTATCTATTGATGATGCAAAAGAACTTTTACACAAACATAGAATTGAAAAATTACCTCTTGTAGATGAGTCTGGATTGGTAAAAGGTTTGATTACAAGTAAAGATATTACAAATAATGCTGATTATCCAAATGCATCAAAAGATGGTAAAGGTAGACCTCTTGTTGGAGCTGCAGTTGGAGTAAAAGGTGACTTTTTAGAACGAAGTGAATCTCTTTTAGAAGCAGGAGCTGATACGTTAGTTGTTGATATTGCCCATGGGCATAGTGAAAATGCAATTAGCACTGTAAAACATATCAAAAAAGCATTTCCTGATTGTGAATTAATTGCAGGAAATATTGCAACAGCTCAAGGGGCTGAAGATTTAATGAAAGCTGGAGTTGATGCCGTAAAGGTTGGTGTTGGTTCAGGCTCAATTTGTATTACTAGAGTAATTACTGGTTCAGGAGTTCCTCAATTAACTGCAGTTGTGGATTGTGCAAAAATAGGTCGTGATTATGGTATTCCTATTATTTCTGATGGTGGAACTAGAACTTCTGGTGATGCTACAAAAGCATTAGCAGCTGGTGCTTCAACTGTTATGGTAGGAAGCATGTTGGGTGGAACTGATGAATCACCTGGAACCGTCTTGACAAAGAATGGCAAGCGTTTCAAAGTGTATCGTGGAATGGCATCTCTTGCTGCATCAATAGGAAGAAAATCTAAAGAAACAGGATCAACATCATTTGATGATGATCTAAATGATTATGTTGCAGAAGGAGTTGAAGCTATGGTTCCGTACAAAGGTACTGTTGTAGATATTCTAAAACAGTTAACTGGTGGAGTTCGTTCTGGTTTGAGTTATTGTGGTGCACATACAATTCCTCAAATGCAAACAAATGCTGAATTTATTAAAATGTCTAGAGCTGGATTTGCAGAAAGTCAGCCTCATGATGTATCTTTGATGTAGTTAATTTTTTAAGCAGTACATAAGGTGATTTAATCATGCTTGCAAAAAGAACCATAATTGGTATGATTGTAGGCAGTTTAGTTATTGGATTAGGCGCTTATTCTTTAGTTAATACTTTGGGTCCTACAATTTCTATGAACGAAAATTTTGTAATTGCTTCAGGAGACAATGCTTCTTTTTCAATTCCTGCACCAAAAGATGCACCACAATATATGAAAATAGTTGGTGATGCTTTTGATCTTAAACTTACTAGTCCTGGTGATGGATTAACTATTCCAAACACTTCTTACAAAAAAGAATTAGTTTTAGATTGGACTCATGTTGAAGATGGTCAAACAATCATCTTTCTTCAAAATACCGGCGCTAGTGAATTAGAAATTGTTGCAAATACGAATCAAACTCCTGATCCATTTGGAATTACATTTGATTTTATGGTTATAACCTCTGGAGTAATCATTCTTGGATTTAGTTTAGGTTTTACCTTAAGAAAACCAAAAGGTTTCTAATCTATTTTTGCAGACGAATATGAGCCTAAAACTTTAATGAAAATTGTTTCCTTTTTTATTTGATCTAACATTTCTGAAATTTTGATATTTTTCTGATGACCTTCAAAATCTACATAGAAATTGTATTCCCACGAATTAGTTTTTGTTGGTCTTGATTCTATTTTTGTGAGATTCACTTTATTTTTATTAAAATTTTCAATTATTCTAAAAAGTGAACCAGGCTCATGTTTAATGGAAAAAATTATTGAAGTCTTATCATTTTCTGTTTCATGGGTCTCTTTTTTGGATAAAATTAAAAATCTAGTATAGTTATTTGGATTATTTGCAATATTTTCATTAATTATTGGCATGTTGGAAATTTTTGCTGCTTCTTTACTTGCTATACACGCACAATTTTTTTCTTTTAACTCTTTGATGATTTTTACACTGCCTGCTGTATCATAAGCAGGAATTGTTTTCATTTTGTATTTTTCAATAAATTTTCTACATTGACCTAAAGCTTGTGGATGTGAATACACTGTATCAATTTCTTCTAATTTACCAAAACCAATTAAACAATGTTCTATTTTGTGATATGTTTCTCCAGTAACATTTAGATCTGTTGAATATAATGAATCATAACTTTCTCCTACACTACCTTCTAATGAATTTTCTACAGGTAAAATTGAAAATTCTGAAATATCTTTAGATGTATTTTGTAAAATTTCAGAAAATGTTGGTAATGGAATTGTTTGAATATTATCATCGAAAAAAGATTTTGCAGCAGCTTCACTATATGCACCTCGTTCACCTTGGAACGATACAATAGTCATTTTTTTACTCTCTCAATTTTACGAAATTGCCTTTTCCAAAATTTGAAGAAAGTTTTCTTTCATCAATCCATCCACAATCTGTACATTTAATGGCATCTGAAGATTTTGTAACAACTTTACCTCCACATTTTCTACATTTTGTAAATATAATTCCTAATTCTGGTTCATTCATTACTGCATGAATTGTTCCATTTAGATGAGCAACAATCTTCAAAGCTGCAATATCATTAACTAGTGCTACATTTCTTATTCTCATATTTCGTGTACCACAAATACATTCTACTTTTGAAGTAGTTGGATTTCCATTAATGTAATCAATTGTTACTGCAATCATTGATGACATTACAGCTGCAACTGTTCCGATAATTACATCGCCAACATTTGGAACTGATAGAAGTTTTGGATGTTTAATGTCAACTATGCGTGTTTCTTTATCCATATTTCTTTCTCCTACTGTAGCTGCTCTTACCATATCTCCATCATCAAAAGTGTTATTTCCCGCCTCATATTCCTCAATTGATGCTATTTTATCACCAGGAAAAACTGCATTATCTGACATAATCTAATTTTTCTTTTTATGATTATAATTGTTTATGGTACAAATATTTTGAAAAATCATATATCAGTAAATATCACAAAATAATCATGCGTGCCCTAGTCTATGATGAATATACTGAGAATGATGATTTTTCTAAAATCTTAAAAATAAAAAATTTACCTGAACCTAAACCCCGATCTGATGAAGTAGTTTTCAAAGTAATGGCAGCAGGCTTGAACTATGATGATATTTGGGGGATGAGAGGAAAACCATTAGCAATACCATTGCCTCATATTTCAGGAACCGATGCATCTGGAATTGTAACAGCAATTGGTGATGATGTAAAAAATATCAAAGTTGGTGATAGAGTAGTTTCTCATGGAAATATGTCATGCAGAGTTTGTAAAAGATGTACTGATGGACGAGAATATGATTGTAAAAAAAGAGCAATTTGGGGATTTGAAACTGGACCACTTTGGGGTGGGTATTGTGAATACACTCATTTACCTGAAGTCAATGTACTAAAAATTCCAGAAGGTGTATCATATGATGAAGCAGCAGCTGCATCAATGACATTACTAACTTCATGGCATATGTTAGTTGGTAGAGCAAAAATTCACCCAGGACAACTAGTATTGATAATGGGTGGAAGTTCTGGTATTGGAACTTTTGGAATTCAAATTGCAAAATTATTTGGTTGTACTGTAATTGCAACTGCAAGTCCCGAGAAATTAGATAAATGTCTAGAACTTGGAGCAGATTATGCAGTTGATCATCGAAAAGACGATTGGCATAAGGAAGTTAGATCAATAGCAAAAAAAATACCAAAACCTTTTGGTGATGTTCCAGGTGTTGATGTAATTTTTGAACACATTGGTGGTAATCATTGGAATAAAGAATTAACTTTGTTAAATTATGGTGGCACAATAATTACAACAGGTGCAACGACTGGGTATATGGCAAAAACCGATTTGCGTCATATTTTCTTTAAAGGACTTAATATTTTAGGCTCAACTCAAGGGACTAGATCTGAATTAGAAGAGTGTTTTTATTGGATTTCAAAAGGTAAGATCAAATCAATAATTGATTCTGTTTATACTTTGGAAAATGCTGTTGAAGCTCATAATAAAATGTTAAATGGAAAAGGACTTTTTGGAAAAATTTTGATAAAACCAAATTCAGATTAATTATGACTAATCCAAAAATAAATTCATTTTTAGATGAGGGCAATAGATTATTTTTACAAAAAAAATTTCAACAAGCAATTACGTTTTATGATAAAATATTAGATGAAGATCCTAAAAATATAAGCTCATTAAATAATAAAGGATACGCACTAAGTAAACTCAAAGATTTTACTAGTGCAATGAAATGTTATAAAATTGCATTAGAAATATCTCCTGATGATTTATCAGTACTTGTAAACGTCATCTCTTCGCATAGAAAACAAGGTGATTTAACTGAAGCATTATCTTTATGTGATAAAATTTTAAAAAATAACCCAAATTATAATGTCGTTTTATATCATAAGGAACGTATTTTATTTTCTTTAAAAAAATTCAATGAATCAATAATATGCTGTGATAAAATCTTAAAAGATTATCCAAATAATGGGGACGTGCTTTTTGATAAAGCATCCAGTCTCTCAATGTTATCAAATTTTGATGATGCATTAGAAGTGCTTGAACACACCATTTGTCAAAATATAAAATATAAAATAAAAGCAAAAAAATCAAAATCTTTTGAAAATTTATCTAAAAATACTAGATTTCAAAACTTAATTTCTCAATTATAACCAATGTGGAATTTCTAGATATTCATCAATGCTTTCTTTTCGAAGAACTTTCAAAAGTGCGTTTGCTTGAGGTGTTGATAAAACTGGTTTATCAAATTGATTATCTGTTGAAATTCTGGGACATGCAACTTGGATAAATGCATCAATTCCTCTAAGATTGTTTAATCTTTCATTTGTAATATCCGTTAATGCAAATAATTGAACTTTTTTACCTTCTTTTTCCAATTCTTTTTTAAATTTTAATCCAAATACTTTTGATAATTGTCCTTCTTTTAGTCCGATAATTATTCCAAATGAATTTGCTTCTGCTGCTTTGAAAATGGCAAGTGTTGCTTTCTTTTTTAGAGAGCGTGCAAATTCTGTCACTTCTCTTACTTCATTAAAATACGGATCTAGGACAAAAGTTGGTAGATTAGTTGATAATGCAATACCTGCTGCATGAAAATTACTTTGACCTAAAAATACATAGGCATCTACTTCTTTTTTTAATTCTGTTGCTGGATAAAATTCACAGCCAAATACCTGACCGTCGTTTAACTGTCCTTTGCCTTTTCCAATTTTAACATTAATTCCATTATTCATTAAAATTTTTTCAACTTTATCCATTTGATGTAGGTGTTGACTATCTGTAACAAGTGAAATCAATTTACCTTTTAACAATTTTGTACATTTTTCTGCAACACTGTCAAATTCAACATCATCAAACGCATCAATTAAAACCAAATTTTTTTCTAATGATTCTGTATTGATTGTATGGCCTATATTGAATTGAATATCTGCTCCTAATATTTTAGAACCTGTATTATTTAGATCACAAGTTCCCCATGTTGTATCTGCTAGAACATATGCTGGAATGTCAAATTTTTCTGTAATTTTCATAGCCATATCTTGGACTTGTGGCAACATTCCATCTGGACCGTTTAATGAAACTGAAGCTGGTTTTTTTTCTTCTATTTCTTTGAATATTCTTTTTTCATCAATTATTATCAATTTAGCTTCGAATACTGTGCTATTAATTTAAATCAATTGTAATTTTCAACAACTAAAAATGTATGAATTGCTTAGATAAATTGTGAATAAAAAATCTGTTTTAAATATTGGATTTGACGATACTGACTCTCCCACTGGAATGTGCACCACTTTTCTAGCCTACAAAATTGTTGATTTACTACAAAAACAAGAAACAGAATTTCTTGATTTTCCAAAACTAATCCGATTTAATCCTAACATTCCTTGGAAAACTCGAGGAAATGGAGCTGTTTCCTTAAAAATTAAGACTAATCAGCCTTCAAAAATAAAAAATCAAATCAAAAATTTGGTTTCAAAATATTCTGATACTGAAAATGGTGCTAATCCTGGTTTGGTATTTTTTGAAAGTGATTTAATTCCTTCTGAATTTACAAAGTTTAGTAATTTAGCTTTGTGGCAATTGATTAACAGAAATAATGCTAAAAAATTTGTTAAAAAAAACAATCTTGACTTTTATTATGAAGGAAACGGTCAGGGTTTAATCGGTGCAATCAGTGCAATTGGATATGATTTTAATGATCATACTTTGGAATTATTGAGTTATAGAAAAAAAAGAAGATTTGGGAAAAAAAGAATAATCTCTACAGACAGTGTAAAAAAAATGCAAGAAGAGACTTTTCCATATACATTCAACAGTTTTGATACAAAAAGAGGGCGAGTTTTAATTACGCCTCATGGACCTGATCCAGTTTTTTATGGAGTACGAGGAGAAAATGTAGATTCGTTAGTTACTGCTACACAAATTCTACAAAGTGATGAAAAGTTAGATGGATACATGATTTTTAAATCAAATCAAGGCACTGGTGATCATCTAAAAAATGAATTAAATTCTGAAACTATGAAACCATATGCTTCTGGAACTTTAATTGGAACTGTTTCTAATATTCCAAAAATAACAAAAGGAGGACATGTCTTTTTTACAATTAATTCTAAAAATAACGAATTTTGGTGCGCTGTGTATAAAGAAACAGGAATGTCTACAATTGCTTCAAATCTCATAATTGGTGATAAAATTTCAGTGGGAGGAGGAGTAAGAAAAGCATCAAAGAATTTTCCAAGAATAATTAATCTTGAATTTATCAAAATTATCTCTCTTAAAAAAAATCTATCAAAAACTAATCCTATTTGTAAAAAATGTAAGAAAAAAATGAAGTCAAAAGGTCGTAATCAGGGATTTCAATGTATCAAATGTGGTGCAAAAAATCTGAAAAAAACATCTTTAGAAATTCCAAGACAAATCAAAAAACAACTGTATATTCCTAAAATTTCTGCTCATAGACACCTAACTAGACCTTTACAGAGAACTGGAAAAACCAACAAAACTACAATATTTGATGCCTCACAATCTTGGTTTTGTGTTTATGAAAAGTAGTTTATTGTTTGACTTTAAATCCGGCTCAATGATTAACCATTTTTGATCCTTTTAGATCAAAATATTTTCTTTTTTGAAAACTTTGTTATTTTGCACATATTTCATTTAAAATGACTGTTTTTCTTATTTTGTAAATATTTCATTAAATTACTTACTTATTTATTTTATTTCATTATTTTTGATATTTAATACAAATTATTGATTATTTTTTAGTTTTTTTTAAATTATATTTTTCTGACAAAATATTCTGATTAAAAATATATTTATATATTATAACAGATATATTTACGTGTGTTTCTAGTGGAGAATTATTAAAATGAACTTGGATGACATTAAAAAATTTGGAGATCAATTAGATAAAGAAAATGACATATTTGCAGATAAATCAGCTCTTGACACTCTATCTACTGAACCACCAAAAAGTCTCAAAGGTCGAGAATCTGAATCAAGAGAATTTATGACTCATCTGTATGGTTTTAAAAAAGGCAAAGTGCCACCTTTGATTTCTGTATATGGGCGAAGTGGTGCAGGAAAATCTGCCATTATAAAATATGTGTGTGCAAATCTTGATTTTGTAAAACCGCTTTATGTCAATTTACGTGAAACAAAAACTGTTTTTGGAGCTGCCCAACTAATGTTACTTAACATTTCAAATGAACATGTAAAAAATTCTCAAGGTATTACAGTTGTAATGCGCCAACTACGAGAAGCATTAAAAAAATATTTTAAATCAAATGATTTGTTTGTATTAATTTTAGATGAGTTTGATTCTATATTCCATGATACTCGTGGTAGTCCATCTGATTTGATTTACAAACTAGTTGAGATACAAAGTGAACTATTACGATTTAAAAAACAAATCTGTATTGTAACAATTTCTAATAATGTATTATCTGATTATGATTTAGATGATAGGGTACGTTCTCGAATTGGTAATTCTGAGGTATTTTTCAAACCCTATGGGGAAGGTGAAATTTTAGAAATAATTAAGACAAGGGCCCAAATTGCATTGAATCGTCGTGTGTCTAATGATGTTTTAGAGTACATTGCACGTCTTTGTACCTTGGAGCATGGTGATGCAAGAAGAGCAGTTGATTTGTTAAGAATATGTGCTGAACTTGCAGGAAAAGATGATTCTGTAATTAAGAAAAAACATGTTGATGAAGCTACCAAATCACTGCAAGTAGACCGTATTGCACTATTTCTACAAACAACATCCCTACATGTTAAACTAATTTTACTTGCTTTGGCAAAACGTACGTATGGAACTGATGAGGAATGGCATGCTACTGCCGTTCTTTTTGATCGTTATCGTGAACTTGTACCTTCTGGTATTCACCCTGTAGAGTATAGGCGTTTTTCACAAATTCTAGTAGAAATTGAAAACTATGGCTTTATTTTCTCTCGTACTGGTTCAGGTGGTCGTCGTGGATACCATACAAAATTCCGACTTGATGTATCCCCTACTATAGTTGGTGAAACTATTAACAAAGAATGGTGGGACAAAAATGCTGTTCAACAAAAGGCTGGAGTTTCTAATGTAAATAAAATAATTAATGACGCAAAACATTCTACTACAATGCCTGGTTTGTTACGTAAACTAAAAGAACATCAAGAAGGAAAATGGTAAACTATTTTTAAAATATTTATTATTACGTTGTTTTTTTATTTTGATTCTTGTTTTATGATTAGTTTTTCATGAAATCAATTTTGTTATAGAATAGATTACTTGGTTTATTTTTTTTGAATCAATTTTACCAACTTGTTTTACTGCTAAATCTTTTTGTAGTGTAAATATATTGCCAATTTTTATTCTACTTTTTTTTGGAATTCTACCTTCTTTCATATCTTTATTTTCTAATAAAATAGAATTATTTTTGTTATTCAAATTTGATGTAATTCCACAACAAATAAAATCATTTGAGCCTTTGTTGTATGAAATATTTGAAATAACCAATACTGGTCGTAGTTTTGGTTTGCTCAAATCTGTAAATGGAAACGGTATTAGTACTATTGTACCTCTATCAAACTTTATTCCAGATTTCATCTTCTTTATTATCCCAAAGTTTTTTTGCAGTTTTTTCAGAAAATTTTATCAAATCTGATTCCATCTCTTTTTCAAGATTTGTTGCTTTTTGAATCAAAAGTTTTTTGTTCTTTGTAGCAAGTATGAGATTGTCTCCTTTTTTGATTCCCAATGACTTGCGAATTTCACGTGGAATTGAAATTTGACCCTTTTCTGAAACTTTGATTGTTTTTAGTATTGCTTCACTCATATATTATGTAAGAAATTTCTTACTTTTAAAATTTAATCATTAATGTCTCATTTTGTGCCTAAATTCACTTTACATAGTTTCCAAATTATCCCATTTTGTGTAAAATGGAATCATTATTTCCTATACTGTCTCATCTTCCAAGAAATAGAATCAAACCATAAACCATGTTCAATTTATCAGACTAGGCAAAGATTATTGGTATGCAGATTCTCCCATTAATGATCAGCACAGTTGGGAAGGATACCTATGGGCAGGATATGGAAATGCTAGAGAAATTGCAAATTTAGAGATCCGAAAAATGTTAAAAGAGATCAAACTTCATGGAAAAGAATTGCACTTAGAAACTGTTGATAAGATGTCTTTTTATATTTCAGAGAGAATAAGATTACTATGAGCCCAGAAGATGAGAAAATCACAGATGAGTTAATTGAGAAATATTCTGATCTACTAGATGAATTAGCACATGACGATTAATCAAAACCTCTACCACACTCCTAGTTTAGCTCGCAAAACCCTATAGCCATTACTTTGATTATTACATCATACATTCCAAATAATCCTTGAATGCTTTGTTATTTGATTTTGTGAAATGGTATCCTCATTTCTATATGTATTATTTGAGAAATCCATAAAAATATCACATACTATACTACATACTATATTTTCATAAATAAAAAGATATTTATAATTTTATAGTATGTGACCATTTGTGGTCATAATAGTAAATGAAAGAGGATTTTATTATTTGAGGCACAACATACAAGGTAAAGAAAAAAGAAAATATCTGGGAAAAACAATTCCAAAAAATATAGATAAACTAAAAAGAGAATTTTTACAGAAATTTTATTCTGATGAATGGAGTCCAAAAATTAAAAGTATTTTTAAGAATTATCAAAAAGAACTAAAAACATTACCTGCATCAATTCAACTACAAAATTTTGAGAGTTTTGGAATAACTTTTACTTATAACACACAACGAATGGAAGGATCCACTTTGACACAAGATGATACTAGAGGACTTTTAATTCATGGCATCACACCAAACAAAAAATCTCAAATTGACACAATAGAGACTCAAAGGCATTATGATTTATTTATGAAATTGATTAATGCTAAAAAATTAAAAACGATAACACAAGATGTTGTATTGTCCTGGCATGGTGAAATTTTTGAACAAACAAAAATCGGTGAGGCAGGAAGTATAAGAGCATATAGAGTAGGAATTAAAGGAAATGATGAGATAGAATTTGCAACAGTTCCACAAATTAAACCAAAATTAAAAAAATTATTTAATTGGTTAAACAAGTATGATGGGAAAATATCTCCTGTGGAATTGGCATGTATGGTACATTATGAGTTTGTATCAATTCATCCATTTGGTGATGGAAATGGTAGAGTATCAAGATTGTTGATGAATTATATCTTATTCAAATATAATTATCCGTTAATGCTTATCAAAAATCTCGATAAAAAAGGTTATTTCAAATCCCTTGAAAAGTCTAGTATGAAAAATGATTCCATGTATTTTCTAAAATGGTTCATGAAATATTATATAAAGTCAAATAAAAAATACATGTAAATTCTCACTCATTAGAAATTTACATTATGTAATTTTTTATCATAACCATACCCAATAGGATAACTGTCAAAGGAATTGACAAATGCTTCTGACATACTCTTTTGGTGAGAATTTCTTGGAATCAATTTAGTCATTTTTCTCCTCTTTTTCTTGTAAATACTCTAAAATGGTGTTCTGAGTAGTGCACTTTTTGATGAAAATTCATTTTGCTTTGACTTCTCTTGGATGTCTCTGTGTATGTTCTACTAGTCCTTTCATCTCCAGTGCGTCAAGCAGATAGTATATCTTGCTCTGAGGAACTCCTGCATCTTTCCACAATCTTCTAGTTTTGGTCATGGCAAAGTACATCTAAGTGCTTGATACATACCAATTATGATATTTTTATAATATTGCGATCAAATGTTTTGTGTTAATAATACACTGCATGTCAACTAATAATACAACTCAAATGCTTTATGATGTGTATGTTTTAGTACGATGTGATTTTTCAAATCATACATTTACAAATTTTATTTGATGAATTTTTTATAATTGGTTTGATTGTTTTATTTACTATTTTGGCAATACTAATACCTGTAATTTTTTATCTTATCCAAAAACGTACAATTATTCAACTAGAATCTACCCTAAACCCTGATGATACATTTAACCAAAAGATAAAACCCGAATTAACTAGAATCTCTCAAAGAATTGATACAGTTCGTGAAAGTTTTCCACACTTGGCAATGATTACTGATTTAAAATATGATTTTGAGATTTTAAAATCAAATTTGGAAGAAAATCAATCAAATCTCAAACTAGAGACTGCAAGTCAAATAAAGGCAATAACTCACACCACTCAAACTCAAATAAAATCTGACGTTGCACAATTTGCAAAAAATCAAATCACTCAAAATACTATTCACAGAGAAGAATTTGAAGAATTACGCACAAAAATTGACAATTACTTGAGTGATGATAATAATTTGTCACACATCAACATTCTAAATGAAATATTTGATTCAAAAAAACCTAGAACTCTAATGTGGCAATGTGATCTACTGGATTTGTTAAAACATGGAATTGCCCCTGAAATTTCACAAGAATTATTACACTCAAAGGCAATCCCATCTAGTGCATACGTGCCATTTTTAAAAAAATTACACTCAAAAGATATCATTGTACCATCTAATGTAATATCATATCAATTAGATGAGAATTATTGGTGGATATACAATTACACAAAAAATCCAGGAGAGCTAAAATCCATTTTAGATTCATCAATAATTAAAGAAAAACAATATCAAGACTATGTGTGCAAAAATCTATCTCAAATTGAATCTGATCTATCTTTGTTGCAATCTGAATATTCCTTAAACAGTGGCTCAATTGATTTTCTATGCCTTGATGGAACAGGAAATAATGTGGGATTGGAATTAAAATATCCTAAAGCCTCTAAAAGAGATTGTAGACAATTAGATGGCTACAAAAAAGAGTACCTTAGAACTAGTGCATCACTGAATTTTCGTGGAATTTTAGTGTCTCCTGAAATTTCTGATGATGTAAAAAATGAACTAATACAATACGGATTGGAGTATTGTGAATTATCTATAGATTCTATCAATAAATGATTTCAAGTTTTTTTAAAAGTTAATTTTCTTGCAGAACTATTGAATTTTTATTATTTTATTTAACAAATTTTTCTTTTTTGGATGTTCAAACCCAATCTCGTTTTTGAATTTATCAAGATCTTTTCTTGAAATTACACGATACCAACTATTATCACAGTTAGGATTTGTAATTCTTGAAGGTACATTAATTGTATGCATTAGTTGTCTAGTTTGAACTAATCCTCCATTGTTCATACTTTTAACTCTCACAACAAAATTTGTTTTGTCTACTGTTCCTTTATCATCAAAAAATATTCAATCGAAATTTTTTAACTTTTTTTTGTAGATTTGATGATTTTTTTAATACACCAACTTGTGTATTCTTTCCGCCTAATTCTATGATTCTTAAATAAACTCTTTTTGATTTGAACACCATAACTGTGGTTTTTTCGTACTTTGATATGATAAATTTCTAAAATATCTGTTGAAAAATCTCTTAATAATTTCTCATTTGTATTACAATAACCTATTTGGCATCTTTTTCTGTCTTGATGATATTTTCTACCTTGAACAATTTGCAAGCAATTCTTTTCAATATGACTAATCCATACGAACATACATGTGCGGCTATTTTAGCTTCTTTTGGACTTATTACATTCATCATTCTTATTTAAAAAAGATAAAGATAGCGGGGAATAGATTTGAACTATTGAACTGCGGGTTATGAGCCCGCCGGGATGACCTGGCTTCCCCACCCCGCTGATCGATAAAAGATGATTTGCTGTATATACGCTTTGTCAAATTTTTAAAGTAATTAATAGGATTTTAGAAGATGATTTCCTGTGAACAAAAAAATCCAAATCGCTGCAATTAGTGGTGCTATTTTATTTTCAATATTTGTTTTAACTTCTCCAGATAATGAAACATCAATTCCATTACCAAAACCCAATTTGTATTCCGAAAATGACTCTGTAATGATTCTAGCTGAAAATCTTGATAAGCCACGCGCAATAGCTGTTTATGATAATAGAATTTTTGTAACTGAAAAAGATGGTGCAATTAGAGTAATTGAAAATGATCAATTATTAGAATCACCTTTAGCAACATTTCGTACACCTAATGTATTTGATGGAGGACTATTAGGTATTGCAGTACATCCAAATTTTTCTGATAATAATTTTCTCTATGTTTTTCTGACATATGAAGAAAATGGAAATTTGTGGAATAAAGTATTGAGAATTACTGAAGAAAATAACAAATTAAAAGATGTTGAAACAATTATCGATAAAATTCCTGGTTCTTCTTTCTATAATGGTGGCTTTCTAAAATTTGGACCTGATGGAAAATTATATGTTGGAACAGGTACCGTATCTGATGACTCCCATTTACCCCAAGATGTTAATTCTTTAGCAGGAAAAATTTTAAGATTAAATGATGATGGTACAATTCCAAGCGATAACCCATTTCCAAATTCACCCGTTTATTCACTAGGACATAGACATACACAAGGAATGACTTGGGATGATCAAAATAATTTGTATGTGGCAGAATTTGGACCTGAGAAAAATGATGAAATAAATTTAATTAAATCTGGAAAAAATTATGGATGGCCAGAACAACAATGTTCTGGAAGTGATGATTTTGAAAATGCAATATTGTGTTATGATCCCAGTATAGAGCCTGGAGGAATTTTATTTTATTCTGGAGACAAGATAAATTTTGAATCAAAATTCATTATGGCTTCTATGCGAGCCTCAAATCTTTATCAAGTTGATTTTGAAGAAGGATTAAGCTCCCAAAAATCAATTCTTAGTGGAAATGGAAGAATTCGTGATGTAGTTGCAGGCTCTGATGGTAGTATCTATGTTATTACTTCAAATACTGACGGGAAAGGTTTTCCAGATAGATTGGATGATAAATTATTGAGGATATTGAAATAAAATGGCTGATTCATCTATTTCCAAATTTTTTGAAAAATCTAGAAAAGACAGATTGGACATAATTGGAAATTTTGCAAATCTTTCTGAAGAGGAATTAAACACATTAGAAAACGTGAATGGTGGAATCTCTTTTGATAAAGCTGACAAAATGATTGAAAATGCAATTGGAACTTTTTCCTTACCTTTGGGTATTGCAACAAATTTTAAAATTAATAACAAAGACTATGTGGTTCCTATGGTAATTGAAGAGCCTTCTGTAATTGCAGCTGCATCAAAAGGTGCTAAAGTTGCACGAATCAAAGGAGGATTTGAAGTAACTGCAGATGAATCTTACAGTATTGGCCAAATCCAAATTTTAAACACAGATACAAATGTTGCAATTAAAAAAATCCATGAACAAACTAATGAAATTTTAGAATTAGCAAATTCAAAGAGTAATACCTTATCAAAAATGAATAAAGGAGCAAAAGAAATTACCTGTAAAGAAATTGATACGCCAGCTGGATCTATGTTGATTGTAGAATTATTAATTGACGTTGGAGATGCAATGGGTGCAAATGTAACAAATACAATGTGCGAAGCTGTATCGCCTCTTTTAGAAAAAATTACAGGAGGAAAAGCATTATTGAGAATTTTATCAAATTACTCCACTAGACGTATGGTAAAAGCAAAAGCCATTTTTGAAAAAGAATCTGTTGGAGGTGAGGCTGTTGTAGATAATATTATTTTGGCATTTGAATTTGCAGACAATGATGTCTATCGTGCAGTTACTCATAATAAAGGAATAATGAATGGAATTATTTCTGTTGCAAATGCTGTGGGTCAAGATAGTAGGGCAATTGAAGCTGCTGCAAACGCATATGCTGCAATTTCAGGAAAATATCGTTCATTAAGTAAATGGAGTAAAGATGATGATGGCAATTTAGTAGGAATTCTAGAAATTCCTTTATCTGTTGGAATTGTTGGAGGAATTGCAAATGTACATCCAGTAGCAAAAATATGTGCAAAAATACTCAATGTAGAATCTGCTCAAGAACTTGCATGTGTAATGACTGCAACAGGATTGGCACAAAATTACAGTGCAATTAGAGCACTTTCTACTGAAGGAATCCAAAAGGGACACATGAGATTACATGCACGAAATCTAGCAGCAGCAGCAGGTGCTACTCCTGATCAAATTGATCAAATTGTTGAAAAAATGGTTCAAGCTAATTCAATTTCACTTGATAAAGCTAAAGAATTGCTTCATCAAATTTAAACATCCTATTATATAGCTAAAAAGTGAAAACTAATGAAAATGTCTGATGTGAAATTTGCAATTCCTAAAGGAAGTTTGGAAGATGCTACATTCAAGCTTCTTGAAAAGTCTTGGACAAAAGTAAATAGAAAAAGTAGAACTTATCGTGTCTATCTAGATGATCCCACAATTATTATGAAAATGCTGCGTCCACAAGAAATCCCAACTTTGGTTTCTGAAGGGTTGTATGATGTTGGAATAACTGGAAAAGATTGGGTTGGTGAAACAAATTCTGATGTTGAACCTATTCTTGATTTAGAATATGGAAAAATAAGACTTGTAATTGCATTTCCCGATAAATACAGTTACAAAAACCTCGATTCTATGATTGCTGATTACGGCAAAAAGAAAAAAACACTAAGAATATCTTCTGAATATTTGACAACAGCTTCAAAATTTATCAAAAGTTTAAAATCATATCAAAAATATTATGGAAAAAAAGATCCACTAATTGTTACACCTTGGATGAGATTGGGAAATAACAAAGACGTTCAAATTCATTTATCATTTGGAGCAACTGAAGCAAAACCTCCAGAGGATGTAGATGCAATTATGGATGTAACTGAAACTGGAACAACTCTAAAACAAAATAAATTAAAAATTGTTGATGAGGTATTGACTTCTACTGCACATTTGATAATTAACAAAAAATCATTAAAAGATCCAAAAAAACGCGAAAAGATTTTTGATATTATTACATTAATGAGAGGTGCAGTAAATGGAAGAAAATATTTGCACATCTATCTTAATGTTGAAGAAAAAAATCTGAAAAAGCTTTTATCCCAAATGCCTTCTCTAAAGAGACCTACTATTAGTCCTCTTAGTGAAGACGGTTGGTTTGGAGTAAATACTGTAATTAAAAAAGAAGAATTTCACAAACTTGTTCCTAAACTAAGAAAAATTGCTCAGGGACTAGTTGTACATGAACCTCGTCAAATATTAGAACTCGAAGAAATAAAACGCGACGAAGAAAATTGATGAAAATCCATAAAGTGACAAATGTTGAACAATTTGTTGCAAAAATCGTTCCTAAACAGGCTCAAAAAAATAAAGCAATAGTTGAAACTATAATAAAAAATGTTCAGAAAAACGGTGACTCCTCAGTAAAAAAATATGAAAAAAAATTCACCGGAGCTACTATTTCTAATCTAAAAGTTTCAAAGGCTGAAATTAAAAACGCATATTCAAAAGTAACAAAAAATGAAATCACTGCAATAAAACTATCAAAAACTAGAGTTCAGAAAACTGAATCTATTGTAAAAAATATTTTCAAAGACAAAAAAATTAATCAAGATGGAATTCAAATATTAAAAAAATTTATTCCAATTCAAAGTACTGGTTGCTATATTCCCGGTGGACTTGCAAGATATCCAAGCTCTGTAATTATGTCTGTTATTCCTGCAAAAGTTGCTGGAGTTAAAAGAATTGTAGTTGTATCTCCTCCAAATTCTAATGGAAAAATTGATCCACTAACAATTGTTGCTGCAGATATTTGTGGTGCTACTGAAATCTATAAGACAGGTGGAGTACAGGCAATTGCTGCATTATCTTTTGGTACTAAATCAATTTCTAAAGTCGATAAGATTGTTGGACCTGGAGGTGCATTTGTTACATTAGCAAAATCATCTGTTAGTGAAAACACTGGAATTGATATGCTTGCAGGTCCTACTGAACTAGGAATTATTGCAGATAATTCAGCTAATCCTGAATACATAGCACTTGACTTGATCTCGCAAGCAGAACATAGTAGTGACACTTTTTGTTATTTAATTACAAATTCTGATAAAACTGCAAAACTTGTTAATCATAAAATTTCAAAATTATTGCCAACTATTCAACGACAAGATTTAGTAAAATCTAGTTTATCTAAAAATGGATTTATTGCAGTCTGTAAAAATAATTCTGACATGATAAATTTAATAAATAATCTGGCTCCTGAACACCTACAAATCATGACTAAAAATGCAAAATCCCTTTCTTCAAAAATCACTTCTTCTGGATTAGTTTTACTAGGTGATTATTCGCCTTCTTCTGCTAGTGATTATTTACTAGGTTCAAATCACATACTTCCTACAAATGGATTTGGAAAAATTCGTGGTTCACTATCTGTAATTGATTTTATTAAAATTAATACCGAAGTAATTGCATCAAAGACCTCATTATCAAAAATTTCAAAACATCTTGACACATTAACTTCTGCTGAAGGATTACCTAATCATTATCAGGCTGTAAGAGGTAGATTGTGATGAAGAAAAACTGGTTTGATTCTAAAGTAAAAGAATTTTCTTCTATTGGTGGATATCAAAAACCAGAATTAAATGAAAACTCTCTAAAACTTGATTCAAATGAAAATTATGTGTTATCAAAACAATTTCAAAATGATATTGTATCAGGCGCTAGAAAAAATTCTGATGTAAGAGAATACCCTCTTGGTGGAGTGGAGAAATTAATTCAAATGATTTCCAAGTTTGTAAAAGTACCTTCATCTATGATTGGGATTGGAAATGGTTCTGACCAAATTTTAGATTTAATTTTATCAAATTTTGCATCAAAACAAACTAAGGTTCTTACATCAAATCCAACTTTTGGTTTTTTTGAACAACGATGTAAATTATATTCAATTCCACTAATCAGAATTCCGTTTTCTGATGATATGAAATTAGATATTGATCAATTTCTTAAAGAATCAAAAAATGCTGATATCTTATATCTGGATTCTCCAAATAATCCCACAGGTTTTCAATTTTCTAAGACAGAGATAAAAAAATTAATCAGATCCTTTGAAGGTTTGATAATTATTGATGAAGCATATGGTGAATTTTCTGATTATTCCCTTTCTAGTTTAGTCAAAACCCAAAATAATTTAATCGTGGTTAGAACACTGTCAAAATCTTTTGGAATGGCAGGACTTCGTTTAGGTTATTTTGTTGCAAACAAAAAATTTACTGATGCGTTTTTGAATGTTTTACAATATCCGTATCCGCTCAGTACAATAACAATTGAATCTGGAATTTTAGCCTTAGAAAAAGTAAATTTGATGGAAAATGCAGTAAAAATCATCAAAACTGAGAGGCAAAGAATAATTGAAACATTGCAAAAATTTGATGCTTTTGAAGTCTTTGATTCCAAGGCTAATTTTGTACTATTTGATGCACATAGTTCCTATAAGCGAGTATATTCGGCATTATCTGAACAAGGAATTTCTATTAGAAAACTGGGTAAAATAGGAAATCATGATGGATGTCTTAGAGTTACAATTGGAACAAAAGAAATGAATTCAAAATTCTTGTTGGCTATTCGTGATTATTTGGGATGACTTTAACACAAAAATCAAAAGGCATCTATGTTGATGATTCATTTGATTCTACTACGTTTGATAGTATAGTTTTTGATTGTGATGGAGTATTAGTTGATATTACAAATTCTTATGATCAAACAATAGTTAAAACAACAAAATATGTTTTAGAAACTTTAGCAAAAATCAATGACTCAATTAAAATAGATTTTAAAATTATTGATGGTTTTAAATCAACTGGAGGTTTTAATGATGAAGTTGATTTGACTTATGCTGCAATTCTTTCAATTGTTGCTGCAAAAAAATTAAACAAAGATCAAACTGAATTCATTAACCTGGTAATAAAAAATTCTGATTCAACAGGTATCAAATCTGTTGAAAATTTCTTAAAAAATCAAACTGACATATCTGAAATAATTAAACAATTGTCTTATCCTGGTTCACATAAGGACAATATTTTATATCAAATATTTGATCAATTATTTTATGGACCAGAACTATATTCAAAATTATTTAATACTAAATCAAAATTTTCTGAACCAGGTTTAATTGAAAATGATATTGTAATTTTTAATAATCATTTATCTGATAAATTGGAAAATAAATTTCACAAAAAAATTTCTATGGTCACTGGACGAGGTAAAGAATCCGTTAAATATTCGTTAAAAAATTTGCTTGATAAATTTGATCTAAAAAATTCAATGTTTTTAGAAGATGAACCAAGAGATCTTGCCAAACCTAATCCTCAATCCCTTGTGACCTCTATTACTGGGATGAACAGTACATCTTGTTTGTATGTGGGTGACTCTATGGAGGATTTTATTATGGCTAAAAAAGCGACAATTCTGGGCAATAAGACAACTTTTTGTGGAATAATTGGAACTAGTAAAAATCCTGAGGAAAAATTACAATTATTTGAGCAAAATGAGGCTATTCTTGTCATTGACTCCATTGATTTACTACCAAAGGTATTAAATTTAGAATAAATCTATCAGATAATCTGTGAAAAATATGGCTCAAAGAAAAGCATCAGTTAATCGAAGTACAAAAGAAACTACTATTTCTGTATCTGTAAATCTTGATGGACAAGGAAAAACTAGTATCAAAACTGGAATTAATTTTGTTGATCACTTGATAACATCATTTGGAAAACACGGTATGATGGATCTTAAAGTAAATGCAAAATCTAATGATGGTATTGAACACCACTTAATTGAAGATACTGCAATTACAATTGGTCAGGCAATTGATAAGGCATTAGGTTCTAGAAAAGGAATTACTAGGTTTAGCTATGCTTCTGTTCCTATGGATGAATCTTTAGCTGAAGCATCTATTGATCTTGTAAAACGACCTTTTTCAAAATTGACTCTATCAATTAAACGAAGTAAAATTGAAAATGTATCTAAAGAAGACTTGGAACACTTTTTCCAATCACTGCTTCAAAATTTGAATAGCTGTATTCACCTTACTGTAAAGTATGGAGATAATGATCACCACAAAGTTGAATCTGCAATCAAATCTTTGGCTGTAGCATTTAGATCTGCATCATCCTTTGATAAAAAACAAAAAGGAATTCCAAGTACAAAAGGTTCAATGTGATGGTAAATTTAGCAATCTTTGATTATGGCGCTGGAAATATTTTCAGCCTAAAAAATAGTCTAGAACAAGCTGGTGCATCAGTTGATGTGATCACTTCTTTTGATAAACCAAATGTTTATTCAGGATTGTTGTTACCTGGTGTTGGAAATTTTGATCCTGCAATAAAGAGCATTAATGAAAATTCAAAAACTAAATTTCATGATTATGTAAAAGAGGATACTCCTGTTTTAGGCATATGTTTAGGTATGGAAATGTTTTTTGAAAAAAGTGAAGAAGGGATTGAAAAAGGATTTAATGTAATTGATGGTGAAATAGTCGTTTTACCCTCTACAATGAAAGTTCCTCACATGGGATGGAATAATTTAGAGATTAAAAAATCTGGAACTATTTTAGAAGGTGTTGATGATGGTTCATGGGTTTATTTTGTTCACTCTTATCGTGCAAAGCCTAAATTTGATGATGTAATAACTGCTGAATCTGATTATGGTGTTAAAGTTCCAGCAGTTGTTGAAAAAAATAATTTCTTTGGAACTCAATTTCATCCTGAAAAATCAGGAGATGTTGGAAAAATAATGATACAAAATTTTCTAAATGTGTGTAAAAAATGAAAGTTATTCCAGCTATTGATTTAATGAATGGGCAAGTTGTTAGACTCTACAAAGGTGATCCAAATCAAAAAACCGTTTACAGTGATGATCCTATATCTATTGCTAAACAATGGGAAGATGCTGGTGCAGACTTGATTCATTTAGTTGATTTAGATGCTACTTTGGGACTGGGAACAAATTTTGAATTGATTAAAAAAATTGTTTCTTCAGTATCAATTCCAGTAGAAATAGCAGGTGGCTTGCGTTCTGAATCATTAATTCTTGAAGCTTTAGAGATTGTTAATAGAGTTGTAATTGGAACTTTAGCGTTTAAGGAGCCTGAATTATTACAAAATTTACTTACCAAACTAGGACCTGAAAAAATTGTAATCTCAGTTGATCACAAAGATGGTATTATTGTTACACATGGATGGCAAAGTAATACTGATATTTCATTAATTGATTCTATGAAGGAATTTTTACACGTTGGCTTTACAGAATTTCTTTTAACTAATGTTAATCGTGATGGTACTTTGGAGGGTCCTGATCTGGAATTTCTAGAAGAGGCATGCAGTTTAGAAAAGGCAAATGTGATTGCAAGTGGTGGAATTTCAAACATTGATGATATTCCTAAAGTAAAACAAAAAAATGCCTGGGGTGTAATTTTGGGAAAAGCACTATACGAAAATAAAATTAGTATCAAGGAGACAAAGAAATTATCATGACATTAACTAAGAGAATTATTCCATGTTTGGATGTAAAAAATGGTAGAGTCGTTAAAGGCCTAAATTTTGAATCCATAAAAGATGCTGGAGATCCTGTGGAATTAGCTGCTAAATATAGTAATGAGGGTGCAGATGAATTAGTATTTCTTGATATTACAGCTTCTAATGAACAACGAGAAACAATAAAGGAATTGGTACGAAAGGTTGCTTCTGTGATTAATATTCCATTTACTGTGGGTGGTGGTGTAAAATCAGTTGATGATGCACGAAATATTTTACTTAATGGTGCAGACAAAGTTGGAATTAACACTGGTGCAATAAATAATCCTACAGTAATTACAGAATTGGCAGATCTCTTTGGCAGACAATGTGTAGTTGTCGCAATTGATGCTAAACGAAACTATTTGACAAAACCTGGTGTTACTCTGTTTGATGAAGGTAATGGAAAATTTTGGTTTGAGGTGTTTATTTTTGGTGGCAAAAAGGGAACTGGACTTGATGCCATTTCATGGGCAAAAAAAGCAGATTCTTTGGGAGCAGGTGAAATTTTACTTACTAGCATTGATGCTGATGGAACTAAAAATGGATATGACATCACCTTGACAAAAGCAGTAGTTGATTCAGTTTCTATTCCAGTAATTGCTTCAGGTGGTTGTGGTGAGTCATCTCACATGGTAGATATCTTTGAAAAGTCAGATGTAGATGCAGCTCTTGCAGCTACTATTTTTCATTACAATACACATGGCGTAAACGGTGTGAAAAAAGATTTAAGGGAAAAATTCATTTCTGTAAGATTGTAATTTTAAAAATCTAATACTGTAAAATATTATATCATAGTACACCTTAGTATATTGTATTATGAGCACAATGAAAATTTCACATGAAACAAAACAACAGATTAGTAATTTTAGAAATTATCCAAAAGAGCCATTGGAACAAGTGGTAAAACGAATGATAGAAACATACGAGGATGATCTGATTTTGACTGATGATGATGTTAAAGGAATTCAAAAAAGCTTAGATGATCTTAAAGAGGGTAGAGTATATCATCATGAACAAATTAAAAAAGAACTTGGATTGTAAATGTGGGAAATAATTTGGACTGCTGAGGCAAGAAAAAATATCAAAAAAATTGACAAAAAAAATCAAAAAAGAATTTTATTGTTACTTGATGAATGTATGGAAGATCCAATGACTAGAACGTCTCAATTGACAAACAGTTCCTATAGACGATTAAAGGTAGGTGATTATAGAGTAATAATGAATTTAATAAAAAATAAAATGATCATTAACATAATTCGTGTGAGACATAGAAAAAATTCTTATAAATTTTAAATCTTGTAAAAATAGAGTATACTTTTAATCTTAATGTATTTTTAATCAAACAAAATACTTCATCGCAGCTGTTATAATACATATCCTCAAAATACATTTTATGAACAAATCTATTGATGAAATTGATTTTGAAAAAAGTGGTGGAATTGTACCTGTAATTGTTCAAGATGCAAATACAAAAGATGTTTTAACCCTTGCTTATTCAAATAAGGAATCCTTAGAACTTGCAAAAAAAACTGGCAAATCATGGTTTTGGAGTCGTTCAAGAAATAAGCTCTGGATGAAAGGTGAAGAATCTGGTAACACTCAAGAAATTAAAGAAATTTTAGTTGATTGTGATTTTGATGCAATAATCTATCTAGTTGAACCGTCAGGTCCAGCTTGTCACACTGGTGAAAAGATTTGTTTTCATCATGAATTAAAATAATTTAGCAGACTGGTTCAAATGTTCTTTCATCCCATGAAGCAGTTTGATTAACTATTTCAAAACTCATATCTGAATACTCTGTCCCAACAAATTGTACATTCCATGTACCTGTAAGTTCATTTACTGTACATATTTTTTTCAATTCTGAAAGTTTTGGTTCAAAATACAAATTAAATTTTTCTTTTGATTGTCCATCAAATTTCATTGAAATATACTTTGTCCAACCATCACCATTTTCCATAGGTCGGAAAAATATCATTTCTCCTTTTTCATCTTGAGGC